>JAZNTK010000026.1:0-162038 GCA_045591685.1 Lachnospiraceae bacterium
CACAATTATTTAAGATCTTACGCAAGACAGAACGGCTTAAAATGGATTCGAAGCCTTAGTATGTTGGACGAAGATGTTTTGGCAGAGCACGGTAGAGAAGAAGTCTATCGTTGGTTCCAGTACGTCAAAGATATGGTTATGGACAAACCGCTTGATGCGCAGAGCTTGAAGGATACCAGGGTGTCTGTTTTGGACTGTGGTGATGAGGCGCAAGAAACCGAGGCACAGGCTTTAGCGATTGCAAAGAAGTACGAAGCTTTAGGCGCGAAGGTTACCGTTTATAACCTGCGTGAAAAGAATATCAAAGGTTGTATCGCATGCTTTGGCTGTTACACCAACAATAAGTGTGTTATCAAGGATGATTTCGAAGCCTTGGCGGATGAAATTTATAAAAATTCTGAGATGATTATTACGGTCAGCGGAATTAACTATAATCAGTTTAGTACAAATTATAAATATTTCTTAGACCGCCATGTAAAATTCGGTCGCTACGGACAGGATTATGAACATACCAAAGCATATGTGTATTGTGGCGAGATGGATCCCATGGATTTGGCTGAATTGGAACAGCACACTCTGGTTGTGGACAGTTTAGGCCACGACGTGTTTGTGGGCATGTACGCCGGTACCGATGAGGGTATCGCTCAGTTGATTCAGGAGTCCGCTTATGCCTGCATAAATGACTTGTATCCGCAGAGAAATACATATACCTACGGCTTGAGTCTGCAGTTTGCAAATCTTGCATACAGACTCCAGAATATGACGCCAAACGATTATGAATATTTTAAGGCAAAAGGTTATTATCAGATGCCTCAGGTGCTGAATCAGGTAAGACCGATTTCGAATCTTGAGGAAGGACGTATGTCCTGTCAGATGAGACTGATGGCCTTTGAAGATATGTTATCTAAGTTGGATGGTCCGCCTAATATGACAAAGAGAGGAGAGCGTTCGAAATTTTTCAAAATGATTGGGGCAGACTTATCTAAAAACGATTCGGAGAAACCGAAAAAAGGTTTTTCCTTATTTAGAAAGAATTAAGTATTGGGTTAAAACTGAATATAGCAAAGATAAAATATTATAAAAATAAAACGATTAAAATAGCTTATTAGAAAACGGAGGATTACATACAATGATTGAAAAGAAAGTAGGAAGATATATCAGTCTTCGAATGGGTATTGCAATGAGTATCACAATGTCGGTAGTTGGGGCTTTATTAGGTGCTTTGACAGCCGTAAAGCAGAGTGGCGCGCCTTTTATCATGGCGTTCTTACCGTCTTTCCTGGTATCGCTGGTGATTACAATGATCCTTGCGATTGGTATTGGCTTTATTGTACCTATGAAGAAGGTAAATGACGGCATTGCCAAAACAACCAAGACCAAAGGTTTTGTATTGCATCTTTTACAGAGTTTGGTATCAGACTTAATTTACACACCTTTTATCGGACTTGTAATGGCATTTGTTTCAACCGCATTATTTGTGGTTCCCCGCAATCCCGGGATGCCCTTGGTTCCCGTTGCCATCGGAAGTTTTGCAAAGAGCCTTTTGCCGGAGTTTATAATTGCGTTAATCGTAATTATAATTCTTGAACCGATTTTCCAGAAGGCTGCATTTAAGAAATACATCCCTAACTATGGAAAGGGCGTAGAAGGCGACGAAGATATCTAAAATTTAAGTATCGGGGGAATTTTACATGTCAGAATTAAAACAAAACTTATTGGAATGTCAGCAAATCTGTGACAAATACGAAAGTTCTATCAGCGGTTACGCCCAGGGCGGTTTGTATGTGGATTTTTGCGATGAAGTAATCAATATGGCTTTTTTGATTGCAATCTGCGATGAGAATGTAACGGCGGCTGAGATTAATTTAATTAACAACACCTTCGATAAAATGGTGAATTATGAGATGTTAATCAGACGCTACGGCGACGACTGCCTTACCGATGACAGCTTCTTGCAGAAGGTGCCTAAAACCATACAGCTGATTGCACGGGCCGAAAAGGCGGATATTTTACGAGAGACCAATTATCTTTCTGATACTTGGCGTTTGTATCAGTTTATGGAGCAGTTTGGAAATGTTTTGATTAACTGCAGCGGTGCCCGTTTGAAATATGCCGTGAAATTGATGGATTTCTTCTTAAACGGCATGAAAGAATACATATACGAAGTGGAAGCAAAGAGCGGCGTGGAAGAGTTGCCCAAGCTTAAGGAACAGCGCCTTGAGGACAAAGCAACCTTGTTTGCCCGTAGCGAAGAGCCTTTTATCAAGGAAATCAATCAGGTCTTAAAAGAGATTGATGAACTTGTCGGCCTTGTAAATGTTAAAAAAGAAATTCACGATATGGTAAATCTTATGATTGTGCAGAAGATTCGTGCGCAGAAAGGTTTTAAGACCACTGCAATTTCAAGGCACATGGTTTTTACAGGGAATCCCGGTACCGGTAAAACGACTATTGCCCGTAAAATGGCAGATATTTTTAAATATCTCGATATCTTGGAGAAGGGGCACCTGGTGGAAGCGGACCGCTCTATGCTGGTATCACCGGATATGGGTCAGACAGCTATTAATGTTCGTAAAATGGCGGAAGAAGCTATGGGAGGCGTACTTTTTATTGACGAGGCTTATTCTCTTACAAGTACCAATGAAGGCGACTATGGTCAGGAAGCTATCGATACCCTGCTTAAAATCATGGAAGATGAACGTGAACGTCTCGTGGTTATCGTAGCCGGTTACAATGATTTGATGGAGCAGTTTCTGGATTCTAACCCCGGTCTTCGTTCCCGATTCAGCAAGTTTATTCAGTTTGTGGATTACAGTGAAATCGAGTTATATGATATCTTTGCGTTGTATTGCAGAAAGCAGGATTACATTTTGGCGGAAGGCACCAAACAGGTTATTCTTGATAAAATCCGTAATATGAAGGAAATCAATATGCAGCATTTTGCAAATGCGCGAACCATGCGAAATTACTTCGAACGCGTTATTTCCAATCAGGCGAACCGTATGATTGAGGAGTATGGTTTGGGTGAAGATGAGAATGCGTTGATTACAATTACGGTGAAAGACCTGTAAAAATGGGATAATATTAAATGCCTGAAAAGAGAAGTTTTAGGAGCTAAATAATTTTGAAAAGATTAGAAAAATGTATTGAGTATTTAGATAAACAAAAATTATGGATATTAGGAGTTGTTATAGTCTCGCTTACATTTCTTCCATATATCATAATGGGTGAAGGTAGTGTTTTTGATACTCATGATCAATTAGATGAAACAATATGTTCATATCTTTTTAGTGCTAAATATATGTTTACGGGAATTGATATATATCCGGAGATGATGAATGGCATAAATGCCAGTGGTATGTTGCCATCGGCTGTATTATTTATTCCCTTATATAAAATATTTGATTTGTTTTGGGCATTTGTTATACAGTACTATATTGTATCCATCTCAGCTTTTGCAGGTATGTATGGAGTACTTAAAAAATTAACAAAGAGTAGTGGAATCGCATTTTTGATTGGAGTTATTTTTGCCATGTTGCCTTTTAAAGCGGTATATGGCTTGAGTGTTGTGGGCGTTCCGCTTTTGATTCTGTGTCTTTGGAATCTTTATGAAAGAAAATATAAAGTGGCCTCACTTTTAGGTGTTGTATATTTTGGTTTTACAACACATCTGGTACTGATTGGTTATGTAGTCTTGACCTATTTGTTGGTCTTGGTTATATATATGTTGATTAAAGATAGGGGGATTAGAAAGGAAAAAACGTATTTTTATATTGGCATTATACTTTTGGTAGTTTCTTATGTTGTTGTAAATAAAGATTTATTTTTGCAATTACTATTTGGAACAACAGATTTTGTAAGTCATAGGGTGGAATTTTATAATTACACAGAGGGTATTAATGTTTGGCAAAATATTGTTAATTGTTTCTTATATGGCGAAGGCGCATATGCACCTTCTTTGCATTGGTATATTCTGCCTTTTTTGGTAATTATTACACTTATACAAGGTATACGTTACAAGAGATTGTCGGATAATACGCGAAACTTATTTCAAATATTAATGATAGCATGGGGAGCTATTATAATAACAGCTATTATATATGGACTTGTTACATCTCCTTTGTTTTTGGAGTGGCAAAACCAACAGAGTGGAGTTTTGCATTATTTTCAGTTTGAAAGATATATTTGGATTTGTCCGACGCTTTGGTGGTTAATGGCCGGAGTGGGGATTGGTATGTTATGGAATGATTTTAAAAAACTTTCTAATATTATTAAAATTGTAATTATTTTAATTGTAATACTTCCGACATTAAGTCTTTTGAAAAAGGAATGTGTTTTGTATGATAATATAAATCAATATAATAATGGTTCAGCTATTACCGGCATGCCTACATGGGAAGAGTATTATATGGAGGAACTTTTACAGGCTGTAGATGAGCATATTGGAAGAGAGTTAGAAACATACAGAATAGCACATTTGGGCTTGAGTCCGGCACCGTCATTGGTTTATGGATTTTATACTATTGATGGATATTCTAATAATTATTCCTTGGAGTATAAATATGCTTTTCGCGAAGTGATTGCTGCAGAATTAGATAAGAATGATATGTTAGCAAAGTATTTTGACAGTTGGGGAAGCCGTTGTTATTTATATACCGCAGAAGCCGGTGATTATAGCAAGTATTCGGATTATCAGTTTGAAAATTTGGAATTAAACTACGACCAAATGAAGGCTTTGGGGTGTGATTATATTTTATCTGCAAAAGAAATTGCGTCCGGCAATGACGGCTTGATTTTAGAAGGTGTTTTTTCGTCCGATACGAGTAATTATGAGATATGGTTATATTATATAGAGTAGTGTTATAATTATTGTATTTACGAAGAAATATAATGTGATATGCTTTTTTAATTTTATATTTTATGGTATAATTTTAAAGTAAATATCGATTAGGGGTAATAGATATTTATATAATTGGTAATACATATGTTTTGGGAAAACAAAGGCTCTTTATTCATAATGGAAGAAAGGGGGCGAAACGATGGGTTACATTTTATGTAGCGATGTTTTTTGCGACTTCATGGAAAAGATTCTGAACTGTGAGGTAGGGTTGGACAAACTGGAAGACCGAATTGGAGAAGCCTTGGAATGCATTCGGGATGAATTGCATTTGGGCAAGGCTGCCATGGTGATGGAAGTGCGTCCGAATATGTACCAGCCTCGGGGAAGGTCTATTTGCCATGATTTTTTTACTTATGCGGGCGGTTATGAAACAGAAGAAGTAAAAGAAAGTTACGTTACAAGTAACAGCAGTGTATTTCACATTATTTTTCATGCAGAGTTGGGATATCAGTGGAATGAAGAAGAAAAGAAAGCTGTTCGCGTGTTGTCCAATACAATTTTTGCGGCTATGCGTCGTGCACGCTTGAAGGAGCTTGTGGATCGTGCCATGTTGACTGATAGCATGACAGCCGTAAGTAATGTCGCCGGCATGAAGCATTTCCTAGCTGATATAGAAGCAAAGAATCAACTTGCAGCATATAATTGCGCATTTATGAATATTAAAAATTTCAGATACTATAATCAGAAAATCGGCTCCGCACAAGGAGATGAGTTGTTGCGATTGTACGCAGCTAACGTTGATGATTTTCTTTTGCCTGATGAGAATATTGCCCGTATGGGTGGTGATAATTTTATTGTATTTGTTAAAAAAGAGCGAGTTGGTGCTTTTTTTGAACGGATGAAAAATATTACCATAAAGTTGTGGATTAATAATGAGCCGATTACCATGGATGTAGAAACCAGAATCGGTATATGCGATATTGCACCCGGAAATAATGTGGACGATGCATTAAATTGTGCAGTGATTGCAATGGGATACGCAAGACAGCAAAATGTTAAAAATGTTGTTTGGTTTGAAAAGAAAATGCGAGATGTCGATATGCTTGTTCAGGATATCTCAGTTGCATTTCCGGCGGCTTTGAAGAACAAGGATATGCTTGTTTATTATCAACCTAAAGTTAGTTTGAAGGATAACAGCTTGTGCGGATGTGAAGCTCTTGTACGCTGGATGCGTGATGGGGTGATGGTTCCGCCTAGGGATTTTATTCCTGCATTGGAGAAAGAGGGAACGATTTGCGAATTGGATATGTATGTATTTGAGACCGTATGTAAAGATATTCGCAGATGGATTGAACATGGCATGAAACCTGTAAGGGTTTCTGTGAATTTCTCAAAACAGCATTTTAAAGACGAACATTTTGCGGATCGCATCTTAGATGTGATTAACAGACAACGCATTCCTGCCTCTTTTATCGAAATTGAATTAACAGAGGCTTCCGGATTTGAAAACTATGAGCATTTTGTTAAGTTCAGTAAGACGATGCGTGAGAATGGAATTGAAGTATCACTTGATGATTTTGGAACCGGTTATTCTTCTTTAAATGTTTTAAAACGCTTAAATGTGGATATTATTAAACTGGATAAATCATTTATCGATACGATACAAAACGACGATGCCCAGGATGAAGTATTCATAAGAAATATTGTGAATATGATTAATGAATTAGGCATGCGTGTTGTTGCGGAAGGTGTGGAAACCGATGCACAGGTTGAGTTTTTAAAACAAATTGATTGTGCGGCGGTACAGGGATATTATTATGACAGACCTATGCCAAGAGACCGGTACGAAGAGCGATTGTTGGAGAAACGCGTATATTAGTATGTTTTTAATAAAATAATTATAAGAAAAAGACCTCCGAAACTATGATATGAAAGACTTTCGGAGGTTCTTTTTTGCCTTACTTTATTTATCTGTCAAGAAATGCTTGACGAGTGACGACTTTTCTACGAAAATGATAAAAGGGATAGGGACGAGGAATGAAAGGGAGATAGAATGCAAAAGACATTTACGAAGGAACATACAAATATTGCCAAAGGTTTTGCTATTATTTTGTTACTTATTTACCATTTATTTTCGAATATTAATGATGTAATAGTAATGGAAGTGAATTATGCTCCGTTAAATGAAAAAACCTTTCTGACGATTGCAGGATTCGGAAATATATGCGTTAGTATATTTGTATTTTTAACTTCATATGGTATTACGAAAGGAATTTACAGTCAAAAAAATCTGACTATAAAAGATACGTATCAACAGGCTTTGAAAAGATTTTTTAAGTTAATGCTGAACTTTTTTATTTTATATGTCAGTGTACTTATTGTTATGCATCCGTATTTTGACTTGAGGGCGCAATATGGATGGGGCGGACAAGGCCTTATTCGAATGGTAGTTGATGCAATTGGTTTGCATAGTATATTCGGAGTGACTCCGTTAAATGCCAGCTGGTGGTATATGGAAGTGGCATATTTACTAATTTTCCTCGTGCCATTGTTTGCCCTGCTTACTCAGAAGGTGGGTTATTATATTATATTATTTGCATATATTACACCTTGGGTTTTTAATATGAATTTCAATATAGAACGTTTTCTGTTGGTGGTGGTTATAGGTGTTTGTGCAGCTAAAGGTGAATGGCTTGATAAGGTTATGCAGTGGAAGTTAAACACTGTACTTAAATGGCTTTTGGGAATTGTTGGACTGGCCCTATGTGTATTTGTGCGTCAAAAAGAGATTGTACTGGAAAGCTTTATTTGCATTGCGGATGCAGTTATTACCCTTTTTATTGTTTGCATGACTTCAGTAACAATTGCGAGTGTTCCGGGGATTAAGAAAGTATTTGCTTTTATTGGTCACCATTCTATGAATATTTATTTGGTACACACATTTTTCTACATGAATATCTGGAGAAAAGAAACCTATCAGTTTAAATACGCAATTGTGATTTTGCTTGTTCTGTTGGCTGTAACTTTGCTTTATTCCATTGTTTTGGAAGGATTAAAAAAGCTTGGAAAGTTTTTGTATCGTAAGATAAAAGAAAAGCGTATTGCGAAGAAAAACGCATAAAGAAAGCAGAATAAAATGGATATTATAAAAGGCTCGATGTTTAACATCGAGCCTTTTATGTATGAAAAAAGAAAAGTTTATGTCTTGTAGATTACATGTTATTCAATTCTTCTGCAAGAGGAATTACTTCAAGAATAGCATCGCGCATTTCGTCATATAACGCACTCTTGTTATTCTGGCAAGTGCTAATTACACCTACGCTACCGGAAACATTGTTGTAGCAGTTCTGAGTAGAATCGGTTAATACACTGATGCCTTCCACTGCCTGCTTTGACTGTGCAAGGGATGCGGTTAAGTCTTCGCAAGATGCATCCATGCTGGTTGCAAGAGTCTGTACTTTCTCAACGATGGAGTAAGCAGATGCAACATTGGCGTTACTTGCTTCAAAAGCAGTTTCAGAAGTTGCGATGGACTGATTTAAGCCCTGTGTATCTTTCTCAACATTGTTAACGCTTTCTGCGATGTTAGCGGTTAACTTCTTGATTTCATCAGATAAAACACGAACCTGATCCGCAACGATAGCAAAACCTCTACCTGCTTCTCCGGCACGGGCTGCTTCGATAGAAGCATTTAATGAAAGGAGGTTAGTCTGGTTTGCGATATCTGTAATACCCTTCATGCAGGCTCTGATGTCAGCAACGGATTTCTGTAAAGTCTGGAATGTTTCATGCATTTCGTTGAAGCTTGCTACTACCTGATCAGAACTTTCTTTTAAGTTGGTGATTTCGGATTTGGCATCTTCTACGGAATCAATAATTGCAAGTTTAGCATCCTGGAAGTTTAAAGCTGCTTCTGCAGTTTTCAGTAAAGCGGCCTGTGAGGTTTCAACTAAAGAACTTAAGCCTTCTACAGAACTGTTAATTTCTCCCAAGTTATCGCAAATGCTGCCGAGCTCGCCGTTGATAACAGTTTCTTCTGATAACATTTCATCGTATTTACTTCCGATTAAGGTTGAACCTTCTACAATCGGAGTTGTTTTTTCTTTCAGTACATCTACGGAGATTGTCTTAGCAAGATCGCTTTGTGTAATGACGGTTTTCTTTTTAAATAAGCCCATGTTGTTTACCTTCACTTTCATAAAATTTCATGTATGTATCACTGCAAAATTTGTTAATTTATAGTAATTTTGCGATATTACAAACGCGTATAGTTATTATAGCAAATATTTCACAAAAATTAAATAATTTTTCAGAAAATTTTGTAAAAAATACATAATTATTTTTACCAGGTACACTTTTGGTCCTTGTGAGTAAATTTTTGCATCCTGTTCTTGTATTCTATCAGTTTGTTTTCATAAAAACTAACACGTTTTTCTTTCAATTTGCCGGAAGATTTGGCTTCGCTTAGCATTGCTTCAAATTCTTTTAAATTAAGTTGTGCGGCATCCTTATAATTATTTTCAAAATTATTTTGAATGCGATTCATTTTTTCGTCCAATTGTTTTTCCGTGGCATTTTTAAAAAACATAAGGTCTCCTTTTGTATTTTAAGATTGTATGATATACTAAAAAGTATAAAAGTAACGATAACAAAAGTATATCATAATTGTATCAAATAAAGGAGAAAAATATGTTTGAACGTAAAGAGTATGTGGTAGAACGTTTAGATGGCGATTATGCTTATTTAAAAGAGGATGGCGCAGATGATTTAAAATGCGTGGCAAGGGCACTTTTGCCGGAAGCAATTCGTGAGGGAAGCAGACTTGCTTATGAAATGATGGAGTATGAAATGATATAGTTAAAAATGAGAGGGCGGGATTTGTTAGACAAATCTCGCCCTTGTGAATAGTATACGGAGGAAGTCATAGACAGATTGGAGGAAGACTTCCTCTGTGGGGGATATTGGGTATTGCATTTGTAAAATTATATTAAGCCATGCGATGGCGGGGAACTGTGTCAGTAAGTTCGTTCTCGCGGTCTAAATGTCTGTTTCTGAAATAAACAATAAGATTAACGCTTACAATCGCTAAATTAATAAAATATACAACTAAAACATAATTAATCTGATGTGAAAGCAATTTTGCGCTGATGCCGGCTATATAACCTGAAATAATTAAAAGGATAAAAGGAAGGCTCATGCTTTTTGCACTACGGGCTTTGATTGCTTTCATAACGTTGATAGGCCATGAGAGACCAAAACATATCAACATAAAAGTTTCTAATAAAGGGCTCATTTTTTTCTCTCCGTTTCTTTGTCTTCTGCTACATCATACACTTGATTATTCAAAATGTATAATATATAATTAAATTTAGAATCATAATATAAAAATTATGAAAAGAGGAAAAGAGATTGGAAATACTGCAGTTAAAATATTTTTACGCACTTGCACAAACCCAGCATGTTACAAGAACGGCGGAGCAGTTGCATATTGCCCAACCTGCTTTGACGCAGACTATTCATCGTTTGGAGAAGGAACTGGAAGTGAAATTATTTGAACCCAGTGGGCGTAACATTGTTCTTACGGAATATGGTAAATATCTGTATAAAAAGATTGAGCCGGTGTTGAAGGCACTTAATGAGATTCCGGAAGAATTGCAAATCCTGGCCGGAGAACGAAAGAAATTGTTGAAGATTAATGTGAAAGCTGCTTCCGGTTTGGTTACGGATACTATCATTCGTTTCCAGAAAGAACACAAGGAAATGCGTTTTCAGATTGTGCAGAATGCGGAGATGGAAGATGCGGATATAACAATTTTTACAAAAGAATCATTTACGAAGCCGGTGAACAGTAAAGATGAATTTTATATTTTCTCGGAACGCATTTTTCTTGCAGTACCGAATAATACGGAATATGCAGGAAAAAACAGTATTTGCTTAAGTGAAGTGGCAGAAAAGAAATTTATTTCATTAACCGGTGCCAAAAACTTACGTGCCATTTGTGACCGGTGTTGTATGCAGGCAGGATTTCAGCCGGATGTTATCTTTGAGGGAGACAGTACCTCTGCAGTGGAGAATTTAATTGCAGCAGGATTAGGTGTGGGCTTTTGGCCTCATTATACATGGAATCAGACGCAGATAGGAGAAATGCGTATGTTACCGATATCAGAGCCTGAATGTCATCGCGATATTGTCATTCAGTTACATCGTCGTCCCAAAGAGCATACTGCTGCAGTAGAATATTTTGCGTATGTATCTAAATTTTTTGATAAGTTAAAACAGGAACATCATAAAAACGGTATTTTATAAAAATCAGCTTGCCAGAATCTTTTATTTCAAGTATACTGTGCAAGGAATTTGTGTATGTGGGAAGAAAGAACGGAAAGAATAAATGTAAAGGAACAATACCATGGATAAAAAAGACATTAAGTATCTTGTGTTGGATATTGATGGAACATTGACAAATTCCGAGAAAGAAATTACACCTCGTACCAAAGAGGGCATTCTACGGGTGATGGAGCGCGGGCATAAGGTGATTCTTGCGTCCGGAAGACCTACAGCAGGAATGATGCGTTATGCCGAGGAACTGGAATTCGGTAAAAGAGGCGGTTATTTATTATCTTTTAACGGTGGATGTATTTTGGAGTACAAAACCGGTAACATTATGTTTCAGAAAACATTACCACCGCAGGTGATTCCCGGCCTCCATCGTTTTGCAACAGAAAATGATTGCGGTCTGGTTACCTACCTTGGAAATAATATTATTGTGGGAACCCGCATTGATGATTATATCAAATTGGAAGCACATATTAACGGTATGGGCATTCGTCCTGTAGAAAATTTTGTGAACTTTGTTACTTTTGATGTAAATAAATGTTTAATGACGGCACCACCTGAAAAAGCTGAAATCCTTGTGGGCAAGTTGCAGGAGCAATATCGTGATATTTTAAGTATTTATCGATCCGAACCGTTTTTTATCGAAATTATGCCTAAAAATATTGATAAGGCGCAGTCTCTTGATCGAATGATGAGTACCGTAGGATTAACCAAGGATAATTGCATTTGCTGCGGAGATGGTTTTAATGATATGACTATGATTCGCTATGCAGGTGTTGGTGTGGCAATGGAAAATGCACAGCCTGCCATCAAAGAAGCGGCGGACTTTATTACGGATTCCAATGATAATGACGGTATTGTAAAAGTCATTGATACTTTCATTTTGCCGGAAGAATAAAATCGAATAATGTTCAAATACTAAAAAGGACCTTAAGCAGGTCCTTTTTTCGTCGTTAAATAAGACTGAGAAAGGCGTGAAATGAAAGATGGAAGGCGGGGCAGGTGCATATGATAAGCACGAATATTCAGGAAAATATGACAATGGCTCATTCTTTGATGGCAATTAAGCAGAGCTTTGATTATATCGAGCGAGAACTGTTTTTTGGAAAAACTAAGGTCTATATGCTGGCAATCAACGGTTTTACCCAGACGGAGGTATTGCAGCATATTGTGGCGGATGTGCAAAATCTTTGTAACGATCATGAAGAGATTCAAGACTTAAATACATTTATTGACAGTAAGCTCGGGTTCGCGCAGGTAGCCTATGTAGAAGAATGGGAGCCGTTAATCAAGAATCTGTTAAGCGGGCAGACTATTCTTTTGATAGATGGTTTTGACCGTGCGGTTTCGATAGATACCAGAACTTATCCGTTACGCAGTATTTCGGAGCCTGATACCGAAAAAGTGACAAGAGGTGCCAAGGATGGTTTTGTTGAAAATATTATTATGAATACGGCACTAATCAGAAGAAGAATTCGTAATCCGCAACTTACCTTTGAATTGCATCAGGTAGGTACGGACAGTAAAACCGATGTTGCAGTTGCCTATATCAAGGGCAAGGCACAAGAGGATTTGATTCAAAAGATAGGAAAAAAATTAGATGAGTTGCAGGCAACTTCTCTGACTATGGGTATACAAAGCCTTAAGGAGTTATTGATTCCAAGAAGTTATTTTCATCCTCTTCCGAGTGTGTTGACTACGGAACGTCCGGATGTGGCAAGCAGTTATCTGGAGGAGGGATATGTATTGATAGTGCCGGACACATCTCCCATGGTTATGGTGTTACCGTGCAGTATTTTTCAGTTTACCCAGAGTCCTGAAGATTATTATAAAAGCCCTGTTGTGGGAAATTATATTCGCATAATGCGTTTCTTTTCCTTGCTTGCGAGTCTTCTGCTTCTTCCGTTATTTCTTCTGTTTGGAGCCTATGTGCCGTTGCCGGAGGAATTTGCTTTGGTTACTACGGAAGGTATGACACCGATTAAATTGTTTGTAATGGTTCTGGTTATTGAAGTTGCACTTGATTTGTTTCGATACTCTACATCCCACACTTCCGAGCGTTTTGCCGGCGCCTTATCAATTGTGGGAGGGTTGATTATAGGAGATGTAGCCATTGATTTGGAATGGGCAAGCCTTGAAGTCCTTTTTTATGGGGCCGCAACCATGCTTGCCACTCTTTCCATAGCCAGTCTGGAAATGGCAGAAGGGCTTCGTATATATCGTATTTTTTTAGTGTTATGCACCGGTTTTTTCGGCGTATGGGGATTTGGAATAGGAATGTTCCTGGTATTGCTATCTGTTATTACAACGCCGGTTTTCGATAAGGCAAGCTATTTTTGGCCGCTGGTACCTTTTTGCCCCAATGCATTAAAAAGCTTACTGTTCCGTTATCCTACCTATAAGGCTCAGCCGAGCAATGTATTAAAAGAGCAAAAGGCAAAAAAATAATTTTATAAAAAGATGTGCAAGGGATTTTAGAATAGATGCATAAAAAAGAAAACAGAGGAAATCCTAGGATATATAGACGATTTAAAACGGAGGTTTTCATTATGAAAAAAATTGTAAAATTAGTAGTAATAGCAAGCCTTGCCGTAACATGTTTTATGTATGCGGCATGTATGGG
Organism: Lachnospiraceae bacterium; assembly: GCA_045591685.1. GTDB lineage: Bacteria > Bacillota > Clostridia > Lachnospirales > Lachnospiraceae > UBA3766. Next base: position 13,797 of record JAZNTK010000026.1, read on the forward strand.
TTGCAACGATACGCCGGTAGAACCGGATACTCAGAATTCCACACCTTCTGAGAGTGCTTCACAACCTGCTTCGGATAATGCTGGTGAAAATGCGCAGGCAAGCGATGAAGAAAGTGCATATCAGGCATGGAAGGAAATTGAGGTGTCACAGCCTGCTTTCGGTGAAACCGGAGCCAATATCGGTGCAGGAGAATTATTGGAGCGTGCAGTGACCATTGAGGAGTTCATCGCAAAATATCCTGATAGCCAGTATCGTGAGGAGGCAGTAGAACATTACAATAAATTGGTAACTGCAGCGATTACCGGAGGATATGTGGAGGATGAAAATAACAGTCATCTTTATTTGGATGATAACGGAGAAACCTTCAGCTCCGACGTAGTAATGGAATATGATACATTCGTAAATAACTACAGCGATACCAAGACTGCAGGCATTGTCAGAGAATATACAACATTAATCGGTGATGCCGACGGCTCTTTTACGGATGATGTTAAAAACTTTTACAAGGATTTAAAAAATCGATTTATGGAATTGTTTAACATGGATGGCGGCATGAACGAAGGGATGAACGGAGGCAGTGCCGGAGGAAATATGGATAACAATGCCGGAGGAAACGGCGGAAGCAATGCAGGCGGAAATAACCAGGGTTCCAGCATGGGAACTCAGGGGAATACCGGCAGTGGAAACAATTCCGGTCAAAGTGTTCAGTAAAACCTAAAAAATAATACGAATAAGCTATAAAAAAGACTGTTACCGATTATATTCGTGTAACAGTCTTTTTGTTTTGATTTATCAAAAAGTTAGTTTACTCTCTTTTCGCCCCAGAAGAAGAGTGCTACGGTTCCGGGACCGGTATGAGCACCGATTACGGCACCGATGCTGTTGATTTCTACCTTGCCGTTTAAGTTGGGGAAGGTTTCTTCTACTAAGTCAGCGACTTTTCTGGCATCGTCTTCGCAAGCAGAGCAGGAGATAAAGCATTTACCGTTATAATCCTTGCCGCCTTCTGCCAACTCAATCATTTTATTAACAATTTCTACAATGACTTTTTTCTTGCCGCGGATTTTCTGGCGTACAATCAGTTTACCTACATAATCTACATTCATAAGAGGACAAAGATTTAAAATATTGCCCAAAGTAGCTGCAGTTGCTGAAATACGACCGCCTCTTTTAAAATGGGTGAGATCGGTAGAGAAAAACCAATGCTGAAGTTTTAATTTGTTGTCTTCGGCAAACAGATAAAGTTCTTCAAGGCTCTTACCTGAGTCACGCATTTCTACAAGAGTATCCAAAAACAGACCATAACCTGAGCTGGCAGCAAGAGAGTCTACTACTTTAATGGTACGGTCGGGATACTTCTCCATTAATTCTGCTTTTGCGTTTAAGGCTGAATTGCAAGTGCCGGAAATACCGGAAGACATAGAGATATGAAGGATGTCCTTTCCTTCCTGTAAAAAGGGTTCGAAAAATGCCATGAACTCACTGATGTTAATCTGGGAAGTGGTTGGCATGGAGCCTGCGGCAATTCGTGAATAAAATTCATTAAAGGGAATGCTTTGTCCTAAATCATCAAGGTATTCCTGACCGTCCATCATATAATGATAGCAGGCATAGGGAATGTTGTTTTTCTCGAAATATTCTTTGGGTAAATCTACTGTGGAACAGCAGGTTAAAACATAGGAACTCATAGATACCTCCAATATAGAAACATAAACTTTTGAATGTAGTTTTGCAAACTATGTTAATTATAACAAGCTATAATTGCATGTCAATACTTTTCCTTCTATTATTGACAACATTAATGCTTTTAAGTACATTTTAAGAGAGAAGTGTTAATTTTTCGTTAACGAATGCATATTTTTGATTGCGATATTAGAGGCGGTATATTATGAAGGAATTCGGAACCTTTGATACATTAACTGATGAAGAAGATACTCTATACAATCGTCTCATGAAAGTAGGGCATGAGATAGAATGTTTGGAATTGGAGCAGAATGATGCGCAGCAGGATATTAAGATGTGGCGCAACAAGAAGCTGGATGAAAAATTCAAGGTGAAATTCTGGATAATCGTTTCGCTGGTTATCGGTGTTGGTGCCTTGCCGTGGTATTTACTTATATTAGCGGCAATTCCGCCCGGTGCTCCTTTTATGTTTGCCAAGGTTTTTAATATTATTGCAACCTTTATGGCGTTGATGCAGTCATTTGTTTTTTTGCCGGCATTTATAATTACTTTTATTACTTTTTTGGTTTGGCTTGCATTGTATCATTTGCGCAACAGTAATCAGAATAAAATTATGAAACTTGCAGAAAATATGGGTGTTGTCAACCGCAATGTCTTGATTGAAGAACAAAAGGAGATTATCCGTAATACGGCAACAAGATGCGAACAATTAAAAGAAGAGCAACATAAGATAAAAATGCGCTTGGACAGTATTAAAAGGGAACGCATGAATGAGGAATAGAAGCTGTTTGTTTGTTGCAAGAAAATGTATTTTTAAGAAAAATCGTAAAAAAATTAAAATTAGTACTTGCAAAACTGAAAAAAACAGTGTATATTAAGTAGGCGTGAGTGAGAAACGCACATATTTAGGGCTATCGCCAAACGGTAAGGCAACGGACTCTGACTCCGTCATCTCAAGGTTCGAATCCTTGTAGCCCTGCTAGAGAGCTCAGCGGAGACTTCCGCTGAGTTTTTTTGATTTTTATATACGAAAATTCGTAAAAGCAGTACGAATTTTCGTGTGGGCGTTTGTAAAGGATAATAAGGGGAACGGATATGTACGAATGGAAAACCCGAATACGATACAGTGAAGTAGGGACGGATGGACTTCTGACCATGTGCTCCCTGATTGATTATTTTCAGGATTGTGTCAATTTGGATTCCGACGATCGTAAGGTTGGATTCTGGGAATTGAGTAAAAAAGGTCTGGGCTGGATTCTTCTGACCTGGCAGATTGAAGTCAACCGCTATCCCAAGATGGGAGAGAAGGTGGTGATTTCTACTGCACCTTATGGATTTCGCGGAACCTTTGGCTATCGAAACTTTTATATGAGAGATGAAGAAGGGGAACTTCTGGCAGTTGCGGACAGTACATGGATGTTAATGGATTTCAATACCATGAAGCCGGTACGTCCGGCAGATGAAATCATCAATGCCTATGTGCAGGAGGAACGTTACCCTATGGAGTATTCCAGAGCAAAAATCGTGCTTGGGGATAACAAGGAAGAGAAGGAGCACTTCTGTGTAGGCGTTCATCATCTGGATACCAATCATCATGTAAATAACGGGCAGTATGTTGCCATGGCACAGCAGTATCTGCCGGAAGGATTTACAGTAAATAAGCTTCGTGTGGAATACCGTAAGCAGGCTGTGTTGGGAGATGAAATGATACCTTGGGTATCTGAGGAAGATGGTGCATATAAGGTATCACTCAATAACAGTGAAGACGGAGCTTTTGCAGTACTTATGTTTATGACAAATTAACGATACAACGGGTATGAGGAAATACCTACACAACAGAACGGAGGACAAAATCATGTTAGAACTTGGTAAAATTCAAACATTACAGGCAGTTAAAAAAGTAGAATTTGGTATGTATTTTGCCGCATTGGATGATAAAAAGGGAGAGGAGCGAGTGCTTCTTCCGGCGAAACAGGTGCCTAAAGGAATGGCAATCGGTGAGCAGGCAGAATTATTCCTTTATAAAGACTCTTCTGACAGACTGATTGCAACTACAAGAACACCTATGGTTACCTTGGGAGAGGTGGCAAGACTGAAAGTTGCGGGAACTACTAAAATCGGTGCCTTTTTGGACTGGGGATTAGAAAAAGATTTATTGCTTCCTTTCCGGGAGCAGACCTATCGTGTCCGCGAAGGAGATGAGGTATTAGTAGCTCTTTATATCGATAAAAGCAGTCGTCTTTGTGCAACCATGAAGCTATACCATTATTTGGAAAAAGGCGGCGATTACAAGAAGGACGACTGGGTAACCGGTACTTTATATGAAATCAGTGAAAACTTCGGTGCTTTTATTGCAGTGGATGATAAATATTCAGGCTTGGTTCCGGCAAAAGAATTTCAGAAAAATGTAGCTTGCGGTACCAGGGTGGAAGCTCGTGTTACAGGAATTCTGGAAGACGGGAAAATTAATTTAAGCCTCAAGGACAAGGCCTATCTTCAGATTAGTAAAGATGCGGAAGAAATCATGAGTGTGATTGAAAGCTATGATGGTGTATTGCCTTTTAATGATAAGGCATCGCCGGAGACCATTAAGCGTGAGATGGGTATGAGCAAAAATGAATTCAAGCGTGCAGTGGGCAATCTTTTAAAAGCGGGTCGTATTGAAATTAAGGAGAAGTGTATCCGTAAGATTAAGTAAGTTGAAACTTTTGTTGTTTTTTGTTATACTATAGCGGTAGCTTGTCCGTGTAAAAGCGGGCATCGGTCAGAGGGATAAGCATAACAAGAAGGTGAAGCTTGTGAAAGTAATAGATGTTTTGGGGATGCACATTACTGATTATCCGTTGAAGGAAGCAATTAAGCTTTCTTTGAAATTTATCAGTGGCGGTGCAATGAATACAATCTTTTATGTTTCTTCTCAGGTGTTGCTGGATGCAGGAGAAAATCCGCAACAGAAGGAATGGCTCGAATCCATGGATTTGATTTTGTATGGAGAGCCTACGGTTCTGGATGTGCTGGGAGAAAATTCCAGAGAGCGTAAAAGTGAAATCAGGCAAGATGCTTTTTTGCATGAGTTTATTAAGAAGATAGCGCGAGGGAAACAGAGTGTATATCTGATTCTGGATTCGGAAGAAAAGGCAGAACAACTTGCAGCCTATCTTAAGGAATTGCATAGTAGCGTAAATGTAGCAGGGAAATATATATGGAATGAAGAAACTTCAACTGCAGAGGACTTAGTCAACGAGTTGAATGATGTTTCTCCGGATGTAATTATATCCAAGCTTCCCAATGCAGTTGGGCAAAAATTGATATGTGAGAATCGTCGCATGATTAATGCTAATGTTTGGGTTGCACTTTTATATGAAAGGGTTGCAAAGAAGAAAAAAGTAACCTTTGGCTCCAAACTCGACTGGATGTTTTATAAAAGGCTTTTTAAACGCAAAGTCAACAAATATGAGACGGAAAAAGCTGAGATTGAGCAGGAAACAGAAATGACAGAGCAACTGTCGGCGGAAGAAGCGGCTGAAAGCAGTCCGACAGAAAATATTACCATAGAATAAAATGAAATAAAGGAACGGGTGATGCGGGAGTGTGAAAACATGGGGCCGCATTGAAAAGGGAAGCAGGTGTAAGTCCTGCACGAACTCGTCACTGTAAGAGAGGAGTACAACCAAGAATGCCACTGGGGGACCGGGAAGGCTGGATGTATGTTGAAACTTAAGTCAGGAGACCTGCCCGTTGTCCGGTACGGAAAACAAATGTTTTCAGGTCACGAGTAATTGGCAGTACGAGATTCCATAAGTCCTTTGGACTTCCTTTTGGTATGTATAAACCTCTTACTTGTGCGGTAAGAGGTTTTTTTATGTATATGAGGCGGTTCACTGCAGGGAAATGCCGGAGATACATTTAAAAATATATTAAAACAAAAGAAAGGAATATAAAAATGAAAAAATCAGTCAAAATTATTTTGGGAGTAACCGGTGTTGCCGTGCTTATTGCGGCTTTAGTAGCAGTATGGATGATTTTTGGAGCAAAGCCTGTTGAAGGTGCAAAGGAAATTACCATTGAAGTAATCAATTCAGCAGACGAATCCGTTATCTATGAATTAAATACGGATGCAGAATATCTTCGTCAGGCAATGGATGAAGCGGAAGGTTTGACCTATGGCGGAACTGAAAGCGAATATGGCATCATGATTAGTACTGTAAATGGAGAAGTTGCTGATTACAATGTAGACGGTTCTTATTGGAGTTTTTACGTAAATGGTGAATACTGCAATTACGGTATTGATACCCAGCCTGTTATGGATGGAGATGCTTTTGTTATCGAATATGCACAGTAAAGTGCGGTATGCCAAAGGAATATAGGCAAAACATAGCTTGTATAAGAGAGTAAGCATTATGGAAAAGTACGGAAAGAAAAACAAAATTACAGCAAAAGATATCGCTTTGATTGGTATGATGATAGCAGTAATAGAGGTAAGTAAGTTTGCATTGGCACAGGTGCCGAATGTAGAGCTTACAACCTTTTGGATTATCATGTTTACTTTGTATTTAGGTAATCGGATTTTTTATGTAATACCTGCTTTTATTTTAATTGAAGGAGCGATTTACGGCTTTAACGTATGGTGGATTATGTATTTGTATGCATGGCCGTTGTTAGCATTGTTTGCCATTCCGATGCGGAAGAAAAATACATATTTCGGCTGTACCATGCTTTCCGGTATATTCGGTTTGTTGTTTGGTTTGTTGTGTTCGCTTCCCTATATTTTTATCGGTTCATTTGGAATGAATGGGTATGAGTCCGGATTATTGAATGGTTTGCGCACTGCTTTTACCTGGTGGGTAGCAGGTATTCCCTTTGATTTGATACATGGTATTGCCAATATTGTAATTATGCTGGTGTTATATTATCCCATTACAAAGGCAATGCAAATGGCGTCTAAGATGGTAGAAAATGAGTGATTTGAGAAAAGGTCCTGAGGGCCTTTTTTCTTTTATGATAAAAGGGAAGTCTGCCCTTGACATGTTGGACATCCTTAGTTTATAATTATAAACTGCTAAAAGAATAAGCGGGATAAGGCAGACCTGCGTTTAGATATAAGAAAGGGAGCTTAAAAATGGAAGAAAACAAGAAAAATTTGTTGACACGTGAAGGTTTAAAGAAATACGAAGACGAATTACAGGAATTAAAAGTTGTAAAACGTAAAGAAGTTTCCCAGAAGTTAAAAGAAGCAAGAGCGCAGGGTGACTTGTCAGAAAACGCTGAATATGATGCAGCGAAAGTCGAACAGCGTGATATTGAAGCAAGAATCTACGAATTAGAGCAGTTATTAAAGAACGTAGAAGTTGTTGACATAGACGGAGACGAAGGCGACGGAAAGAAGATTGCATTCGGTTATACCGTTAAGATTATGGATAAAGAATTAAAGCAGGAAATGACTGTAACCATTAAGGGTGCATCTGAGGCTGACAGCTTAAACGGAAGTATTTCCAACGAATCACCTCTCGGCAAAGCATTAATCGGTGCTAAGAAGGGTGAAACCGTAAGCGTAGAAGCTCCTGTCGGTGTTATTAAGTATAAGGTACTTGATATCATTAAGGCGTAAAAAGGATATAACAGAAAGGTTGTCTGCAACCGCAGGCAACCTTTTATAAAGTCAAAAAGAGTAGAAAGAAAGAGGATAAAAGCGTGGCAGAACAGAATCAGCAGAACCAGAAGAATCAGCAGCCGGAACAGGATTTGAACCAGCTTTTAAAAGTACGTAGAGAGAAACTTGCCAATCTTCAGGAAGCAGGCAAGGATCCTTTTGTAATTACCAAATATAATCAGACACATCACACTGCAGAGGCTAAAGAGTTATACGTTGCTCACGAAGCAGAATTGTTGGCAGGCAGACCGGAAGTGAATGTAGAAGGTTTGGATGAAGCACAGGCTAGAGAAGCAATCAATGCAGATTATAACGAAAGACGTGCTATTATGGATGCAAGCCCTATTGAGGTATCCATTGCAGGACGTATGATGTTTAAGCGTGTTATGGGTAAGGCTTCTTTCTGCAACATTCAGGATTTGAAGGGCAGAATTCAGGTATATGTAGCAAAGGATGCTATCGGTGAAGATGCATATGCAGATTTTAAGAAGTCTGACATTGGTGATATTTACGGTGTAAAAGGATATGTATTCCGTACCAAGACCGGCGAAATTTCCGTGCATGCGGTAGAAATGACCATGTTATCTAAGAGCTTACAGATTTTACCGGAGAAGTTCCATGGTTTAACCGATACCGATATGCGTTATCGTCAGAGATATACAGACTTGATTATGAACGAAGAAGTAAAAGATACTTTTATTAAGCGTTCTAAAATTATCAGCACTATCCGCAAGTATCTTGCAGGCGAAGGTTTCATGGAAGTAGAAACTCCCATGTTGGTTGCCAATGCCGGCGGTGCTGCGGCAAGACCTTTTGAGACTCACTTCAATGCGTTGGATGAGGATTTAAAACTTCGTATTTCTCTTGAGTTATACTTAAAGAGACTTATCGTCGGCGGTCTTGAAAGAGTATATGAAATCGGACGTGTATTCCGTAACGAAGGTTTGGATACAAGACACAATCCGGAATTTACTTTGATGGAATTATATCAGGCATATACCGACTACAACGGAATGATGGACTTAACAGAGAATATGTTCCGTTATGTGGCACAGGAAGTGCTCGGAACTACTAAGATTGTATACAACGGCATTGAAATGGACTGGGGTAAGCCTTTTGAAAGAATTACCATGATTGATGCGGTTAAGAAATATGCAGGCGTAGATTTTAACGAAATCGCAGATACAGATGCTGCAAAGGCTATCGCAAAAGAAAAGCATGTTGAGTTTGAAGCTCATCATACCAAGGGCGATATCTTGAATCTTTTCTTTGAAGAGTTTGTAGAAGAACACTTGATTCAGCCCACTTTCGTTATGGATCATCCTATCGAGATTTCTCCTCTTACCAAGAAGAAACCGGAAGATCCGAACTATGTAGAGCGTTTCGAGTTATTTATGAACGGTTGGGAAATGTGTAACGCGTATTCAGAGCTTAACGATCCTATCGACCAGAGAGAACGTTTCAAGGCGCAGGAAGCTTTGCTTGCTCTCGGTGATGAAGAAGCTAACACAACAGACGAAGATTTTATGTATGCATTAGAGCTTGGTATGCCTCCTACAGGCGGTATCGGCTACGGTATCGACAGACTTTGTATGTTGCTTACAGACAGCTATGCGATTAGGGACGTTTTATTGTTCCCGACGATGAAGAGTTTGGATAAATAAAAGAAATTAAAGTAAGACACGGATTTTATAAGTCCGTGTCTTTTTATATGTAAATTCACCACTTTATAATCGTATGAGTTGTTTGACATGATATGGTACGAGGTGTATATTATATATTGAGAAGAAATGCTTATTTATGACTGAAAAAAGGATGAAAAATGAAGACGATAGCTATTATTACTGCAAGAGGAGGAAGCAAAAGAATTCCTCGAAAAAACATAAAATTATTTTTAGGAAAACCTATTATCGAATACTCTATTGAAGCAGCTCTTTCATCAGGTATTTTTGATGAAGTGATGGTTTCAACGGACGATGAAGAAATTGCACAAATTGCCATGCAAGCAGGGGCGGCGGTGCCTTTTATGAGAAGCGAAGCAACGGCTAACGATTATGCAACGACTACAGACGTTTTATTGGAAGTATTAGACAGATATAAAGAACTCGGACAAGAGTTTGATTATATGGCATGTTTATATCCGACCAATCCGTTTATCACGCCTGATAAATTAAAGCAGGCGATGGATTTGATTTCTTCCAATGACTATGCTGAGGTGCTTCCGGTGGTGCAGTTTTCATTTCCGCCGCAGAGAGCTTACGTGTTCAAAGAAAATGATTCTTTGCAATACAAGTGGGAAGAATTTAAGAATGCAAGGTCTCAGGATCTTGAGAAGATGTATCATGATGCCGGACAGTTTTACTTTTATGATGTAAAAAAATATGTTGAAAACAAAGGTGTAAAAGGAAAAATATATCCTTTAATATGCCCGGAACATGAGGTTCAGGATATTGATACCGAAGAAGACTGGAAGATGGCAGAATTAAAAGTGGAATATATGAGAAGGAGTAAGTCCTAGTGGATAAAACAATTATTATTGACGGAAAGAAAATCGGAAAAGGTTGTCCTGTATATACTATTGCGGAAATGTCGGCGAATCATTTGCAGGATTTGAATCGCGCAAAGCAAATTATAAAAGCGGCAAAGGAAGCCGGTGCAGATGCTATTAAGTTGCAAACTTACCGTCCGGATACTATTACCGTGGACTGCAGAGGTCCGGAGTTTATGGCAACTCCGGGAAGTCCCTGGGAGGGCATGAATCTTTTTGAACTTTATGGTACTGCGTATACACCTTGGGAATGGCATAAAGAGTTATTTGATTATGCAAAAGAAGTTGGAATCACTTGTTTCTCATCACCCTTTGATTTGACTGCCGTTGATTTTCTGGAAGAGTTGGGTGCACCTGCATATAAGATTGCATCTTTTGAGATTAATGATATCCCTTTAATCCGTAAGGCGGCAAAAACGGGAAAGCCTGTTATTATTTCTACCGGAATTGCAGCAAAGGAAGACATTGAGCTTGCATTACAAACATGTAAAGAAGCGGGAAATGATCAGGTTATTCTGTTGAAATGTGTATCAGAATATCCGACACCTTACGAGGAACTTAATTTAAAAACCATTTCGGATATGGGTGAAACGTTTGATTGCGTTGTAGGTTTATCTGACCATTCTATGGGAAGCGTGGTTGATGTGGCAGGAGTTGTTTTGGGTGCTTGTGTAGTGGAGAAGCATATGACACTTCGCCGGGCTGATGGAGGACCGGACGGAAGCTTTTCCATGGAGCCGGAAGAATTTTCTGCCATGATAAAAGATATTCGAAACATTGAGATTGCAATCGGAGAGGTCACATATGATTTGACAGATAAACAGCTTAACAGCCGTGGCCGCTCGCGTTCATTATATGTTGTACAGGATATGAAGAAAGGCGATGTTTTTACCGCTGATAATTTAAAATCTATTCGACCTAATTATGGTTTGCATACAAAATTTTATGACGATATTATCGGCAAAAAGGCAACCTGTGATTTGTTGAAGGGTACTGCCATGAAGTGGGATTATGTGGAAGGTGATTTGTAATGAATATTCTCATCTTGAGTTGTGGAACAAGAAATAAATTGGTGAGTTATTTCAAAGAAAATAAATATTTTGAAAAAGTAGTAGTGACAGATTGTAGTGAACAGGCACCTGCTCTTTATGAGGCGGACAAATATTATATTGTGCCCCGAATGAAAGAAGTGGGGTACTTGGATTGTCTCATTGATATTTGTAAAAAAGAAGATATACAAATAGTATTGCCTTTGCAAGAGGAAGAATTGTTATTGATTGCTCAAAATAAAAAACTTTTTGAGGAACAGGGCATTATCCCGATTGTGTCAGATTATGAGAAAGTATTGCTTTGTAAAGACAAGTTTTTATTGAATAAGTGGTTGGAAGAACATGCAATCAATGCAGTACCTACAGTACTTGCAACAGATTATTTGAAAAACGCCGTTGAACGTGAAGATATATATGTAAAGCCGCGTTTGGGTGCAGGAAGTGTAAATACCATGCCTGTACACAGTAAAAGATTGTTGGAGGCTCTGGTAGAAGATACAGCAGAAGAGTTAATTGTGCAACCAAGCATCAGTGGCAAAGAATTTGGCGTGGATGTTTATGTTGATATAATAAGCAAAGAGGTGATTGCTTGTTTTTGTAAGGAAAAACTCCGTATGCGTGCCGGAGAAACCGAGAAATCATTATCCGTTAAAAATGAACAGATTAAGGAGTTGGTTACTAAGGCAGTAAAAGCATTGGGTCTGGTTGGTCCTTTAGATGTAGATGTTATGGAGTGGAACGGGGAATATTATATCTTAGAAATTAATCCTCGTTTTGGTGGCGGATATCCCCACGCCTATGCTTGCGGAGTGTCATTCCCGGATTATATCGCATGTAACGGCAAGGGAGAACGCAATGCAAGCGGTATGGATGCCTATGCAGAAAATACTCTGGCAATGAAATATTCGGAGCTTATTATAAAATAGACACTATTTGATGAAAAGGTTGGCAGACATGGAAATTGGTAGCGTATTAGAATTAGATTGTTGGGAAAAGTATGCGGTATCGGAAAAGGACGATGCATTTTATCTTCCGTTTATGAAAGATAGAAAGTATAATACGGTCTTTTTTCAGAGCGGTCGTAATGCAATAGAAAGTTTATTAGTACTTTTAAAAAAAGAGTTTGGAATTAGAAGAATACTTTTGCCTGACTATATGTGCGATACTGTAAAAGATGCGGCAAAACGTGCAGAAGTTGTTCAAGATTATTATAAAATTGACAGAAATTATAATTTCAAGTCTGAAGAAGTAGAAAGTAAGTTATCAGAAGATACCTGTCTCTTTGTTGCTCATTTTTTTGGTAAAAAGATAAATATAAACAGTTTGAACGATATTTTAAAGTGGAAAGAACAAGGCGTTACGATTATTGAAGACATCACCTTGTCGATGTTTTCTTCCGACAATGATGAAGGTATTGGCTTCGGACATTATACATTGGGTAGCATTCGTAAATGGCTTCCGGTTCCTGACGGTGGTTTCGTTTCTTCGCGTGAAAACAAACTTCCTGCCCAATTGAAGAGTAGCTGTGTGAGTAAGTATACAGACTTTTATTATATGGTCCAAGCCATGAAGAGAGAATATGTCCAAAATGGATATAGAGATCAAGCGTTAAAGAATATCTATATGGATTATTATTTTCTTTCCATCAAAGAACTCTTTTCAGATTATGTGTTATATCCTGTTTCGGACTGGACTAAGAATTATTTGAAAAACTATGATATGCAAGATGTGATAACAAAACGTACAAGAAATTATGACTATTTGTACGAAGGTTTATCAAAGATAAGTTGGTTGCGGTTAGCTGTAAAAAGAGAAGAAGGATATCTTCCCTTTGGAATGGTAGTACAGGTTGAAAACAGGGATGAATTGTTGCAGTATCTCATTAAAAATAATATATACTGCAATGTTCACTGGAGACTGGATAATGTGGTTGATAACGACGATGCGGTATATTTAACACAACACAGTATCACAATTCCCTGCGACCAAAGATATGATTTGAAAGAAATGGATTATATTATAAATACATTGGAGAGATGGCAAAAATGATAGCATTTCGTTTGGATGCAAATTCATCTGTAGCAACCGGGCATATGTATCGGTGTATTTCAATTGCAAAGCAATGCCGAAAAAAAGGATATGAGTGTATTTTCTTGCTGGCAGAAGATGAATGTACAGAGATTTTGCGCAATGCGGGATTTGAATATTGTGTCTTAAATCTGAAATGGGATGATTGGAACTATGGCATCGATATTGTAAAAAAATGTTTACAAGAGAAGGGCGCAAAATGTCTGGTAGTGGATTCATATAGGGTGACAGAGCAGTTCTTTTCGTCCTTGTATAAAGATATTCCTATTTTCTATTTAGATGATTTGTGCGAGAAAAAATATGATTTGGATGCAGTATTGCATTACTCTGAGTGGGAGGATGAGCAGATAATTGCCAACCTTTACCGTGATACGGATGTACGGGTATATTCGGGAATGAAGTATATGCCGTTGCGGGAAAATTTTGCGGTTTCACCTTTTAAAACAGAAAAAGAGTATCGTTTTTTAATTACAACCGGTGGCAGTGATACTTATCATATTACCCGTAAGTTGTTAGCGGCTATGCTTGAAGATACACGGTTAAAAGAAGAGAAAATTTGCGCGGTGTTAGGGAAGATGAATCCTGATTCGGAAGAAATACGAATGCTGTGCAATGGACATAAAAATATTACGGTTTTACAAAATATATCCAATATGGATGAAGTGATGCGTCAAAGTGTTTTTGCAGTAACCGCAGGAGGAACATCGGTATATGAGTTAATGGCCAGTGGAGTGCCTTTTGTATGTTTTGGTTTTTCTGACGACCAGAAATATTTTGGTTTGCGATTGGAAAATCATGGGAATGCATCGTGGGCAGGCGATGCCAGAGATGATGCAGACGCTGTTGTTAAGAATATAACAGAAGAATTTAAGCAAATGTTAGAGATGGACTCTGAAAGTATACAAAAAGTGATTCAAGGGAACCGCCGGCTGATAGACGGATGCGGTGCAGAGCGGGTGTGCAATATTATTATTGATTTGTTTAAAGAGAAGGATAAAAACGTTTGATGAAAAAAATTGAAAAAAGCTCTATATATGTCTGTCATACTTATTATCACGTATACGTTACTCTGTTAAAAGAGTTTGCAAAGCCAAAGGAAGAACAGGGGTATGCAAGTATTGTTCTTAGCAAGATGTCCAACGACTTTGAAGAACTGGCGGGCAGATTGGAATCGTTAGGGATTTTTAGAGAAGTTTTTGAATATGATGAGAAGCGTTTTGAAGAATTTCCGGAATTGATGAAATATCATCATCCGTCAAAATTCTTTCCGATCAGTATTTGGAATCGTTATCGTTTTACGAAGAAATATGGGAAACTTCAGGAACAATATATTCCTACCGATTTTAGAAAATATGAAAATGTGTATGTGTTCTGCGACTCTGATCCGATTGGCTATTACCTGAACTGGAAACATATTTATTATCATGCTGTTGAGGATGGGTTAGATACATTAAGAAGCAGTGATTTAGCCAGGGCAGATAATGCGTCACATTTTGATTTAAAGGTTTTTCTTTCTAAAAAATGCAACATTATATTTGTTCAGAACGGATACGGAAGATATTGTCTTGATATGGAAGTAAATGATATCTCTGTTTTAAAATATCCTTGTCCGTATTATATTGAGGTTCCCAGGGCGAAATTGATGGAGCGTCTTACGCAAGAAGAAAAAAATATTATGTTAAAAGCATTTGTAAAAGATGCGGAGAAAATTGAACAGGTTATTGCGGCAAAAACGCGTAAAACTGTTTTGATTTTGACGGAGCCTTTGTGCGGATTGGATGTCAGAAAAGTTCTCTTTGGAGATTTGATTAAAAAATATGAAGATGAGTATCAGATTATTTTAAAACAACATCCCAGAGATGAAATGGATTATGAAACAGAATTCCCGGATTACCTTTTGATTGACCGAACGGTTCCGATGGAAATGTTAAACTTTTTTGAGAATTTTAGAGTGGATTTGGTGGTTTCGGTATTTACTGAACTGGGTAATATAGAATTTGCGGAGGAAAAACTCAGATTGGGAAGAGATTTTATGGATGCTTATGAAGAGAGAAGTAAACACGAGTCCCGATTTGAAAGCTTATAAAAGTAAAGAGGTTATATGAAATTAAGTATTATAGTTCCTGTACACAATATGGTGTCTGACGGAAAATTAGAATATTGTTTAAATTCATTATTAAACCAAACAATTCAGGAGTATGAGATTATAGCTGTGGATGATGCTTCTACGGATGATTCGTTACAGCTTCTGAAAAAATACGAAAAAGAATATCCGCAAAAACTTAAAGTGTATGCTTTGAGTGAAAATCATCGCCAGGGCGGAGCTAAAAATTTGGGACTGGATATGTGTGCCGGAGAATATATAGGCTTTGTAGACAGTGATGACTGGATTATGCCGGATATGTATGAACGCCTGATTGCTAAAGCAGAAGAAACAAATTCGGATATGGTTGCATGTAATCTGACACATGTCTATGAACATACGATGCAACCGGGGGATAATATACCAAGCATGGATGCGGATATGAACGGTGAACTTACGCCTGATAAATTGAAACGATTGATTTTTCATTCCGGGGCGCTGGTTTGCAGAGTATATCGCAGACATATGTTTATGGAACCCAAACTCCGTTTTCCTGAGCACATGTTTTATGAAGACAATGCAATTGGAACGGAATTGTTGTTTCGCGCAAAAAAAATTGCATATATAAATGAACCTATGTATTTTTATTTGCAAAATCCGACTTCAACCGTGCATACAATTAGCGAAGATAAATGTAAAGATCGTATGGAAGCTATGCGTATTATGGTAAAGATGGCAGAAGACGGAAAGTATTTGAATGATTATTATACAGAGATAGAGTATAAGTTTATCAACTTATATTATCAAAATACATTGTTTTCTTATATGCAGGGTAACCAAAGGAAGAAACTTTCTTTTATCAGAGCGATGGGGAAGGAAATGAAACAATATTTTCCTAATTTTCAGGAGAATGTGTATTATAAAGAGAAGGTAAATGATGAAGAACGCTTTTTAATATCGCTGCAACAGAAATCAACTTTGTTTTTTGTAATATATTATAAGTTGCTTTGGTTTTATCGAAAGATTCGGTACGGGAAGAAATGATTATAAAAATGGGAGAGTTACATGAAAAAGTTATTAATTATTCCGCATTTGGAATGTATGCAGGAATGCCTTCGATTGGCTGAGGAATATCACCTCGGCTTTGAATACAATGATTTCTTTATGCCGGATACGTTAGACGATGCGGACAAGCTGGAGAATATCATTTGTGAATACAGTAATCTGCATTTGCCGGCGTATACCACGCTTCACGGAGCTTTTTTCGACGTGATTCCTTTTAGTGTGGATGCGAAGATAAAAGAAGTGGCAGATTTACGCATAGAGCAAAGCATTCAGACTGCAAAGCGTCTCGGCGCCAAGGCTGTGGTTTTTCACACAAACTACAATCCGTTTCTAAATTCAGAAGGCTATATAAAACCTTGGATTCAAACTAATATTGCATATTGGAGTGATGTGTTAAAGAAGCATTCGGATATGAATATTTATCTGGAAAACATGTTTGACAGAACACCGGACCTAATGGAAGCTTTGGCAGAGGGATTGTGTCATAATGAAAATTTTGGCATTTGTTTGGATTATGCACATGCGGCATTATCGGATGTGAAGCCGGAAATCTGGGCAGAGCAGCTTGGAAAATATGTAAAACATGTTCATATCAATGATAATGATTTGGTCAGTGATCTTCACCTTGCATGGGGAGACGGTAAAATTGACCGGGCAGTATTTTATGAGTGTTACGAGAAGTATATGAATACGGCTACAGTTTTGATTGAAACGTCTTCCATGGAGAATAAAATACGCTCTATTGAAGTTTTGAAAAAAGAAGGATTTATATAAGAAATAAAAAGGTTGTCCGATTCGGACAACCTTTTTTGTTGTGCATATTCAATTAGTCTAAAACCAATTCATTCCATCTGGTTGAAGATACTAAGGCAATGTAAGTTTTACCTGTGTTTAATACAATTTCTTCTCCTGATGAATCAGTGTATACGGTAGGCTCGGTATCCATACCTTTTTCCCAGGTGATGGGGATAGCCTGTCCTCCTGTGATAAAGTAGCCTTTGCCGCTTTCGTTGATTAAGTTAAACTGCATATAACCGTTTGCATCAAATACTGCCACATCTGCACACTGGATAATAATGTTTGTAAATGCCAACTGCTTGTTATCGTTTGCAGGGTCAACGTGTGCCATGCCGTATTCTGAATAGAGGTAGGTGTTACTTTCTTCATCATAATTTAATTCTGACTTGTTATGAGGGAAGGGTAAATCTACCAAAGTACATTCGGTTGCGTTGTGATGAACTTCATCTAAAACCAAAGGTTCGGAAGGATCTGCAAACTGCCAATGAGGTCCTTCGTAATAAGAAGTATATTCGCTGGGATAGTTGTTTGCTTCCAAACGTGCTTCGATTTCGCCTGTGGTTACATACTCGGTAAATTCACGGGGCTTACCATTTTCGATACGGGCAAATCCGCCGCTTAAGTTATCAATCCAAGGATTGCTTAAGAAGGGATCGATATAAAAAGGACCGCCGTCGTGGATTAAGATTGCATCATATTCCGGTGCAATCATAAAGTTGGTAGGACGAACGCTTCGGATGCTACCGAACTGAGTGATGTTGCCCCAGTCTTTTACGATAGCCATAAAACGTGTTACTTCATCATTTGCAGTACTGTTCATCATTTCGTAAACGATATCTGCCTGGGTTAAACCGTAGTGGTCCAAAGCAGTTTTTTCATTATCAACCATGATGGCAACAGGACGCTGGTTCTCAATTTCTTCGGGAATCCATTCGTTTGTTAATTCGCTTCGATATGAATTCTCGGGAATAACTTCTACAAATTCTTCTTCTTCTGAAATTTCCGGTTCTTCTACTGATTCTGAAACTTCTACTTCGGAATCTTCAGAAGAAATTACTTCTTCCGTATTGTTACAGCCAACAAGCATTCCGCAAGCTAAAACAGTAGACAGAAGAATGGCAAAAAATTTTTTCTTCATGTAAATAACCCTTTCTTTTATAAGTATAAAATCACTAAATATTAGTTTACTACACCAAGCCTTGTAAAGCAAGACGGAAAAAACATGCAGAAAAATTTTTTTATAGAAACTTGAATACTTTATGAAATCTGTTACGTTTATATTATTGTAGCAGACAGGAGGTGGAGAACATCGATTCAAAAGACAATTTCATACGATTGATTGAGCAGTATCGGAATCTTGTTTTCACCATTTGCCTGAAAATGACGGGAGATTATTTTGCGGCAGAAGATTTGGCTCAGGAAACTTTTATCTCGGCATATAATCACTTGGATGAATTTGACGGACAATCTGAGAAAGCGTGGTTATGCCGGATTGCAAGTAACAAGTGTATCGATTATCATCGTGCGTCTGCAAGAAGAATGATACCAACGGCTGAAGATGAAATACCGGAAGATAAATTGAAGGTGCCGGATGCCATGTTGCAGACAGTGGCAAACCGGGAAGTAATGGAGGAACTGCGACGGTGTTGCGAGGAACTTTTGCCACCGTACAAAGAAGTGGCATGGATGCACTTTATAGAAGGAATGACAGCGAAAGAAATTTCCGAACATTCCGGCATTGGCATCAATACGGTGCAAACCCGGATATACCGTGCCAGAGAAAAGTTAAAGCTAAGCTATAGAAAGGAGATGCTGGAAGAATGATATTACATAATGAATATTTGACAGATGAAGAACTGAATCAGTTGATTTCGGAAGCGGAAGCGGATTTGATACCGGCACCTCCGGAGTTGGCGGACAATATTTTAAGCGCAATAAGAGATTCGGAAGAACAGGAGACTGTAGTACAACGCCCGGAAGAAGAATTATCAAAAGAAACAACGAAGATAAAAAGGAAAAAGAATCTGGACTTTGTGGCATACTGCTTCCGTGTGGGAATGGCGGCAGCGGCAGCGATTGCATTTATTTTTATTATGCCGTACCTGCCCGGACTTGATATGGGCGGAGATGCAGATGATTCTTATGCGGAAATGAACCTGTGGGAGGCAGAACCGTTGAACGAAGTGCAGTACGCAGAATATGAAGCATTAAGAAACTGCCCTACCAGGGAAGAAGTTTTGAATGACGCCAATTTCTTTCAAAAGATATTTGGGGAGAATGGTATTTTTACGAAAAATGATAATATGGAAAGTTTATAAACAAGAAAAAGGAGGACAATAAAATATGAGAAGAAAGAAAAACGGATTTTTTACATTTATTTGGTCATTTATGCCAGGAGCGGCTGAAATGTACATGGGATTTATGAAGTGTGGGTTGAGTTTGATGGCTTTGTTTTTGGGAAGTGCTGCATTTACTTTTTTTGTGCATGTTAGCAATGCGTTGCTTTTTGTGCCGGTGATGGTATGGTTTTATTCCTTCTTTCATGCAAGAAATTTGGCTGCATGTACAGAAGAAACCCTACAAGGTATGGAGGATGATTTTGTTTGGGACAATTTTGGAGACGGAAGTAAAACAAAAATTGCAAGCAGGACATTGCGTAAATGGGTTGCTGTTATATTGCTTGTAATTGGTACTTCCATGTTGTGGGATAATTTCAGAAATGTAGCGGCTAATTTAATTCCTGATAAATACTGGGATATGTTTTGGCCTGTCTTTGACAACGTGCCTCAAATTGCGATTTCCATTCTGATTATTGCGATTGGCATCGGTCTGATTGTGGGTAAGAAGAAGGAGGTACAAGATGGAGAGTAGTACAGTAATAAAACCCCGTCGCGTGGGAACGGTAAGCATTGGTATTTCGATGGTGACCTTTGGTGTGATGTTCCTTTTATCTTCCGTATTTGGGATTCTTTCTTATGAGACAGTGTTTGCCTTATGGCCGGTGATTTTAATTGCATACGGATTGGAACTTCTTGTATTCAGTTTTTTTAAAGGGAAATTGATGTACGACAAAGGCGCAGTTTTTATTATGCTTCTTCTGATGGTTTTTGCGGCAGGTATGGCAGGCGTGGATGTGTGCTTTAAGGTCGCGGATTACCTGATGGAAAATCGAATATTGATTTGATTGTCAGACATATAAAAATATAAGAAACCGGTGGATTCAAGTCCATCGGTTATCTTTTTTTCAAAAAAATCTAAAGTATTGAAAAAAAACTCCGATATTTATATCAGATGAATATTCCAAGGAGGGAGGAATCTGATATGCGTATACAATCATACATCCAGGTACAGCAGATGTACAACACGCAGAAAACAACACGGACACAGAAGTCCACACAGACCAGCTTCTCCGATAAACTCCAGATTTCGACGTTAGGAAGAGATATCCAGACGGCGAAAGCGGCATTGGCAAATACATCTGATATCAGAGAGGACAAAATTGCGGATATTAAGGCTGCAATTCAGGACGGAACCTATGAAGTAAGCGGTGCGTCTTTTGCCGATAAGTTATTGGAAAAGTATAGTCAGACACTCGCTTAATTTTCAATATGGTTAAATTAAGCGAGGTGTTTGCCTAGGCGGGCAAACACTTTTTATTTTATCAAAAGAAATGAGGTATCCGACGTGGCAAGTTTAATGGAAAATCTGATTACCGTATTAAACAAACAGTATACGGAGTATGAAACACTTTTAGATTTATCCTGTAGAAAGACAACTGTTATAGTAGGAAATGACCTCGAAAAACTGCAGCAAATCACGGATGAAGAGCAGCGCGTTGTTGGTATTATTAATCATTATGAAAACGAGCGTGTGGAAGTAATGAAAGATATCGCCAACGTTATCAACAAGGATGTTGAAACATTGAAACTTACAGACCTGGCTCAGATGCTTGCACAAAGACCTCAGGAGCAGAAAGCACTTACAGAGATTCATGACAAACTGAAAGACATTGCATTGCGTATGAAGCGCGTCAATGAACAGAATAAGGAGCTTCTTGAGAGTTCTTTGGAAATGATAGCATTTGACCTTAATTTGATACAGTCAATGCGTAAAGCGCCTGAAACTGCCAATTATAACAAAGGTGCCTATAACACCGGAAGTACCATGGGCAGCTTCGCAGGAAGCTTTGATACGAAACAGTAATTCTTGTTGAAATGGAGGCGGTGAGTTATGCCGTTAATGGGTAGCTTATATGTAGGAACATCCGGACTGCAGACCAGTCAGAATGCTCTGAATACAACCGGTCACAATATTACCAATGCTGACACTGTCGGATATGTCAGACAGCAGACTATGCTTGGTGACCGTTCATACAACACCATATCTATCGATGCCACATCCATTGCCAACAAGCAATTGGGTCTCGGCGTTAATTATTCCCAGATAAGACAGGTTAGAGATGTATTTCTTGATCAGACCTATCGTGAAGAAAACGGTCGATTAAGTATGTACTCTACTTTTTATAATGCAACCGAAGAAGTGGAAACTCTCCTCGGTGAATTGGATGGTGCAACTTTCCAGAACTCTATCGGAGATTTATGGACGGCCGTGCAGGAACTTGCAAAAGATCCCGGCAGTTCCGTAACACAGGGTCTCCTGATGCAGAGAGCATATACTTTTATGACAGATGCACAGTCTGTATACGAAGGGCTCTGTTCTTATCAGGATAATGTAAACCGTGATATCAAAGATATGGTTGAAAAGATTAACGATTACGGTGCTAAAATCAAAGATTTGAACGAACAGATTGTTAAAATCGAATGCGCCGGCGTTGAGAAGGCAAACGACTTAAAAGATGCAAGAAACCAGCTGCTGGATGAATTAAGCGGCATGGCTAATATAGATTATTATGAAGACAACATGGGCAATGTCCTTGTAAAAATTGAAGGGCACATGTTTGTAACTCCCGACAGGGTAAATGAACTGGGACTTCAGGTAGACGAAGCAACAACCTTTTATGATGTATTCTGGAAGGATGATGCAAGATTCTATGTGAATGAAGCCGGTAATACCATTTATGAAGCAGACACTGCACCGGTATTTGATTTGACTCAGGAATTATCACCGGTATTGGATACAGACATCGGAGAGTTAAAAGCACTTCTTATTACAAGAGGTGATCACAGAGCCAACTTTACCGATTTGGAAGCAAGCTACAACGCTGACGGCGAGATGATTGCAACCGACAAAGAAAATTATGCACAGATTTCAAACTCCGTTATCATGACGGTTCAGGCTGAATTTGATAAATTAGTGCATGCGGTGGTTACATCCATCAACGGTGCATTGGAGCAGGCCTTCCAAAAAGGCGATGGCAATTATATGTCAGACGGCAAGGGAAATGCACTTCAGATTTTCCAGAGAAGTACAGCGGATCCCGGAGAGCCGGAAGATGTAGCAAACGATGAAACATTATTTACAACTGCCAACCTAATTATCAATCAGGAATTGATGCAGACTCCCGGTAAGCTTGGATTTAAGAGACCGGATGACAGCATCGATTATGAAACAGCAGAACTTTTAAAAGAGGCTTTCGAGAAAGCAGAATATACATTGAATCCTGAAACAACTAACGGAATGAATATTCCAAGCTTTTACGCTTCTTTGGTTGCACACGTTGCAAACGACGGAGCGGTATATAAGAGTATCAGGGACAATGAGCAGATTACCGTAGATTCTACGGAAAGTGCGAGACAGCAGATTATCGGTGTATCAACAGACGAAGAGTTATCCAATATGATTCGTTTCCAGAATGCATACAATGCATCCAGCCGATATATTAACGTAGTAAGCCAGATGTTGGAACATTTGCTTACATCATTAGGATAAAAGTAAGGAGGGAGCGGCATGGCATCACAATTTTATGGTTTGAATATTGCGTACACGGGATTGCTTGCATCCAATGCGGCTCTGAATACGACATCAAATAATATTTCCAATATTGAAACCAAGGGCTACAGCAAGCAGGTGGTAACCCAGACTGCAGCCAATGCATTAAGAACCTATACAACATTCGGTTGTTCCGGTTCCGGTGTAGATGTACAGTCTATCGACAGACTCAGAGATGAGTTTTATGATGTAAAATATTGGGGCAACAATCAGATAAAAGGTGAATATAGCAAGAAGAACTACTATACTACCCAGATTGAACAGTATTTTATCGATGATGACACCGTAAAAGGTTTCAAGACTATTTTTGATGAAATGTTCAATTCCATGCAGGAATTAATGAAGAGTTCCGGTGACAGCGTTGTAAAAAATCAGTTTGTAGGTTATGCAAACAACTTAACCACATACTTCAATGAAATGTCATCAAATCTTTCTAAGGTTCAGGAAGATATCAATTCGGAAATTAAGGTAAAAGTAGATGAATTAAACTCTCTTGCAGAAGAGATTGCATCTTTGAATAAGCAGATTAACGTTATCGAGTTAACCGGTGTTACAGCAAATGAGTTGCGTGACCAGAGAACTGTTTTGGTTGACCAGTTATCTGCGATTGTGGATGTGGAAGTAGTTGAAACACCGATTTATGATTCTCACAATCCGGACCGTTTTACCGGTGCTCACCGCTATATGGTAAGAATTGCCGGCGGTCAGGTGTTGGTAGATGGCAGTGAATACAATGGTTTGGAGTGTCGTGCCAGAGAAGTGGATGATAAGGCATATCAGTCAGATGTACAGGGTATGTACGATATATACTGGAGCAACGGAGCGCCTTTTAGCATGTACAGTGCGACTATGGGTGGCGAACTTGCGGGCCTGATTCAGATGAGAGACGGTAACAACGGCGAATATTTTTATGGTGAGTTCTCAGCACTTCGTAAGGATGCAAACGGAAATGCATTGGCAACCATTAAGGTTACTGCAGATTATCTGCTTGATATGACCAAATGTACTTTGCCGGATACAGGAACCATTAATATTGGTAATACGCTTTATAAGTACAGCGAGTGGTCTTTTGACGAGACAACAGGTTCTTATACTTTTAAGATTAATAAAGAAGATAATGAATCAGAAGTACCTTATGCGAAGCTTCATCGTGAGGCATCCATAAACCAGCCTGTAGAATATAAGGGAATTCCTTATTACATGGAACAGTTAAATGAGTGGGTAAGATTATTTGCCAAGTCTTTTAACGAAATTCTGACACAGGAAGGCAGCAGTGATGTATACGGTGATCCCGGACGTATTCTTTTTACCGGTGATTTGGCGAATGCAAAACAGTTAACGTTCCGTCATGAAGAAGGCGTGAATGGTGTGATTACATCATCCAGCGACTGCTACAGAATGTTAACAGCAGCAAACTTCGGAATTAATGAAGATATTTTAGAGAATGCAGACAGACTGGCAACCCATACAGATGCTTCGGCAGGTCAGGACAAATACGACCTTTTGGAAGAACTGTACGATATGAAGTCTGATGCGGATGTTATGACATTCCGTGGAGGTACTGCAGAAGAACTCCTTGAGTGGATTCTCGGCGATGTTGCATTAAATGCAGAACGTGCCGAAACATTTTACAATAATGCCGATGTAATGGCAACGAAGGTTGATAACCAGAGAACATCCATCTCGGGTGTTGATAATGATGAAGAAGCCGTAAACCTGGTAAAATACCAGAATGCTTACAATCTTTCATCTAAAATGATTCAGGTTTTAACCGAAATTTATGACAGATTGATTCTTGAAACCGGTGTTTAGTTATAATTTTATCGGAGATAGGCAGAACCGATAAAAAAGTAAGATAGGAGGGCTGCTATGAGAATTACAAATAAAATCATGCAGAATAACACCCTGTATAACATTAACCAGAATAAAATTTTACAGGATAAGTTAAATACCCAGATTACAACCAAGAAGAAGGTAACCAAGCCTTCTGATGACCCGGTTGTGGCAATTCGTTCCCTGCGTTTGAGAAGTAACTTAAGCCAGGTTAGCCAGTATAATGAAAAGAATATTCCGGATGCGGAACAGTGGTTGGAATTAACTGAATCTGCAGTGCAGTCTACCGTAGATGTTGTAACCAATATGATTACGGAGTTCCAGAGAGGTTCTAAGAGTAATTTACAGACTTCTGACCGTGCGGTTATTTTGGAAAGCTTAAAGCAGCTTCGTGATGAAGTATATGCAACCGGAGATTCTGACTTTGCGGGAAGAACTATTTTCACAGGTTACAGAACCGATACGAAGTTATCTTTCACTTCGGCTACAACGCAGGAATATGTTATTAATGAGCAGGTAAATAATACTTGTATCGACAGTCAGATTTATGTGGATACAGGAAAGCTTACTACATTAAACGAAACGAATTTTAACAGTGCGGATATGACAACCGAGCAGGAAGTTGAACGATATGAAGTACACCGCATCCGCCTTGCATATGAAGATTTGGATGACGGCATGGTTCCTACCATCAGTCAGGCAATCGGTTACGATGAAAACGGTAAAACCGTATATGCAAGTCTTGGTAATGTAACTACTATGTCAGCAACCGGAGATACTGACCCTTACAGAGTGGTTGCAGACCCTACGTATGATGCATATGATCCCGATGCAATTATTTTCGTGCCTGAGACCGGTGAATTATTACTTGGTGAGACTGCACACACTGCATTACAGGCACTGGATCCTGCACAGGAAATTAAAATTACTTATCAGAAGAGCGAATGGAAAGATAATGACTTAAGACCGGAACACTATTTTGCATGTTCTTCAAACGGTATTGATTACAATGCAGAGTACATGACCAAGGTAGGTACTTCGGCAAAGCAGGTCATTGAATACGATGTAGGATTTAATCAGCAGTTACAGGTAAATACCACAGCGGATGAAGTATACTTACATGGTATCGGCAGAGCAGTGGATGAAATGCTTGTAATGTTGGATGAATTGGATAAAATTGATGCAACGGTAGAGAAGCTTGAAGGTCTGGTTGGTAATGAAAATTACAATCAGGAAGAAGTGGAAGCAAAGCTTGCTGCAGCTGAAAAAGCTCAGACTTATATGAAGGATATGATTCAGAGGAACTTCGAAAACGGTATCACTGAAATGCAGGGATATCTGGATACGGTAAATATGGCGTATACGACCATCGGTAACCGTTCTCTCAGATTGGAGTTGATTGAGAATCGTCTCGGCAACCAGCAGACTGCTTTTGAAACACTTACTTCAGAGAATGAAGATGCTGACATTGCAGATTTGGCGGTGCAGTTGAGCAGTGCTGAACTTACGTATGATGCGGCATTGGCAGCTACCGGTAAACTTTTACAGACATCATTAATGAACTATATTTAAAAATGGAAGGTGGTATTGGTATGGTAATGAATACTAGATTATTTGGGGAAGTAACAATTGATGACAACAAAATGATTCATTTTCCGGGAGGTATTGTAGGTTTTCCTGATTTGCAGGATTTTGCACTGATTCACGATGCGGATGATGGTAAAGACGGCGGCATTCACTGGTTACAGTCTGTGCAGGAACCTAATTTCGCAATGCCCGTTATTGATCCCTTACGTGTAAAACCGGATTATAATCCCGAGGCAGATGATGAGTTATTAAGTACAATCGGTGAAATCGTAGAGGATGAACTCTTAATCCTTGTTACCATTACGGTTCCTTCTGATTTGACTAAAATGACAGTAAACTTAATGGCTCCTTTCGTAATCAATGTTGCAACAAGAAAAGCATGTCAGGTTATCGTAGATGGCTATGAAATTAAATTCCCTATCTATGACATCCTTCAGAAAATGAAGAAGGAGGGTGAATAAGATGTTAGCGTTATCCAGAAAGAAAAACGAGGCACTTGTTATTAATAATAACGTGGAAATCACCGTGCTTGAAATCAAAGGCGACCAGGTAAAACTTGGTATCGCGGCTCCCAAGGAAGTTCCCGTATACCGTAAAGAGGTATATGTTCAGATTCAGGAAGCAAACAAGGAAGCTATGAATGTGGTTTCTACAGATGCGTTGAACAAATTATTTTAATATATAGTGTTGTGTGGTGCTCTTGAGCGGGAATGCTTGAGAGCACTTTTTATGCCTGAAAGCATATGATAAAAGAAGGTACCGCTACAATTTGAATAAAAACTGTTGCAATGGCGGGAGATTATCTGATAACATAATTATGTATGTAAAAAAGTTGACTGTAATTCTGATTTTAAAATGAAAGGTTTGGATATGGCAAAGAAAGTAAAAGGCAATATTCGTAAAAATATAACGGCGGTTATGATAGCTACTGTGTGTTTGTTATGCATGTTCCCGAGCGGTGAGATAAAAGCCCATGGGGCGGGGGCACCGTATGTAGTGACCGTGTATAATGAAAGAAACGGATTGCCTACAGGAGAAGCAAACGTTGTGTTGCAGACTTCTGACGGTTATATTTGGATTGGAAGCTATGGTGGCCTGATTCGTTACGATGGTACGGAATTCCGAAACTACAGTGTGGAGCGCAAAATCGAATCCAGCTCCATCCGTGCACTTTTTGAAGATTCACAAGGACGTTTGTGGATCGGAACCAATGATGCCGGTGTTGTAGTGATGGAAGATGATACTTTTACTAAGATTGCAGTGCCTGAGGATAGAAGTTTTCTTTGTATTCGCGATTTTGAAGAAGGAGATGACGGCACCATTTATGTGGCATCCAATTCGGGTCTTGCCAAAATCAGTGATGGAGTTATTGTACCTTATGAAGCAGATGCTTTAAAAGGAAATACCGTTTATTCGGTAGCAGTGGATACATATGGCAGAATCTGGGGCGCGGCAAATGACGGAAAGTGTGTTGTCATTGAGGATGATGCTAAGCCGGTGGTTTTGGAATCTGATATGTTTTTCAACGATGCGGATGTGTACAGTATTGATTCCGATGCGGAAGGAAATATTGTTGTCGGCGGTTCCGGAAATCGTATCGCGGTGATTGAATTTGACTCGGAAGAATTGAATAAAGATGGTTTTGATATCACATATCACAGTACAGGTGGAGTTTCTGTCCACAATGCGGTAAATGCATGTGAACATGGTGATATTCTGGTAAGCGGAAACAATGGTCTTGCAATCATTTCTTCGGAGGGGAAAATGACGGAATTTGATGAAGAAGATCATGCAATATCGGTAAATGCTGCAGTCACAGACTATGAAAATGATATCTGGCTGGCTTCATCGGCTTACGGAATTGTAGAGTTTTCGCGCGGTTGTATTTCTACCCCGAATGAACAGGCGGAATTGGAAGATGTAACAATAAACACTGTTGCATTCCAGGCGGGGAATTGGTACATCGGTAATGATACCGGTTTGATTGTCTGCGATAAGGATTGGAATCAGGTAGAAAATGAACTGACAGAAAAGTATGCGGATACACGTATCCGTTGCATTTTGGCTGACAGCAAGGGAAATGTATGGATTGCAAGTTATTCGGATTTTCCTGTGGTATGTTTTAATCCGGCGGATGGAAGTGTTCAGGAATTTAATACGGATAATGGTTTGAGCGGAAATAAAGCAAGAGTCATTGCAGAATTATCTGACGGAAGTATTGCAATCGGAACACAAAGCGGTGTGGATATTATCCGTAACGGAGAAGTGAAAGAGCAGTATACCCATGAAGACGGATTGGATAATCCTACCATTCTTTGTATCGCGGAAGGTGCAAACGGAGAACTGGTAGTAGGAAGTGACGGTAACGGTATCTATGTTGTAGCAGACGGTAACGTTACAAATTATGGTTTTGCCCAGGGCCTGGGTGAAGGTGTTGTTTTAAGAATGCTTCGCGATGAAGAAAATGACGGATGGTTTATCAGCGCAGGCAGCAGTCTTTATTACTGGCAGAGTGATAAAAGTTTCTGGCAGATAACAAATTTCAGAAAAGATGCCGGAAGTATTTTTGAATTTTATGAGAGAGATGGAAAACTGTGGCTGTTACAGAACAACGGTATTTTAGAGTTGGATAAGGCACAGCTTCTGAGCGGTGAAGAAACGGAAGTAACACGTCATGATTTCGGCCATGGCCTTACAGGTTCTTTGAATGCGAATACATGGAACTATATGGCAGAAGATGGAAGTCTCTATATGTCGACTCGAAGCGGTATCAGTGTTTTTGAGTTTGAGACGGTAAATAACGGCTTGCCTAAGATTATTGTGCAGAGCGTAAACGTGGATGGTCATTTGTATGAACATCCGACAGAGATTTCGGTAGATGGCGGCGCACAGCGTATTACTATTGATTTCGCAACACTTTCTTTTATAGATACGTTGGAAATGCGTGTGGCTTATTGTTTGGAAGGTTTTGATAAAGAGCCTGTAATTCTGGATGATAAAAGCGGTAGCGTCAGCTACACGAACCTGCCCGGTGGTGAGTATACCTTCCGCGTGTGGGCATATGAATTGGGGAATGAAGAGCATTGTGAAGAGTATGTCCTTCATTTGGTAAAGGAACGCCAATTGCATGAGAAACCGGTATTCTGGGTTGCAATCGGTGTGGGCGGTGCTGCAGTGGTGGCGTTGCTTGTGCTGTTGATTGTGTATGGTCGTATGCGTAGGATTCATCGTCGCCAACAGGAATATAAAAACATTGTGGAACAGTCTTTGCGTACTTTTGCGAAGACAATTGATGCGAAAGATCCGTATACCAACGGTCATTCCACCCGAGTGGCAGCATACTCCAGAGAATTGGCAAAGCGTCTTGGTATGTCTGCGGATGAGCAGGAGCGTATCTATTATATTGCACTCATGCATGATATCGGTAAAATCGGTGTGCCGGATTCGATTTTAAATAAGCCCGGTAAGTTGACCGATGAAGAAATGAAAATCATTCAGAACCACGTAAATGTCGGTGGTGATATTCTGAAAGATTTTACGGCGTTAAACGGCATCAGCGATGGGGCAAAGTATCATCACGAGCGTTGCGATGGTAAGGGCTATTGTATGGGACTTACCAAGGAACAGATTCCTGTGGTGGCACGTATTATCGGTGTGGCGGATTCCTACGATGCCATGGCAAGCGACAGATGCTACCGTAAGGCATTGCCAGAGGATGTCATTATTGACGAATTGAAGCAGTGCAGCGGAACACAGTTTGATCCTGATGTGGTGCCTCATATGCTGGCTATGATTGAGGAAAAGAAGGCGCCGATAAAGGAAGAAGAGTAAGAAATCTTTAAAAAGAATGAAGATGTAGCCTTCATATAATAATGTAAAAGTGCCGTAAATTCGGGCTTTGCGAGGGATGTAACGTGGCTTTTAAAAATTTTTTGAAAAAAATTAAAAAAAATTCAAAAAAGGTATAAAGTTTTCCCAAAAGCCACCGATATATATTACATCAAGGGGAGATACAGAAACTGATATCACCCCACAGTAACTGAAATGCCAGCCTGGGAGGCGTGGAAGTTACAAGAAACTATTAATTTAACCAACCGAGTCGCAAGGAAGCGGCCGGGTCAAAACAAGGAGGTAACATTATGGCAATGATAGTACAGCACAACTTAAGAGCAATGAACTCTAACAGAATGTTAGGCGTTAACTCAGCAACACAGTCCAAATCTACAGAGAAATTATCTTCAGGTTACAAGATTAACCGTGCAGCAGATGATGCAGCTGGTCTCTCTATTTCAGAGAAGATGAGACGTCAGATTAGAGGTCTTACACAGGCTTCTGCAAACGCACAGGATGGTATCTCTTGTGTACAGACAGCTGAAGGTGCGTTGAACGAAGTTCACGACATGTTACAGCGTCTTAACGAATTGGCAGTTAAAGCATCTAATGGTACATTACAGTCAGAAGATCGCGACTATATTCAGGCAGAAGTTAATCAGTTAGTTTCTGAAATTGACAGAACATCTAACGATACTAAGTTCAACAAGATGGGTCTTCTTAACGAAGATGACAAGGAAATTGTTTTGCAGGTTGGTGCAGAAGAGGATAACACTATCACATTGACTCTTTCTGCAATGACAGCAGAAGGCCTTGAAATTGACGGCCTTGATATGAGCGGTGATGATGGTACGAGTGCACAGGGTTGTATCACCCAGATTGATGCGGCTATTCAGAAAGTATCTCAGTTCCGTTCTTCACTCGGTGCAGTTCAGAACAGATTAGAGCACACTATCAATAACCTTGACAACGTAGTTGAAAATACTACAGCGGCTGAGGCACAGATTCGTGACACAGATATGGCGAAAGAAATGGTTAAGTTCTCCAACAATAACATCCTTACCCAGGCGGGAACAGCTATGTTGGCTCAGGCTAATCAGGCTAACCAGGGAGTACTTTCTTTATTACAGTAAAGAGTTCGCTGAAACTATCAAGAGAGTCGGTTTTACCGACTCTCTTTTTCTTGATGTATATAATTGTTCTGTGGTATAAATATTATAGTAAGTATCTGCTAAATATTAAATAGGAGTACGCGTCGAAATGAGGAGAAAGGGAACAAGAATTTTA
The DNA here is from genome assembly GCA_045591685.1 of Lachnospiraceae bacterium. GTDB lineage: Bacteria > Bacillota > Clostridia > Lachnospirales > Lachnospiraceae > UBA3766. Next base: position 45,249 of record JAZNTK010000026.1, read on the forward strand.
CATGTAAGTACACAGGAAATTAGTGTGTTAGATATACCAAGAGTGTTGGATGAATTGGGGTATGATGTTTATAACGTAAATCTTGGAACACAAGCTTTGGGGTTTTGCGAAAATGATAGTAATAAGATTGCGGCAGCCATTGCGGAACTTGGTATAGATTGTGTTACCAGTTATGATTTCCTGGAAAATATATCGCATGCATGTATGAAAAAGAATGTTCCTTATATTGCATGGGTTTGTGATACACCGCAGAAGGAATTGTATACACATTACGCATTATATCCCTGTAATTATATTTTTGTGTTTGATAAAATGCAGTTGCGGCGTATGAAAGACATTGGTATTCAAAATGTTTTTTTTATGCCTTTAGCAATTCATGGAGAGAAAATAAAGAAAGAATTGACAATGAACCGGTCTTATGAATTATGCGATGTGGCATTTGTAGGATCAACTTATTACCAGCAGGGAACGGAAGCAGTTGTTGCAAAAGCTCCGGAATTTATTCGGAGTGAAATCAGCGAATGCATCGATGAGTGCTTTATGCAGTGGGGTGAGGATAAAGGACTTCATGGCAGGATGTCTGATGGTTGCGCAACCTATTTTGGCAGTTTGGAAAAGCAGCCTATAGAAGATAGATATCCAAATATTACGAAGGAATTTTATTATGAAGCGGCGGTTCTTAGCCGAATGCTTGCATATCGGGAACGAATTCATATTTTAAATACATTAGCAGAAAAATATGATGTGCGTTTTTATACTTTTGATAAGCACATAGAAGATTTAAGCGATAAGGTGAAGGTGTGTCCCGGAATTAAATATGATGCAGGCGTTTCTTGTGTATATCGTGATGCTAAAATAAATATTAATAATACGTTGCATTGCATCGAAACAGGAGCATGCCTTAGAGTGTTTGAAGTTATGGCTGCCGGTGGTTTTATGTTGAGTAATTACCAGAAAGAACTGGAAGAATTATTTGTTCCAAATGAAGATATTGTATTGTATCATAATGAAGAAGAGTTATTGCAGTTGGTGGACTATTATCTTTCACATGAAGAAGAACGTAAGAGAATTGCCAGAAACGGCCAACGTAAAGTATTGGCATATCATACGTTGCATATAAGATTTCAGAAGGTTATGGAAATTGTTTATGAGAAAGAGAAGGAGCGGAAAGAAGACTATATTGCTTCTCAGAGAAAGGATATCATTTATAGAACAAATCAAGTATTAGAGAATCAGGTAGATATAAATACATTATATGATATTTATAATAATCCAATAAATGCTTTATCAATTACGGACGAAAGTGAATTGGGTATTGTCAAAGAAATGTTGCTTGTAAGAGAACAGGAACAGCTGATTAAAGTGGGTGATATATTTAAGAATATTCGTTCGGTGGATGAAGCTGTAACCTTGTTTTTACATACAAAGCATATATTATGGAGAATAGAGAATGATTGCACATACGATGTGTGTCAGGCAGGGATTGAAGAATTAGTGGAATGCGAAGTTTCGAGTGTATTTCTGGCGTATTTGATTAAGTCGAAACTTTCGGATAGAAAAGCAGTATTTTTGAAATTAAGTGAATATATTTGGAATATTAAGCCTATGCAAGCTCTTGAAATAATAACCTATGCATTATTTGATTTTCCGGATGATGAGGATTTGCTTATGTATAAAGCAAATTATCTGTTGGAGTTGCAATGTTTTCGAGAAGCTTTGGATACATTAAAAATGATTCGTAAACCCAATGGAGATATTACGGCGATTATGGAAGAATTAGAAGCGGCACTGGGAGGAAAGTGATGAATGAGAGAAAGATAAGTTTTATCATATGTACGAATAATGAATTTTATCTGAATGAGTGCCGCGTGTATTTGGATGAGTTGATAGTGCCTGAAGGATTTGAAATGGATGTAATAGAAGTAAAAGGTGCTTCGTCTATGACATCCGGCTATAATTTCGGGATGAAGCAAACAGATGCAAAATATAAAGTGTATATGCATCAGGATGTATTTATTAGAAATCGCAATTTTATTCAGGAGATTTTAAATGTATTTAATATTAACAATCAGATTGGTTTAATCGGATTGGTGGGAACTCCATATATGAATAAAAGGGGCACCATGTGGGACGGGGTTCGTTATGGTGGATTTTATAAATTAGAAAAAGATATAGAAAACGGGGTGTTGCATAGATTCTTTTCAATTCGGGATGGGTATTTGGAAGTTGAATCGGTTGATGGGTTATTAATAGCAACGCAGTATGACATTCCCTGGCGTGAAGATGTTTTCGAGAAATGGGATTTTTATGATGTTTCACAAAGCTTTGAATTTATAAAAGCGGGATATAAAGTTGTAGTGCCGGGACAAGCAACGGATTGGTATATTCATGATTGCGGTGTCCTGAATATGGCTAATTATGATGATGAGAGAAAGCTGTTTTTGAAGGAATATCGTGAGTTCATGGATTCGCGCCAGAATGAAGATTGGGAAACTTATTTAAATAAAGTTCGCGAACGTGTTGCGAATGGCTATCATGGTCCGGAGGAAGAGAAACAACGTTTGCTGGCATATATTGATACGATTAATAAGGAATAATTAGAATGAACATCTACCTCTTAGAATGGAAAAGCTTCGGTAATGAAGATATCAAAGAAATATTAGCAGAAATGGGACACAAGGTAATTGGTGTTCCTTTTTCTGATACCAAGATAAAAGCAGATGAAATCGAGAGATTATTAATGCAAAAAAATGCAGATGATAATTGTGATTTCCTTTTTTCTTTCAATTATTTCCCAGAGGTTTCTATTTGTTGTCAAAAACTTGGTATCAAGTATGTATCATGGGTATACGACAGCCCGCATATTGCAGTATATTCTTATACCATTCTTAATAACTGTAACTATGTATTTTTATTCGATTATGCATTGTATGATGAGTTGCACTCTGCAGGCATCAAGACTGTATATTATATGCCGTTGGCAGTAAATGAGAAACGATTGCAACGAATGCAACTGGCGAAAGGAAATGCAAAATATAACCATAACATTACTATGGTTGGATCATTGTATTCGGAACCGAAGCATAGATTATATGATAAGTTTGCAAATATAAGTCCTTATGCGAAGGGGTATTTGGATGGCATTATTGATGCACAGAAAAAATTATACGGAAGATACATTCTCAAAGAAATGTTATCGCACGATATTGTAGAGGAGATGCAGAAAGCATATCCTACGGATCCGAATGCATCTACGGTTTTGTCACCGGAAGATATTTATGCGGATTATGTGTTGGCGCGTCAGGTAACCGCGTTAGAACGTAAGGAAATATTAGAGTTGCTTGGTAAGAAGCATCGGGTGGATTTATATACTTACGAAAAGGATGTAATAATTCCGGGGGCTATAAATCATGGTAAGATTGATTATTATGATGACATGCCCTATGTATTTCATAATAGTAAAATCAATTTGAATATTACGCTTCGTAGCATTAAGAGTGGAATTTCTTTGCGGGCTTTGGATATTATGGGAAGCGGAGGTTTTCTTTTATCCAATTATCAACCTGAGTACGATGAGTACTTTATTCCCGGAGAAGATTATGTCTTTTATGAGGATTATTATGATTTGGAAGAAAAGGTTGATTATTATCTTTCGCATGATAATGAACGTCGGAAAATCGCGGAAAATGGTTGTAGGAAAGTAAGAGAAGAGCATAATTATCGGGGAAGGATTCAGATGATTATGGATATTGTGATGGGAGAATAACGTGAAAATTCTTTTATACGATATGGGGGCTTTCACCCAGAACGACATAATGTCAACATTGGATAAAATGGGTATAGCTTACGAAAATGTATTATACAAGTTAAAAGATATACAAAGTGACCCTTATTTTGAGAAGCGAATCAAAGAAATTTTAAACGAGGGTTCTTTTGATGCGGTTTTCAGTGTGAACTTCTTTTCTGTACTTGCACGGATTTGCAATGACGTGTCTATAAAATATATTGCATGGAGTTATGACAGTCCTTTGCGTGAAAAAGATTTGGAAGAGACGATAGGGTTACCCTATAATTATGTTTTTTTATTTGATAGGGAAGAATGTAAGAAGTGGAATCGTAAAGGATATCAGAATGTATTTCATATGCCGCTTGCTGTAAATGTCGAGCGCTTGGATGCAGTACAAATTACGGAAGAAGATAAGCGTAAATTTGCGTGTGATGTCGCAATGGTAGGGCAGTTATATGAGTCTGTATTGTCGGAACTGCTTGAGTTTGCGGATGATTATTCCAAGGGTTATATTAGTGCATTGATTGAGACACAGTTAAAACTGTATGGAGCTTATCTGTTTGATGAAGTAGTAACAGATGAACTGACGGAACGAATGAATGCAGCATTTGCACGGATTCCGGGTAATCCGATTTCTTTAGAAACTGACGCACTTCGTGTACATATGGCAAAAGAAGTAACCAATCTGGAGCGTAGTATTTTGCTGGAAGAAATGGCAGCAGGACATAAGTTAAATTTATATTCGTCTAATAAAGGTGGATTGAGTGAGAATGTAAACTGGAAGGGGTCTGCAGGATATTTTGATGAGATGCCAAAGGTTTTCAAATTAAGTAAAATAAATCTGAATATTTCATTGAAATGCATTCAATCAGGGATACCTTTGCGTGCACTGGATATTATGGCTTCTGGTGGATTTCTTTTATCCAATTATCAACCTGAACTGGCAGAATATTTTATTGATGGTGAAGATTGTGTAATGTATTACAGTCTTGAAGATGTCCTGGCAAAGTGTGAGTATTACTTAACACACGAAGAGGAACGCCTTACGATTGCCCGTAATGGACGAGAGAAGGTAAAGGCGTTGTTTGGTTATGAGAATAGATTGAAAGAGATTCTGGCTATCGTAGGATTTCTGCAATAAAGTGGTCCCAAATATTTTGTAATGTTTCAATGAGTTCTGATTCGGTCTCAGTATTGTTGAGTTCTGTGAGAGAAATTATTTTAGAAGTAGGATAATAATATCGCATATTTGTATATTTGGCAGGTAATTGATTATCGTTACCTGTAGCGTCATAAAAGAGCATGGAAAGGCTTAGTTTGCCTGATAAATAATCTTTGTATTCCGGTTTGGCACCCCAGAGAATATTGCATACTTTACATGCGAGCATGTTCAGGAGACATTCTCCGGCCAGAGTACGAAATTCAAATCCTGCTAGGTCTAAAGTGATGATGAGGTCTGGTGTATTAGATGATAATTGTTGTGTAAACTGGGACGAATTTGTATTCTTAATATCAATAAAGTGAGCATTGGAACCATTGGAGGAAACAATGGTTTCCAGCGCTTTTGTTATTTGTGTATGGTAAGGATATTTGTGGCTGTTGTATAGCGTTATAATATTCATAAAAAATCTCCGATATATGTATTATATATTGTGTTGCTTTGCTTGTTTACAAAGCGACTTTGATGTATAATATATGTATGTTTTTTGTTGAGTTCATTTTATCATAGTAATGAGTATATTCTCAATCCTTTTACAAGGAAAAACGATAAGAGGAGGAAATTCTTTATGGAAGAGCAGATGAGCTTTGAGGAGTTACAGGAGATTACATCAATATGTTTGGATGAAATAGTTAAATTGAAAGAAGAAAAGGCGCAGTTGGAAGCTGCCGTAGAGCGACTCAAACAAAATATTGATGAATTGGCGAATAATGATAAAAATATTTTAAATAAATTAACGGATACAATATTGACTGACCGCAAAGTGTTTTTTAGAAGTTTAGACAATTTGCGTTATGAATTACATGATCCCAAAACGGAAAAACGTGAGTGGTATTATCCGGAGTTTTATGACTACAGTGAAACAATAGATGAGATTATTAAGCATCGAAAAAGTATGGCACGATTTGGAGATGGCGAATTTGCTATTATGTCGAATCAAAAACGTCAAAAGTTTCAACATTTAGATGAGAAGCTTGCTAAGCGCTTAAAAGAGGTGCTGGATTCTAGAATAGATGATTTATTAATTGGAGTAGCAGATAACTATGGCAATCTGGATCATTATAATGAAAATGGAAAAGCAGGAATAAGGTTATATATGACGGAGGAGGTTCGCGAACAGCATTTTCAGTACATAGAGCGTGGACGGAAGTATCATAATGCTTATATTAGTCGCCCGTATGCCTTGTTTGAAGATAATACAACGGATGCTCCACTCAAAAGGTTTACAGCGTTGAGTCAAATATGGGATGGAAGGGATGTTATTTTCGTTGAAGGGTCGTTAACAGGATTAGGTGTTGGCAATGATTTGTTCAATAATGCAAAAAGCATAAGGCGAATTGAAGTGCCTGCAGAACACTCTTTTGATAAGTATGATGAAATTCTGAAGGCGACATTAAAGTATGGAGATAAGGATACACTCTTTATGATTGCTATGGGACCGTCGGCAGGTGTATTGGCATACGATTTGTGCAAGGCGGGATATCAGGCACTGGATATTGGACATATGGATTTGGAATATGAATGGTATCTGCAGGGTAATGGCGGACGAGCAAAAGTGTCGAATAAATATAATAATGAGTATCCCGGTGGAGATGTGGTAGAACCAATTAAGGATCCAAAGTATTTGAGTGAAATTATTTGTAGAATTAATTGATGCGATAATGATTGTGGAAAGATAATATGAACAAGGAGAAAAAATGTTTTATTTGTACATTCAAACTTATAATTCGGAAGCGTATGTAGAGCGTATTGCTAATTTTGTCACAAATCAAACGTACAAAGATTTCGTGTGCATCATTTTTGACAATGGATCCACAGATGGAACATGTGAAAAGATGCAGTGTTTTGCTGAAAGTGATAAACGTGTAATATTCAAAAGTTATGAGAATAAAAAAGCATTGATGTTGGATTGTTTATTTCCTCTATTGTTTGAAATGTCAAAAAGTGGAGATGATTTGTTTGCCAGGGTGGATGCAGATGATGAGATTTCACCTGATTATATAGAGAAACTTGTGGATTATCAGAATAAAACAAGGGCAGATATTGTTTGTTGCGGTTGCCGGTTCGTTGATGCTGATACTAACGAAGAATTTGGTGGCAGAAGGGTAGATGAAGATGTTTTGATTAGTCAGGATGAGTACGGGCTCTATTTTTCGGATTATTATAAATTTATAAGAACTCATTGGGCAAAAGCGTTTTCTGTAGAAGTATTAAGAAGAATGGAAAAGAGAGGCCTTTGTGCAACAAGTTTTGGCGTAGATACAATAATTACCCAAGAAGCATTAAGAAATGCGTCGTCTATGGGAATAATGAAAGATGTGCTTTATACATGGTATCGATATAAGAAAGTGAAAGTATACGATTTGGATCCAGAACGGATAATGTCACCGGTGGTGTTGTTTTCACGTTCGTTAGATTTTTTGATGTATAAGGTAGGCAACGTCTCGAAGAATAATGTTGCCTTTTTATATCTTACAATGCTTGGCGGGATATTAGAAGCATTTTATGCTTTGAAAGGTACGCAAGGTGAACTGAGCGAGAAGATAGATTCGTTGTATAGATTGTTACAAAACTATCAGGTGAGAACTTGTTTTATAAAGAACTATAACAGCGCGATTGCGCATGAAATTTCAAGATGGTTGACTGATATATATCAAAGCGGTAATGAAGAAATTAAAGACAAAATCTGTGAATGTCACACTTGTTTGCGAATATGTCCCCTTGATACAAGCAAGTATAAAAAAAGTATGCTTATGGACATGTATGTACGTATGGATCGCTTTTGGGTTCCTGTGCCAAATCAGATAACGGTCAAGCAGTGTGTGTCATATATTGCTTCGCAGAATTTATTGCTTAAGGATAGGTCGCCGGAATTTTTGTTAAGATACAGTGAGGTCGTGAAACTACTGTTGGATGAAGATGTAGAGAATTGCTTGCTAATGTTGGAAAACATTATCCAAGATGGGGAGTATGATGAGGAATTGTTCCTGTTGGCAAAAAATGTTGCGGCAAGTAAAGAGGATGAGATGCGCTATATTTTTTTTGAGAAGTGCCTTATCGAGAGATATATAAAAAGTGAGAATTTGCAAAGAGCGAAAGAAGAGATTGTCGAGTGGGATGATATTCTTTTTGGAGATGAAGAATTCATATATCTTAAAAGACTGTTAGAGGAAAGTCTATTATGTCAAGAATAAGTGATATGGATGATGAGTGTTTCAAAAAGGCATTTGGGAAGTGATTGATTAATCCAAATCCATATGATTTTAAGCGGAAGGATATGCATCAGCTGGTTGCAAATACAGGACTAGCCAAATATTTTATTTAACGATAATTATTGAAAGCGGAGGAGTATAATATGTGTGGTTTGGCCGGATGGTTTGGTGTTGATGGATATAGAGATTGGAGATACGATGATGTATTTAAAATGATTCAATATCAAGCCCATAGGGGTCCGGATGATCAAGGGTTTGTTGGAATAGATTTTGAAGATAATCGTATAGAAGAAGGAATTACACGGTTAAATTGTAACGAGAAGAAATATAACGGCGTAATGGGTTTTGCGAGACTGAGTATTAGAGATTTATCTATGAATGCGCATCAACCTATGGTTTCAAAAGATAGAAATGTAGTGTTATGTTTCAATGGAGAAATTTATAATGCAGATGAGTATCGTAAGATGTTGATTGAGAAGGGATATCATTTTATTAGTAATTCCGATACGGAAGTTGTTCTACATATGTACAGAGAGTATGGTGTAGAAGTGATGGCTGAAAAACTGAATGGAATGTTCGGAATAGTCATATTTGACATGATGAAACGGTGTCTTTTTCTTATTAGAGACAGAGTGGGAATTAAACCACTTTACTATACAAAGTATAATAATAATTTTGCTTTTGCATCTGAGGTAAAATCTTTTTTGGCACTTAAGGATTATGAACCGGAAGTTGATTTTACCAATGTTGCTGAAGCTATCACATTTAACAGACCGGCGCATAACATTTTGTTAAAAGGCGTGGAACAGGTAAGGCCAGGGCACATATTATATGTTAATTTGGATGAGTTTGCAACTAGAGATATAATGTTTTTTGATATTGATGCATATGAAAGACCTAAAGATAGTAAGTTTACCCGAGAAGAAACGAAGAATCATTTGAAAGACAAACTTATGAAAGTGACAGACAATCAAAAGGTAAGTGATGTTAAAGTTGGCTGTCAACTGTCAGGAGGGGTTGATTCTTCACTAATTACATATGCAGCGGCTACATGCGGAAAGAATCGTTTAAGGGATACAATATCAATTGTATTTGATAATGATGATAAAATTTTTAGCGAAGAAAAGTATGTAAATATTGTAAATGAAGGACTGTCTTTAAATGCATATAAGAATACAATGACTAGTAAGTATGTCCTTAAAAATTATGAAAAAGTAATTTGGCATAGTGATACTGTTATAGGCAGACCAAATTCTTTGGGGTTGTTTATGATTTCAGAAGAGGCAAAGAAACATGTTACGGTTTTGTTGAGTGGTGAGGGCGCTGACGAAGTGCTTGGAGGATATGATTCTTTTAAAAATGGCAAAATGTTTGAGGAAATATTGCGCAGAAATGGTGGCCCGGTAGAGTTTGAGCATACGCGCGGACAAAAGGAGACTTTAAGAAGTTTTGCTGAATTTGTTGTAAAAGCGCATCAGAAAACGAATGGAGACGATTGCAGAAAAATAATGCCGGGATACAATGATGCTCGGTTTCTAGAAGAACGTATTGATTTGTTTGATTCGTATAGTGGAAGTAACTTTGATAAACAAATAAAATATGCAGTGACCACATACTTGCCAGAATTACTCGTTAGCCAAGATAAAATGTCAATGGCAAATTCTATAGAAAACAGAGTCCCTTTTTTGGATAATGATTTTATGGATTTTGCATTTTCAATACCTGAAACAATGTTACTGCAAGAAAGAGATGGAGAATTACAAGGCAAATTCCTTTTAAAACAAGTAAGTGAAGAAATTTTTGGAGCGGAGTTTTCTTATAGGAAAAAGATGGGATTCCCGTTCCCTTTCTACAATTATTTCAAAGAAGTGGCTTTTGCGGAATATTTTTATGATGTTATTGTTCCGGGAACGAGACAAAGAGGAATATTTGATGCTAAAGTACTTGAAGAAATGTATGATAAACTTGAATGGAAAAATCCATATGGTTTAAGAGAACTATTTTGGAAGGCGTTTGGGTTGGAAATATGGTGTCGTATGTTTATCGATGGGAAGGCACCAGAAAGTATAATCTAATTATTCATGAGATAATAGAGAAAGAAAGTAAAAAAATATTGGAACGATTTATCAAAGTGATATATAGAAGTAAATAAAGGATGTAGACGCTATTGTTGAAAAATGCTGAGAAGAGAAGATAGATGGTGTTCTGAGTTTCCGTATTGACCCGGCGAAAAAACTATATCAGCAGATATGCGAAAAACTTGATATTCTTTGTTATGGGAACAGAAAGCGATTTGATATAATGACTGATAAAATTAAGTTTAAGTCTTTTTGTCAGAGTGTAGGGCTTGCCTAATATGTTCTTGTTCTTAAAATATAGTTATAGTATAAGCGTACTATATAAAAAAGGGGTGTCCTAAATGTGGAGCAGTAGATGGAGTTATAGAATATGTTTATCAACATGATGAAAATTTATGTGTGAATGGACCAATGGTCAGCGTGGTTATGTCGGCTTGCGTGAAAATATAAATATACAAAGAAGCAAATAAAATATGACGAGATAATGAAGGGGTTTGCAATATATCTGCAGTAATATAAATATGATAAGAGAATATACAGAAAGCAGTGAGAGGTTATTATGAAAGCATTGGTTTTGGCAGGGGGATTTCCCCAAATTGCTTTGATTAAAGAATTAAAAGCACGCAAAATAAAAGTTTTGCTTGCAGATTATAATAGTAATCCTGTTGCTAAAGAGCATGCGGATGAGTTCTATCAAATATCGACGTTGGATGTTGGTGCAATTACTGAACTTGCTAAAGAAAGTGGAGTTGATTTTTTAATTACGGCATGTACAGACCAAGCACTTTTAACAATTGCAAAAGTTTCTGAAGATTTGAATCTGCCATGCTATATTGATTATGAAACGGCATTGAACGTAACTAATAAGTTATATATGAAAAAGGTATTCGAGAAAGCAGGTATACCAACAGCAAAACATATTATTGTCGAAAACATTGGAGAAATAGAAACAAACGCACTAAAATATCCATTGGTTGTAAAACCGATTGATTGCAATAGTTCAAAGGGTGTGAGAAAAGTATATAATCAAAGTGAATTAGGAGAGGCTCTTAAGGAAGCAATTGGTTTTAGTCGTAGCAGAAAAGCGTTGGTTGAAGAATATATATGTGGGAGAGAAGTTTCTGTAGATGTTCAAGTTGAAGATGGTATAGCGAAAATCTTATGTATGTCTTATAGTGATAAGATAAATGATAATGAAAAGTTTGTTATTTTTCGTGCGCAATATCCAATTGAAGAGTCAGATGTTACAAAAAAACAGATAGAAAATATTGCACAGCAAATCGTAGATGCTTTCCAATTAAAAAATTCTCCTATGCTAATCCAAACAATCTGTGATGGACAAAATGTGCATGTACTTGAATTTAGTGCTCGTACAGGTGGTGGCGTGAAATATATTTTAATTAATAAAGTATCGGGATTTGATGTTATTAGTGCAGTGTTGGATTTGACGCTGAATAAGAAAGTGCATGTAGAGGCAAAGAATATACAGTTGAAATATATAAATAATGTGTTTTTATATTGTTACCCAGGCAAGTTTGATCATTTGGAAGGTTTTGAGGAATTAAAGAATGAAGGAATACTTTCCGATTATTACTTGTTTAAACAAAGGGGAGAAGCGATAAAAGGTATTACAAATAGCGGAGATCGGATAGCTGGTTTTACGGTGCAAGCCAAAAGTAAGCAGGAATTGAACCAAAAATATAAGACCGTGGTACAAAAAATTAAAGTTATTGATACCTTAGGTAATGATATTTTAAGAAGAGATTTGTTGGGTGAACCCACATAAGGGAATATGTTTTTAGGAGTGTTTATTATATGACATCAGCATTGATATATATCGGGATTATGTTATTAATTATATGTATATGGTTTGCAGTTTTGAAACGACCTATTTATGAAGCGGTGCTAATTAGTTTTTTAGGATTAGTTTTAATAACAAATTCATGGTCTAACATTTTTACTTATATCAATAAAGGATTAAGTACTTCATTAATATATTCCATGATTGCCTTTGTTGCAATGTCTCAACTATTGTCGAGTACGAAGGTGATTGATAGTTGTGTTGGTATTATTTTGACATTACTTGGCAGAGTAACTGGAGGTGCTGGATATGTTTCTGTTATTGCAAGTAGTTTCATGGGAGCGTTATCGGGGAGTGGGCCAGGTAATGTTATGTCGACAGGAGTTATCACAATACCTGCAATGAAGAAATCTGGGTTTCCGGCGGAGTTAGCTGCAAATGTAGAAAGCAATGCCAGTTATTTAGGGAATATGATTCCGCCATCGTCTAATATTGTAGCAGCGTTAGGGGCTTATTTAGCTCTTTATCCGAATAGTAATGTTACAACAGGGCAATTCTGGGTAGTATTATGGGGAATTGCCATATGGTTTATTTTGCAACGAATTTTAATGGTATTTTTATTTTGTAAGTATTACAAAGTAAAACCTATATCTAAAGAGGAACTTCCAAGCTTGAAGGAAACATTACGTTTGGGATGGAAAGGCTTGTTGCTGCCGATATTTATTGTTATTCCATTTGTATTGGATTTTTTATTTAAAGATTCTTTTTTTATAAATCGATTAGGAGAAACGGGTGCTAAATATTTTTCGAGTTCATTATTGATATTTATTCCTGGACTTGCTGCAACATATGTGGTTTTTTTTGCAAGAGACAAGAAGTGTAGTTTCAAACAACTGATAGGAATATTTGAAAAAGGGACTAAGAACTTGGTGTCAGCAGTTTCTACGTGTATATTTGGATATATGATAGGCGCTTTGTTTTCTGACTTAAATGTTGCGATGGGGCTGGAACAATTTATTACTAATCTTGATTTGAATAAATTTAGTATGGCATTAATAATTCCATTAATTACTTGTTTTTTGGGTATGATAATACCAGGCTCTTCTCTAATTGTTATGTTTGGAACTGTTTTTATTGTGGCATTTGAATCCGTGGGAGTTTCACCTTTGCTGGCGGCTGCTATGTTGCCTTGCATATGTGGAACGATGTGCGGTATTACTCCGCCTCTTGCATTAGGAATGTATGCAGGAATGTCGATTGCTGAATCAAATTTTTCGAAAACGGTAAAAAATGGCTTGTGGTGGGTAGTTGCTCAATACATATTGGAGGTGGTGGTGCTAATGGGCTGGCTGCCGATTATAGGTATATAGGGGATGTGAATTTTATGAAAGATATCTTAAAAAAGTTTGGATTACTTATTAAAAAAATATATGGAGTTAGTATCATGGTATGTTTATTTGCGGGGGGAATGACCTTTTTGGGATATGTAATTGCTCTGTTTATTGGTGGCCCTGTGGCTGAGCAAATTTGTGTATTTGTTTATAAGTCAATTGTACCTGTCGTTATATATGTATCAAGTATAACTGTTTTATTAGGGCTGATATCAATGTATTTATGTGGTGAAAAGGCATTATCAATAAAGAAAGACAAAAGAAGATAAACGTATGACAAAAGAAAAAATCACTGTAACCAAAACTTCTATGCCTTCTTATGAAGACTATATTGAAAAAATTAAGCCACTTTGGGAATCCAAGTGGCTTACCAACATGGGTACATATCATAAGGAGTTAGAAGTAAAGTTAAAAGAATATTTAGAAGTGCCGTATTTATCATTAATGGTAAATGGTCACATGGCACTGGAAATGGCGATACAGAGTTTTGATTTTCCTAAAGGTGGTGAAGTGATAACAACACCTTTTACATTTATATCTACAACACATGCTATTGTACGTAATGAATTGCAACCTGTATTTTGTGATGTTAAGGAAAGTGATTGTACAATTGATGAAGGTAAAATAGAATCATTAATTACAGAAAAAACTGTCGCAATTGTGCCGGTGCATGTATATGGAAATATTTGTAATGTGGAAGAAATTCAAAAGATTGCAGACAAGTATGGGTTGAAAGTAATTTATGATGCGGCTCATGCATTTGGAGAGAAATATAAAGGGATAGGTGTTGGCAATTTTGGAGATGCATCTATTTTTAGTTTTCACGCTACGAAGGTGTATAATACTATTGAAGGTGGAGCAGTAACTTTTAAAGAACCTTGTATGTATGAAAGATTATATAATCTGAAAAACTTTGGTATTCGCGGAGAAGAAGTTGTTGCAGATGTGGGTGCGAATGCTAAGATGAATGAGTTCTGTGCCATTATGGGACTTTGTAATTTGCCGTTGGTGGAAGGTAATATTGAAACTCGTAAGGCAAAGACATTATATTATTTGGAACAGTTGCAAGAATGTGCCAAAATAAAGTTTTTGGATTATGAAAATGAGAATTTATATCGTAATTATGGATATTTTCCGGTATTTTTTGAAAATCAAGAGGTTAGAGATTCTGTTTGGAAAGCGTTGCGTGAAGAGAACATTTATTCAAGAAAATATTTTTATCCGTTGACAATGGATGCAGAGTGTTTTTCTGGTAAGTATCAACAAATAGAGGCTGAAAAAGCACGCAGAATGTCGTCAACTGTACTTGTATTACCATTATTTGAGGAATTGTCACAAAAAGATATAGAGAAAGTTGTTTGTATAATTCGAAAAGTAATAGATGAATAAAATAAATAGTTTCCATTATAGTATACGTGTAGAATGATTTGTTATTCATAATGAGTCAAGTGAAGGAGAATTGTAAAAATGCAAGGGAAAATTATTTTATATGGTTGTTCGGAGCCGGGAATTATTGAATATGATTATTTGAAGAATGTGTTGCCTGACAGGGAATATGTTTTCTGTGCTACAGAAAAAACAGAAGAAAACTATAGTGGTGTCCCTGTAATTTCGTTACGAGAATTATATTTGATGGACAGAGAAAAAACGGAGATTTATGTATATGACGATGATGAGTCGTCATATGAGAAAAAAGAAAGATTGGAATTGGCTGGTTTTTTAAATGTGTTTGTGTGCACTCCAGGAATAGAAACATATTATGATATTATTTGGAAAATTCCAGGGATTCAAAAAGAGTTGGGTGAGTTATTTGAAGAATTATATTTCTTTATATATTGTAAAGAGAAACAAGTTAGATTGCGTAGACAACATAATGGTTTAGACATACTTGCAAAGATTATGCGTATTAGTGAAGCGTATAACGTTTTGGAAGATCAGGAATCCAGACAGACTTTTTGTGATATCTTGCGGTATAGAATAAGTGGAAAAACTGCTTTTTTGGAAAGAGTATATATTCCTACGCAATATTTTTTGGATGATATATTTGAATTTTCTGATTGCGAAGTTTTTGTGGATGGCGGAGCGGCTCAAGGAGACACAGTTATTAAATTTATGGATGTTGTGAATAATCAATATAAAAAGATTTATGCGTTTGAAGCAAAAAAAAGTTATTGTATTGGAATGGAGGAACTCTTTAGAGGAGAGGACATTGAGATTGTAAGGAAAGGTTTGCATAGTCATGAAGGTACATTATATTTTTGCGAAAATGAGCATGGTTCATATGTTACAGAAAAACAGATATCTAATCAGAAAATAGAAGTTACATCGATAGATTCGTGTATTGATGATGAAGTCACATTTATAAAGCTGGATATTGAAGGATCCGAGTTATATGCACTTGAGGGTGCAAAAAATGTGGTGCAGAAATATAAACCGAAGCTTGCTATTTGTGCATATCATTTGGAATCTGATTTATGGGAAGTGCCACTTAAAATCAAGGAGTTATTACCAGAATATAAGATTTATATGCGACATCATTATACAGCTATGGATGAAGAAACGGTTTGCTATGCGAAAGTATAATGATATGTATTTTTTAAAGGATAGAATTTTGAATCAAGAGAAGCAGGAAGGCGCCGAGAAGGATTGAGAGAAGGTCGTCAGCAAGGCCGATTATCTGTACTTACGGAGCTGGTGGAAAAAGGTGTGCTTGCTATACAGCAGGCGGCTGAAATGGCAGGCATGGATATTGCGTCCTTTGAATTGGCGTTAAAGGCATAATTACAGAAAAAAGAGAAAAATTTAGAGAATCCCTCTAAACTTTTCTCTTTTTTATCCGATATAAAAAATAAGAAAGCGGGGAAAGTCCGCTTAAGTCACACGTTAAACATGCAACAGATATCACACGGAGGTGATTAAAATGGCAATTGAAGCATTAGGTGGAGCAATGTCCTATCAGGCACAGCCCACAGTGAAACCACAGACAACAGTTACGCAATCAGCAGTATCCATGGAAGGAACAGTGATTGAAAGTGCCCCTATGGTAGATGCAACTACTCCTGCCATTGCGGCAGTGAATGAGCAGAATGATAATTATCAGACTGAACAGCAGATGCAGCAACAAATGTCTCCTGATAAGGTTCGTAAAGCAGTAGAGGACATTAATCGTAAGGCTAGTTATTCCGAAGTACAGTTCGGTGTACACGAAGCAACCAATCGTATTACCATTAAGATTGTGGACCGTGATACCAAGAAGGTAATTCGTGAACTTCCTCCTGAGAAGACCTTGGATATGATTGCGAAAGCATGGGAACTTGCAGGTATTCTCGTGGATGAGAAGAGATAGGAGGGATTACAATGTCAGATATTTTCAGATTAACAGGATTGAATTCCGGTATGGATACCGAAAGCATTATTACTGCAATGGTATCCAGACATAAAACCAAAGTAGAAGATGCAGTAAAAGAAAAGACCAAATTAGGTTGGACACAGGATGCTTGGAAAGAGTTAAATACCAAAATTTATGGTTTATATACCAACAAGCTTTCTAATATGAGATTGTCATCCAACTATGATAAGTTGAAAACAACCACTTCTAACAGTGCATTGACTGTTGTGGCAGGAAGTGGTGCTAATGAGGGCGTGCAGTCTGCTAAGATTAAGTCTGTAGCAAAGGCGGGTTACTTAACCGGTGCAGAAATTTCTGCAAAGGATGGAAGCAAGATTACAAATTCTACTAAGTTAACAGACTTAGGTATTACTGCAGGTTCTTCTGTCGGCTTGAAGGTAGATGGTATGACTCATACCATTGAAGTGACCGAAGATATGACGATGGGCGATTTCGTTAAGAAGATGCAGAACGCAGGCGTAAATGCAAGCTTTGATGAAGGTAATCAGCGTCTGTTCGTAAGTGCGAAAGCAACCGGTAAAGACAATGACTTCCTGTTTGTGGATTCCGGTAGCAATACAACTGCGACGTTAAATAAATTAGGATTGACTACAGCTGCAGGTGCAAAGAGAATCAAGGGTGAAGACGCTGTTCTTGAATTGAACGGTGCAGAGTTTAAGTCTTCTACCAATACATTTAATATCAATGGTTCTACCTATACCGTAAACGGTATGACGGATGAAGAGATTACAATCTCTACAGCCAAAGATACCAGTGGTATGTATGATATGATTAAGAACTTCTTCAAGGATTACAACGATATGATGGAATCCATGGCGAAGGCATACAATGCAGATTCTGCTAAGGGCTATGAGCCTCTTACTGATGAACAGAAGGAAGCGATGACAGAGTCTCAGGTAGAAGATTGGGAGAAGAAGATTAAGGATTCCCTTCTTCGTAAGGATGCTACTCTTTCAACATTGATGTCATCCATGCGAGATATTATGAGTTCCGGCATTGAGATTGACGGTAAGAAATATTATTTGTCTGATTTCGGTATTGAAACCCAGAGCTACTTGGAAGCAGATAAGAATGAACGTTACAGTTATCACATCAATGGTGATAAGGATGATTCCGTATCCAGTGCGAAGACAGATGTGTTAAGTGCTAAGATTGCAGAAGATCCGGAACTGGTAGAGAAATTCTTCAAAGAGTTATCAGTTAAGATGTATGACAATTTAACAGAGAAGATGTCATCTACAGAGTCCAGCAGTATCTATAAGGTATATAATGATAAGCAGATGAAAACTGAGTATAATGAGTATACCAAGAAGATTGCAGAATTGGAGAAGAAATTAACGGAAGCGGAAGACAGATACTATAAGAAGTTTTCTAACATGGAAGTTGCACTTTCTAAGTTAACTTCCAACCAGAATGCAATTTCAAGCTTATTCTCAATGTAATAAAATACGAAACTCCCTGCTTGAAAGGGCGGGGAGTTTTATAATAAGGAGATATTCATATGGCAGCGAATCCATACGCACAATATCAGAGAAGTAAAATTTTGACAGCTTCCCCTGCGGAGCTTACCTTGATGTTATATGAGGGAGCTATTAAATTCGGCAACATTGCCATTGATGCAATTGAAGCCAAAGAAGTGGAGAAGGCTCACGAACATATTATTAAGGTACAGAGAATTATTGAGGAGTTTCGTGCAACTTTAAACATGAAGTATCCGGTAGCGCAGGATTTTGAGAATGTATATTCTTATCTTGCATCCAGACTAGTGGAAGCGAATGTGAAGAAGGATGCAGAGATTATGCGAGAGGTAGTGGAACACCTTCGTACGATGCGTGAAACATGGATTGAAGTAATGCGCAAGAATAAACAGGGAGAAGTATAAGTATGGCCAATGAATACATGCAGATGCTGGCTGAAAGCCTTGTAAAAAAGTCTGAAATTTTATCGGAATTGATTACCAAGAGCAATACTCAGAAGGAAGTGGTTTCTGCTCCGGAGGTGGATTGGGATGCCTTTGATGTTATTGTAGAAGATAAAGGCAATCTTGTCGAAGAACTGGTTAAATTAGACGATGGCTTTGATGCGCTTTATACAAGAATCAAGGAAGAATTGACAGCGAATAAAGCAGCTTACAAGAATGAAATTGTTAAGATGCAGGCACTCATTCAGGAAGTTACCGATAAGAGTACCGAATTGCAGGCAATGGAACATCGTAATAAGGCTTTGATTGAGCAACGTTTTGCAGAAAGTAAAAAGGCAATCAAACAGTCTAAAATGGGTTCCAAAGCAGCTATGGAATATTATCAGCGGATGAATAATTTAAAGAATGTAGATCCGCATTTGATGGATAAGAAAAGATAATAAAATATAAGACAAAAATCCGGATGCAGGTCTGGGTTTTTGTGTTTTATTGTGCTAAAATAAGATTATATTTTAAACAATTTAGGGGAAAAACATGAGAATACTTTTTTATCGGTGGGGGACTTTTAATGAGCCTGTCATAGAGAAGACTTTACGGGATTTGGGGCATTTCGTAAAGGTGGTGCAGGCGGATGATTTAAAAGAAAAACGAACCGAAGAACAGATTCAGGCCATTTTCTTAGAAGCCGGGGAATATCATGCGGATATTCTTTTTTCTGTGGATTATTTCCAAACGGTGGCAATGGCATCTAAAAAACTAAATATTACATATTATTCGTGGCTGTACCATATACCGCAGTGGAGTTTGTTTTCCTATGCGGCACAGTCACCTAATAACCGCATTATTACCTTTGATTCTGCGCAATTACAGGAGTTGAAGCAGTACAATGTGCATGGTGTGCAGTATTTGTCTCAGGCAGCAGATAAAGAGCTTTTGACGAATGCATTAGAGAATGCAACACCGGAAATGATTGGCAAATATAAGGCAGATGTTTCTTTCGTTGGAACGCTATATGAAAGTGCCAATAATTTGTTTAACCGCATCTCTCCGGATGCGAAGGAACGTGATATATACAAGGCGATTATCCACATGATTCGTGAGAAGCGCTTTACTTACGGTAGGGACGTGCTTTATCGCGGAGTTACGGATGAGATGGTAGAGTTTCTCTCAGACGAGGTGGAACACGGTCAGGGACACTACTTTTTTGCGAAGCAGGAAGAGATTGTTATGCAATCGGTGCTTGCACGTAAAATTTCGGTAGAAGAGCGTAAACTGATGGCAAGAACATTGGCCAAAGAGTTTGATTTTAAGTTATATACCATTTCAAATACGGAGCGGTTCCCTGAGATTTGCAATTGTGGGCCGGTGGATTTTGCCAAGCAGGCGCCACTTATATACAATGGTAGTAAAATTAATATATATGTTACACCGAGAGCCATTCGAAGCGGTGTGCCTTTGCGTGTATTGGAGATTATGGCATGTCAGGGCTTTGTGCTGGTAAATTATCAGGAAGATTTGGCAAGAGAATTTGAAGATGGCAGAGAGCTTGTGATGTACCGAAGCTTGGATGAAATGGTGGAGAAAGCACGTTTTTATCTGGAGCATGAAGAGGAACGTCAGGCAATTGCCCGTGCCGGATATGAGAAGGTTATACGAGAGTATAATTACGCTACGAAACTTCGTAAGATTCTGGAACAGCGTCCTTCGGGAGTAATACAGAATATGAGAGAGTTTTTAACATAACGGGGGAGATGTAACATGAAACGTTCAGAAATCAATAAAGCAATCAAAGAGATGGAAGCTTTAGCGGCTAAACATGGTTTTGCGTTACCGCCGTTTTGCAATTGGACTGCAAAAGACTGGGCGACAAAGGGTCATGAGTATGATGAAATCCGCGATAACATGTTGGGCTGGGATATTACAGATTACGGCCTTGGCGATTTCGAAAAGGTTGGTTTTGCATTAATTACTTTACGAAACGGCAATCAGAATAATCCGAAGTATAAAAAGGTATACGCAGAGAAACTTCTTATGTTGAAAGAAGGTCAGCATTCGCCCATGCATTTCCACTGGAATAAAAGCGAAGATATCATAAACCGCGGCGGCGGCACATTGATTATCCATGTGTACAATGATAAAGATGGTGAGCTGGATGACAGCGATGTATTGGTAAATGCAGATGGTCGTTCCTATTACGTAAAAGCCGGCACCGGAGTGGAACTGCGTCCGGGCGAGAGTATTACATTGTGGCCGCATCAGTACCATGATTTTGACGTGCTGGAAGGCACGGGAGACGTGTTAATCGGCGAGGTGTCTATGTGTAACGATGACAATACTGATAATCGCTTTTATGAGCCTGTAGGGCGCTTCCCTGAGATTGAGGAAGATGAAGAACCATACAGACTTTTATGCAATGAATATCCGATGGCAAAATAAGTGAATAAAAAAACGGACTAAATTGGAAGTAACCAACTTGGTCCGTTTTTTTATATCGTGTTTTACTTTTATGAATTATTCGTTATATTCGACGCCGTAAGTGTTTTCGGCTACCGTATCATTGTGAATTACGGTTCCGGCATCGCAATATACCGTATAGTTATCGGTGGTATTAGTAATGATTCCGCCGTTTAAATGTAACACCGCAATATCAGCATTATTATAAACTACCGGATGGGTTTTGTCGCCGGCACCTGTTATGGTGCCGCTGTTAAAATGCATCTCGCCGGAGTTGATGACAACGATGCAATCAGGTTCGTCTCTTGTAATGGTGCAGTCGTTAATGTTCATAATACTGCCACCATTATTACTGTTCCAAATAGCTACATTGGCGGTAGTATTTTCCACGGTGACATTGTTTATAGTGAGGTTACCGTAATTTACCAATGATTTGGAGTAATCTCCGGCAACTGTGTTTGTAATGGTGCCCTCTCCGTTAACAACTAAAGTGCCATTGCAGGTAATGGTATCAAAGCCCTGACCGTCTAATGTAAAACCGTTCAGATTTAAGGTGATATCAGAGCCAACCGGTGTTGCACCGAAACCAACATAATTTGCGGTGGTTTCAATTGTTACCGGATTGGAATCGGTCACTGCATTAAAGGCTTCCTGTAATGATGCATAGCCCATGCCGTTGATTTTAAAAGGTGAAGCGGTATAATCAAAATATACATTTACGGTAGTATCTTTTTTGAGTGTTTCCGTGGTAAGTTTCCATGTGTTCATATCCCAGGTCGCAACGGCTTTCTCATTGTTGCATTCAATCGATGTAAAATCATAGAAATTACGGTCCGGTGCGGTGTTACTTAAGGTTCCGTCTACATAGTAGTTCACTGTCAGTTCCGGTTCTTTGCAACCGCATAGGAGTATGACGGATATGATTGCCAACAGTAGTGTCGGAAGTATTCTTTTAATATATTTCATAGTTCCCCCTAAAATGTATGAAATTTTCTTTGGTTATATTTTGGTATATAAAAGGAACTTGCTACGCAATCCTTTTATCATATATAAAAAGGAACTTGCTTCGCAATCCTTTTATCAAACATAAATAGACAAAACATACAAATTTATTGTACACTAAATAAGAGAGAAATTCCAGTCCTATCAAAAAGAAAGATTGTGGATGTTGTTGGAAAAGGAAAGTAGCAAAGGATATATGGAGTTTTTGGGGTGGAAAGGATGATTTTATGGCAACAATTAGTGTATGCATGATTGTAAAAAATGAAGAAAAAGTATTGGAGAGATGTTTGCGTTCCTTGCAGGGGATTTGGGACGAATTGATTATTGTGGACACCGGTTCTTCGGATGCCACCAAGGAAATTGCTGCCCGTTTTACGGATAAAATCTATGATTTTGCATGGATTGACGATTTCAGTGCGGCAAGAAATTTTGCTTTTTCCAAAACAACCTGTGAGTATATATATTCTGCAGATGCGGATGAAATGCTGGATGAGGCTAACCGGCAGCAGTTTTTACAGTTAAAAGAAGCCTTGATTCCGGAGGTTGAAATTGTGCAGATGTGGTATGTATCGCCGCCGGAATTTAATACTACCGAGAATTTTGAGAAAGAATATCGTCCGAAATTGTATAAAAGATTGCGTGAGTTTACATGGATAGACCCGATACATGAAACCGTGCGTCTGGACCCTGTGGTATATAACAGTGATATTGAAATTCTGCATAAGCCCCATAATAATCATGCCGGAAGGGATTTTCGTATTTTTGAAAAAATAGTGCGTGAGGGTCAGGTGCTTTCTAAGAAACTTCATAAAATGTACGCCAGA
This sequence comes from Lachnospiraceae bacterium, assembly GCA_045591685.1. GTDB lineage: Bacteria > Bacillota > Clostridia > Lachnospirales > Lachnospiraceae > UBA3766. The sequence continues at coordinate 68,347 of JAZNTK010000026.1, forward strand.
GAACTGATGTTATCCGGAGAACGCGAGGATTTTGTGCGAGCACAGGAGTTCTTTAAGGAAAGTATTGCAGATGAAGCAAGAGATTTGGAAGAATGGCAGGAGGCGGTGTGCATATTATGTCGCGGATACCGCTTACAGGGCATGGAGGTGGAATTTCTGCAGACTGCCTTGGATGGAATTGCCAATGCCCCCTGTTCGGAGATTTGTGTGGAATTAGGCATCTATTACTATGAAAAAGAGAATTTTGCAGAAGCACAAAAGTGGTTTGAAAGTGCCATGAATCAGACGGAACCCGTAATTGATGCGGCATGCAAAGATAAAAGACCGCAAGAATACTTAGAAAGAATAATGCGTTAAAATTTTAAAATTATTTTTATCTCAAAATAACGCAATCAGCCTTGCGGGATTGATGCTAATGGTGTTAGAATAAGAAAGGCGATTTTAAGGCCAATAATCATAGAAAGTGATGGAAGAAAATGGAAATTAAGAAATTAATCATTACCGGCGGTAACGGACAGTTAGGACGTGCCATTAACGGACTTTATAAGGATAGAGAAGATATTGTTTGTATCAATACGGATGTAGATGAATTGGATATTACGGATTTAGCGGCAGTGCAGGCGTTTGTGGCCAAAGAAAAGCCTTACGCAATTGTAAACTGCGCTGCGCATACTGCTGTAGATGCCTGTGAGGATCAGGAAGCTTTGGCGTACAAAATCAACGCAATTGGACCCAGAAACCTTGCAATTGCGGCAAAACAGAATGATGCGAAGCTTATGCATATTTCTACAGACTATGTATTTGCAGGGGATGCAGACAAGCCCTACAGAGAGTTTGATGTAACAGGACCTCAGGGCGTATACGGTGCCAGCAAACTTGCCGGCGAGAATTTTGTAAAAGAATTTGCGGATAAATATTTTATCATCCGTACCGCATGGTTATACGGCGATGGCAAGAACTTTGTAAAAACAATGCTTCGTTTGGCAGAAACCAAGACCGAAGTCAGTGTTGTAAATGATCAGGTGGGAAGTCCTACCAGCACAAAGGAATTGGCAAAGGCGATGGATACACTTTTATTTACTGACAATTACGGTGTATTCCATGGTACTTGTGAAGGTGTTTGCAGCTGGGCTGATTTCGCCGAAGAAATCTTTAGACTTGCAGGGAAAGATGTTAAGGTTAACAGAATTACCAGCGATGAATTTGCGGCAAAAGCAAAGCGTCCTGCATATTCCGTATTGGATAACTATATGCTGAAACTTACTACCGATTTCATGTTTGCGGACTGGAAAGTGGCTATTGCAGAATATATGGAATGGCTTTTGGCACAGGAAGAGTAGTTTTACAGAATAAAAAAATTGCATTGTAAAAGGCTGTTGCGATATTTCGTAACAGCCTTGTTTTTATGTGTTTTCATTTGGTATACATCAATAAGTATTATTGAATAATCGCCAAGCAATATACTAATGCAACAATGATACCTAAGAGGGCACCAAAGAATACCTGGAGGGGAGTGTGTCCCACAAATTCTTTCAGTTTGGCATCGTAGCTTAAATCACTGCCCATTTTCTCGATAACTTCTGTGATTTCATTTAATACTTTAGCCTGAATACCGGTTTCGCGGCGTACTCCCATTGCATCATACATAACGATGATTGCCTGAATAAAAGCAATTGCAAACAGTGGTGACTGAATGCCTTCGTTGATAATAACCGCAGTGGTTAAGGCGCATACCGTAGCAGAATGGCAACTGGGCATTCCGCCGCTACCGACTAAACGTTCGGCAACGAACTTTTTGGTTAAAATCAAATGGATGATAGTCTTTATGATTTGAGCCAGTCCCCAGCTTAATCCTGCGGACATTACTATTTCGTTGTGTATTAATTCCTGCCAAAATGTCATATGTAAAAGCCTCGCTTGTGTTGTGTGGTTTTGTGCGCATGGCATTTCACTTCACGCTAAAAAATATTATACCCAAAAATCTCAAAAAAAACAACATATATAAGTAATTAGTTTTTATAATGACAGAAAACCTGTGCAAAGCGGTTTGAGGAAAAGGAAAGAGGCGTTTTCTTGAAATATAACGGATACTATGTTACACTTTAGCAGAGATGAGAAGTATCTTTGAAAGGACATTTTTAGTATGTCAAAACAGACAATGAAGAAAAAAAGCAAATTGCATATAAATCCCGTAGCAATTTTAATGATTGTTACGCCACTGATACTTGCAGGAATCGTTGCGGTTTATTATTATCTGCAAAATGGCGGAATGTCACCTGTTCCCGGTCTTAAATGGAATGATGAAGCAGCTTATTATCAGCTGATTAAGACTTCTGTAGCGACCGGACAACCCATTGGATATTGGGGCTTTAACGGAAACCATGCCATTGTGGGAACCGGTAGTGCGTGGAGTCCTGCCATTATCTGGCCGTATGCAATTTGGGCATATCTTTTCCCTTTGTCAAAAGGCTTTGTATATTTTGTGAATTTGTTTTACATTACCTTGGCAAATGTTATCTTTTATCTTTGCGTAAAACCTGATAAAAAGCAGAGTCTTAAGCTGGCGTTTGCACAGGCAACATCGGCGGTATTTATTTTATATTTGTCCGTAAATATGTCGGAAATGTTCCGTTATGCCATTGCTATTGTGCTGGCAGGACTTTTATATCAGATTTTATTCCGAGAGAGCCCTAAGTTTGTAAAATATGTCATTACACCTTTGGTGATTATAGGTGCGGCACAGGTTTATGTCTTCTTTGCCTTTTGTGTGCCGATTTATATATTCGGCATCATGAAAAAAAGCAAATTATGGCAAAAACTTCTTGCTTCCGTAGGAGCTTTGGGAGTTGTGGCTTTTGGCAGTTACTATCTTTTGCATCTGATTTCCAGCAACTACAATATCCATAAAACAGAAGCATTATTGAATGCAGTAAAAAGTATGGATATTGGTGGAGCGATACTTGCCTTTTTGCGTATGATGAAGCAGGGAGCCGGCGAAGTTTTCGGACTTTGGACATATGTTTATACGAATCCGTTGATTCCGTATCATGTGATTTTTAGTATTATATTAGTACTGGTTTCCATGGGCATTGTCATTGCTTTTGTAATGAAAAATAAAAAGATGGCTACACAGATGAAAAGGGCGTTAAGCAAGGATGCGATAATTGCAATTATTGTGATTTACAGTGTAGCTTTGTTCTTCTGGATGTATATGACGTTGTATTCCATTGACCCGTTTACCTTTATGAGAGGCACATATATTGTGGTTATCTTTTCCATGTACCTGATGGCAATGATGGATTGTAAGTGGGTATATACCATGTTATTGGCAGTACAGGCGGTTAGTTTGTTCTTTTTGCCGGTTAATATGGACTATTATATGACAGGACATTATATGGCAGCAGAGGATCATCAGGAATGGGATGCACTGGAAACTGCTGTATCGGATTCGATTACAGTGGATGCAACTTTGAGCGAATGGGAGAATACCGTTGCTATGTATACCATGGAGCCCAAGGCAATTTGTGCCATGCCGGCCGGAATTGGTGTAAATTTTATTATGCAGGACGGTATTTTGCCGGAAGAAGCAGAATATTTGTTTTTCTCCAAAATACCTGCAAGTGAGCAGAGCACGGAATGGATTGTCAGGGATTACGGAAGTTTTTGTGATGCATTCGGTGATGTTTTGGAAGCTGAATATCAGGTTATTTACGATGTCGGGGAGTATATCATTTATCGCAAGATATAAAAATGCTTTCCGCAATACCATAAATGAGAGATTTTATCATGAAATGAAAAGACAGTACCAATGTATAGGTACTGTCTTTTTTCTATAAATTATTTGCTTTTATCCTGCAACGTCTAATCGTATTTTATCTGCCAAGCGGCATATGTATTCGCTGTTGGTAGGTCTTTGCCTTCCTGAAACAGAAGAGTATCCGAATAATTCTTCAAAGGTTTGTACATTTCCTCTTTTCCATGAAACTTCAATGGCGTTGCGGATGGCACGCTCTACTTTCTGGTCTGTGGTATGGTAGCGTTTTGCAATGGAAGGGTACAAAAGCTTTGTCACACTGGTAACGGTTCTCATATCCCGTTCGGAAATCAGGATTGCTTCTCTTAAGTAGTGGTATCCCTTGAGATGGGCGGGAATGCCCATATCCAACATGATTTGGGTCACATAGCGCTCCAAATCAATGGGCGACATTCGTTCGCGCATGATTAAATTGCTCCTTTCTACGACAAATGGTGATAAAAAATACCAACTACGGTTTAAAGGTAACATATTTGTAGAAAACTGTAAATATGTAAATATCGCGTGGATTTTTTGTGAAACTTTGCCGGATAAAAGCAATAAAAGGATGACGATAGGTGTGAAATGTGGTATACTAAAGTGTATTTTTATGACATTTTATAAGAATGCTATATATAACATGGAAAAAGTGCAGCTGCGGAGGGTGCTTTTATGCAGGAAAAAGTCAGCATTATTGTTCCCGTGTATAATGCAGAAAATTACATAGAACAGACGATAAAAAGTGTGTTGGCCCAAAGCTATGAGAATTGGGAACTGCTCTTGGCCGAGAACGGTTCTAAGGATAAAAGTGTAGAGAAAATCAAGCAATTTGATGACCCGAGAATTCGTTTGATTATTATGGATGGCAATGTGGGTGCGGCAAATGCCAGAAATGAAGGCATGCGTCAGGCGACCGGTACGTATGTGTGCTACATAGATGCAGATGATTTATGGCATGCGGATAAGCTAAAAAAGCAAATCGCTTTTATGAAAGAGAAGGATGCGGCATTTTCTTTTACCGGATACGAATTCGGAGACGAAAATGCAGTGGGAACCGGAAAGGTCGTTAAAGTTCCGAGCACGTTGACTTATAAGCAGGCATTAAGTAATACAACCATATTTACCTCTACGGTTATGTTTGATACCCGTAAAATTGCAAAAGATAAGCTGTATATGCCCAATGTAAAGAGTGAGGATTCAGCATTGTGGTTTCGGGTTTTGCGGGAAGGTTTTATTGCATACGGCTTGAATGAAAATCTTGTTATTTACAGGCGACCTGCCAATTCGTTATCTTCCAATAAATTGGAGGCAATGCGCAGAATTTGGAATTTGTATCGCAAACAGGAAAAATTAAATGTGTTTTACAGTATGTATCTGTTTGTTGGATGGGCGATTCGGGCTGTAAAGAGAAGGGTGTAGTGTTTTGATATGCCCGTGTGAATTGTATGTAGAATATGCACTATAGGAGTTTGATGGTGGAAAAAGGAATTACATTGGACGATATCATCAAAAGAATAGCAGATAAAATCAAACCGCAGTGGTGGGCGGCCTTTTTCGGTTGCATTATTTGCGGTCTGGTTGCGTACATGTACATCATGACCAACAACTTTTTGACTTATGATTCCACATGGAATATTTACTCCGATCAGGATATGATTGCTTCGGGAAGACAGTTTTTGACCTATGCATGCGGTATCAGTTCTTTTTATAATCTGCCGTGGGTCAATGGCGTGTTGGCAATTTTTTATTTAGCCCTGACTTCGGTTGTGGTAGTGGAAGGCCTTGGTATTGAGAGTAAAATCGGTGCTGCCCTGTCCGGGGGATTGCTTGTAACCTTTCCTGCGGTAGCATCTACGTTTTGTTATATTTTTACGATTGACGGATATATGCTGGCGGTTCTTTTGTCGGCATTGGCATTCTTTCTTACAGACCGTAAGAAATGGGGCTTTTTAGGCGGTATTGTTTTCTTGGGTGTAAGTATCGGAATTTATCAGGCATATCTGTCGTTTACAATTATTTTATGCATTTTACGTCTGCTTTTAGATGTAATCGAGAAGGATCATTTAAAAGATATATGGTCTAAAATATGGCGATACATTGTTATGGGAATCGGCGGTTATGTATTTTACGTGGTGACACTGAAACTGATGTTGAAGTGGAAAGGCGTAGAATTGTCAGGATATCAGGGGACCGACCGTGTGGGCAGTTTTTCGTTGGAGGAATTACCTGCGGGATTTGTGGCGGCGTGGAATAATTTTATTAATTTTGCCAGATGGTCAAATGTACTTACTACTACAGAAATAATGAAATATACATTTTTGCTTATTGCATTAGGAACGGTTATATTGTTTTTGGTATTAATGATAAAAAACAGAACGTATAAAAGCATTATTTGTATTGCGTTAATTATGATATTATGTGCTGCACTTCCGTTCGGTGCAACCATTGTAAGCATATTATCACCTGATACATTCTTTCATCTGTTGATGAGATTGCCGTGGGCGCTGTTATTTATATTTGCGGTTGCTGTTTGTGATAGAATAAGATATGAAAGTTATAAAAAAATAGCTATTAGTAAGGCGATAACATCATTTGTTTTGCTATTATCGGCAATGATAATTTTTCAGTTTTGTCTTATGGCGAACGTTGTTGCGTTTAATATGAATGAGCGTTACGAGAAAACATATGCAATGTGTCTTCGTATTGCGGATAGAATAGAGCAGACGGACGGGTATTCAGCGGATACAAAAGTTGCTATACTGGGTGGTTTTCCGGATGCGACAAATTATCCGGCCACAGATATTACGGCAAATGACTTAGTTGGATATTTTGGTGCAAGCGGTGAATTATGCGTTAATTCAACACAAAAGTATGCGGAGTTTATGAAACACTACATGAATATCACAATTGTGACGATACCGGATGAAGAGGAAATAAAATTAACAGGAACAGAAGCTTTTATGGAAATGCCCAAATTCCCGGCGGAAGGCAGTGTGGGCTATATAGGTGATATATTGGTAATCAAATTAAATGGCTAAATGTGACTTTCGTTGAATTTACACTACGAAAATGCTATAATAAAAAGATAAGTTTTTACAAAACCACCTGCAGAAAAGTATAAGTGATTGTAGGTGCGAGAAGAAAGGTAAAACTGATTATGAGACGAATGGAATCAATAAAAAGAGTTGTGGTTTTGCAGTTGGCAGCCGTAAGTATTTTGGCACAAATCGTAGCGTTTGCGTACGTTTGGTATAAATATTACAAAGCGGCTGTTATATCTGATTTTTATATTAAGGGTGACTTACTAATTATTGCATTGTATGCTGTGCTGTTGCTTTTCTTTTATTCCACATATGGCGGAACAAAAATAGGATATTTAAAGCCATTTGATGTTTATTTGTCTCAGGTGTTTTCTACCATTATGGCAAACGGTATGGTGTTTGCTGTGCTTTCATTGATGAATGCCGGATTGGTAAATGTGAAACCGATACTTATTATGACCGGATTGGAAATGCTGTTTAATCTGATATGGGTATTTGCCAGTGATGCTATCTATAAGCTGGTATTTCCACCCAGACAGTTGCTTTTGGTTCACGGAGAACGTCCCATTGAGGATATATTATACAAGTTCGGCACAAGAAAAGACCGTTACAATATTGCGGAATGTATTAATATTAACAAGGGAATAGAAACAGTAAAAGAAGAAATTCTTCAAAGATATGATGGCGTTGTGCTTTGGGATATTCCTACATCAGACAGAAATGTCCTTATGAAGTATTGCTACAACCTGTCCATTCGTGTATACATGATGCCTAAAATTCCTGATGTTATTGTAATGGGATGCGAGAAGATGCATCTGTTTGATACGCCTATTCTTTTAACAAGAGAATATGCGTTACGAATAGAACAAAGATTTATTAAGCGGACTATTGATTTGGTGTGTGCTATTCTTTTGGTTCTGATTACTTCGCCGATTATGTTGCTTACGGCAATTATTATTAAGCTTTCGGACAGGGGACCTGTTTTTTACAAACAGGTACGTTGTACGATAAATAACAAAGAATTTCATATTATAAAATTCAGGAGTATGCGTGTGGATGCCGAGAAGGACGGAGTTGCAAGGCTTGCGTCAAAAGGGGATCCAAGGATTACTCCTTTTGGTCGTTTTATAAGGACTGTCAGAATTGATGAACTTCCCCAGTTATTTAATATCATTAAGGGTGATATGTCTTTTATCGGACCCAGACCGGAACGGCCTGAAATTATTAAGCAATATATGGAGGACATGCCGGAGTTTGCGTTCCGTACAAAGGTAAAAGCGGGACTTGCCGGATATGCACAGGTATACGGAAAGTATAATACAACTCCTTATGATAAATTAAAATTGGATTTGACTTATATAGAGAATTATTCGGTATGGCTGGACATTAAATTGATGTTACTTACTTTGAAGGTATTAATTACACCGGACAGTACGGAAGGTGTAGAACAAAATCAGAAGACTGCATTAAAGACGAGTGTAATCGAAGGAGACGAAACAGAAAAAGAAACAGAGTAGAGAGGAGGTATACCATATGGATCAGGGAAATAGAAAGTTGTTCGCTTGCAGATATGAAAATGAGCCGGCGGATCTTAAGCTTTTATTAATTTATATTCTGAAAAGAATTCGATTTGTTATATATTTTATGTTGTTTGGTGCATTGGTTTTTGCCTCTGTTTATTACTTAAAGACTTACGTTTTAGTAGAAGAGAAAGAGTATGTTGCAACCGGAGAGTTGTACTTGGTTTATGCGGATGATGTGCGGATGGAAAATATCTACATCAACGATTATACATGGCAAAAACTTGTTCAAACGGATAAAGCAATTGATTATGCCATGGAAAATATTGATTCTACAGTATCGGAAGATTATTTAAAGGAAGTTGTAACGGCGGGATTAGTTTCTGATGTTAGATTTGTGACATTAGAGGTAACCACCAACGACCCTGATTTGTCAGTGGAAATTGCCCAGGCGTTTCAAGGAGCAATCGTGGAACTTGGGGAAGAAATGGTAGATATCGAATCTGTAACAGTTTATACGGAAGCAGATTCTGCTGAGGAAATTATCGGAGACAACCGTACATTGCGCATGGCATGTACCGGTGCGATCATTGGTACACTCCTTTCTTTGTTTGGGATAATAATGCAGTATGTTTTTGATGATTCGGTATATGTTATCTCGCAATTTGAACGCAGATTTGGTATTCCTGTCATGGGAATATGTATTCATGCGAAAGGAAATGAGGTTGCCGGCGAGAAGATTGTAGGAAGAAAGAATAAGCTTGATCCTTCACGGTTGTGGGGACGACAGGCAATTAAAGTAAATTTCCGTGCATTCACAAAGGATTGTAAAAAAATCGTGGCAGTGGATATGGCATTAAAGACCAAAACGGATGTGCCGTTTGAAATCTTAAGAGACACAAAGCAGAAATTAGAGCAGGATGAATTATTGGCCGTAGCCATGGGAGACTTGAAAGAAGAGGACACTTTTTTTGCTGCGGAGGATTATAAACTGATAAAAGTTGGTTCCATAAATGAGAATGCAGAGGTGGCTACAGAGTGCGCGAAAGCCGATGGGGTTGTTCTTATGGTGCCGTGTGGTGCACATAACGGAAAGATTTTGGAAAGAGCTATTGATTTGCTTATAAAGCAGGATTGCAATATAGTAGGTGCTTTGCTTTATGACGGAAACGCTTCTCTTTTGAAGATGTATTACTATGATGCACTTTTATTTGGTAAACAAAGCGGAAAAGAAGAGGACTCACAGGAAGAGGAGTTCGGTTATGCAGATTAATATGTTGATATCCGCAGTGAATGCAGACCCTATAGCTTTGATGGAAAAAATGAAACCGGAATGCGATGCGGTATTAATCAACCAATGCGATAGAAACGGCGAAGAGGAGATTATCGTAAATGACTGTAAAATCCGAGTTTTTCATCGCAATGAAAGAGGCGTCGGGAAAAGTCGTAATTTAGCTATGGAAAAGGCTGACGGAGATATTTGGTTGTTTTGCGATGATGATATTAAGTATGCTTCGGGGTATTGTGAAGGTATATTGAGAAAATTCCGGGAACATCCCGAGGCGGATATGATTATTTTCAATCTGGAAGTGTGTCCGGAAAGGCGAACCTACTGGAATGAAGGTTTTCGCAGAATTCGTTGGTATAACAGAGGCAGATACGGAGCCTGCAGTGTTGCGGTAAGAAGCGACAGTTTGAAGCGGGCGGGGGTCAGATTCTCAGAATTGTTTGGTGGTGGTGCCAAGTACAGTAACGGTGAAGACAGTCTTTTTCTGAAAGAATGTGCGGATGCGGGTCTTAAGATGTATGCGGATGATTTTGTGATTGGTGAAGAAGTTGCCGGAGAATCTACATGGTTTCATGGATATAATGAAAAGTTCTTTTTTGACAGAGGTGTTTTATTTGCTTTTCTTTATGGCGCATTTGCTCACCTGTGGGCACTTAGGTTTGTATTAACTAAGAAGACCATGTTTCAGGGAGATATAAAACAAAAACAGGCTTACAGACTGATGTGTCAGGGAATCCGGCAGGGAAAATCTGAAAAAAAGTAGAAATAAAAGGGAGGTGAGGATATGGTAATTTATATTGTTTTGGCAGTGTTTACATGTGCTCTTGCCATGCTTGTGGAACAAAAAGGGACCGTTACCGTATCCGATAATTTCACGAAGCCTCTTGCGAACTTAAATAGACAGCAATTAAAAAATATAGCGTTGGTGACTGTAATTTTTCTGGCTTTATTCGGTGTTTCTGCATGCCGCATAGCCATCGGACATGATTACTGGGAGTATACGGCAATTTTTGACTTGATCCGACAGGGGAGATATGTTTCTACCGAATTTGGATTTAATTTCCTGGTCAGAATTTGTCAAGCAGTATTTGGTACTGCTGATTATAGTTATATTCCTATTTTTGCGATTGTAGCATTTTTCACCATTTTATTTTTTATGAAAGCTATTTGCGACCAGTCGGAAAGCTTTGGATATTCCTTCTTTTTGTTTATGGCATTCGGGTATTATCTTTCCAGTTTTAATTCCATAAGATATTATCTGGTGTTGGCGGTTGCTGTTTATTCCGTTAAATTTCTTTTGAAAAAGGACTATGTTCGTTTTGTGTTGTGCATTTTATTGGCAGCGCCTTTTCATATGGCAGTTTTATTTGTATTACTGGCATATCCGCTGGCTTTGATGAAGTGGAATAAATGGAATGTTCCGATTGTAGGTGTTTTGGTGGCAAGTTTATTGTTTTTTCCGGGATTTTACAGAAAAATCATTTTTTTGTTTTATCCTTTTTATGAAAATTCTATTTATGATACGGGAGAAACATCTTTAACAAATATTGCTAGATGTGTTGCAGTGCTGGTGTTTGCGTTGATTTATTATAAAACAGCTTTAAAAGATAATCCGAAGAATATGTTTTATTTTAATTTAAATGTTGAGGCGTTGATTGTATATGCCTGCTGTTCGTTTATTCCGGTTATATCAAGAATTGGGTTTTTCCTCAATATATATCAAATTTTTCTGATACCGTCTGTATTGAAGAGTATACCGAAAAAATGGCAGAGAGTAGTATTTTCAATAGGAATTATTATAGCGGGAATAGCTTATTATGCACTCTTCTTACAGGCATGTAAGGATGACGGAACCAGAATTGTACCCTACCTGAATTGGATATTAAATTAGACGGAGATATGAGATGATTCGTTTTACGGTAATTACGGTAACTTATAATGCCGGTAATAAATTAAAAGAAACAGTAACCGATAGCTTGAAGCAAACGTATGATAATTATGAGATACTGATTAAAGACGGATTATCAACTGATGATTCGCTGGAAGGACTTCCGCAGTCGGAAAAAATCAAATTGGTCAGTCGTAAAGATGCCGGAATTTATGATGCAATGAATCAGGCAGTAGCGGCGGCAACCGGTGATTATGTTATTTTTATGAATTGCGGCGATTATTTTTATGATGAAAATGTTTTAAGTAACATTGCGGAAGAAATACGAAAAGAACCGGACCGAGGTATTTATTACGGGGATGTATATTGGAATACTACCGGAATTGTAAATCATTCCCCGACAAAGATTACAGATTTTGTTTGTTTCAGACATATTCCCTGTCATCAGTCCTGCGTATTTGCAAGAAAGCTGTTTGCAGAGAAGTCTTTTGATTTGAAATATAAAATAAGAGCGGATTATGAGTTTTTTTTAAGGCAATACTATAAAAATAATATACGTCCCAAGTATCTTGAATTTGTATTATCAAATTATGAGGGCGGAGGATATTCGGAAACAAAAGAAAATCGTCAAAGAGATAAACAGGAGCATCGGGAAATTACTTCTATATATATGAAAAAAGGGAAGTTGTTTTTGTATCGGTTTATCATGATTGTTACATTACAGCCTTTAAGGCAGTTGATTGCACAAAGAAGTAAGCTTGCAGAGACTTATGATAAAGCGAAAGCAACGGTTTACCATGCAAATAAGTAAAAGGGTTATTTCGGAGGAGAGGAGTTTTCGACGATGAGAGTATTATGGCTATGTAATCGGTGTTTGCCGGTTATTGCAGCACATTTGAATATGGATGCCGGAAACAAAGAAGGCTGGCTTGCCGGACTTTCAGAACGTATCCTGAAAGAAAAAAATGAGGAACTTACCCTGGGAGTATGCTTTCCGACAACGAAAGAGTTGGGAGAATGGAAAGGTGAGTATGAAGTAACTGCATATGGTTTTTATGAGGACTTGGGCCATCCGGAGAAATATGATGAAGCCATGGAAGAGCGTATGAAAGCTATCGTGGAGGATTTCAAACCGGACATGGTACATATTTTTGGCACGGAATTTCCTCATACATTGGCTATGGTTAAGGCTTTTAATAACCCGAAAAAGACGCTGATAGGAATTCAAGGGTTGTGTTTTGTATATGCGGATGCATATTTATCCGGACTCCCGGAAGATGTTATAAAACGTTCCACTCTTCGTGATTTTTTGAAAAATGATAATATTCTTGAGCAGCAGAAAAAGTTTTATCGAAGAGGAGCTTATGAGCAAAAAGCCCTTGCTTTGACCGGAAATGTAACAGGAAGAACCGATTGGGACAGACATTATACCGGAGAATGTAATGCAAAAGTAAATTATTATTTTATGAATGAAACATTACGTTCTAATTTTTATGAGGGTACTTGGGATTATAAAAAATGTGAGAAATATTCCATTTTTGTAAGTCAGGGAGATTATCCTATTAAGGGATTGCATTTTCTGTTAAGAGCCATGAAAGATGTTTTGGAAGAATATCCGGAAAGTAAGGTATATGTGTCCGGTAACTGTATTACCGGTGATGACGGGTTTAAGAAAAAAGTAAAGATGGCATCTTACGGTAAGTATTTAAGAGAATTAATAGAAAAAAACAATTTGCAGGATCACATAGTGTTTTTGGGAAACTTAAATGCGGAACAGATGAAGCAACGTTATTTGGACAGTAATGTGTTTGTTTCACCGTCGACAATGGAAAATTCACCAAACTCTGTGGGAGAAGCTATGATATTGGGCGTGCCGGTGGTATCCAGCCGTGTGGGAGGCGTTCATAATCTTTTGGAAGACGGCAAAGAGGGTATCCTGTATGAACCGACCAATATACAGGCATTATCAAATGCAATTATAAGAGTGTTTGATGCTTATGAATATGAGGATTCTTCCAGAATGCGACCGATTCGCGTAAAGGAAGAGGAAATTGAAGAAATTAGAATGTATCCTATCAATGCAAGAGAACATGCTTTACAGACTCATAACCCGGATACAAACTATTATCGATTGTTGGAAATTTACGAGGAAATTTGTAAATGCGAGTAACTTTTGTTTCAAACTATATTAATCATCATCAGATTCCGATATCAACGGTTCTTTATGAAAAATGGGGTGAAGATTATCATTTTATCCAGACAGAACCGATGGAAGAGGAAAGAATTAAACAGGGATGGAATCCGGAAACGGATGAATTACCGTACCTGTTACATTACGATAAGCAGGAACAATTATGTAAAGATTTGATTCTTGAAAGTGATGTGGTTATTTTTGGCGGAACGGATGAAGAAGAGTATATTAGAGAGCGTCTGGAACAAAAAAAGATTGTAATCAGATATTCGGAGCGTTTATACAGAGAAGGGCAGTGGAAAGCGATTTCACCCCGCGGATTACGCAAAAAGTATCTGGATCACACCAGACATCAGAAAGACCCTGTATATCTGCTGTGTACCGGTGGATATGTGGCTCATGATTTTGAAATTGTGAAGGCATATCGCGGGAAAAGATTTCGTTGGGGATATTTTACGAGATTTGAAGAAAGTACTCCGGAGCAACGTATTGAATGGAAGAGCGGAGACGAAATGCGTATTGCGTGGGCCGGCAGATTTATTGATTGCAAGCAGGCACAAGATGCCTTAAAAGCAGTAAAAATGCTTAAAGAAAAGGGTTATAAATTTAAACTGTTTATGATTGGCGGCGGTGAACTGGAAGCTGATTTAAGAGATTTTGTTGAACAAAATAGTTTGAATGATTGTGTAGAATTTAAAGGATTCTGTTCGCCGGAAGAAGTCCGAGAGTATATGAAGACTTCGCAGATATATCTTTTTACCAGTGATTATGGAGAGGGATGGGGCGCTGTTGTTAACGAAGCTATGAACAGTGGTTGTGCCGTAGTGGCAAGTCATGCGGTCGGTGCTGCACCTTTTCTCATTGAGCATGGTAAAAATGGTTTGATATATAAAAGCCGTAAGGTATCTGAATTGGCTGAGAGAATTGAGTTTTTATTGACGCATCCCAATGAATGTAAAAATATGGGTGAAGCAGCATATCAAACGATCGCAAGGGAGTGGAATCCACAGAATGCGGGACAGGCTTTGATTGCACTGTGTGAGGCTACGGTAGAGGGAACTGTAAAGTTTCGTAAAGAAGGTCCTTTGAGCGAGGCACCAATGATTAAGCAAAGTCGAATGTATCGGTATCTGGTGAAACGAAAATAAGTTTTTCGTTGACATGAGAACTGTTTAAGAGGAGTAAAGATTATGCAGGAGTTAATCTCTGTGATTGTACCTATCTATAATGTTGAAGAATATTTGGATAGGTCAGTCAGGGCATTACTGAATCAGACATATCAAAATTTGGAAATCATTCTTGTAGATGATGGTTCTACAGATAACAGTGGAAAAATGTGTGATGATTTTGCAAAAGAAGATGCAAGAGTAAGAGTGTTCCATAAAGAGAATGGTGGTTCCAGCACGGCTCGTAATGTCGGTATCAGGGAAGCGAGAGGAAGTTATATCGGTTTTTGTGACAGTGATGATTATGCAGAACCGGACTTATATGAAAATCTTTATAAAGTATTTCAAGAGAATAATGATGTGGTAATTGCTCAAGCAATGACAAGCATTTTTTCAGAAGATGGGAAGTTGGTTTTCGGACCGTATCGTGACAGCGGAAATGTCAATTATATTTCGAGAGAAGAAATGTTTCGTATGCTGATGATGCACGTGGGTGACAGTTCTTTTTGCACCAAGTTGATCCAGGCAGATTATATGAAGCGATTTCTTTTCCCGGAAGGTGAGCTGAATGAAGACTTCGAGTTGTTGCTTAGAATGCTGGATGGCGTTGATGGTATCTATTCTCTGGAAAAAAGCGGATATAATATTATTTTAAGAGGAAACAGCAATACCAGAAGCGTTTTTCGTAAGGCATATTACAACGCAATGATCGCAAACAGTAATAAGGCATATAAAATCATGGAGGAGAAGTATCCTCAATTCCAAGCAGAGGCTGAGAGGTTTTGGTTTTTTCAACGTTTGGACTATTTGCTGCACATCCCTGTAAAAGCAATGGGAAAAGAAAACGAAGTGTGTACACAAATTATAAAAGAGTTAAAAGTAAATCGTGAAAAGATAAAAAAGAATCAGCATCTTACACAAAAAGAAAAGAAGAATTTGTTGATTTTAAGCTATGTGCCACGTTTAAGTAAACGGTGTCATGGCATTTTAATGAAGTTAAAACATGTCAAATAATAACGGATAATAAAGTTATATAAGAGGAACGGAAGGTTTATATAATGCGTAGAATTTGGAAAAAATTAATGGTTTTGTTAGATGGAAAGCAAAAGAAAACCATGGTGCTTTTGGTTATTATGATGTTAATCGGGGCACTGTTGGAAGTATTTAGCGTGGCGACGGTCATTCCGGTTGCAAATATTGTATTTTCTCCAAATGAAATACACGAAAATGAACTGCTTTCATCTTTGTATAACATGTTTGGTTTCCAATCGGACAAGACATTCGGAATAGCAGTGATGCTTTCGTTGATTGTGGCATTTGTATTGAAGAATATTTATATTTATTTTATGCAAAAAGTTATGTATCGATTTGTATACACCAATCAATTCAGAACGTCGGAGCGTATGATGAAGAATTATATGCGAAGAGGATATGAATTTTATTTGAGTGCGGATACGGCAGTCATCCAAAGAAGTATCACTTCAGATGTAAATAATATGTATGCATTGATTCTTGCGATTTTGCAACTGATATCTGAGGTAATCGTTTTTGTATTGCTTGCAGTTGTATTGCTGGTGAAGGAACCACTGATGACAGTGATTATTGCATCATTGTTAGGCATCACATTGTTGATTATTAAAGTAATTATTAAGCCAATTATGCGTCGTGCCGGAGAAGAAAATCAGGAATACTACAGTAATCTGTTTAAGTGGATTAACCAGACTGTAATGGGTATTAAGGAAGTAAAAATCGGTGGTAAAGAAAAGTATTTTATAGATACATATTCCGGCTATGGAAAAGGATATGTAAATGCGGTTCAAAAATATACGTTATATAATAATATTCCCCGATTGATTATTGAGACTGTATGTGTTGCAGGTATTGTAGCATATTTGTTAGTTCTCTTTTTGCAAGGAAACGGAACCGAAAATATTTTGGATACCATTGCGGTATTTGGTGTGGCGCTTATGCGTTTGATGCCTTGTGCAAACCGTATTAACAACCAGTTAAACAGTATTTCTTATTTTGAACCTTTCTTTATGGGGGTTTCTGATAACCTTCAGGATGAGATTGACAATAAGAATATCGATACTTCGATTTTTGAGGTGAAGCATGAAAAACTTCCGGTGGAAAAAGAGATTAATCTTGTAGATATTTCTTATAAGTATCCTAATACGGATAAATGGATTTTGAAGGATGCGAATGTTACCATTCCGGTTGGTTCTGCGGTAGGTATTGTGGGAGAAACCGGTTCCGGTAAGTCTACGTTTGTGGATGTGTTGTTGGGGCTGCTCGTATTGCAGGAAGGTAAAATTGAAGTAGACGGACAAAATATCTTTGAAGGCGATAATTACAGAAAATGGTTAAAGAATGTAGGATACATTCCGCAGACTGTTTTTATGATTGATGACACTATCCGTAAAAACGTTGCTTTTGGTATTCCCGAAGATGAAATTGATGAAGAAAGAGTTTGGGAAGTGTTAAAAGAAGCGCAGTTAGATGAATTCGTAAAGTCTTTGCCGGAGGGACTGGAAACCGGTATCGGAGAAAGAGGTATCCGTTTGTCAGGCGGTCAGCGACAGCGTATCAGTATTGCAAGAGCATTGTACGAGGATCCTAAGGTGCTTGTATTGGATGAAGCAACATCTGCATTGGATAATGATACCGAAAAGGCTATTATGGATTCCATTAATCACTTGCATGGAAAGAAGACATTGATTATCATTGCACACCGTTTGCAGACTATTGAAAAATGCGATGCGGTATATCGTATTGAAGGAACCAAAGCAAAGAGAGAACGTTAATCATAACCAAAGCGGAGAATAAGATGAAGCTTAGTATTATTGTGCCTGTATATAATATGGTGGCGGATAATAAATTGGACTTTTGTATGAAGTCATTGCTTGCCCAAACCTTTCAGGATTATGAGATTATTGTTGTAGATGATAAATCTACCGATAATTCGCTTGAGGTGTTAAGACAATACGAAAAAGAATATCCGGATAAAATCAAAGTAATTGCATCACCAAACAACAGACGTCAGGGAGGAGCCAAAAATCTGGGACTGCGTGCGGCAAGCGGAGAATGGTTGGGCTTTGTGGATAGTGACGATTGGATTGCACCGGATTATTATGAAAAGTTGTTTGCTAAAGCGCAAGAAACCGGAGCGGATATCGTAGGCTGTAATTATTGCATTAAATATACGCAGGATTTTGAACCGGAAGAAGTTGTAAGAAGTTATTATGCAGAGCTGGAAGGCGAGATGACAGAAGATAAATACAGAGAAGCAATTCTTTGTCCGGGTAGCATGGTAACGAAGATTTATAAGCGTTCCATCTTTTACGATAACGGAATTTGGTTTCCGGAATATATGTTTTATGAAGATAACTCTGCCGGTGTTTTAAGCATGTTATATTGTAAGCACTTTGCTTACGTGGATGAGCCCTTGTATTACTGTTATCAGAATGGAGCAGCTAAGGAGTGGCGTGCAAATGTACAGAGATGCAATGACAGACTTAAGAGCATGGAAATTTTGTTGGCGGAATGTTATAAAAGAGGATTTTTGGAAGAGTATCCGGAAGAATTGGAATATCGTTTTACAGAAAATTTTTATATTAATACGCTATTTATGTATATGCATCAGGTCCCGTTTTTTAAGAGAAGAGCATCTTATGTACGCTTAATCAGAGATGGTATTATGGCGTATTATCCGGAATATGCAAGCAATGCATATTTTGAAGAGAAAAAGGATGACGAAGTCAAGAAATTGACAGCAATGCACTGCAAATCACCGTTTCGGTTTTTCTGGTACTATACGGCATTTATGATATGTCGTAAGTTAAGAAAGCAATAAAATGTTTTTGCAATATGTTATAAGAATGATACTTGCAAAAATTACTGATAAGAAAGGTAATAACAATCATGGAAAAATGTTCCCTTGTGGTTCCTTGTTATAACGAAGAAGAGGCGTTGCCACTCTTTTACGAGGAAACGGAAAAGGTAATCAAGGAAATGCCTTATCTGGAATTTGAATATGTGTTTGTAAATGACGGAAGTGCGGATAAGACTGCTGACGTTATAAAGGAGCTGGCACAAAAGGATGAAAAAGTACATTATGTAATGTTTTCCAGAAATTTTGGGAAAGAAGCTGCAATGTATGCCGGAATGAAAGAGGCTACAGGTGATTATGTGGTAATTATGGATGCAGATTTACAGGATCCGCCTGAGTTATTACCGGATATGTATAAGGCAGTTACCGAAGAAGGATATGATTGTGCGGCAACAAGGCGTGTGGATCGTAAGGGGGAACCTGTGATTCGTTCCTTTTTTGCGAGAATGTTTTATCGCATTATGAATAAAATGGCAAAAATTGATATGGTAGACGGTGCCAGAGACTATCGTTTTATGAAGCGTGTAATGGTAGATGCCATCCTTTCCATGGAGGAATATAACCGTTTTTCGAAAGGTATTTTTGGCTGGGTAGGTTTTGAAATTAAGTGGATTCCTTTTGAAAACCGTAAACGAGTGGCAGGAAAAACCAAATGGAATTTCTTTTCGCTGTTTAAGTACTCGCTGGAAGGTATGGTAGCATTCTCGACTGCACCTTTGGTATGGGCATCTTTTATCGGATTGCTGTTTTGTTTTATTGCATTCGTGGCAGTATGCGTACTTGTGATAAGGGCGTTGGTATTTGGTGACCCTGTTGCAGGATGGCCGTCTTTGGCATGTATGATTACATTTTTTGCCGGACTGCAGTTATTCTGTACCGGAATTATAGGTATGTATATGGCAAAATCATATTTGGAGATTAAAGGAAGACCTATTTATATTGTAAAAGAAAAGAAATAGTCGTAGGGGAATCGAACCCCTGATTGGATAATGTGGAGAAAACAGAATGGATGCTTTGTTTCAAAAAAGTTGGAATAAGATAAATAAAAAAGAATATATGTATCCGTTTTTTGCGGCGGTAATTGTGGGTTTTTTGACACACATGTATTTGTTTGTTAATAAATTCCCCAATGCGGATGCCATGACCAATTTTTATTTTGCTCAGAATATGGTAACTTCCGGCAGATGGTTTCTTACTGTGGTATGCGGAATTTCTTCATATTATGATTTGAATTGGGTGATAGGGGTATTGTCAATTTTTTATTTGGCAATATCGGCAGTATTTATTTCGGAATTTTTTGAAGTAAAAACGTGTACGGCAAGAGTATGTATAGGTGCTCTTTTGGTTACGTTTCCTGCGGTAACGGCAACTTTTGCGTATCTTTATACGGCAGATGGTTATATGCTGGCATTTCTTTTGGCGGTATTGGCTGCATATTTTACCAAGAAATATAAATTTGGATTTGTAGCGGGAGCAGTTTGTCTGGCACTCAGTATCGGTTCCTATCAGGCATACCTTGCGGTTACGGTGTTATTATGCTTGCTTTCGTTAATTCTTATGTGTCTTAATAATACATCCATAAAAGAAACCTGGTCCAAAGCATGGCGCTATTTGGCAATGGGAGCCGGTGGTGGTGTGTTATATTATGTGGCATTAAAGATTTGTCTTGCTGTTCAGGGAAAAGAATTGGATACCTATCAGGGCATTAATGAGATGGGTAAGCTTTCGTTACAGACTCTGCCGAGTATGTTTTATGATGCATATTACGATTTTGCGGCGTTTACCCTGAAGGGGAATGTATTGATAAACAATGGATTTTCTTTTGTATGTGTGGTATTATTAACAGTGGTGGTTTGCGTGACCGCCTTATTTTGCTATTTAAAATCAAAAGCTTACAAGAAGTGGTATCAGACACTTCTTCTTTTGCTGTTTATAATTATGCTTCCTTTGGGAGCCAATGTAATTTATTTTATGTCTTCGGACGTGACCTTCCACTTGTTAATGCGTATGCAATGGATTTTGTTCCCAGTTTTTGCAGTGGTGATGAGTGAGATGTTCATAAAGATGGATACAAATAAAGATACATCGACAGATAAAACAGAGGATATTACAGACAAGAAGGCAGATAAAAAATATTTGAAAAAAGTATCTCCTGCCATACTGGTTTCATTTGTAGGACTTATTGCGGCAGCAGGTCTTTCCTATCAGTTTATGTTAATGGATAATATCGCGTATTTTAACATGAACGAGCGATATGAGAAAACATATGCATATTGTCTTCGTCTGATTGACCGAATAGAGCAGACTCCGGGATATTATGTAGGAATGCCTGTGGCGATGATTGGTGTCGTAGATGAGTCAAAATATCCTTCTACGGATATTACCGGAGATGTCACATCCGGAATTTCCGGAACGACAGGCGATATATTGATTTATAAAGGCGAACAATATTGTGCATTTATGAAGCATTATATGCATATTACAATCAATATCATTGCCGGAGAGCAAATTGTTGAAATCTATAATTCGCCGGAATACCGCGAGATGGATAGCTTTCCTGCGGAGGACAGTATTCGTATCGTAGACGGAGTTATGTACATTAAGACAGAGCCTATAGAGTAAGAAAGGGTTGGAGAATGAGCATATTATCGGTAATTATTCCATCATACAATGAGGAAGCCAATATTGAGAGAACTGCAGAAACTATCGGAAAGATTCTTTCGGAAGCACAGATTGAATATGAACTTTTGTTTGTCAGTGATGGTTCGAAAGACAAGACCTATGAATTGGTATGTAATCTTTCACAGCAGGATGCCAGGGTAAAGGGGCTTCAGTTTAGCCGCAACTTTGGAAAAGAAGCATCCATTTTTGCAGGATTATCTTGTGCAAAAGGAGATTGTTGTGCAGTAATAGACTGTGATTTACAGCATCCGCCTGAGACGTTGGTAGAAATGTACCGTCTATGGGAAGAAGGATATGATGTAATCGAAGGAATTAAGTCCAGTCGCGGAAAAGAAGGCATTTTCCATAAAATGTTTGTTGGCATTTTTTACGGAATTATGAGCAAGTTAATGAAGCTTGATATGAATGCAACGTCTGATTTTAAGTTGATGGACCGCCGTGTAGTGGAGGCACTTTTATCCCTTACGGAAAAAAATACTTTCTTTAGGGCATTAACATTTTGGGCAGGATTTAAATCTACTACAGTTACCTTCGATGTGCAGGAACGTGTGGCGGGAAGCAGCAAATGGTCTTTTACAAGTCTTGTAAAATATGCAATATCCAATACGACTTCTTTTACAACAGCGCCGTTGCAGTTTGTAACGTTTATGGGTATTACCATGATTATTTTCTCGATGATTCTTGGAGTACAGACACTGGTGAAATATTTTATGGGCACAGCAGTAGAAGGTTTTACCACGGTTATTTTGTTGTTATTGGTGATTGGCGGCTGTATTATGATCAGCTTGGGAATTATCGGTCATTATCTTGCTCGTATTTATGAGGAAGTAAAAGGAAGACCGAAGTATATTATCCGTGATAAGACGGACAATCTTTAAAAAATAAGGGAGAAGAAATGGCACAGTCTGAAGTAAAATTAAGAAAATCGAATATTGAACTTCTGCGTGTATTAGCCATGCTTATGATTATTACTCTCCATTATTTGGATAAAGGTGGAATTTTGGTAGAATTTAGTGAGATGAGCACGTGGAATCACTATCTTGCCTGGTTGGCAGAAGGTTTCTGTTATGTTGCCGTAAACCTCTATGTATTAATCAGCGGATACTTCTTGGTGCAGTCCAAATTTTCTTTTCAAAAATTGTTTGTTTTATGGGCACAGATTGCATTTTATTCGTGGTTGATTGGCGGAATTTTTCTTTTGACAGGTCAGGCCGGAGAAAATGCGACCAGCCTGTATGAGTTGATATTTATAGTATTTCCCGTAACATCGGGGCATTATTGGTTTGCAACTGTTTATGTGTTGTTGTTTGCAATCGCTCCATTTTTAAATGCCGGTATAGAAAGGATGAATCGGAAACAGCATCTTTCATGTATCGCCGTTTTACTGGTAATTTTCTCGGCATGGAATACCATTATTCCTTTTACTATCCCGATAACGAATCATGAAGGTATGGATATTGCATGGTTTGTTTGCATTTACATGATTGCAGCGTATTTGCGTAAGTATCCGGATTGTATGAAACTGAAAAAATATCAATATGTGATAGGATATGTACTCTGTTCCGTGTTGATTTTTGTTACAGGTTTATTGCTTTTATTTGTAGACAGTAAAGTGGGTAAGCTGGGTGGATATGCCACTAATTGGTATGCATATAACAGTTTGCCTGTATTGTGCGGCAGTGTATGTCTGTTTGTTGCTTTTGTAAAAACAGAAATTAAAGGAAAATATCTCGGTAGAATCATCAATACCATGGCAAGTGCTACCTTTGGTGTATATTTAATCCATGAACACCGTTATATGCGCTATTTATGGCAGCCCTGGTTAGGCGTCGACAAATTCGGTAAGGGATCATGGATGCTTCTTTATATGGTCGGCTGTGTACTTGTTGTCTTTATCGTGTGTGCACTTATTGATTTATTGAGAAAGGTTCTTTTTACACTGATTACAAAACAAAAGTGGTTCCAAAATATATTTAAGCGTTTTCATAAATGGGAAGCTAAAATAAACGGAGATGCGGAATGAATGCAGTAAAGAGGGCGGAAGAATTCTTCAAGAAACATAAAAGAATATTGACGTATTTTTGTGCGGTGCTTTTGTTTTTGTTGCCTTTTCTTCATGTAAACAGTGGTGTGGAATTCACGGATACCGGATACAGTTTGGGCAATTATGAAAATTTTGCATCTGCAGAAGGCACATGGGCGTTGGCAACGTTTCTTGCCAATGTTACAGGATGGCTTTTTACGAAGCTTCCATTTGGACATACCATGCTTGGTATGCAGGTGTATTGCAATGCACTGTTAAGTATTCTGCTGGTAGTTTCGTTCTGGAAACTGAAGGAATATTTTCCTACAAGATATGTGTTTATCGGGGAAATTCTTGCGTGGGCACTCAGTTGGTGTCCCAGAGTGATTTTATATAATTACATGACGTATATTTTCTTTGCGGCAGGTTGTCTTGTGTTGTTGCAGGGAATCAAAACGCAAAAAAAGAAATTTTTATTTATAGCCGGTATTTTACTGGGTATCAATGTTTTTGTGAGATTTCCGAATCTTACGCAGGCGGCGTTGATTGTGGTAGTAATTTATGATGCGATACTCCGTAAAAAGAGTTTTAAAAGTACTATGCAGTGTGTGGGTATTTGTATCTTGGGTTATCTGACGGCTGTATTGGCAGTGCTGGCAGGAATTGCAATCTTTTATGGCGGAAGTGAGTACTTTTCCATGATACAGAGCCTGTTTGCCATGAAGGATACGGAAAGCACTTATTCAATCGCAAGTATGATAATTGCACCATTAGAAGCGTACAAGGAGCAGTTAAGATGGCTTTGGGTGATTCCTGTATTTGTTGCGGTGATAACGCTTATTTATAAATTCGTTAAGAAACCGGTTATAAAATATATGATGAGCGCTATTTGCCTTGTGGGAATGCTGGGAATCGTATTGGCGTTTTACAAAATGGGAATTTTTTGGAGACATTACAACGATTACAGTTGCTTTAAAGTATGGGCGGTAGCATTTGTGGTTTTTACACTGGGCTTGGCTTTTTATCTGGTATGTTCCAAGAGAGCAAGTCAGTTTGAAAAATGTTTTGCCTGTATGGTGATGGTTATTATTTTGATTACGCCTTTGGGAAGCAATAATGCTTTGTATCCGGTATACAATAATTTATATTTAGTAGCACCGTTTACTTTTGCCATGGGAATGAAATATATCGGACAAAGAAAGTCAGAACTTCTTTGGCCGAGTAAGATTGCATTGGTGGTCTTGTGCGGAATTTTAATGGTACAAAGTCTTTTGTTCGGGTGGGTATTTACTTTCCGCGATGCAGGGTTTACGACCGGAATTGATACAATGATTACAGAGAACCGTGTGTTGCGTGGTATGCGTACAACCGCAGAACGTGCTAAGGTGATTGAAGAATTAACGGAATATATTTATGAAAATGATTTGTCCGGCAGAGAAGTTTTGTTGTATGGAGAGATTCCGTTTGCATCTTATGCTTTGGAGATGCCAAGTGCATTAAGTAGTAGTTGGGCAGATTTGGATACCGTGTTAAATCGTAACGGCATGGAGGCTGAGATGGATGCAATGGAAGCACAACCTGTTGTGATTGTTGCAGCTGACCGCTATGAGGATTTACTAAATTATCCCGAGACAGACAACGAGAAGGCATTGCTGATTGCAGAATATCTGCAGGGGAATGCATATGAGGAAACTTTCCGGAACGATAAATTTGTAGTATACCTTCCGCAATAGGAAGATGAATATATGGAGGTCAATATGATTCGTTTTAATGTGCCCCCTTATACGGGCAAGGAATTGGATTATATTAAAGTGGCAGTGGAAAATCAGAAAATTTGCGGTGACGGTGAATTTACCGCAAAGTGTAATCAGTGGCTGGAGGACAAAACAGGGACGAAAAAGGCGTTGCTGACAACTTCCTGTACCCATGCGACCGAACTTGCGGCGATTCTTGCAGAAATTCAGCCCGGAGATGAGGTAATTATGCCGGCGTATACCTTTGTATCTACAGCGGATGCATTTGTGTTACGTGGAGCAACCGCTGTCTTTGTGGATATCAGGCCGGATACCATGAATATGGATGAGAATCTGATTGAAGCGGCTATTACGGATAAAACTAAGGCGATTGTTCCGGTGCACTATGCCGGCGTATCCTGCGATATGGATAAAATTATGGAAATTGCCAACAAATATCATCTTGCGGTTATCGAAGATGCAGCACAGGGTATCATGTCTACTTATAAAGGCCGTGCTTTGGGAACCATAGGTGATTTTGGTTGTTTCAGCTTTCATGAAACAAAGAATTTCTCTATGGGTGAAGGTGGTGCTTTACTAATCCGTGATGAAAAAGATGTGGAAAACGCAGAGATTATCCGCGAAAAAGGAACCAATCGTGCTAAATTTTTCCGCGGACAGATTGATAAATATACATGGGTAGAAAAGGGTTCTTCCTATTTGCCAAGTGAGATGAATGCGGCGTATCTTTATGCTCAGTTAGAATTGGCTGAGGAGATTACCGCAGACCGTATGGCTACTTGGGAGCGTTATTACAAGGCATTTGAACAGTTAGCGGCGGATGAAAAGATTGAACTTCCTTTTATTCCTGAGGATTGTACGCACAATGCCCACATGTTTTATTTAAAGTGTAAGGATTTAGAGGAAAGAACCGCACTAATCAATTTCTTAAAAGAAAATGATATTCTTGCAGTCTTCCACTATGTACCTTTGCATACGGCGCCGGCCGGATTAAAATATGGCCGTTTTCATGGAGAGGATAAGTATACAACCAAAGAGAGCGAACGTTTGGTAAGATTACCGTTATATTATGGTTTGGAACCAGAAAAAACGGATTATATTATTT
This sequence comes from Lachnospiraceae bacterium, assembly GCA_045591685.1. Classification (GTDB taxonomy): domain Bacteria; phylum Bacillota; class Clostridia; order Lachnospirales; family Lachnospiraceae; genus UBA3766. The sequence continues at coordinate 94,687 of JAZNTK010000026.1, forward strand.
CGAAGGTAAAAGAATTTTATCAATAGAACATAATTTTAATACACCGGGAAAGGAGTAGACGAAAATGAAGAAATACTTAAAGCAACATTGGTTTGAATGCGTATTTGCGTTTCTTGTAACACTTGTGGCAAGTGTTGGTATTTCTGTTGTTTTTGGCTACTGTTTCCGTTCGAATGATGATGCAATGCTTCGAAATATTGTAAGCGGAAATTATACCGGAACCCCGGATGCACATTTGATTTACATTATGTATCCGTTGGGTATATTGTGGAAGTGTTTATATACAGTCTTTCCTACAGTTGCATGGTATGATTTGTTTATGGTTGGAATGCATTATCTTTGCTGGTACATGCTTTTGTTCCGATTAGGACAACAGTTTGCGACAAAGGGTAGAAAAGCGTTGTCCATCGTTTTGGGACTTGGCGCGCTGGTAATCATTGATTTGCCTTATGTAGTTATGCATCAATATACGATTTTGGCTGCCTGGTTGGCAGTGGTAGCTATTTTTTGGCTTGCTACCGCGAAGAAGAAAACCGGTAAAGAATACTGGCTGGACAGAGTTGTTTGTATTATCTTTTTAACCTTGTGCTTATGGCTTCGTAAGCAGGTGTTTTTTATGGCACTGCCCGTCGGTTTTTTTATACTGGTACTGGAATTGAGTACCGTAAAAAAAGGACAGGTAAAAAAGGCAACTCAAAGAGTGACAGCTTTTTTGGGATGCATTTTGCTGATTGGTATTGTTTCTTTTGTCGTGGAAAAAATAGCTTACAACAGTCCCGAATGGCAGGATTTTAATGTTTATAATGAGGCGCGTACGGATATTTATGATTTCTATGGTATTCCTTCGTATCAGGCGTATGAGACACAGTATGAACAAATGGGTATCAGCTATGGCGATTGGCTTGTGATAGATCATTATGATGGTGGTTTAATGCCGGAGTTGGATAGTGAAGTTCTATCAGGTGTTGCAGCATTATCCAAGCAGAATTTTGATGCTGTAAGAGAGACGTATTCCGTATTGTTGCAGACCCTATATTCTGTGTGCAAGGTAGCCTTGTATAATGATATACAGCCGATAGGAATTCTTTTGACGGTATTATATACAGTATCATTATGGATTTGTTATAAAAAAGATGAAAAAGGTTTGGCAGCGTGTATTTGCGGAATGCTTTTGTTCCAGGCTGTGTTTGTGGGATATTTTATCGGGCAGCAACGTTTCCCGGAGCATGTGTCGTATGGTTTGTATTTGATGCAGGTTTTCTTCCTGGTAGCTGCCTTGGTGACAATAAAAGAAACAGAAAAGCCTCTCAAAAAATGTTTTTGGAGCATCTTATTGTTAGTGCTTTGCGTCGGCATGATGGGTGGATTTGGTATTTATCGGGCACGCACTACATTAACGGATTATCAGCAGATCGTTGTTAAGGCAAACGACTGGAGCTATGTAAATGAATATTTTAAAGAACATAATGATGCAACCTATTGTATTGTAACGAAATCATTTGTTTTTTCGACGGAAATGATGATTGAACAGTCTTCAGTGGAAAGTGACAATGTTATTCGTTTAGGAAGCTGGGTGCAGAACAGCCCTTTAGAGAGGACACATAATCAGCATGCGGGTGTAAATAATCTTTTGGAGCAGATGACGTCGGAAGATGATGTTTATATTGTACAGTTGGCAGAAAATGATACGGAGTGGCTCAGTACTTTTATGGAAGATAACGGCTACGGCGAAGTAAGTGTTGAAGTTGCAGATGTACTGCAGACACCCGGCGGTATGGCATTTCATGTGCTTAGTGTACGATAGTATATCGGCAATGAGGATTGAAGTTATCAATATTGCTGAATGGAGATGAGCGATATGAATAAGGTAATCGAAAATGATAGTATTTATCTGCGTAAAATGGAATATGCGGATACGGACAATATTGTAAAATGGCGTAATTCGGATTATGTGAGAGAACATTTTATATATCAGGCTTTGTTTACAAAGGAGTCTCACGAGAATTGGATTCATACCATGGTAGAAACGGGAAAGGTCGACCAATTGATTATATGTATCAAGGGTGACAATGAGGATATTCCGGTAGGTAGTGTATACATCCGGGATATTGATAAGACTCATAATAAAGCGGAATATGGCATTTTTATCGGCGAAGAAAGTGCTAGAGGCAGAGGGATTGGCAGTATGACAGCTACCCTTATGATTGAATATTGTTTTAAACAGTTAAAGCTGCATCGATTGTTCCTGAGAGTATTTGCGGACAATGCAGGAGCGATACGCAGTTATGAAAAGGCGGGCTTTGTAAAAGAGGCTTATTTGAAAGATGATGTAAGAATACAAGGTAAATACAGAGATATCGTTTTAATGGGAATTATTAATCCGGAGGAAGAAGCATGAGTTTAGTAAGTTTTGTTATTCCCTGTTACCGTTCGGAAAAAACACTTCCGGCAGTTATTGAGGAAATCAATACAACAATGGAACAATTAGAAGAGTATGACCACGAAATCATTTTGGTGAACGATTCATCTCCGGATGGAACCATTCATACTATCCGCGAACTTTGCGAGAAATATGAGAATATCAAAGGAATTGATTTGGCCAAAAACTTCGGTCAGCATGCTGCACTAATGGCAGGTATGCGTCATACAAAGGGTGATGTTGTAGTTTGCCTGGATGATGACGGACAAACTCCTGCAGATGAAGTGGGAAAGCTTCTTAACAAGTTAGAAGAGGGCTATGATGTAGTGTATGCAAGCTATGGTAAAAAGAAACATAGTCTGTTTCGCAATTTCGGAAGCAAGGTAAATGAACTGATGACCAGAACCATGCTTGGGAAACCTAAGGAATTATATATTTCCAGCTATTTTGCAGCAAAACGTTTTGTGGTAGATGATATGATCCGTTACGAACATTCTTATGCATATGTCATTGGTCTGGTATTACGTGCAACCAAAAATATTGCAAATGTAGAAGTGAGTCACAGAGCCAGAACGGAAGGGACCTCCGGCTATACTTTAAAGAAATTGCTGGGACTTTGGTTTAACGGTTTTACGGCATTTTCCATTAAACCTTTAAGAATTGCTACCATTATAGGAACCCTGTGTGCAGGTGGCGGTTTTTTATATGGTATTTATACGATTGTAAAAAGATTGTTGATTCCCGACATACAGGCAGGTTTCTCTGCACTAATGTCCATGCTGGTTTTTATGGGCGGAATGATTATGTTGATGCTGGGATTAATTGGAGAATATATTGGACGTATTTATATCAGCATGAACAGCTCACCACAGTATGTGATACGAGAAGTAATTGAAAAGGATGCAGCAGGTAATTCATAAATGACTAAGCAGGGTGGAAAGAAAAAACAGAATACAGAAAAGGCACTTTCTTATGGGCTTTGGAGCGTTCTGCTTATTGCTTACGGCATAGCATGTACGTACTTGTATTATATGCAGTCCAATCATAAGGGTGAAGTGTATTTTGAGTCGGATTTGCCTTATCACATTGATATGGCATTGGATGGTTGGGGATATAGTGTAACTGCTATTATATATCGTCTGTTAGATATGTTGCCCGCAAGAAATATGTTGATTGCACTGTTTCTTTCAATTTGTACGGTTGGGACCATTGTACTGACTGCATATGTATTGAAGCCTTATATAAAAAATTATCTGCATCGTATTTCTATAGCAACTATAAGCGGTGTGGTAATGCCGTTTTTTATTCGTGCAGTACATTATAATCGTTATATCGGTTACCAGTCTGCCTCTATTTGGCATAATTCCACATATATTGTGATGAAACTTTTGGCAACAGCGGCATTGTTTTTATGTTTTTATATTGCAAAACAATATGCCGGCAAATTGGATTGGAAGAAATGTATATGGTTTGCTGTTTTGCTGGCACTTACTACAGCAACCAAAACCAGTTTCGTAGCTGTTTTTGCTCCCGCAGCATTGATTATGCTGATTGCGGACGGATTGACCGGTGTCCCGGTAAAGAAGCTGTTACTGGTAGCGACAACCATTATTCCTACCGTTCTTGTTGTATTTTTTCAGGAAGCTGTATTATTTGGTGAAGATACCGGGAATGGTATCGTGATTGATTTCGGATATACGGTTTTCCTGCGTGCTGAAAAACCGCAGTATACCATGATATTATCAGCTTTGTTTCCGGTACTGATTTTCTTGTCTAATATTATCCCTGTTATAAAAGATACATGGCAGGATTTTAAGCAGAAACGAAAAGGATTGGCTCACAGAGAATTTTTGGTTGCTTGGACTATGTGGTTTTTTGGCGCATTAGAACTTTTATTTTTAAAAGAAACAGGTGCGCGAGAAAAGGATGCAAATTTTGCATGGGGATACAGTTATTGCTTGTTTATTCTTTTTATCGTGAGTACGGTGTATTTTATAAAAAATATGCAGAGTAAAACATTCATGAAAAATAATAAGATAGCCAAAATGATTTATGGCATCGTTATGGGTGGCGTATTAGGTTATCATGTGTATTGCGGTGTATATTTCTTCTTGAAGTTGCTGGAAGGAACAACGTATTTTATGTAATTGATTCTGGGAGAGAGGTTTTGTTGTGAAAAGAAGACCAATAAAAGAATATGTGGTGTTTGGTGTGGTTGCGCTGGTTGCGGCGATTGCCATTATTATGACGCGACAAATAGGAACTGAAAAAATATATCCTTTGGAAGAAAACGATAGACTCCAGATTTTGTTTTTAGGGGATAGTAATTTTGCCTATGATTTTGGGGACAGAACCATTCCGGATCGGATTGGCGAACGATTGAATGCAGATATTTACAATTGTGCAATCGGAGGAACGTCGGCGGTAAAGATAAATATTGCAAACTATTTTGATTATGATTTAGATGCATTTAATTTATACAATTTATCTAAGATTATTGAAAGCGGGGATTATCAAGGAGTAAATGCATATAGAGCAAGAGGTGGTGAAAGCGGACAATCAGCTGTTTTAAAGGCTGAAAATGTAACTAATATTGATTTAGATGAGTTAGATTATATTGTGATTGGTTATGGTTTGAATGATTATACCTCAGGAAGTGTGATTTATGGAGAGGAACTTTTTGATGAGACCACATATGTGGGTGCACTTAGAGGGGCAATCGAAAGAATACAGAAAGTATGTCCCAATGCAAAAATTGTTCTTTCATCTATAACATATTGTGTTTTTTATGGAAACGGTATTGCAACACAGGATGGATATGAAAAAAATTATGGAGGCGGCTATATTAACGATTACAGAGATGCAATGGAGAATGTGGCAGCCGAGTATGAGAATGTTTATTTTATTGATAATTTAGAGAATTTGGATATTAATCAAGGGAATTATATGAATTATTTACACGATGAAATGCATTTAAATTATGCGGGTCAGGAAATGTATGCGGATTCTTTTATTGAAGAGTTGGAAAAGATAGAGAGCGAATTTAATGAGCAGTAAGTTAGTTAAATGGTTTAAGTTAATATGTATGGCAGTGCTGACGGGAATTGGGGCGGTACAGTTGATTTATGCTGTTGTGTGGGCAATTCAAAACGGAAATAATATACAGGATTTCTACGATACGGGTGTATATCTTGCCAATGCGAAAACATTGTCTTGCGATGGGTGGAGATTGATGGGGTATTCCTATATTCTTCGTTTCTTTATGCTATTTAAGGGATTGATGGGAGATTCCTACGTGGTTTTAGTTTATTTGGCACAGGTTATTATTTCTGTCGCGTGTTTTGCGGAAGGTTTTCGTAGTATTACGTGTGCAATATTGGCCCAAAAGATATCCTTTTGGAAAGCATTACTTCCGGCAATATATATTGTCACGCTCCCTGTAATCTGGCAGATGCAGTTTGCGGTTTTGCCGGATGCATTATGTTTGAGCTTGATAGTTCTTTTGTTTGCAAAAATGGTAGAGGTATTTTGGGAATATAAAAGATTTGGTTGGGATTGTTATCTGATAATCGCAGGCTGTTTGTTGCTGTTAGGAGTTTTACAACGTCATTATTTTTATGGCGCAGTTTGTATGATGTCGATAGAAGCGCTTATTTTATTGGTTAGGCTTTTTATAAAGAAATATTATTCGGTAAGAACATTCTTAGGAACCTGTATTTTGATTATTGTGGTGGTGTTGATTCCTATTGTAGTAAAAGAAGTGAACGAAAGTGTTCCCAAAGAGGAGATATATGCCACTTATAGTATAGAAGCTGATTTGTGGAGCCGTTTCGTATATCCTAATTTGGAGAAGGATTATTCTGCGTATTCAAATCGCATCACTGCAATTATAAATGATTATGCGGTGGATGTTTGTGCAGGAACGTATGAATATTATATGAACAGTATAGGACCAATGATTGAAATAAACAATCCGGAGGAAGCATCCTCAATTTATTGGGAAATGGTGGAGACTGGATGGTTGTTGCATAAAGAGGAAATGGCGCGAGGTACGATAAAAGAAATTGTGTCATACATGTGTATGCCATTTTCGATGGTTAAGTATATGTATTATAGCGGTGTGTCCTTATATGGTCATAATTATACCAAGATGCATGAAATGAGTCCTATGCTGACTGCAGATTATATGCATATATCTATGATTGGTTTTGCCGTTATTTCTTTTATCGGTTGTATTCATTTTCTGCTTATATTTATTGTGGAAAAGAATGGAAAATTTAGGAAAATAGTAGCAGGATTGCAGTTGCTGTTTTCATTATTGTGCATAACATTACCGGCAATGACTTTTTCGGTGGCAAGATTTGATTATAGAATTGGGTTATTTTCAGTATTTATATGGGCTGGAGTTGCATTGGTAAATATTTGTGAACAAAGGTCAAAGGGTGAAAAATGTGAATAGAAAACTAATGACAAGCAAAAAATGGGCTCGGATAGGTGCTTTGGTTATATTGGATGCGTTTGTAGCTATGGGGGTATCCTTTCTGTCTCTTTTAGTAAGATATGATTTTTATTTTACTGATATACCTGCAAGATTTTTTGAAGCGGCACATAGCATTTGTGTTATTAACATGTTAGCAACCCTTGTTATTTTTGGGCTCTGGCGTTTATACAAAAGTGTATGGAGATATGCCAGCGCAACGGAGTTGATTAATATAGGAGGCGCCACTGCGACGGTATTTGCGGCACAGCTGTTATATTTGTATTTGTTAGATGTTGATTTGCCTCGTTCTTACCCGTTCTTCTATGCGTTTTTTATGTTTGTCATTACAGTGGCAGTCAGATTCAGTTATCGTATTATGCGTATTATTAATGAAAAACGTCGTACAATTTCGCAGGAAGGGACTCAGAAGAAATGTATGATTGTTGGCGCAGGCGCAGCCGGAAATGCTATGATTAAGGAAATTGAATCCACCAATTATCTTAGTATGAAGGTGTGCTGTGTAATTGATGATAATCCGGGTTGTTGGGAAAAACGTTTGCGTGGTGTGCCTATCGTAGGTGGACGGGAACAGATTCCGACTGCTGTGGAAAAGTATGAAATTGATGAGATTATTATTGCAATACCTTCAGCAAAACCTTCTCAATTGAAAGAGATTATTGAAATATGTAAAGAAACAGGTTGTAAAATGCGTACATTGCCTGCGATATATCAGTTGATAAACGGCGAGGTAAATGTATCCAAGCTTCGCGAAATTGAAATAGAAGATTTGCTTGGACGTGAGCCGGTTAGTGTTAATTTGGATGAAATTATGGGTTATGTGAGCAATAAAGTTGTCATGGTCACAGGTGGCGGCGGTTCAATCGGAAGTGAGCTTGCAAGACAGGTTGCTTCACACAATCCAAAGTGTCTTTTGATTGTGGATATATATGAAAATAATGCTTATGATATCCAGCAGGAATTAAAAGAAAAGTATCCTGATTTGAATCTGAAAGTATTGATTGCATCAGTGCGTAATACAGCCAGAATGGATGCAATTTTTGAGAAATATCGTCCTCAGATTGTATATCACGCGGCTGCACATAAACATGTTCCGCTTATGGAAGACAGTCCGAATGAAGCAATTAAAAACAATGTATTCGGCACCTATAAAACCGCACTTGCGGCAGATAAATACGGTACAGAAAAATTTGTAATGATTTCTACGGACAAGGCAGTAAATCCAACTAATATTATGGGAGCCTCCAAGCGTATTTGTGAAATGATTATTCAGTCTATGAATCGTAAATCAAAGACAGATTTTGTGGCGGTACGATTCGGTAATGTTTTGGGAAGTAACGGAAGTGTCATTCCGCTTTTTAAAAAGCAGATTGCACATGGCGGACCGGTTACGGTAACTCATCCGGATATTATTCGTTATTTTATGACTATTCCGGAGGCGGTATCTTTGGTATTACAGGCCGGAGCCTATGCCAAGGGTGGAGAAATATTTGTTCTTGACATGGGTGAGCCGGTTAAGATTTTAGACCTTGCCAAGAATCTTATTCAGTTATCCGGATATAGGGTAGGTGAAGATATTGAAATTGTATTTACAGGATTACGTCCGGGTGAAAAAATGTATGAAGAGCTTCTTATGAGTGAAGAAGGTTTGCAGGATACCGATAATAAAATGATTCATATTGGCAAACCCATTGTTTTTGATGAAGAAGAATTCCAAAGATTGTTGCAACAACTAAAATTGGCAGTTGAAAACGAAAAGGAAGACATTAGAGATATTGTCCGAGCTTTGGTTCCTACCTATAATGTTGAATAACTGGAAGCAAATAATATTACGGAGATTTGCAATGAATAAGATAATGCAAAGAATTGAAAAGATAAAAGAAAATGAGAAACTGAGTAAAATAACAGAATTAATTGTTATGATAATTCATGTATATTTATTTGCGATGATGGTACTGAATTTAGGATATACGTGGGAAGCACCGTTCCAAATATTTCAGGAATATTATTTGGGAATTGCTATTTTCTATTTTCTGCTTTCGGTTGCTTTTTTGCAAAAAGTTAAAGTGTTTAATCTTATAAATATTATTTTTGTCATTGTATATACCATTATTGCACATAATAATTTGGTAGATTTGATTGAAATGCAGGACTTGTATAATACCAATCGTATAAAATGGATGTGCGCAGGTTTGATGTGTGTACTTTTAATAGATATGATAGTTTATAAAAAAATAGCAAAAATTGGTGAACGCAATATAAAAGAGGTAATTCTGTATATAATAATTGCATCAATTGCTTTTTTTGCATCTGGCGGAATACATTTCAGTTATTTATTGTTGTTTCCTTTTGTCTTATTGTTATTATTAAGAGTTGAAAAGGAAAAATTGCAAAAGTGGATTTTTCTTATGACATTAGGATATTATACCGCGTTTGTGTATACAATGATTAAATCATTTATTATGGTGCCCTATACAGGTGAGAGATATTATGGTATATATACTAATCATGGATTTTTTGGTATGTTTATTGGCGGAGCATTTGTTTGTTCTTTATGGTGGTTTATCATGGTTATAAGAAAAAAAGCTGTTTTGTGGGAACGGGTATTGGCTATATTTCCTATGGGATTTGCTTTGATATGTATTTTTATGAACGGCTCTAGAGGGACTGAACTTGCTGTTGCAGTTGTGGGATTTGTTGCTATCTGCATGTTGAGAGGTGTGCAAGATAAAAAGAAAATGCTCTATACAATGGCGGTTGTTGGCATTTTCATATGTATATTATTAGTGTTTTTTATTGGTGGACTATATATATTAAATAGTTATGATAAAGAAAATCTGGAATTGGTAATCCAAAATGATATTTTGAGAGAGAAATTATTATATTGGCAAGATAGAGCACGTACTTTATTTAATACGGAATCTAAATATGGTATTTTTGAATCAGGAAGTATTATTAATGCTGTAGATAGATTTTCATCGGGAAGGCTTAGCCATTGGATAACATATTTAAAAGCAATAAAGTTTTCACCAGACACAGCGTTTTATATAGAAGTTAACGGGTATAATTTATCGCAACCCCATAATGTATATATATATTGGTTGTATGGATTAGGTATTATACCGGGAGCAGGTCTGATTATATGGATTATATTCTATTTGGTACAAGCTATTAGGCAGTTCTTAAAGAAAAAAGATATGTGTACTTTGTCATTGCTTTGGGTGATATATTTTGTAGTGGCAGGAATAAATGATTCGGTAAATTTTGCTGTGCCAGTTGGTTTTTTGACAATATTGTTATATTACCCTCTTGTTGTAAAATATAAAGATGCAAAGGAATTGAAAGAAGAAAAAAATGGATAAAATAGCAGTATTAATCCCTTGTTATAACGAGGCAAAAACAATTGAAAAAGTAGTCAAAGATGCCAAAGCAGCTTTGCCGGATGCAGTCATTTACGTATATGATAATAATTCGACAGACAATACTGCTGAGATTGCCAAAGCGGCAGGGGCGGTAGTCAGACATGAGTATCAACAGGGAAAAGGAAATGTAATTCGTACCATGTTTCGTGAAATTGATGCACGTTGTTATATTATGATTGACGGAGATGATACGTATCCATTGGAATTTGCAAGGGAAATGGCGGATGCGGTACTTGAACGTAATGCAGATATGGTAATCGGAGATCGATTGTCTTCGACATATTTTCAAGAAAACAAAAGACCATTTCATAATTTAGGAAATAGTCTTGTGCGAGCAAGTATAAACAGTTTGTTTGATTGTGATATAAAGGATATCATGACCGGCTATCGTGCTTTTGGATATGGCTTTGTCAAAACGTTTCCGGTGCTCTCCGAGGGTTTTGAAATCGAAACCGAGATGACAATCCATGCGGTTTCAAATAATATGTCAATCGAAAATGTTGTGGTAGAATATAGGGATCGACCGGAAGGAAGTGTATCTAAATTAAATACGTATTCTGACGGAATGAAAGTGATTTTTACCATGATTAAGCTTTATAAAAATTATAAACCATTCAGTTTTTTTGCATTGTTAGCACTTGTGCTAACTGCGTTGGCTGTTGGATTTATGGTTCCGGTATTTATTGATTATATACATACCGGTTTGGTAGAAAGATTCCCGACGCTGATTGTATGTGGTTTTGTGGAATTGGCTGCGATTCAGTCGTTTTTTGCGGGTATGATTCTTTCAGATATGAGTATAAAGAATCGTAGAGACTTTGAATTTAGAAGGAATTTGATTCAGAAGGATTTGAATGATTCTAAGTAAGAATAAGATTTATAGATAAAGGCGGGTTTCTACCCGCCTTTTGATATGTGTTATTTGTTAATTAATCGTACGTTAATGATTCTGGAAATGCGTTCTGCAATCATTTCACGTGCTTCTGCATTGGGAGTAATTCCATCTCCTAAAAGAAATTTATCCGCCGTCTCGGCATTGATTTTGATGCCGTAAAAATTGTCTACAAAGGAAACACTGTAGGTTTCGGCCTGAATCTGTAAAGTGGTCAGGCAGGTGGGAAGATTGCCGTGCCCAAGATTGGCAATGTCACAACCATCCTTGTTTCCTTCTTCATCAATCACATAGCAAAATGTAGGAGCAATTAACATGCACTGCATGTTAGGATAGTTAATCGGATATCGTTCAAAACTGCCGGTGAAACTACCTTCCATAGTGGTTACATCATACATGTTGGTCGGATTGGCAATGGGATTGCGAGCCAGATAATCGTGACCGTCATAATATATCAAAAGCAAGTCTACGTCATTAAAGTCAATGGTTTTTGCCAAATCAATAGTTTCCTGATAAGTTTCTTTATCAAAGCTATCCGGAAGATATTCTAAAGCCTTTTCCTGAAGCGACCAATTTCCGGTCTGGATACTGTCTGAAATCCAAAAGAAAGAAAATGCATCCTGGGGATTATTCTCTATTTCGGTTACCGTGCTTTCCAAAGAAGCCATATACGAATCTTCAAATGCAAGGTTATAAACGGTTGCATTTGTCTTATCAGCAATCATTTCTGCAATGTTATGATTGCCGCGATCGTAGGCCAGTGTATCATTCCCCAACATCAGGATGGTAAGGTTGCCATCGTAGTTATTGTCAGGTAACAGGGAAGGGTCCATAAAGAAAATTAAATCTTCCGTTTCGGTGCTGATATCTACATTAGGGTCAATGATATATTCCTTTCCGCGGTTCCATTTGGCTATTTTGGCTATGCCTATAATAATAATTACTAGAATTGCAACAGCAAGTCCGGCAAGAAGAATACGCTGAATATTAGGTTTTCTTCGGGTGTTTTCGGATTTGGATTCGTTATTTTCCATAAAAAACGCCTCATTTCTTATAAATAATTTATTATTAAAATGTCTATATGATTTAAAAAATATTCTACTATTCTTTTGTAGAAAAGTCCAGTGAAATAAGATTACTTCCGTGGGCGCCTTGCTACATAAACTTTGCAAATATGATTTAGGTATGCCGGATTGGTACATTGCTCCGTCAAAGATTCTCTTTGTGCTTTGCTTAATTTGATATATTTTTCGTAAGTGACGGATAATTCAGTGACTGTACTGTCGCAGGCCGGGCATTTTACACGATGTCCGCTAAGAATATGTATGCGCTCGCAAGAAAGACAAAAATGAAGATACAACATAAGATAAACTCCTTTCAAGGTATAATTTAGTCTCATTTGTATCTTTGAATGTTTGCTCTTTTGTTGAATTGCGACTTTATTATGTCATTTTTGGCGAAGTATGTCAATAAAAAGAATGTTCTTTTATTTTGAACCTTGCCAGCTTTTGCGGAATTCTCCCGGAGACATACCCTCGATTTTTTTAAATAATCTTGCAAAATAATTAGCATCATCAATGCCGCAGTCTATAGCAACCGACTCGATGGATTGGTTGGAAAAACGTAATAAATGCTTGGCGTGGGTGATTTTGGCCTGCTGTAGATAAGTATTTACGGTGGTGCCGTAATATTGTTTGAAACGTCGGCTTAGATAATATTTATCAATAAAAAACAGTGCAGATAAATCTTCCAGAGTGATTTTTTCACGAAAGTGTTCGTCCAAATATTTTTTGATATCCACTAAAACAAGAGCTTTAAAAGGAATAATGCGTTGATTTTCACCTTGTTCGCAATCTTGCAAAATAAGTGCTAATAGTCCCATGAGTTTTTCGCAAATCATCATATCTCTGGCACTGCTGTTTGAAGTTGTAATTTCCTGAAGCTCTGTCAAAAGTCCTTCGTAAGAATGTGTATAAAGAGGAGTAAAAACCGGCGAAGGATTTTCAGCCATATAGTTTTCATATATTTTATCCAAATTGGGACCATAAAAGTGAGCCCATTGTAAGGTCCACAAATCTTCGGAAGTGCTGTGTGAATAAGTTTTTTGACAATCTAAAAAAACACAGTCTCCCTTTTTCAATGAATAAGTAATACCCTCATAGATTAAAGTGCCTGAACCGGATTTTACGCAAAAGAAAAGAAAGGATGCAAGGCGAGAACGCTTGCTGGTATGTTCGGATTGAGCGGTCAGGGTACCGATTTCCTGCAAATGAATTAAATTATTTTTGGCAAAAACAGAAGGTGTATATAAGACACGATTTGAATTTACCATTTTATCCTGAAAAAAAGAGTTATTCATAAGCACACCTCAAAAAACACATAAAATAAGGGATTTTTTATACTATACCATAAAAGTCAATTTTGTGCTAGTATATCACAAAAATAACACTGAATAATAAAAAATAACAGGTGTACAATACTCACAGCGGTTTACAGAAACTGCATTTTAAAGAAAAGAGGAGATGACAATGGCAAAAAAAGCATTGATTACAGGAATAACAGGACAGGACGGTTCGTATTTGGCAGAGTTTCTTTTGGGAAAAGGATATGAAGTGCATGGAATTACACGTCGTTCGTCTATTTCCAATACAGGGCGTATTGATCATTTGATTGTAGCAGGCAACGTGAAACTTCATGATGGGGATTTGACGGATTCTTCATCCTTGATTCGAATTATCAAAGAGGTGGAACCGGATGAAATATACAACTTGGCAGCCCAGTCTCACGTGCAGGTATCTTTTGATGTGCCGGAATATTCGGGAGATGTGGATGCTTTGGGAGTTCTGCGAATCCTGGAAGCGGTCAGAATGTTGGATTTGGCAAAGAAAACAAGAATTTATCAGGCATCTACATCAGAACTTTACGGTAAAGTGGAAGAGGTGCCTCAGAGAGAAACTACTCCGTTTCATCCGTACAGTCCTTATGCAGTTGCGAAACAGTATGGTTTTTGGATTACGAAAGAGTATAGAGAAGCCTACGGAATGTTTGCGGTAAACGGTATTTTGTTTAACCATGAATCGGAGCGTCGCGGAGAAACGTTTGTTACCCGTAAAATTACTCTGGCAGCAGGACGTATTGCGGAAGGGTTACAGGATCATTTGGAACTTGGAAACATGGACTCACTGCGTGACTGGGGGTATGCAAAGGATTATGTGGAATGTATGTGGATGATGTTGCAGCACGATACTCCGGAAGACTTTGTAATTGCTACCGGTGAGCAGCATACCGTTCGTGATTTTACAGAGAAGGCGTTTGCAGCCAATGGTATTACCATCCGTTGGGAAGGAAGCGGTTTGGATGAAAAGGGCTATGATGCTGAAACGGGTAAGATGCTTGTATGCGTGAATCCTGCATGGTTCAGACCTACCGATGTAGATAACCTTTGGGGAGATCCGACCAAAGCAAAGACAGTACTTGGTTGGAATCCACAGAAGACTAGCTATGCGGAATTGGTTCGCATAATGGCAGAACATGACAGGGCTTTGGCAAAGAGGGAGGCTGCATTAAAGAAAGCTATGCAGGTATAAAGCAGACTCGGCAAAAGTCAGATGTTCAAAAAATGAACAATTAATATATGTGACGGATCATAATTTTACAAAAAATACGGAGAAATCAATATGATGGATTTGAATGCAAAAATATATGTAGCAGGGCACCGTGGTATGGTGGGCTCTGCAATTGTGAGGGAATTGGAAAGACAGGGATATACCAATATTATCACCAGGACCCATAAAGAGTTGGATTTGTGCAGGCAGGAGGAAGTAGAAGCCTTTTTTGCGGAAGAAAAACCGGAATACGTATTTCTCGCAGCTGCTAAAGTTGGCGGTATTATAGCAAATCAGAGTGCACTGGCGGATTTTATGTATGAAAACATGATTCTGGAAATGAATGTAATTCACTCTGCTTGGAAGAATGGATGTAAAAAACTGGAGTTTTTAGGTTCTTCCTGCATTTATCCCCGAATGGCACCGCAACCTATGAAGGAGAGTTGCCTTTTAACATCTGAATTGGAAAAGACTAATGAGGCATATGCGCTTGCCAAAATATCAGGTTTGAAATATTGTGAGTTTTTAAATAAGCAGTACGGTACCGATTATATTTCGGTTATGCCTACCAATTTGTACGGACCGAACGATAATTACCATCCTACCCACAGTCATGTATTGCCTGCATTAATCAGACGTTTCCATGAAGCGAAGGAGTCAGGGGCAGAATTCGTGACCTGCTGGGGAGACGGAAGTCCTTTGAGAGAATTTTTATACGTAGATGATTTGGCAAACTTATGTGTATTTTTGATGAATCATTACAGTGGGGATGAAACCGTAAATGCGGGAACAGGAAAAGAATTGTCCATAAAAGAATTAACCGAGTTGGTAGCCAAAGTAGTAGGCTATGAAGGCGAAATACGCTGGGATACCACGAAGCCTAACGGAACCCCCAGAAAGCTTTTGGATGTTTCCAAGGCCACAGCATTGGGTTGGACGTATAAAACAGAACTGGAGGACGGTATCCGTTTATCCTATGAGGACTTTTTAAACAATCCTATGCGTGCGGAGAGATAGTTGGAGCGTATGGACGAATGCGATTCATGATTTTATAAAAAGAAAAATCGGAGGATTTTATGAATATAGTACTTTTATCCGGAGGTTCGGGCAAACGCCTTTGGCCTTTGTCCAATGATATCCGTTCGAAACAGTTTATTAAAATTTTTAAAAAAGAAGGCGGCGAATATGAGTCCATGGTGCAGAGAATGTATCGTCAGATTCGAAGTATTGATGCTGATGCCAAGGTGACTATAGCTACCTCTAAAACGCAGGTTTCAGCCATTCATAATCAGCTGGGTAAGGATGTCGGAATTTCTTTGGAACCCTGTCGCAAGGATACGTTTCCGGCAATTGCTCTGGCAACAGCATATTTACATGATGTGCAAGGTGTTTCGGAGGAAGAAGCGGTTGTGGTATGCCCGGTAGATCCTTATGTAGATGAAAGTTATTTTAAGGCACTGAAGGATTTGGGAGAGTTGGCAGCGGCAGATGAAGCCAATCTGGTGCTTATGGGTATGGAACCTACCTATCCAAGCGAAAAGTACGGATACATTATTCCGACGAGTTCGGAAAAAGTAAGTCCGGTGGATACTTTTAAAGAAAAACCTGACGTTAAAACTGCCGAAGAATATATTGCAAAGGGTGCATTGTGGAACGGTGGCGTTTTTGCATATAAATTAAAATATGTATTAGACCGTGCGCATGAATTGATTGATTTTAAAGATTATTATGATTTGTTTGATAAATATGAGACCTTGACAAAAATCAGTTTTGACTATGCTGTGGTAGAAAAAGAAGAGAGCATAGCCGTGATGCGTTTTGCAGGAGAATGGAAGGATTTAGGGACATGGAACACTCTGACAGAGGCAATGGAAGAGCCGGTTGTGGGGAAAGGAATCATAGATGAATCCTGTGAAAACGTTCATGTGATCAATGAGCTTGATGTGCCGCTTTTGTGCATGGGACTTAAAGATGTCGTTGTATCTGCAAGCCCGGACGGTATTTTAGTTTCCGATAAAAACATGTCAAGTTATATTAAGCCTTATGTGGACACTATTGATGGGCAGATTATGTATGCCGAGAAGTCATGGGGAAGCTATCGGGTAATGGATATAGAAGAAGGCAGCATGACGATTAAAGTAACCTTAAATGCGGGACATCGAATGAACTATCATAGTCATGAGAGACGTGATGAAGTGTGGACCATTATTTCCGGAGAGGGAAAGACGATTGTGGATGGTATGGAGCAGTCTGTTAGCGTAGGAGATGTTATAACCATGCAGGCCGGTTGCAAACATACGATTATAGCAACCACGGAGCTTAAGTTGATTGAGGTTCAGCTTGGCAAGGAGATTTCGGCAGATGATAAACAAAAACATGACCTTGAATACTAAAGCGGATAATTTGGAAAATAAAATACAACCGTTTTTGTTAAAACCGGCATGTAAGGACTATCTTTGGGGCGGAAATGTACTGGCAGAGAAGTATGGAAAAGAATTCGGTATTCATCCTCTGGCGGAGACCTGGGAATGTTCCGTGCACCCTGATGGAATCAGTCTGGCAAACAGTGGACCGGTAAAAGGAATGCCTTTGGATGAATTGCTTCGTGAATATCCGCAGATGCTGGGAACACATCCCATGAAGGTTACAGGGACGTCAGAATTGCCGATTCTTATTAAATTTATTGATGCCGGACAAGATGCTTCCATTCAGGTACATCCGGATGATGCGTATGCACGTATCCATGAAAACGGAGAGAACGGAAAAGCAGAAATGTGGTATGTGTTGGATGCCAAGGAAGATGCAAAGCTTGTATACGGATTTTATAGGGATATGGAAAAGGAAATGGTTGCAGAGGCTGCTGCAGACGGCAGTATCGGGAAATATTTGCGTAAGGTTAATGTAAAAAAAGATGATGTGTTTTTTATTGAACCCGGTTGCGTACATGCTATTGGTGAAGGGATTTTGCTTGCAGAGATTCAACAGAATTCCAATGTAACATATCGTATATATGATTATGACCGCTGTGATAAGGACGGTAATAAGAGAACGTTACACATAGATCAGGCAATGGCGGTTGCTGATTTAAAAGCATCCGGAGCACCGAGGCAACCTATGAGAATTCTGAAGTATCAGCCCGGCTGCGCCACGGAGTTATTATGCAGATGTAAATATTTTCAAGTGGAAAGAATGCTGGTGAATACGGCAGAACGGGAGAAAAGTGCAGAAATCCAAGTTGATGAAGAATCCTTTGCTGTGTTTATGTGCCTGGAGGGAAGCGGCATTTTAAGCGGCGAAGAAGAATTGGCCTTTGGAAAAGGCGACTGTATTTTTGTTCCTGCAGAGAGCGGCAGATTACAAATTGCCGGAACTGCACAACTTTTAAAAGTAAGATGTTAAAAAATAAAATGATATGCGCCAAAAGTATGGATAGAGATGTCTAATACTAATGACGCATATTTTTTTGTTATAGCAGACTGTGGATGGGCAGTCTTGAAATATGACACAAAACAGATACATTTAATATGCATAATTTGGTAAAGGGATAAAATGCAAAAAATGTTGAAAGGTGTATGTTAACATGCTATAATGTTACGGATATATTACAAAATGGGTTAATATGTTTTTTAACAAAAGATGTGCGTGATGACGCTTATAGGTATAAGTTTATTGTAAAAGGATTGAGGAAATGTTAAGAGACGATTTGAATTTAGAAGAATTAGAATGGGATGAGGATGACTTCAATGTAGATGAAGAAGTTGTTGTAAGAAAAACAGTAGAAACGTTGCAGTCTTCCGATGCCAACGGTATGGATGTAGATGCTACCAAGGTGTTCCATGTTTCTGAAATAGAGGATGGACTGAGTGACAGTAGAGCAAGAGATGAAATTGCTGAATTGATTGATATCGTAGATGCAGGAGTGGGCGATACCGGTTCCATACCGACCGTATCCGACGAAAAGAATGTGGATTTCGGTATTACAAGAATTATGCCTCCAATCCGTGAGGATGCGAGTGCGGATTTGGAAGATGAGTTCGATATGACGGAAGAGGAAATCGAAGAGTTGGGAGACTTGAATTATCATGATGAAGAAGTTTCCCGTCCTATAAGAGGTGCTTCTGCCATTAAGAAACATCCGGGACAGGCGAGAACACAGTCTGCACCAAAGAAAAGTGACAGTAAGCCGGCTGTAAAAACAGGCGACGGAAGGAATATCAAAGTGAAACATAAAAAGAAAAACGGATTCCAGAGCTTTTTACTTAACTTGTCATGGATGGATGCCGTAATTGCGTTTACAGGTGTTTTGGCTGCGGCAATTTTAATTTTTGTAATTGTTTTCTTTGTGAACAACAATAACAAAGTGACGGAATTGGGAGAATTTACCGGCATTGGTATGCAATTGAGTGAATTGGAGACCATTGGACAAAACGGTATTAACCGTATCGTTTCCACCAGCACCAGTGATGTGGTGGGAGAAGCGATTCTTCCTTCAAACGGAGATGAAGAGGAAGAATCGGTTATGGTTTCCGTAAGTTTCACTTCTGTTGAGAGAGACTTAAAGATTAAATTCACGGATAAAACCAATGAAAAGCTGATTGAAGGTGTGGCATTTGAGATTGAAGTGGTTACACCCTCCAATGAGACATTAACATGGGTGGACGAAGATAAAGACGGTTTGATTTATTATGAGGAATTAAAACCCGGTGCATATATGGTTACCATTAAGTCGGTGGATGGATTTAATTTCCCGGCAGATGCGACCAAGGTTATGGTAAAGGATCAGATTTCTTATCAGGTAATCAATGTATTGGATGAAATTAAAACCGAAGATGAAATCGATGTAGCGAAAGAAGATACAGAAAATAAAGATAATGTTGATTCAGAAACACTTCTTGCGGATACCGTAAAGTGGGTAGCATCCAGCAAGGAAGTGACCTCCGGCGCGGATGGTTATACCACCATTGATAAATCCACAATTACAGATCCTGCCACTTTGACAGCTTCTGCTATGGGCGGATTCAGACAAGTTGCTGCCATGGTAGAGAATACGAATATTATGACAAGAACGGCGGACAGTACAACACCGTCAACGAGTGAAGCACCGTCAACCAGTGAAGCACCGTCAACAAGCGAGACACCCTCAACCAGTGAGACGCCGTCAACCAGTGAGACACCCTCAACCAGTGAGACGCCGTCCGGTAGTGAACAGCCTTCTGACAAACCGTCAGTTGCGTATGTGACCGGTTTGACATTGGATAAGACTACATTGGAAGTGACGGTAGGAAGTACGGCTACATTAAAAGCTACAGTAGCCGGAGATGCGGGTTGCAACCAGAATGTAAAGTGGTCTACCAGTGATGCGAATGTGGCAACGGTAGATGATAAAGGTGTTATTACTCCCGTGAAGACATTAACCAAGGAAGCGACAGTTACAATTACAGCGACTACGGTAGGAACAAACAAAGATGGTCAGACATTGACCGCTACCTGTAAGGTTACCGTAAAGCCCATGGGAGATTTAAGCGTTAAGGTGGAAGCAACTGCTGCTACCGTATTGGTGGGTGACAAATATACCATCGTTCCCGTAATCGAAAATGCGACAGATTCTAAGACTGTTACTTATACAGTAGATAAAAAAGAAATTGCCACCGTAGATGAAAAGGGTGTGGTAACAGGTGTTGCCAAGGGTACAGCGGTTATTACCGTTACAGTTACCGATAAGGCGGCTGACGGTACTGTAAAAACGGTTACAGCTACCGTAACGATTACTGTTAAGGCTAATCCGAAAGCCGATACCACTACACTGTTGAAAGATAGTCAGGGTAATCAGGTATATATTAAGGATTCCAGCGGAAAGTATGTACAGGCAAAATGGGCAGATTATTATACTGCTACAGCTTTTTATATTCAGGCAGAGCCTACTTACACATATTACGGATGGCAGACCTTAAACGGAAAAACCTATTTCTTTGATGAAGACGGTAAAAAAGTAACCGGTGAACAGGTTATTTCCGGTGTGAAATATAATTTTGCCAGCGATGGTTCCTTGTCGATGAACGGCGGTGTGCTTGGTATTGACGTAAGTAAATGGAATGGCACCATTGACTGGAATGCAGTTAAGAATTCCGGTATTTCCTTTGTTATCATTAGATGCGGATATCGTGGTTCTGCTACCGGTGTTCTGGTACAGGATCCGAAGTTTGAATCTTATATTAAGGGAGCTACAAGTGCGGGATTGAAGGTTGGATTGTATTTCTTCTCTCAGGCAATTAATGAGAAGGAAGCGGTAGAAGAAGCATCTATGGCAATCAGTTTGGCACAGAATTATAAGATTAGTTATCCTATTTTTATCGATACCGAATGGACTAGCGGCGGCAGAGCAAACAATCTCAGCCGTGAGACCAGAACAGCTATCTGTAAGGCGTTCTGCGAGACGATTAAGAGTGCGGGATATACTCCGGGAGTCTATGCATGTAAGTCATGGTATCAGGATTCCTTAAATGTTAGTGCGTTGACAGGCTACAAGATTTGGCTTGCGCAATACGCATCGCAGCCCACATATACAAGCAGCAGATATGATATGTGGCAGTACTCGGATCGTGGTAAAGTAAACGGTATCAGTACAAATGTTGATATGAATATCAGTTATCTTGGATATTAAAAATAAGGGCACTTCATTATGAGGTGCCCTTTTACTTTTGAAAGAAATAATAAAAAAGCATGTACCGGTTATGAAATGCAGTACATGCTTTTATAATATTATTTTTTATAATATGAAATGAGTTTCTTAACAGCGGTAATTACATCCTCTACATCCTTGTCTGTCATGGAGTAGAATAAAGGAATGCTTAGAATTCCTTCATACAATGCCTCGGCATTGGGACATAATCCTTTGGTATAACCGAGTGATTCATAGTGGGAGTGGTAATATACCGGAATATAATGTACCTGGGGACAGATATTTTCTGCACACATAGCTTCGAAAAAATCTCTTCTGCTACAGGTTAAAAGCGGTAAATTCAGCTGTAAAATATACAGATGTCTTGTTGTATCCGATTCCGGAATTTCTTTTTGTATGATAATTTCCGGCATATCTGCAAATGCTTCATTGTATCGTGCGACAATTTTTTTTCTGCGTTTGGAAAAGGCCGGTAATTTATCTAACTGGCTGGCAACCAAAGCTGCCTGGAAATCTGTAATACGGTAATTGTATCCTAATTCAGTCTGCTCATAATACCAGGGAGCATCATTAGGGTTTCTCATCTCATCCATGTTTCGGGTGATGCCATGAGCACGGAGTCTTAAAAGCTTACGATAAAGTTTTTCGTCATTGGTGGTAATGGCACCGCCTTCGCCGGCAGTAACGGTTTTGACGGGATGAAAACTGAAAGTTGTCATATCTGCTATGCTTCCTATTGGTTGTCCGTTATATTTGGTACCGATGGAATGTGCGGCATCCTCTATTAAGATTAAATTATGTTCATGACATATTGCACGTATTTCGTCCAACGCCACAGCCTGTCCGGTGAAATCTACAGCCACTACGGCCTTCGTAGCAGATGTAATCTTCTGACGGATGGATTCGGGTGAAATGTTATAAGTCTCCGGATTAATATCAGCAAAAATAGGTTTGGCGCCACAGTATAAAGCACAGTTAGCTGAGGCGGCAAAGGTTATAGGTGTTGTGATAAGTTCATCTCCGGGACCTAAATCCATGGCAAGGCATGCCAAATGAAGAGCTGCAGTTCCGTTGCTGACTGCCACTGCGTATTTTGCACCGGTGATTTCACATAATTTTGCTTCCAGTTCGCCTATTTTTGGACCGCAGGTAATGTAGCCACTTTTTAAAACATCGGTTACAGCCTGAATATCTGCATCATCAATGTATTGTCTTCCATAGGAAATTTTAGTGTCTCTGACGGGTGTGCCGCCGAGTATTGCAGGTTTGCTCATTCTAACCTCCAATGGTTTTTTATTTGTGTTATCAATGACATAACACATCTAACCTATATCAGTATAAGCCAAGTCGGCGGCTGTTTCAATCATTTTCATTGTTTTTTTTCGTGTTCCTATGTATAATAAGAGCGAGAGAAAGAGGTGTAAAAATGCTTTCAGTATTACTGGCAATTATATGGTTGCTGATTGTGCCGTTCGGGTGCGGTATGTTGATTACAAAATGGCTTCCGAAGGAACGGCATAGTTTTGAATGTGTGTTATTAAACGGCTATCTGATTATGATAGCCTTCTTTCAGTGCTTTTATTTGGGATTTGTATTAGCCGGAAGTATATCTTTTCGGTTGCTTTCGGTTGTTTTTGGTATTTTTATAGGCATATTCGGGACCTGCTCGGCGTGGCTTGGCAAGTCAGTGATAAAAGATTGTTTGGACAGATGCAGAAATAAAGAAGCAATCATATTAAAAATTGCATTTGGACTTATGCTGGCTGTTCAGTTGGTTATGCGTTTAAGACTGCAGATTTCTGATGGGGATGATGCATTTTATATTGCAACAGCGAATGTAACAAATGTCAGCGGAACCATGAATTTAATACAGCCATATACAGGTTTTTTTACAGATGTGCTGGATGTGAGGCATGCCTTTGCTTCTGCACCGGTCTGGCTGGCGTTTTTGTCAAGAATGACAGGGATTCATGCAGCTGTTATGGGGCACAGTGTGTTGTCTCTTGTTCTGATTTTGTTACATTATTTTATTGTTCTTGAAATGGGTGGATTGTTCTTTTCGGAGAAGAAATATCAGAAGTATTTGTTTGCATCCATCGTGGCGTTGTTCAATATATACGGGTATGTGAGCATCTATACCGCACAAACTTTTTTCCTTACAAGAACCTGGCAGGGAAAGAGTATCTTTGCAAATTTGTTTTTGCCGGTGCTTTTGCTGATTCTTCTTTGGCTGGGCGATGTGGAAAAAAAGGTAAAGAATGCAAGTTGGTATTATGTACTTGCAGGAATCGCGATTTTGGGCGCAACCGCAATGACGACTATGGGTGTCTTTATGATGCCTATGGTATTTATGATTGGAATTATTTTATTGGCAATCATAAAAAGAAAACCGTCGATGCTATTAAAAGGTGCTATGGCCTGCGTCCCTGCAGGTGTGGTTGGAATCTTATATATGTTGGCATAAATGAATTATAGTTCCGGCATTATGGAAGGAAAGGAAGTGGTACGATGGTAGGAGCGGAAGGGTCCGCCTTAGCGATGCTAAAATTATATAGCGGTAACGGAAGTCTTACATTATTGTTTGTTGCTTCTTTGGTTTATTTATGGATTACGGAAAAGAACAAAGGCCGCAAAGCGATTCTGGTATACGGATCGCTGGTAACACTTGCGTTGTTTTTATTTCCGCCGTTGACAAGTCTTGTGGTCAATACTTTGGGAGAAGAAGAAATATATTATCGTCTATTGTGGACATTGCCCATGGGACCCGTGATTGCATATGCGGCAGTAAAATGTATCGGAAGTATAAAAAAACAATGGTTACAGGCAGGCGTGTTGTTGCTTTTATCGGCATATATCATTGTGGGCGGACATTTGGTATATAAAAGTCCGCAGTTTTCAAAGGCTCAGAATGCATATCAGGTGCCGGATGCGGTTGTTCAGATTTGCGATGCCATTGAAGTGCCGGGGCGTGAGGTGATGGCGATATTCCCGCATGAGCTGGTGCAGTATGTAAGGCAGTATTCTGCTTTTGTAGTAATGCCCTATGGCTATGATGCGTTGGTGGAACGTTGGGGCTTGGGCGATGAATTGGAAGAGGAAATGCGAAAAGAAGTTTCTGATGCAGAACGTTTATCCACACTGGCAAGAGAGCGAGGATGTCATTACATTATCATCAATCAGGGACATGCGGTAGACGGAGAACTTCCGGAATATGATTACGTATTGATGATGCAGGTGGAAGGTTACGATGTATACCTCGATATTCATTCGAACTTAACCTTGGAATAGGATGAGTAAGTAAACAATGTAAAAAAGTAGATTTTCAGAAAGAAATGTGTTATACTGTTAAGCGATATCTTTTTGAGACGGAAGAATATAAAATATAAAAGGAGACACGAGATGAGAACTTATCTTGTAACAGGTGGTGCCGGTTTTATCGGCTCGAACTACATTCATTATATGTTTGAAAAATACGGCGACGATATTCGCATTATCAATGTGGATGCCCTCACTTATGCAGGCAATCTTGAAAACTTAAAAGCGGTTGAGAATCGCGATAATTATACATTTGTTAAGGCAGACATTACCGATAAGGATACAATCGGTAAGATTTTTGCAGAAAATGATATTGACAGAGTTGTTCATTTTGCTGCAGAAAGCCATGTAGACAGAAGTATCCGTAATCCGGAAGTATTCGTTAAAACCAACGTAATCGGTACAGCCGTTATGTTGAATTGCGCTAAGGCAGCATGGGAGCTTCCTGACGGAACATTTAAAGAGGGAAAGAAATTCCTTCATGTATCTACTGATGAAGTATATGGCTCATTACCCGATGATGAAAATGCATTCTTTTATGAGACAAGCCCGTATGACCCGCATTCGCCCTACTCGGCAAGTAAGGCAGGATCTGATATGCTGGTAAAATCTTATATGGATACTTATAAGTTCCCTGCGAATATTACCAACTGTTCCAACAATTACGGACCTTTCCAGTTTCCCGAGAAATTGATTCCATTGATTATCAACAATGCTCTTCAGGGAAAGAAGCTTCCTGTATACGGTGACGGCAAAAATGTTCGTGACTGGTTGTATGTAAGAGACCATGCCAAAGCAATTGATATGGTACAGGAAAAAGGTAAATTGTTTGAAACCTATAATGTCGGCGGACATAATGAAAAGCAGAACATTGAAATTATTGAAATCATTATAGAGACGCTTCAGGAAATGCTTCCTGACGGTGATCCTCGCAAAGCATTGGTAAGCAAAGATTTGATTACTTATGTAGAGGACAGAAAAGGGCATGACAGACGTTATGCAATCGCTCCTGACAAAATCAGAACCGATTTGGGTTGGGAACCTGAGACGATGTTCAAGGATGGTATTAAGCTTACTATACAGTGGTATTTCGAGAACGAAGACTGGATGAAACGTGTCACCAGCGGAGATTATCAGAAGTATTACGAAGATATGTATCAATAAAATTATAAATGGGGACGGTGAACGCCGTTCCCATTCAGTGCGTATAAAAGGAGGTAAAAAATGAAAGGAATTATTCTTGCAGGCGGTTCGGGAACCCGTCTTTACCCATTAACAAAGGCAGTGTCAAAGCAGATTATGCCGGTATATGATAAGCCGATGATATATTATCCGTTGTCTATTTTAATGCTTGCGGGCATTCAGGATATTTTGATTATTTCCACTCCCAGAGACTTACCTGTATTTGAGGAATTGTTTGGAGATGGTTCGCAGCTTGGACTTCGCATGGAATATGCAGTACAGGAATATCCCAGAGGTCTTGCGGATGCTTTTATCATTGGTGAGAAGTTTATCGGAGATGACAGTGTTGCTTTGATTTTAGGAGATAACATTTTCTACGGACAGAGCTTTTCAAAGGTATTGCGCGAAGTGGCGGCTGAAGAAAAGGGAGCTACCATTTTCGGATATTACGTACGTGATCCCAGAGAATACGGTGTAGTGGAATTTGATGAAAACGGAAAGGCAATTTCCATTGAAGAAAAACCTGCGAATCCGAAGAGCAATTATGCGGTTCCGGGCTTGTATTTTTATGACAATGATGTTGTGCAAATCGCTAAAAATGTAAAACCTTCCGCACGTGGTGAGATTGAAATTACAAGTATTAACAATGAATATCTGCGTCGCGGAGAATTGAAGGTAAGAACCATGGGACGTGGTTTTGCATGGTTGGATACCGGTAATCATGACGCATTGCTGGATGCTTCCGATTTCGTGGCAGCGTTCCAGAAAAGACAGGGATTATATATTTCCTGCATCGAAGAAATCGCATACAAAAGAGGTTTTATCACCAAGGAACAGCTTCTTGCGTTGGCAGAGCCTTTGATGAAGACCGCATATGGTCAGTATCTTGTAGAAGTGGCAAACGGCTTATAAAAGAAAGGCAGATTTGTATCAATGGATAAAAAAGTGCGGAATGCGGCAGTGGCTTCGGTAATCATTGCGGCGTTACTGATTTTATCTATGGTGTTACTTTTAAACGGCGTCAAGGAAGGGGCTATGGGAAGTCACCAAGCTTCTGCAAAGCCGGTTGCAAGTGAAGAGCCGGAAGTTGTAACGGATGAAAAAAGTTTTTTGAATGATACGGCATTTCTGGATGAATACCAACCATTTGCAGGCGAAGTAAGAGGCGAAGACAGTACCCAATTATCATTGCTGGTAAGTTCTGTAGAACGGGACATAAGAGTTATGGTCATCGACGAAGACGGAGCGGCAGTAGAAGGTGAAAAATTCTATGTGACGGTAGAGGGTATCGGTGAATATAAGGATTTAGATGCCGATGGATATATTTACATCGCAGGAATCAAGCCGGGAAGTTATTATGTGTCGTTGAACGAAATTGAAGGGTATGAAGTTCCTGCCCGTGTAAAGGTAACCGTAAAAGATAAAATCGAATACGTAAAATTGGAAGACATTTCCTATTTGATTAAAACAGAAGATGAAATTGATGCGGAAGCAGAAGATACGGCTGTACATGATGTGGATTCTGATGATACGGAATATACAGGTTCATGGGATGATAAACAAAATGCAGTTTTGGGAATTGACGTATCCAAGTGGAATCGTAACATTGATTGGGAAGCGGTTGCGGAGAGCGGCGTGCGGTTTGTTATTATACGTTGCGGATACCGAGGTTCCAAGACCGGTGCGTTGGTAGAAGACCCGTATTTCAGACAAAACATTGAAGGCGCAACGGCTGCCGGTTTGAAGGTGGGAATCTATTTCTTCACGCAGGCAATTACGCCTTCTGAAGCGGTAGAAGAAGCCAGTATGGCGCTTAGCCTTGTGGAAGGATATGATTTGGACTATCCGATTTTTATTGATACCGAAGGCTCCGGCGGCAGGGCAGATGCTTTGGATGTTGCAACGCGAACTGCAATCTGCGAAGCTTTTTGTGAAACGGTGGAACAGGCAGGCTATGAAAGCGGTGTATATGCAAGCCGCGAATGGTTCTACAATAATGTGGACGATGATGTGCTGGCGGATTACACCATATGGCTTGCTGAATATCGTAAGGAACCGTTGTATACTGGAAGGTATGATATGTGGCAGTATACCTCTTCCGGTCAGGTAGATGGTATTGAAGGACGGGTGGACATGAACCTGTCATATATAGATTAGGCGACTGAGGGTTACTGACATTATAGTGTCGTGGCGACTTGGCGCAGTAATTTTAAAATGATGGAAACAGAAAGGAAAGAACAGATATGGGCAAATTTCAGGTAGAAACCTGCGAAATAGAAGGATTAAAGATTATAACTCCCACCGTTTTTGGCGATGAGAGAGGTTATTTTATGGAGACATACCAGTACGAGGATTTTAAGGCAGCAGGTATTGATGTTACCTTTGTACAGGACAATCAGTCTGCCTCCAAGAAGGGTGTTTTGAGAGGATTACACTTCCAGATAAATTATCCTCAGGATAAGCTGGTAAGGGTAATCAGTGGTGAAGTATACGATGTGGCTGTGGATTTGCGAAAAGGTTCGCCTACTTACGGACAGTGGCACGGAGAGCTTTTGTCCGCAGAAAATAAGAAACAGTTTTTTATTCCGAAGGATTTTGCACACGGTTTTCTTGTGTTATCGGATTATGCCGAATTTTGTTATAAGTGTACAGATTATTATCATGCAAATGATGAGGGCGGACTTCTTTGGAGCGATCCTGAGATCGGAGTAAAATGGCCTATTCCCGAGGGGATGGAGCTTACCATTTCCGAAAAAGACAAAAAGTGGGGCTCTATTAAAGATTTGAAAAAATAGGCATACAGAAGCCTAAAAGAAGGGATAAGTATTATGGCGGAAAAAGTAAATTCTGCAAAAAAAGGATTTCCGAAAGCGTGGGGAATCACTTTGATTCTTGTGATTGCTGCTGCTGTGGCAACGATTATTATTTTGCATCATAATCCGTTGGCAGATCCACGGGAGGAAATGATTAAAAAGATTATTGCCTGCGCTATCATTTTGGTGGCGGTGTTAGGTCTTACGATTTTATATGATAAAATTATGATTTTGCCTCAGGAATTGTGGCAGAACCGTCAATTAATCTGGAAGCTTGCAAAAAATGATTTTAAAACAAGGTATGCCGGTTCTACCATGGGGCGTGTGTGGGCGTTTGTACAACCTGTGGTTACGGTTGTGATGTATTATTTTGTATTCGGATTGATTTTTCCTGCACGAGCCCAGCTGGTGGCTAACGGAATTGAAGCACCTTATGTTGTGTGGCTGACTGCGGGTTTGGTTCCTTGGTTTTATTTTTCCGAAGCTTTGGGAAACGGTACTTCGGCCTTGATGGAATATAATTATCTTGTTAAGCAGGTTGTTTTTAAAATCAGTATTCTGCCGATTATAAAAGTAATTGCAGCGACATTTGTGCATGTGGCATTTGCATGTATTTTATTAGTATTGTATTTCTGCTATGGTTTTGGACCGAGTATATATCTGCTACAGCTGGTATATTTCAGCTTCTGCATGTTTGTTTTGGTTTTGGCAATCAGTTATACTACCTGCGCGGTTGTGGTATTTTTTAAGGATTTAACCCAGATTATCCAGATTGTGTTGCAGGTGGGAATGTGGGCGACACCGATTCTTTGGGATTTAAGCTATTTACCGGAGAAATACAGAATTTTCTTTAAATTAAATCCTGTATATTATATCGTAAACGGTTATCGTAGTGCATTGTTTGAGAAACAATGGTTTTGGGAAGATTTTTATTCAACCATGTTTTTCTGGATTACCACAGTGGTTATTTTTGGTATCGGAACCTTGGTGTTTAAACGTTTGAAGGTTCATTTTGCAGATGTATTATAAAAGTGTTTAATGGAGTATGCATGGAAACAACAAAGACTGAATTAACAGATAAAATAAATAACAATGACCGTTCTGTTGTCATTTCCGTTAAGAATGTCAGCAAGGTTTATAAAATGTTTAAAAAACCTGCGGAACGTGTGATTGATGCTTTACATCTGATGCCTTGGAAAAAGGTGCCTGAACATCATGCGTTAAATGATGTAAGCTTTGATGTATATCAGGGAGAAACCATTGGTATTATAGGAACCAACGGTTCCGGTAAGTCTACCATCTTAAAGATTATTACAGGCGTTTTGCATCAGACAAAAGGTGAAGTAAATGTAAACGGCCGTATTTCTGCCCTTCTTGAATTGGGTGCCGGTTTTAACCGGGAATATACCGGTATTGAAAATATTTACTTAAACGGCACAATGATAGGCTTTAGCAAGGAAGAGATTGATGCAAAGCTTCAGGATATTTTGGATTTTGCGGATATTGGAGATTTTGTGTATCAGCCGGTAAAGACGTATTCATCCGGTATGTTTATTCGTCTTGCTTTTGCGGTAGCGATTAATATTGAACCGGAAATTCTGATTGTGGATGAAGCTTTGGCGGTAGGTGACGTTTTCTTCCAGGCAAAGTGTTATCGTAAGTTTGATGAGTTCAAAAAAATGGGTAAAACCATTTTGTTTGTAAGTCATGACTTGAGTAGCATTTCCAAGTATTGTGACCGTGTGGTTCTTCTGAATAAAGGCGTAAAATTAGGCGAAGGAAAGCCTAAGGAAATGATTGATATTTACAAGCAGGTGCTTGTGGGGCAGTATGAAGAAGATAAGCAGGAGCCGCAAAAGGAAGGTGCAGGGAAAGATGTTGCCAATGTAAGCGATAATCCGGAACTTTTGGAATATGGTTCTAAAAAGGCAGAAATTACGGAATGCTTCATTACAGATGATAAAGGACGTAAGACGACGGCAATTATAAAAGGCTCTCCTTTTACCATTCATATGAAGGTTAAGTTTGCAGAACGTGTACAAGCTCCGATTTTTGCTTTTACCATTAAAAATGTAAAAGGTACGGAGATTACAGGAACCAATTCCATGTTTGAAAAAGCATTTATGGAAGCTGTAGATAAAGGTGTTTGTAAGGAAATTACCTTTACCCAGACGATGAATCTGCAGGGCGGAGATTACTTGTTATCATTAGGCCTTACCGGATATGAAGGCAGTGATTTTACCGTATATCACAGACTTTATGATGCAATCAATATCAGTGTTATTTCGGATAAGGATACTGTCGGATTTTATGATATGAATTCTACAGTAGAGGTAAAAGATGTAAAAGATGCGGCACACGATAAGATTATTCCTATGCCGCAGGCAAAATAAGAAGTGTTGATAGTCAGAGGAAGGATGCAATATGCAGGAACAAATCGGAAAGATTATTCTGGATAAAAAATATTATCCCGGTGTGGATTTATATTGTGACGGCACCATTGAAGATGAAATCCTGGAAATCGTACAGAAAGAAGAGCCCGGCAATTACCGAAAAGTAATTGAAGAGAAGGCAAACTGGCCGATTTTTTATCATCTTTCTTCTTTGCGTGAAAATATTGTCGATTGGCTTCCTATTGGTCCGAATGATAAGGTACTGGAAGTTGGTTCGGGCTGTGGTGCTATTACGGGCGCTTTGGCGAGAAAAGCAGAAAGTGTTACCTGCATTGATTTATCCCGTAAAAGAAGCTTAATCAATGCTTACAGACATCAGGATATGGACAATATTTATATCCATGTAGGCAATTTTAAAGATGTAGAAAAAGATTTGGATTGTGATTACGATTACGTCATGCTGATTGGTGTATTTGAGTACGGACAGGGATATATGGGTTCGGAAACACCGTATGAGGATTTTATGAATATCCTTTTAAAGCATGTAAAACCGGGCGGACGTATGGTAATTGCCATTGAAAATAAGTTTGGCCTTAAATATTTTGCGGGTTGCAAGGAGGATCATACCGGTAAGTATTTTGACGGTATTGAAGATTATCCGACAGGTGAAGGCAGTGCCAGAACTTTTTCGCGAAAGGGACTGGAAAATATTATGGAAAAATGCGGAGTGAAGGAATATTCCTTCTATTATCCGTATCCGGATTATAAATTCCCTACCACGATTTTCTCGGATAAGAAATTGCCTAAAGTGGGGGAATTATATCAGAACATCCGTAATTTTGACAGGGACCGTGTTATGCTTTTTGATGAGCAGAAAGCATTTGATATGATTATCAGGGATGGCTCATTCTCTCATTATTCTAATTCCTATATGGTGGTTATCGGACCTGCCCTTGAAACTGTTTACAGCAAATATTCCAATGATAGGGCTCCGGAGTTTTCCGTACGCACGGATATTTTGCAAAACGATGGTAAATTTAATGTAAAAAAGACCGCCTGTACGACAGCGGCAGAAGCTCATGTAGCCAATATGGCCGTAAAGGCAGAAGAATTGGAAAAAGCCTATGCGGGTACCGGACTTTCAATCAATCAATGTAAAATGAATGAAAGTGCGGAGTTTGAGTATTTGGAAGGCGTCACACTGGAAGGAATTCTGGATGAGTGTGTTAAGAAAAATAAAAAAGAGGATTTTCTTTCGCTTATTTCACGTTATCGAAAGATAATCGAGCAGGGAGCTTTGGCTGAGGTTTCGGACTATGATTTGATTTTCCAGAATATCATGGTAAAAGATGATGTCTGGACAGTAATTGATTATGAATGGACCTTTGATAAAAAGATTCCGGCTCAACTTTTATGGAATCGTGCATTGTATTGCTATTTTGCGGACCGCAAGAATCGCGATGCGGCAAAAGACTGGTTAAAAGAAGCATATCCCGGAGAAAAGTTGTTTGAAGCTGAAAATGAAGCGCAGGTTTTAACTGCTGAAAGAGCATTCCAGAAGTATGTGCAGGGCGATTATATGGCGGCTTCTGAAATTCGTCACGCAATCGGCAATCCGGTATATTCTCTGGATTATTTGCTGGATGCGGTAGGTGCCCGAGGAAACGGTATACAGATTTATGAAGATACAGGAAAGGGCTTTTCGGAGGAACAGTCTTATCGGGTACAGAATATAGCCAGAGTTGGGAATAATTACAGCTTTGATATAAAATTAAATTTAGATTTAATAAACGTCAGAATCGATCCTTGCGACAGACCTTGCATTGTCAGTGTTGAGTCGGTACGGATGGATGGCAAAGAATTGGTATCAGAATTGGCTGGTAAGGGACAGAATGGATTCCGTTCGCATAACGGAGTTCGATTGACAAATAATTCATTCTTTTTTGCAGATGGCGACCCGCACTTTATGTGGCAGGTGGCAAAATATGCAAAGCAGGAAAATGCAGTTTTACATGTGAAATTACGTATGGAATATATTTCACCGGAGATGGCCGGACAGTTATTGGCGGGCTTCGGTTTAAAAGCAAAACTTGGGAGTGGTAGATAAGAATGCTTCAAGGCCTGAAGAGAAAAGTACAAAACTTCATGACGGCGCGCTGTTACAAAGAATACAGCAAGGAACTTTCCAAACAAAGGAATGCATATGATACTTTTATGCGTCAAAAAGAGGATGATCTCCGTAAGAAGTATGAGAAAGTCAACTGTAATCTTACTGCAAAGGTGGTTACCAAGCAGGAGTTTAGAGACTTGTTTGCGGAAGGATTTTCTTGCGAACAGGATATTTTGATTGTAATACATGAAGAAGGTGTATTGAATTCCATTGCTTCAAAAGCAATTTTGGCATATTTTGCGGAACATGAAGAATGTAAGCTTTTATATGCCGACGAAGATGTTTGCTTCGGAAGCGAGAAAGCGTTGGATAACTTTCGTCAAAGAGGTGTGCGTTTATCCAGACGTTGTTACCCGAATTTTAAACCGGTACCGTCACCTGAGACGTTTCTTTCCTATCAGTATTTTGGAAATATATGGGCAGTACGTACTGAAGTATGTAAGGAAATATCCTGTATGGATACGGAAGACGTGCAGTTGTTTGAGTATGATTTTCTTTTGAAAGCGTGGGAAAAGATCGGAACTTCAGCAGTTGGACATATTTCGGAAATTTTATACCATAAATTTGTAAAACGTTATCTTCATTCCGACGGAAGAGGATATACGGTAGAAGAAATGGAACAAAAGCTTCGTGAAGAAGACGGTCTTTGTTGGGGATTTGGTGAAAAATATTTTGCAATTAAGGAAGAATATGCCAAACGCTGTGGAATCGATATGAAGATAGAAGCACAAGGTCGATACGGTTTTCCGATGTATGGCTTGGGAAAGAAAGAACCTAAAGTCAGTATTCTGATTCCTTCCAAAGATAATCCGGAGGTTTTACATAAATGTATTGCCTCAATATATGAAAAAAGTACTTATCGTAATTTTGAAATTATTGTGGTAGATAACGGAAGCGAAGATGCAAATCGCTGCAAGATAGAAGAATCAAGAAAGCAATATCCTTTTATCTATTTGTATCAGCCCATGGTTTTTAATTATTCCGTTATGAATAATATAGCTGCGGCCAGGGCGGAAGGCAGCGTATTGCTTCTTTTGAATGATGATATGGAAGTGGTAACACCGGATTGGCTGGAACGCATGGTCGGACAGGTTTTACAGGAGGGCGTTGGTGCTGTAGGAGCTAAACTTCTTTATCCTGATACAACTTTGATTCAGCATGTGGGAATTACCAATGCGGTAGACGGACCGGTGCACAAACTTCTTAAAATGGATGACAGCCGTTCGTATTATAAGGAACGTAATAAGCTGGTATATAATTTAATTGGTGTGACCGGGGCGTGCCTTATGGTAAAAAGAGAGGATTTTAAGCGTTTGGGTGGCTTAAAAGAGAATCTGCGTGTGGCTTATAACGATGTGGATTTCTGCTTTTCACTCTATGAGTTGGGATTACGCAATGTAATCCGCAATGATGTTATTTTATATCATCATGAGTCTTTAAGTCGTGGTGCGGACGTTATGTCGGGAGAGAAAATGCAACGTCTTAAGGTTGAGAGAGATTATCTTTATCATTGTCACCCGCAGTTCTATTGTTATGACCCGTATGAGGGTTCCAATAACAGTGGCGGAGAAGATTTTAATATCGGCAATGCTTTGGAGTGGAAAGAGGATGGAACAAAGCCTGTAAAAACAGATAAAGACTATACTGTTTATCCGGCAGGAATTCATGTGGGAATCGACCGCGCAGAAAAGGATGACTTGATAAAAGCAAAGAAAGACATCTATGTAGTGCAGGGATATGCGGTTCTTGCGGAAGCAGATAACTGTCGATACACCTTTGAAATGGTGTTTACAGGAGATGACGGCGTTTACAGCGTGCCTATTTGCAAGCGGTTGCGCCCTAATATGTCGGCAGGATTTCCTAATGCCAAAAATCTGGATTTGTGCGGATTTTTGTGCATGATTGCTTCCGGCGATTTGCCTAAGGGAGAATATCACATCGGTATTTATACAGCCGACCGTTGTTCCAGACAGAAGCTGTTCCAGGATACCGGGCGTATGCTGGTGATTGAATAAAATAATGAGAATATGTCAACATATAAGAAGCCGAAAGGCGGACATATAAAAAGAAATATAACGTGGAGAACACCATGGATAATGAAAAAGAACTGCAGGAGCTTGCCTTTTATAAAGAGGAGCTTCGCAAATTAAAAGAAGAAAATATCGAGCTTGCATCCAAAATCACTACGCTGGAAGCACAGAAGGAGGAGGCAGAGCAGAAGGTGGCGCAGATTAAGGGAAGTCTTCCGTGGAAGCTTTCAAAGCCTTTGCGTCTGATTAGAGTGGCTTTTATCAGACTGGGATATTATAAATCTCCCAAGAAGATTGTGCGTAAGATTCGAAACAAACGTCTGGAGAAAAGAGCACATAAGTACTTTGGAACCCAGTCATTTCCGGATATGACTACCCGAATGGAGCAGGAAAACTGGGAGTTTAAAGAAAATCATAAAATTTCCATTTTGGTACCTTTGTATAATACGCCTGAAAATTTCCTGCGCGAAATGATAGAGTCCGTATTTACCCAGACTTATAAAAATTGGGAATTATGCCTTGCAGACGGTTCCGACGAAGAACACAAATGTGTGGAAGAAATTTGTCGTGAATATGTAGCAGAGGATGAACGTATTGTATATCAAAAGTTAGAGAAAAACGAAGGCATTTCCGGAAATACCAACCAGTGCTATAAGCTGGCGACCGGTGATTATATCGGTTTATTTGACCATGATGACCTTTTACACCCTTGCGTACTTTTTGAATATGCCAAGGCTATTGAAGAGCAGGGAGCTGATTACGTATACTGCGATGAGGCTACTTTTACGGGGGATAGCATCAATAATATGATTACCCTTCATTTTAAGCCGGATTATGCAGTGGATACCTTACGTGCGAATAATTATATCTGTCACTTCAGCGTATTTAAAAAGACACTTTTGCAGGAAACGGAATTGTTCCGCAAGGAGTGTGACGGAAGCCAAGACCATGATATGATTCTGCGTCTTACAAGTATTGCGAAGAAGGTAGTGCATGTGCCCAGAATCCTTTATTATTGGCGTGCACATGCAGGTAGTGTTGCAAGTAATATTAATGCAAAAACTTACTGTATTGACTCTGCAAAAAGAGCGGTTTCGGACCATTTGCATAAGCATGGTATTTACAACACAGCCATTACCAGTACCCGGGCATTTGAGACCATTTTCCGTTTGCAATACGAGTTGACTACGGATGGTTTGGTATCGATTATAATTCCGAATTGCGATCGTGTGGAGGAACTTCGTAAATGCGTGGAGGCTATCCGCAGAAAGAATTCTTATGAGAACTATGAAATACTTGTTATAGAGAATAACAGTAAGGAAGAAGCAACCTTTGCATATTATGAGGAATTAGAGAAGGATCCGAAGGTACGCATTTTAAAGTACGAAGGTGAATTTAATTATGCCCGCATCAATAATTTTGCGGTCAAAGAAGCCAAGGGTGAGTTTTTACTTCTTTTAAATAACGATGTGGAGTTTATTAACGCAGATTTTATAAAAGAATTGTTAATGTACGCCCAGCGTAGCGATGTGGGTGCGGTAGGCGCAAAGCTTTTATTCCCGGACGATACCATTCAGCATGCAGGTATTGTAATAGGTTTGGGAGCACACAGAACTGCAGGACATATCCATTATAAGGATGAAAATACCCACATCGGCTATATGGGACGCTTATGTTATGCTCAAAATATGTCAGCAGTAACCGGCGCGGCGCTTATGGTAAAGCGAAAGGACTACGACGCTGTCGGCGGTTTGGATGAGAATTATGCGGTGGCCTTGAATGATGTGGACTTCTGTCTTCGTTTAAGAGAAAAAGGCCTGTTGAATGTGTTTACGCCTTTTGCGGAAGCGTACCATTATGAATCGGCGTCCAGAGGACTGGATACGGTGCCTGAGAAAGCAAAGCGCTATGAAGAGGAGTGTGCACGCTTTAAAGAGCGCTGGAAAGAGCTACTTTCTAAGGGAGATCCTTACTACAATCCGAATTTTACCTTGGACAGAAGCGATTATTCGTTGAATGTGCCGAAAAAATAGCTGTAAAAGGCTTAAAAATAGGAAGTTTGCAGAGGGCGTTTCGTCTTGAATATTCTGCTGACTTAGTGTAAAATCTTTGTGGGAAAATGAAAAAATTGGGGAAATAACATTTTTACGGGGCGAAAATGCCCATACTTAGAATGGAGGCAATGTATGAATTACAAAGATCAGTATCAGTTCTGGCTTGAAGATGATTATTTCGATGCAAAGACCAAGGAAGAGTTAAAAGCAATCGCAAACGATGAAAAAGAAATCGAAGACCGTTTTTATCGTGAATTGGAATTCGGTACCGGCGGTTTAAGAGGCGTAATCGGTGCAGGTACCAACAGAATGAACCTTTACACCGTACGTAAGGCAACTCAGGGTCTTGCTAATTATATTTTAAAAATGGGTACACAGGATAAGGGAATCTCTATTGCATATGATTCACGTTTCATGTCCCCTGAATTTGCAGATGAAGCAGCGCTTTGTATGGCTGCAAACGGTATTAAGGCATATGTATTTGATTCTTTAAGACCTACACCCGAACTTTCATTCTCAGTTCGTTACTTGGGATGTACTGCAGGTATCGTAATTACCGCAAGCCACAATCCTCCTGAGTACAACGGCTACAAGGTATACTGGGAGGATGGCGCACAGGTTACTTCACCCAGAGACGTTGATATTATCAACTGCGTAAAAGCAGTAACTGATTATCATACAGTTAAGACTATGGATAAGCAGGCTGCAATCGAGGCAGGTCTTTATATTACAATTGGTGCAGAAGTAGATGATGCTTTTATCGCTGAATTGAAGAAGCAGATTATCAATCCTGAAGTAATTAAAGAAGTTGCAGATGATATTAAGATTGTATATACACCGTTTAACGGTACAGGTAACGTTCCTGCACGCCGTATTTTAAAAGAAATCGGCTTCAAGAACGTATATGTGGTACCTGAGCAGGAAATGCCGGATCCTAAGTTTACTACTTTGGATTATCCGAATCCCGAAGATCCTAAGGCATTTACCCTTGCATTAAAGCTTGCAAAAGAAGTGCAGGCTGACATTGTACTTGCAACCGATCCCGATGCGGACAGACTTGGTATTTATGCATATGATACCAAGAGTGGTGAGTATGTTCCTTTTACCGGTAATATGTCAGGTATGCTGATTGCGGAATATATTTTAAGCCAGAGAAAAGCTAAGGGTCTCATGCCCGAGAATCCCGCATTGGTTAAGACAATCGTTACAACCAACATGGCAGATGTAATTACTAAGGCTTATGATGTTAAGTTGATTGAAGTATTAACCGGATTTAAGTATATCGGTGAGCAGATTAAGTGGTTTGAAGAGAACAATACATACAATTATGTATTTGGTTTGGAAGAAAGCTATGGTTGCCTTGCAGGTACTCACGCAAGAGATAAGGATGCGATTGTAGCGGTTATGTGTCTCTGTGAAGTGGCTGCATGGTGCAAGAAAAACAACAAGACCGTTTGGGATATGATGGTTGAAATGTACGAGAAGTACGGCTATTTCAAAGAAGATTTATATACCATTACCATGAAGGGTAAAGATGGTGCTGAGCAGATTGCTGCAATTATGGAGAAACTTCGTGCAAATCCTCCCAAGGAATTCGGTGCTTGGAAGGTAAAAGAAATGCGCGATTACAAGAGTGGTAAGACCGTAAATCCTGAAACCGGTGAAGAAGGCGAAACAGGTTTACCGACTTCCAACGTTCTTTACTTTGATTTATCAGACGATTCATGGTGCTGTGCAAGACCTTCCGGAACAGAGCCTAAGATTAAGTTCTATATGGGCGTTAAGGGCAGCAGTTTGGAAGATGCAAGCGTAAAAGTAACAGCATTGACAGATGCGTTAAAGGCAAAACTTGACTAGTATAAGCCTTTTATGAGGTGAACTGATGGGAAAGAAATTAGATTCCATTGCAAAAACAAGAAGATATTTGCGTAGAAACGGTTTGAAAAAAACCGTTTCTGCCGTTATGGAAAGAATCAGTGCACCGAAGTATGAAGAATTCAATTTTGTTCCTCTTACGGAGGAGGAAATTAATATTATGCAGGAATATGAGTTTGTAAATCCTGCAAAGATAAGCATTTTGGTTCCGGCGTATCGAACGAATCCCATATTCTTTAGGGAGTTGTTGGATTCAGTGGTTGCGCAGATTTATCCATATTGGGAACTGGTGATTGCAGATGCCAGCGGAAATAACGATTTGGAAGCAATTGTGGATGAATACAGAGAAAAGCTTTCGAAAGAGAGTAGTATCGTATATCTTGCACTTGAGAACAATAACGGTATTTCTGAGAATACCAATGTGGCCTTAGAAACTGCGACGGGAGACTATATCGGTCTTTTGGATCACGACGATGTGCTGACGCCGGATGCTTTATTTTTTATGGCAAAAGCAATTGAAAAAGAAGCACCGGTTTTATTGTATTCGGATGAAGATAAAACGGATGCAACGCTTCAAACCTTTTATGAATCGCACAGGAAGAAAAAATTAAATTTGGATTTAATTTTAACAAACAACTATATTTGCCATTTTTGCGTTATGAGAGCAGATGTGATGAAGCGTTTGAAATTCCGCAAGGAGTTTGATGGTGCGCAGGATTTCGACATTATTCTGCGATGCATAGCGGAATTAAAAGATGATGCAGAAGCGATACACATTCCGCGCATCCTGTATCATTGGAGATGCCATGACGAGTCTACAGCGGTAAATACGGATTCTAAGCAATATGCTTATGAGAACGGTAGGTATGCTGTGGAAGCGTTTATGACGAAAAAAGGATGGAATGTTCAGGTAGAACATATGGCACATCTGGGCTTTTACAGGACTGTTTACGAGCCGGATATTTTTGCAAACCGACCGGAGGTTGGTATAGTAGCGGGGCCGGTATACAAGGGTGGAAAAATTGTCGGCGGGGCCATGAAACGTGATGGTACGGTAATGTATAAAGGATTGCCGAAAGGTTATAGCGGCTACATGCATCGGGCGGCGTTGCAACAGCAGATTGGCGCCGGTGATGTCCGCAATATGATGATTCGTCCGGAGTTGCAGGAATTGTGGGATAAAGAAGTTGCACCTAAGCTTGCCGAGAAGCATTGTGATTATATTGAGGTAAGTGTGGCATTCTGTGAGCAGGCGAGAATGCGAGGGTATTTGGTAGTATATGATCCGGAGCTCTCGGTATAGGTGCGTGAAGCGTAAAAAATGTTTCTATAAAAGATGAAAGAAGAAAGGAAGGCAGCGTGAGTAGAACAGCGGTTGTAATCCCTAATTACAATGGAATAAAGTATCTTGCTGACTGCCTGAATTCTTTAAAAAACCAGTCTGTGCAGGATTTTGATGTGATTGTGGTGGACGATTGTTCAGCGGATGAGAGTGTAAAAGAACTCGAATGCAACTTTTCCTGGGTTACAAGTGTCAAAAGAAATGGGAACGGTGGATTTGCAGTAGCAGTAAACAATGGAATCCGTGTTGCAAAGGAAAATGGTGCAGATTTTATACTTCTTTTAAACAATGACACGGTGGCAGATAAATTTTTTGTGGAAAAAATGATAAAGGCGATGGAAGCAGATTCACAAATTTTTTCCGTGCAGGCAAAAATGCTTTCTTTACATGAACCGGAAGTGATTGATGATGCGGGTGATTTTTATACCGTACTCGGATGGGCATATGCCAGAGGCAAGGGTAGAGATGCTTCTAAATATAATAAAAAGAGCAGTATTTTCGCAGCTTGTGCCGGTGCGGCTATTTATCGAATGAGTATTTTGGATGAAATCGGACTGTTTGACGAAGCACATTTTGCCTATTTGGAAGATATAGACATTGGGTATCGTGCAAGATTATACGGATATGATAACATATATGAACCGGAAGCGGTTGTCTATCACGCCGGAAGCGCTACATCAGGTTCCAGATACAATGAATTTAAAATTCGTCTGGCATCCCGAAACAGTGTATATTTGGTTTATAAAAATCAAACATTAGTACAGAAAGTGTTTCATTTTTTGCCGTTGACGGCAGGTTTTATGATAAAACAGTTATTTTTCTGTCTGAAGGGATACGGTAAAATATATCACAAGGGTGTCCTTGAAGGGTTGAAAATGTGCAGGACATCGGAAGCAAAAGCTAAGAAAATTCACAGAAATCAAAGCAAGTTTGCCATTCGTTGCAGAATTGAGTGGGAACTTTGGATAAATATCCTGCGGAAAATATTGTAAGAAACTTGAATTTTTCTTTTCAATATTGTATTATTAAAGCTGTGTGTAGAAATATAGGTGATGATTATGATAAAAGATAATCAGAGATATTTAAATCGTCTCCACGTGGTATTGGATATTGTGGTTACGATTGTATCATATATTGCAGCATGGTGGCTTCGAATTGTTGTATTCCAACAGCCCGGAGAAGGAACTCTGGCGCCGGAGACCTATTTTGCTGCACTTTTAGGAATTGTTCCTGTTTATATTTGTTTGTATTCCGCTTTGAATTTATACAAATCAAAGCGTTATTCCAGTGCAAAGCGGGAATTTTTTGATATTGTAAGAGCAAACTTTGTAGGTTTGGTTATCTTCTTCGTAGCACTTTACATTATCAATGAGCCGAATTTTTCACGTTCTGTGGTTTTTATTTTCTGCGGAATTAACGTTTTGCTGACAATAGCCGTGCGAAACGGCATACGCCTGTTTTTACGTCAGATACGTAAAAAGGGTTACAATGTGAAGTATATCGTTCTGGTGGGATATTCCAGAGCGGCGGAAGAATATATTGACAGAATTATCGCAAATCCTCAATGGGGATATGTGGTCAGAGGTATTTTAGATGATCATATTCCGGCAGGCACTCTGTATCGCGGCGTAAAGGTGGTTGGCCGTGTGGACAACCTTTATTATGTCCTTCCGGAGAATAAGCTGGATGAGATTGCGATTACTCTTTCACTGGAAGATTATGACAGATTGGAAGAAATTGTCGGCTTGTGCGAGAAGTCAGGTGTACATACTAAGTTTATCCCTGATTATAACAGCGTTATTCCCAGCAGGCCGTATACGGAAGATTTATCGGGACTGCCGGTAATTAATATTCGTAGAGTTCCTTTGACAAATACTTTGAATTGGGTGATTAAGCGTATTGTGGATATTATCGGTTCTTGTGTGGCAATTATTTTGTTTTCACCGATTATGTTGATTTCGGCTATTGCGATTAAAGCATCCGGAGACGGACCGATTATTTTTAAGCAGGAACGTGTAGGGCTTCATAATAAGACCTTCCAGATGTATAAATTCCGTACAATGGCAGTACAGAAGCCACAGGATGAGAGCAAGGCCTGGACGGTTAAGAATGATCCCCGAGTAACCAAAATCGGTAAATTATTGAGGAAAACAAGTTTAGACGAAATTCCTCAGTTTTTCAACATTTTAAAAGGGGATATGAGTTTGGTAGGCCCCAGACCTGAGCGTCCGGTATTTGTGGACAAATTTAAAGAAGAAATCCCCCGCTATATGATTAAGCATCAGGTGCGACCGGGTCTTACCGGATGGGCGCAGGTGAACGGATATCGCGGTGACACATCAATCCGTAAAAGAATTGATTGTGATATATATTATATCGAAAACTGGTCTTTCGGTTTTGATATCAAAATTCTGTTTATGACAGTATTTAAAGGATTTATTAATAAAAATGCTTACTAATGGAGGATGGTATGAGCGCACAGCAGAAGGGCAGAAATGCACGCAAGAAAAAATCATCAAAAGGTAAATTAATTCTTTTGGTGTGTGAGGTTTTGGTACTGGTAGTTGCCGTAGTTGCATTGGCATTGGTATTAAAAACCACGGACGAAGATTCAGGTGTACAGAAAATTATTATCGATGACAGTGATGTAGGTATTAACTCGCAGGTTGCAAGCAGTTTGGAAGAAAACGAAGAATTGCAGAAATATACCAACATTGCATTGTTTGGTGTAGATGCCCGTAATGGTAAACTTGCCAGCGGAACCCGTACCGACACCATTATGATTTTATCAGTAAACAATGAAACCGGAGAAGCTCGTTTGGTATCTGTATATCGTGATACTTACCTTAACTTAAGTAACGATGTATACAACAAGTGTAACGGTGCATATGCAAAAGGTGGTCCCCAGCAGGCAATTTCCATGTTGAACTTAAACCTTGACCTTACTATTACTGACTTTGTTACGGTTGGTTTTGAAGGTTTGATGGAAGTTATCGATGCTTTGGGCGGTGTTGAAATCAATGTACAGCAGAACGAAATCAAGCATTTAAATAACTATCAGGCATCTATGTATGCGACAGAAGAAAATCCTAACAATTTAACAACAGATTATGTTCCTGTTACAGAACCCGGCTTACAGACCTTAAGTGGTT
The DNA here is from genome assembly GCA_045591685.1 of Lachnospiraceae bacterium. Classification (GTDB taxonomy): domain Bacteria; phylum Bacillota; class Clostridia; order Lachnospirales; family Lachnospiraceae; genus UBA3766. Next base: position 138,528 of record JAZNTK010000026.1, read on the forward strand.
ATCAGGCAGTTGCATATTGTCGTATCAGAGCGGTAGGTAATGACTTTGGTCGTACAGAAAGACAGAGAACCGTATTGGAGCAGGTATTGTTAAAAGCACAGTCTGCAACTCCTGCACAGTTAAATGAAATTGCAGATAATGTATTTCCTTTGGTTGCAACATCATTGGATGTAGAAGAAATTTATGAAGTAATCTCTAAGATTAGCACATACGAAATAACCGGAAGCTGCGGTTTCCCCTTTGAAGGTTATATTACCACCGGTAAAATCGGTAGCAAGGGTAGTTGCGTTATTCCTCTTGATTTGGAAACAAACGTAGTGCTTCTTCATGAATATCTCTATCCGGGTGTTCCGTATGAGCCTTCACAGGAAGTAATCAATTGTAGCCGTGAAATAGAGGCACAGACGTCACCTTATGTGGGAACGATGTCTCCGGATGAAGAATTAAATTAAGCGATAAAGACAAAGGGACCCCCGGGAGATTTTCTGCGGGTCCCTTATTTTAAATTATGGAAGGTGAAAAAATGCAAAAGCCAAAGGTGGATGTCATCATACCAACCTATAAACCGCAAAAGCGCCTGTTAAAAGTAATTGAGGCGCTGGAAAACCAAACATACCCCGTAAATGAAATTATCATTATGAATACGGAAGAGAAATATTGGAATACATTTCTTTATGGTGAAAAAATATTAAAAAAGCGAGACAATGTTACAGTACGTCATTTGTCTAAAATGGAATTCGATCATGGAAATACCCGCAGATGGGGAGTTATAAAGTCCACTGCAGATTATTTTATCTGCATGACGGATGACGCCATGCCTGCCGATGAATTTTTGGTGGAAGAACTTTTAAAGCCGATATTGGAAAAGAAGGCAGAATTTTCTTATGCAAGACAGCTTCCGAATGAGGATTGCGCAGTCATTGAGCGTTTTACGAGGGATTTTAACTATCCGGCAGAAGGGTATGTTAAAAGTAAGGATGATTTGGAGCGCTTGCAAATTAAAACATATTTCTTTTCAAATGTTTGTGCGGCATATACAAGAAGCATTTATGATGAACTCGGTGGTTTTACGGAGTGTGCAATCTTTAATGAGGATATGTACTTTGCGGCAACTGCTATAAACGCCGGATATCGCATTGCATATGCAGCAGATGCCAAGGTATTTCATTCTCATAATTATAAAAATAAAATGCAGTTTCAGCGTAATTTTGACAATGGTGTTTCGCAGGCGATGCGGCCGGATTTATTTGAGCATGTTTCATCCACCGGTGAGGGTATGATACTTGTGAAACTTACCATGCAGCATCTACGTGAACAAAAGAAAATACATTTAATTCCAAAGTTAATTATTTCCAGTGCATATAAGTATATAGGATTTAAAATGGGAATAAACTATAAAAGACTTCCTCAGAATTTAGTGTCTAAGTGTACATTAAACAAGGAGTTCTGGATGCGACAGAGCATCCTGACTGCGGCAAAAAACATAGATCCGCATCGGGGCTATGGAATGTCGGAGGACGAGCGTAAGTAGGAGGACTTTAGTATGTGTGGAATTGTGGGATACATCGGTAGAAATCAGGCGGCGCCTATTATTTTGAGCGGACTTGAAAAGCTTGAGTACAGAGGTTATGATTCGGCCGGACTTGCTGTTTTTGACGGAGAGCAGATTCGTATCAGAAAGTCGGTTGGAAGGCTTAAGGTTTTGGATGAACTTACCCATGGCGGTCGGATGTTACCGGGAAACTTAGGTATCGGCCATACCAGATGGGCTACCCACGGAGCGCCTACGGATGCCAATTCACATCCGCATTACAATTCTACAGAAACCATTGCAGTGGTACACAATGGTATTATCGAAAATTATATAAAATTAAGAAAAAAATTGGAAAACAAAGGCTATCAATTTGTGTCAGAAACCGATACAGAGGTACTTGCACATCTTTTGGATTATTATTACAAGGGAAATCCCTTGGAGGCGATTACCAAGGTAATGCATCGTGTGGAAGGATCGTATGCGTTAGGAGTTATCTTTGCGGAGCATTCGGACAGGATTTTTGCGGTGCGTAAGGCAAGCCCCCTGATTGTGGGACAAAGTGAAGAGGGGTGTTTTATAGCCTCTGATGTGCCGGCAATTTTAAAATATACCAGAAACGTATTTTTTATGGAAAATCAGGAGGTTGCCTGTCTGCGGGAAAATGGCCTGACCTTTTATTCTGTAGATGAAGAAGTGATTCAGAAAGAACCCGTAACGATTGAATGGGACGCAGAAGCGGCAGAAAAAGGCGGTTACGAGCATTTCATGTTAAAAGAAATGTATGAGCAACCGAAGGTGTTGGCAGAAACCATACGTAAGTGTGTGGTAAACAATGATATCCGCATTGATGAGTTGAAAATGACTCAGGAAGATTTTGCGCGTATCGGTAAAATCCATATTGTTGCCTGCGGTTCCTCTTATCATGCAGGTGTTACGGGAAAGTATGTGATAGAGAATATAGCAAGAGTTCCGGTGGAAGTGGATTTGGCATCGGAATTCCGTTACCGTAATCCGATTATTGATGAGAATGCCCTGGTTGTTGTAATTAGCCAGTCCGGTGAGACAGCTGACAGCCTTGCAGCAATGGCGGATATGCATGCCCGAGGCATAAAAGTCATGGGAATTGTCAATGTGGTGGGTAGCAGTATTGCCCGTGATGCAGATTATATCATGTACACCTGGGCGGGACCCGAAATTGCCGTGGCAACTACAAAGGCATACAGTGCGCAGTTGATGGCGTTATATTTGTTTGCAATGAAGTTGGGCAGAGTAAAAGGTGTGCTTCCCGAGGAAGATTTTGCACAGATGCTTCAGGATATGAAGATGCTTCCGCAGCAGGTAGAATTTCTTTTATCCAACCAACGTAAAATTCAGAAGTTTGCCAACCGCTATATTGCGGCGAAAAGTATCTTTTTTATCGGAAGAGGAATTGACTATGCCATTTCGTTAGAAGGTTCTCTTAAGTTAAAAGAAATATCTTATATTCATTCCGAAGCATATGCGGCAGGAGAGTTAAAGCACGGAACTATATCGTTGATTGAAGAAGGAACTCTGGTTGCATGTGTGGCAACCCAGGAGCATTTGTATCAAAAGACTATCAGTAATATGGTTGAAGTAAAAGCACGTGGTGCATTTGTGCTGGCCGTTACGAATGAAGGCAACGAAGATATGGAGAAGTCTGCGGATTATGTGATATATATTCCGAAAACCAACAGATATTTTACGAATACTCTGGCGATTATACCCTTGCAGTTATTTGGATATTATGTTGCGGTTGGAAAAGGATGCGATGTGGATAAACCCAGGAATCTGGCGAAATCCGTTACAGTGGAGTAAATTACGTGAAAATACAAATTGCAGGAGTTTCATCGGAAAATTAACGGAAAGAGGAGAACTATGAGCAAAGAGTTTGACGAATTGGATGACAAGGACCTTGTAAAAGAAGAGGTCGCAGAGATAAAAGAAGAGAAGAAAGACGATAAAAAGGAAGCAGACGGTGATTATGAAGACGTTTGTTTTATGTGCAGGCGCCCGGAACATGTGGCGGGGAAGATGTTTCAGTTCCCGAATCACATCTGTATCTGTAATGACTGTATGCATAAAACCATGGAAACGGTTAGCCAGTATGACTACCAGGGAATGTTAAATTCTCCTGGTATGATGATGACGCCTGAGGAATTTAATAAGTTTCAGCAGAAGTTTCCCAATGTAACTTTTATGAATCTGTCAGATTTACAGGGACATGGTGGTATTCCCAATAAGCAGAAGCTCAAAAAGAAAAAAACAGCGGAAGACGGCCAGAAGACAGCACCGGCAATTGATATTAAGAAAATACCGGCGCCTCATAAAATTAAGGCTCAGTTGGACGATTATGTTGTAGGGCAGGAGCAGGCAAAGAAAATTATTTCGGTTGCTGTTTATAATCATTATAAGCGTGTAGCAACCAATACCATGGACGAAATCGAAATTGAGAAGTCCAATATCCTCATGATTGGTCCTACCGGTTGCGGTAAAACATATTTGGTTAAAACCTTGGCAAAACTTCTGGATGTGCCTTTGGCGATTGCAGATGCAACATCCCTTACGGAAGCAGGTTACATCGGTGATGATATTGAGAGTGTACTTAGTAAACTTCTTGCGGCAGCAGGAAATGATACCGAACGTGCGGAGCAGGGTATTGTATTTATTGATGAAATTGATAAAATTGCCAAGAAGAAAAATACAAATTCACGCGATGTCAGCGGTGAGTCCGTACAGCAGGGTATGTTGAAGCTTTTGGAAGGCGCGGAGGTTGAAGTTCCGGTTGGAGCGAACAGTAAGAATGCCATGGTGCCGTTAACAACCATTAACACAAGAAACATTCTTTTTATTTGCGGCGGAGCCTTTCCGGATTTGGATGAAATTATTAAGCAGAGATTGTCAAAACAGAGCGGCATCGGTTTCAATGCAGACTTAAAAGACCGCTATGACAAGGAGAAGAACATCTTAAAAAAGGTAACCGTGGAGGATATCAAGAAGTTCGGTATGATTCCCGAATTTGTAGGCCGTTTGCCCATTATCTGTACCATGGAGGGGCTTGGCAAGGATATGCTTGTCAATATTTTAAAAGAGCCGAAAAATGCAATTTTAAAGCAGTATCAGAAGCTTCTTGAATTGGACGAAGTAAAGTTGGAGTTTGATGACGAAGCACTGGAAGCGATTGCAGAAAAGGCAATGGAGCGTGATACGGGTGCCAGAGCATTGCGTGCCATTATCGAGGAATTTATGCTGGATATTATGTATGAAATTCCGAAAGATGATAATATTGGTACCGTAACGATTACCAAAGAATATATTGAGGGAAAGGGCGGTCCGCGCATTGAGATTCGCCAGAACCGTAAAAGTACTTCCTAAGATGTAAAGCGGCATGTGTTTTTCTGAAAATGCATATAGTTAAGAAATGAATGTTTTCAGAGGAAAATATGGATTGTAAAAATCGCATTATATCGAATGACTATGCTGATCTGATTGTAGATTTTGATTTGGAAGAGAATATGTTGGAAAACACCGCAGGTGACTTCTGTTTTTATCAAATAGAAGACAACCTGCGGATTTTTTATGCGAATAGAGAAGAACTGCCGGATTTATCACTTTCGGATTATCGATACTTTTATCTGCCCACCTGTTACGGATTAATGCAGACCGGCGGAGGCGGAATCCCGGGTGATTTTAACACAAGGGCATTGGAAGAAATGGGTATTTTGAGGGTACAGAGGGAACCTTTGGGGTTAACAGGCTTGGGGTGTGTTTTTGTATGTATCGATAGCGGAATTGATTATACAAGTGCTGCATTTCGCCGTGCCGACGGCAGTAGCCGCATTTTGGCTATTTGGGATCAGGAGGAGCAGAGCGGTACTCCGCCGGAGGGATTTTGGTATGGCAGTGAATATACCAATGAAATGATAAACGTTGCGTTACAGTCCGATAATCCCTTGGGAATCGTGCCGACAACAGATATAGCGGGACGTCACGGCAGTGCACTTGCAAGCATTGCTGCAGGTAGCAGTATTGATGAAGGAACAACGTTTCTTGGAGCAGCGCCGGATGCCGATATTGTTGTTGTAAAATTGAAACAGGCAAAGCAGTATCTGAAAGAGTATTATATGATACCGGAAGAAACGCCGTGTTATCAGGAGACGGATATTTTAACTGCTTTAAAATATGCAGTAGGGTTTGCGCGGACCTTTGAGAGACCGGTCTGTATTTGTATGGGGCTTGGCACTTCCTACGGGGATCACGCGGGAAATTCTTTTGTGGAGAGATATATTAACCGATTGAGTGTGTTGCGTAATGTAGCAGTGGTTACGCCTGCCGGAAATGAGGGCAATGAAAGGCATCATTACAGGGCTTTTTGGAGTGGTGAGGAAGGCGACGTGGATAAAAATGCTGAAATACGCGTGGAAGAAGGAAATCAAGGTTTTTTGGCAGAAATATGGGGGAGTGTGCCGAGTTTTTTTGACATATCATTGCGCTCGCCGGGAGGTGAAGTGATAAATAATCTCTCTTTTCGATTGAATACAACCAGAGTCTATGATTTTGTGTATACAGTTACCATTGTTACGGTGGATACTCTTCTTGTGGAGCAGGTATCCGGTCAGCAGTTGGTGGTAATGCGATTTGAAAATCCTACGCCGGGGATTTGGACTATAGGAATAAGATTGGCAGAAGAGAGGATTTCTGCAGCGTGTGACATATGGCTTCCCATTAAGCAGTTTTTGAGCGCAGATGCGTATTTTCTGGAACCAACCCCCTATATTACATTAACAATGCCGGGAAGCGGAATGCTTGCCATGTGCGTCTCGTCCTATAACACGGAGACGGGAGGATTTTATCAGGAGTCCGGAAGAGGATATAGCAGAGGCGGCAGTATCAAACCTGATTTTTCTGCTCCGGGGGTAAATGTATCGTCAACAATCGGAGCAATCAGCGGAACAGGGGCTTCGGCAGCTTTGGTAGCAGGAGCGGTTTTGCAGTTTATGCAGTGGGCGGTAACGGAAGGGAACGCACCGCTTGTAAATGGCGTGGAAATCAAGAATTATTTTATCAGGGGTACACGTAGAGATGAAGGCTTGAGCTGGCCTAATCGAGAGGAAGGTTATGGAAAGGTAGATATATATAATACTTTTGAGCAATTGCGTAGGATATAGCGTTGTTAAAATGTTTTCCAAAATGAAATATTGAGTTTCTGAATTGGAATAATGCAGAGAAAAAAGACGCTTGAAGCAAAAAGAAGCTGTGTTATAATAAAAAAACAGTATTATGTAAAAAATGACAGAAATCTGTCGTGGCATGTTTGTTTATGAGTGAGTTGAGAGATATGAAGAAAGTACTGATTTTAGAAGATAATCCATTGACCAGAAAATTAGTGGAAGAAATTGCAAGAGATTTGGAAATGAAAACGGAAGTATTTGCCTTTGATAATGTAAAGGATGCATATGCCTGTGCGTTGGAGCGGGATATTGACTGTTTTATTGTGGATATTATTTTAGACAGTAAAGTGCCGGGTGATACCTCCGGGCTTAGGTTTGTGCAGAGTATTCGTGAAATGAAGCATTATATTCTGGCACCGGTGATTATGCTGACTTCATTGGAAGATGCCAAGCTTTATACATATGAGCAATTGCATTGCTATCGTTTTATGGAGAAACCTTTTAAACCAACAGAGTTAAAGATGGTACTGGAAGAGTGTCTTGGATATAGGGAAAGAAAGATAACCAAAACATTGACTTACCACATTGATGGTGTAATCATGGCTGCGGATGTTTGTGATATTGTCTATGTGGAAGTGAGCCGTCGTATTTTACAGATTCATACCCGTAAATACGGAATATTATCAGTACCCTATAAAACAATTAAATCCTTTCTGGAGGAGGCTGACACCGAAGACATGATACAGTGTAGTAAACACTGTGTTGTAAATCGCAACTATATTGAATATTTCGATTCAGTAAACAGAGTGATTCGTTTGAGAGATGAGTTCGGGGATATTGAAGTTGGAAAGAAGTATAGGGCTGATGTCGAGGAAGGGATGAAGAGATGTTGGTGAAGGTGATTTTACTTTTAGAGGTGATATCTATCATGTTATGCATTCATCAAGTGTATGGAAAAAAGATTAAGATAGATATACTAAGTATTTTAAACGTTATATTAATTGTGATATGGTTAGATATTGTTAATAGATATGATTTAAATAGCATATATACATTTATTACACATGGTTTGTTCTTAACATATTGCTTATTACGATTTAAGAAGGGAATATGCGAAACGTTAGTTAGTATGGAATTGTCATTTGCTTTGGTTTCAGTAGTTCAATTTGTGTGTATTATATTATGGGGGTTTATATCAAGTGTTAGTCCTGATTTGAGAGATTTTGTGACAGGATTAATAGTTTGCTTGATTGTTACATTTCTTTTTCCTCATTTTAAGTTAGATAATTTACAACGGGCAATATGTCGTAGACATTGGTTGATGTATATAATTATTTTATTTATCACAATAACTATTATTTGTGCATTAGTTATGCTGAAAGTGCAAGGAGATATTAAAATAGGCCTTTTTATTTTTGGAATTCCGGCAATTATTATAATATTTGTGCTTTTGTTATTTTGGGATAGAACAATTATTCAACAGAAGAATATGGAGTTGGAAATTAATGCCATTGAAAATATGCAAGATAGTTATGATGATTTGCTTATTAAGGTGCGCGAAAACCAGCATGGATTTAATAATCATATGATGGCTATAATATCATCACACCATACATATAAAACATATGAGCAATTAGTAGAAGCGCAAAAAGAGTATGTTAATATATTAGAGGGTGAAAATAAATATAATGATATTTTGGATATTAGTAATCAGATACTTAGCGGATATTTGTATGTTAAGTTTATGGAAATAGAAAAATATGGAATAGGCGTAATATACAAAATTGAGACAGTATTAGATAAATTAGAGATATCGAATTATAAGTTGATTGAGATTTTAGGTATATTACTAGATAATGCAACTGAGGCAATCGCAGATAGCGAAAGTGACAAAGAGATATATTTTATAATAAAAAAAGATGAATCTAAGTATAAATTTATTATAAAAAATAGATATCCAATAGTTACATATGATGAGATGGCTAGTTGGTTTGAGAAAGATGTGAGTAGTAAAGGTGAAAAACATGGCATTGGATTATATCGAGTAAAAAAGTTATGTGAGGATTCTGATTGCGCTATTATGTGTAAAAATGAAAAATACGAAAACAATAATTGGATTGTATTTGAATTATGCATAAAAGAAAAAGAAGACGTTTGTTAAATCGTCTTCTTTTATTTTTAGTTATCGTCAGAAGGATATTTACTTTCACCAAAAAATAAGACGCTTGCTGTATTTTCCCAAAAAGTCCACGAAAATCCTGCACATGCAGTCAATAATTTTCCAATCAGATTAATCATGTTTCATAGCTCCTTTCTTTAAGATTTTCGCCACAATCAACTGTAACGAATGCATTATAATTACCCAGAAGCCGATATTCAGAATGTCAGCTTGGGGAAAAATAATCATAAAGATTGTGTATAGTAAAATGAATCCGGCAGATATGAAACGGAATCGATTGATTTGTTTCTTGGGGGCTTCGGGACGGTACTTTGAAGCGATGGGGCCTATGATAAAGCAAGTAATCATCGCACCGATAAGAAGTATAATTTTTATCGGTAAAGCAACCGGTATCCATGGTAAAACAAGAATGGATAATCCGACGTAGCTTACGGACATAAGCAGACAACCCCAGTAGGTGTAAAAATGAATCCCACCGGTTGTACAACGAAGGAAAAGCATTACAAACAATGCGAAAAAATATTCCGGCAGGTGTTTATGAAACAGAACTCCCATAATTAACATTTTGCTGAATTCGGAAAAGAGGGATTTGAATAAAAAGATAACTTGAGCGGCTTGGTAGCCGGTCAGATGATAGGTTTCTTTTAAATGTGCTTTTACCTTTTCCATATCAGCCTCCGGAATAATATGAAAATAGATTAAAACAATTTTGATAAGGATTGCGATTTGGCGTTCAAACGGCGTAAAATAACGCACAAACTACAGAAAAGAATCATAAAATGTCATAAAATATCGAATAAATATATTTTTGTACAAGAAAAAGTATCTTTTGGGCAGAAAAATAAAACATTTACTCTGAAAGCGATATATTTAAATATTGATTAAAAATAGGAGTAGTAAATATGATGTTTTATGTAGTGAACCTTTTAAAAGCGGTTATTATTATGTTCTGTTGCAGATTTTTCTTTGATATTTGGGAGCAGAAAAATGAGCCCGCGGTATGGAAGAAGCGCTTGTTTACGGTGGTAGCAATTGTCGGTTTGTTTGCATGCGGTTTTATTCCGGAAGGAAGATTGGGTGTGCGTATTTTGGCAGAAGTGGCGATTTTGAGTGTTTCCATGTTTTTTTATAAGGATTTGGAGTTTCGAAATACATTCTGTTTGGTTGTCTTTTATAATGTATTTGTACGGATACTTGGTTATGTCGAGATGTATCTTAAAGAGGTATTTTCATTAGATGAAATGCCGGGTGGTGAAGGCGTTTGGTTATTGGTAACGGTTTTGTGTACCCTTCTTTTAGTGCCGATTGTTTTCTTGCTAAAGAGAATTATGAATCGGCGAACGGCAATGGTGTCGCTACGAAACGAATGGAATGCTTTTCTGCTTTTGCCTCTTTTTACAATTGTTATGATTGGTGTGCTTGCAAGCGGATTAGAGCTTTCGAAATGGGGAATGCCGGTAATGCTGATGGGGATGCTGCTTGGCAATATTGCACTTTTCTACATTTTCAGTGACCTGATAAAGAAACAAAAGCTACTGGTGCGAGAACGTATTATAAAGACCGGTTTGGAATATGAAATTGAAAATTATAAAACAATTCGTCAGGCATTGGAACAGCAACGCAGTCGGAGTCATGAATTTAAAAACTATATTAATGCGATTTATTATATGATTGAATTGGAAAGATACGATGAAGTGAAGAATTTTGTTCATTCGGTTCGCGGAAATATGCATACCAAAACAGAAGCGATTTATCATACGGGACATTTGTTGGCGGACGCTGTTTTTAATGCAAAGTACAAGGAAGCGTTGGCACAGGATATCCGTTTTGTGATTGAGGCGGATTCGTTAGATGGGATTTTTATAAAAGATGAAGATGTGGTTGTTATTTTCAGCAATCTTTTAAACAATGCATTGGAAGCAACAGTGAAATGCGAAAGCGACAGATATATTTTTATGAAGATAAAACAAGAGGATGAAGGAATTCGCATCTACACTGAAAATTCTCATTGTAACGTGATTTGTAGTCAGGAAGAACAAATTATGACATCGAAAGAAGATTCTGATAATCATGGATTTGGTATTCAGAATATAAAAGATGCAGTGGCAAAATATGATGGCACCTGTGACATTTCCTATACGGATAAAAAGTTTGTAATCAATATTTTTCTACACGCAGAAACCCAGAAAATATAGGGTTTTGGAGTCGCAATGATTCATCAAAAAAATATTAAATTGTAAAAAATGCCGATTTTGAAAAAATTTCGAAATCGGTCTTTTCTTTTGGAAAAACCTGTGCTATATTCGGAACTATCTTCTGAAGACGATGATGCGTATGACTTCGTTTTCAGTTCTTTGTGAAATGCAATTTCGCATCTTTGACAGTCAGGAACTGTCAGTAAATTTCCATGGAATAATTTAACCAAAGAGAATCAGGAGAAGTTTCCTTTTATATTTTTTAACGATGGAAGGAGATTAAAAATGAAAAAGTATTGGCGTATGAAAAAGCGTTTTAGTTTGTGTTGCAGTTTGGCTTTGCTGATGGCATGTTTTAGCATTCCCATGGTAGCGAATGCAGAAGAAGGGAAACAGGTATATGAGGTGCTTCATCATCATGTAGCAGGCTGTCAGGAAACGGTTTATAAGACTATGGATGCAGACGGTAGGAAGTATCTGCGTACGGTAAGTACGGATACCTGTCCTCTGTGTAATGGACACCATGATTATTATGCATATGACGCAGATTGTTCTTGCGGAAAAAGCTGGTATACTACAGGGCATGCCTGTTTAAACAGCCCATATGGAACAAACCACGGAACTTGTAGCAATTATTCTGTTATTGACTGTACTACTTCCCATCAACATCCTGTACAGGTATATGTATGCGGTAAAACTGAGGAAACCGTAATCGGTACAGTTACCTTGGAACCCAGTACTTTATCGCCGGCGCGTCAGGTGGTATTGAAGGCCTCTGCGGAAGGTGATATGGAAGACGTTACATTGTCGTGGGAAGATACAGAGGGGAAGGATACGATTACCGTGACCGAGAATGGCACATATCGTTTGTACATTTCGTACACAGAAAACGGTATTGAGTATCTTCATGAAATGGAGGCTGAGGTAAATAATGTGGACCGTACTCCGCCGAGTGTAAGTGATATTAAAGTGAGTGAGGAAGGCTTTACATCAGGCAAGGTTATCTTATCTGTAACGGCTAAAGATGAGTCAGGATTACCGGATAAGTATGTCAGCTGGAATGGTGGTGCTTTTGGTTCGGAAACTACGCTTGAGGTTAAGGAAAACGGCACCTATGAAGTTGTGGTAAAAGACCAAGCCGGCAATACGGTCAAAAAGACTGTAACAATTGATAATATTGATACTGCGTTACCTGTTATTACAGCATTGGAGAGCAGCCCTGTCCCTTGGTATGAAGGAAGTTGTACTGTTAGTGTAACGGCAGAAGATAGAGGCAATGGCAATCAGGGTAGCGGACTGGCAGAAAAACCTTATTCCTGGGATGAGGGAGTTACCTGGACCGATGAGCCGACACATAGTGTAGAAGAAAGCGGAACCGTAAATATTTGGGTAAAAGATGCCGTTGGCAATGTGGTAAAAGATTCCGTAGAGGTAGTAAAAGAAGAAAAGCCTACACCTCCGCCGGCACCTGCACCGACACCTGATACAAATCAAAGTGTTGCAACACCGCCCGCTCCTGCACCTACTCCTGCAGAACCGGTAGTTGTTCCGGAAACCAATACAAGTGTGCCTAAGGAGACGGTAACCGTTCAGCCTGTGGAAAAAGATGATGCAACGGTAGATGAATGGGCATCTGATGCTTGGAATGAGGGTGATTATGAAGAAGAGGAAGATACATTGAAGTATCAGTTTTTGCCGGAACCTGAGAAAATAGAAGTGGTCACTATTCCCATGGAGGATTTTTATGCCGGAGATTCAAAGGAACTGGAAACGCTCGAGGAGGATGACGGATTAAATTTAGTATCAGCCATTAGTATTGTAGTAGGGTGTGCCGGTCTTGGCATTCTTGGTATGATTGTATTTCTTTTGTTCGGTTTGTGTAAGGTATACGAAGTTGGCAATCATAGAAAAGAAAATTATCTTGGCAGTGTAGGTGTGCGCCTTCATAAAAAAGGATATCGGATTGTTCTTGGAGAGAATCTTTTAAGTAAGGCCGGAAGCAGAAATTTGAAGATTAAAATTCCTGCATGGTTTGTTAAGTTAAATGAATATAAGCCATTGAGTATTGTAGCCGGAAAAACACATATTGATCAATATGTTGAGCAGGAAGTGGAAGTTCATGTGGAAGTGTAAAAGATTATAAGAGTTCTTTTACATAAAATAAAAAATCCTACAGGGTGAGAGTGCATTTGCGGATGCACTTTCGCCCGGCAGGATAGATAATTTTATTTAAAAAGTTTGTTTTTCATAAAGAAGATAGTTACCAGTAAACCAAGTACCAGGGATGCTGCAACGATGATAATGAATCCAAAAGGACTGTCTGCAAAAGGCATTCCCACAGAAGCAACATTCATACCGTAAGCACTGAATATCATGGTAGGGATAGACAATACAATTGTCACAATTGCCAGCGTTTTCATGACGGTATTTAAGTTGTTGGAGATTACGGAAGCATAAGCATTGGCCATACCGTTTAGGATGCCGTTGTAAATGTTGGCCATTTCAATCGCCTGCTTATTTTCAATAATAACATCTTCCAGTAATTCTTCGTCTTCCGGATATTTTTTGAAACGTTCGTTTCTAAACAGTTTCTCCATAACAACTTCATTGGAACGAAGAGAGGTTGTAAAGTAAACCAAACTCTTTTCCAACTTGAGCAGTTCAAATAAAGCACTGTTCTGGGTAGACTTATGCAAATCGTTTTCCAAAACTTCGCTTTGGCGTTCGATGTTACGAAGATACTGCAGGTAAAGTGATGCTGTACGATATAGTATCTGCATCATAAAACGTGATTTCATAGATGTATTAAAATCGCGAACACGTCCGTCGGTAAAGGCTTTCAAAATAGGACTTTCTTCACTGCAAACAGTAATAATAGTCTTTTTTGCAATAAAAATAGACAAAGGAATCGTGTCATATAATTCCTTCTCAGTATCTTCTTCAATGGTGGGAATATTAACCAAAACCATTGTGTAATTGTCCTCGTAAGCCAGTCGGGAACGTTCATCGGTATCCAATGCAGATTTCAAGTCATCAGCATCGATAGAGAGTTTCTGTGAAATGTCATGAATTTCACTTTCGGTAGGGCGGATCATAGAGATCCAGCAACCTTCGGTTGGTGTGTCCAGAGTGCGAAGACTCCGACCTTCTGAAAAATAGTAGTGTACCATTTCTAACCTTCTTTCCATGCCTTTGGGCACAAAAAAAAGAGGTTAGCCCATCAGCATTCCATATTCTTTTAAATCAGTGTTTGCGTGATAGGGGTCCGCGTCCATTTTCATTACCTCCTTAAAGTGATATTTTAAGTATATTTCCCGAAAAGAAAAAAGTCAATAATAACCAAGTTAAAAGACAATATATTTTCCGATATTGTCAAAAAGACTTGCTGGTTGTATAATTTAGAAGATTAAAAAATATAAAAATGATAAAGAGCTTATGAATACTGCAAAGAGAAAATTTCGATGTGAAAATAAATATATCATTAATGTTGCTGAAATAGAGCTGTTAAGAAATCGTATTTCGGGGATTTGTGAGTTGGATGAATACGCCCAAATGAGTAGGGAATATAACATTCGGAGTTTGTATTTTGATAATTATAAAAGTACCTCATTTTATGATAATGAGATGGGAATTGATCCAAGAGAAAAATTTAGAATTAGGATTTATAATTGTAATGCAGACGTTATTCTTTTGGAACGGAAAATTAAAGTTAATGGAAAAATATCGAAAGATAGAACTAAAATCAGTAGAGAAATCCTGGATGCGATATTAAATGATTCTGTAGATGAGATAATTATTGATAGTAATAATGCACTACTCAATAGTTTTTTGTTAAAATACCATATGGAGTATTTAAGGCCTAAAATTATTGTTGACTATGTTCGAGAAGCATATGTTTCTGTTGCTGAGGATATCCGTATTACTTTTGATAAAGCAATATCATTTTCTGACAATGTAGAAGGGTTTCTTAATGAGGGGGTGTTTTTACAACCTATTATGCCGCTAGGAAAGGAATTGCTGGAGGTTAAATATACAGAGTTTATGCCGGACTACATCTATCGTTCACTGGATTTAGGGGATTTACACCAAAGTACTTTTTCAAAATATTATTTGTGTGAGAAAATACGAAGAGAAGGAGAGTTATAATATGACATTTCAAGATATTATAAAATCATCATTTATGGAACAATTTCAGACGGGAAATATAGGCTTGAAAGAGGTTTTATTTACTTTGATTTTTGCTGTGGTCATGGCAATGTATTTGTTTGTTGTATATAGATTTTTTGTGAGAAAATCAATGTATAATTTGAATATGAATATTGCAATAGTAGGTATGACAATAGTAACGGCAGCAGTTATTTTGACTATACAATCCAATTTGGTTTTGTCATTGGGTATGGTTGGTGCACTTTCTATTGTAAGATATAGAACAGCAGTAAAAGATCCAATGGATTTGTTTTTTATGTTTTGGGCTGTGGCAAGTGGAATTATGTGTGGCGCAAACCAATATATTTTAAACTTTGTTGTTGCCTTGATTTTGACCATAGTAGTTTTGGTATTGGCACAACTTCCTTCAACTAAGGCACCTTATGTTTTAGTGGTAAATTGTGAAACATCTGAGACCGAGAATGATATAACAGAAGTATTAGAACAAAATTGTTCTTACTATAAAGCTAAGTCACGTAATATTTCAAAGGGTTCTGCACGTATTATTTTTGAGTTGCGTACAAAAGAAACAAAACGAGTTACGGATGAAATTTCCAAATTGGAAAGTGTTACTAATATTTCACTGTTAACTTATGAAGGCGATATGATTGCATAAAGCTGAAGTATTCAAAGGTTGAGAGGAAAATCATAGATGAGAGGATTGAAACGGGCATTGCCGTTCGTAATTATATTACTTGCTTGTAGCATGGTTTGCGTTATGATATTATTCTTCGATATTAATAGAGAGACGCTGTATATATCACACGAGAGTGGAATATACAGTGGCTCTTTTGATTTGTCTCTTTTTTCGTATGATTCTGAAACTATTATTTATACAACGGATGGACAAAAACCGCAATTAGGAGAAGACGGAACTTATGAATATAATAAACCGATAGAAATAGAATGCGGAAATGAAACTACAACATATTCATTTCAAATTTGTTGTGTTTATGAGGACGGAAGTCTTTCAGACGTTTATAAGCGAGATTATATTTTAGATCCACTGGGAGAAGAACGATTTACTACAAATTATGTGGTGTCTATTACCGGAAATGAAGAGATGTTATTTGGAGATGAGAGTGGGATTTTTGTGAGGGGGACACAGTTTTATGATTATTTAGCTGAGCATCCGGATGCAAATGTGTTGGATGGACCGTTACCGGCAAATTATTATATGGATATAGAAGTTCCGGTTCATGCAGCGTTCTTTCTGGGAGATGGAACTCCTATTATTGAACAGGAATGCGGAATTAAAATATATGGGAATGTAACACGTCAGAGTAATCAAAAGTCATTCCGTTTATATGCAAGATATGAATATGATGATTCGAATGAGTTTTCGTACCCTTTCTTTCATGATCTGCTTACAGAAGGTGGACAGGCACCGATTGAGGATTGGCAGAGACTATCTTTTCATAATTCGGGTAACGATAATGATTATGCATATGTTCGTACAGAATTAGTTGGTGCTTTAGCCAGACAGTCTGGATTCCCGGATACTTTGGGTGCAGAGAGTGTTACAGTGTATATTAATGGCAAGTATCAAGGGGTTTATTGGTTACAGAATTCATTTGATGAAAGATATTTTAAGGAAAAATATGGCGAATATATTGGGGAGATGGTAGTATGCGAAGGCTCTTTAGGAACATTAAATGTAGATGAAGCAGAAACTGCTGCCGAAGTAAGGTGTTGTAATGATTATAATGACTTTTTGTCATGGCTGGAAATTGCAGATTTAAATGATGATGCCAATTGGCAGCGAGTTTGTGAAACTATAGATGTGGAAAATTTTGCACATTACTTTGCATTACAATATTATACGGGCAATTTTGATTGGCCTCAAAATAATGTAAAGGTATATCGATATGAGTGTGGCGATGGTGAAAATTATCGTGAAGATACAATTTTTGATGGCAGATATCGTTTTTTATTATTTGACACTGATTATAGTTTGGGACTGATTTTTTTGGGATTGCATGGTCGCGATGTGTCAGTGACAAGAATGAATAGTTTTCTTACAACAAATATTGATACAGTGCTGTTTCGCGCGCTGTCACAACGTCAGGAATTTAGAGATTTATATTCCGCAAAAATTATGTATTTGATTAATGTGATTTTTACAAGAGATAATATGTCAAATACTTTGTATAACTTAAATGTAACCCGATATGATGAATTAAACTATATGATTACCCAAACAGATATTCTTGAAGGGTCAATATGGGAAGAGTATGGTGTTGGTCTGGGGGATATGACAAAGACGGAAGTTGAGTGGGAAAAAATTTTACAATATGCTGCCCAGAGACCTCAATATATTATTCAGGAATTACAAGAAGAATGGGGATATGGAAAGGTAATAATCCTAAAAGTATCTGCAAATGATATGGATAATATTCGATTTAATGATATGAGTGTTGGTAACACATTCGATGGTATATGGTTAAATGGAGTGCCTGTGGAAATAAGTTGTGATTTGTCCGTGGGAATGGTTGTAGAAGGATACATGATAAATTCTGATTATGTTGAAGGTGAGAGTTTATTGGTGACAGCGGAAGTTATGGAGAAATATGGAGATGAGATAAATATTACTCCGGTCATATCAGTTGAAGAAACTCAAAGTTTAGCGGTAATAGAATATAATATACAAGATTCGCAAGACTATATTATATTGCAGAATAACGGAACAGTAGATTTGAATTTGCAGGAATATGCATTGGCTGATGGAGAGGACTCTATATCCGGTTCTATGTTGCCGGCGGTGCAATTGTCTCCGGGAGAAAAATACTATGTTTATGGGGATAAATATGTTGGCGAGATGGAGGAGAATGGTACACAAGTCGCATTTTCGTGGAATGACCAGGAGCAGATTTATTTATATCACGAAATATATGGATTTGTAGTCTACTAAAAGGTATTCATATTTTTTATATGAGGTGTATATATTATATAAAAAATATGAGGGTTCTATTGAAAAAGATAAAAGAATTATTCTTAAAGAAGCGAAGTAATAAGGCAAACAAGATAGTAATTGCAGGTGTTATACTTGTTGCATTATGTTGTTGTGTGTTTGGATTTTATAATAAGCATGCAACAATGGAAGCCGGTAACATGTACGGAGATCGGAAACTTCCGATTTATTGTGTGGAAACAGATGAAAAAGTAATTGCGTTGTCTTTTGATGCGGCGTGGGGAAATGAAGATACCCAGGAGATTTTGGATATTCTGGAACGGCAGGATGTGCAAGTGACATTCTTTATGACCGGAGGCTGGGTAGAGGCTTATCCGGAGGATGTAAAAAGAATCTATGAAGCAGGTCATGAGCTTGGCAATCACAGTGAAAATCATTTGAATATGTCAGACCTGTCCATGTCCGAGATAGAGGAAGAAATTATGTTGGTGCATAACCGTGTCAAAGAGATTACGGGATATGAGATGTGTGTCTTCCGTCCGCCTTATGGAGATTACGATAATGATGTGATTACCGGGGTGGAAAATTGCGGATATTATGCAATACAGTGGGATGTTGATACACTATACATAAAAGTAATGACAATTTAATAGATATGAAGTAAAATGAATTCAAAGGTGTATAAGTGATTATAAACACATATAAGAACTTAACGCAAGAAGAAAAACTGACTATCTACACAAGGTTATTACAAATTATGAATAGGGAGGAAATCGCCAATGATGAAACAATCCGCGATATACGCAAGACAGTCAGTAGACAAAAAGGAAAGCCTGAGCATCGAGGGACAAATTGAATTATGTCAGCAGAAAGCACAAGATGCACTAATTTACAAAGATAAAGGGTATAGTGGAAAGAATACCGAACGCCCTGCACTTCAAAAACTAATTGAAGATATAAAAGCCGATAAGATTGATAAAGTAGTTGTTTATAAGATTGACCGAATTAGCAGAAATATTGTTGATTTCTATGCTTTATGGGAAATTATGAAAGTGCATAATTGCGAAATAGTAAGCCATAGTGAGCCAATAGATACAACGAATACTTATGGTAAAGGAATGATGGGCATACTTGCCATATTTGCAGAAATGGAACGCGAGAATATTCAAAAGCGTGTTAAGGACAATTACTATTACAGAACCGCACAAACTGGAAGTTGGGCAGGTGGCCCTGCACCCTATGGGTTCAAGAATGGGCGGAACGAACAAGGCAAGCCAACATTGATACCCATTGAGGAAGAAATAGAGGCAGTAATGTCTGCCTTTGCCTTGTATTATGGTGCTGATACCTGCACACTTGGCGAGGTTGCCAGATGGTTGAATAGCAACGGATATAAGCCCCATAAGCGTGATGTGTTTGATAGTGTGACAGTATCGAAAATTTTACAAAATCCGATTTATGTAAAAGCCGATAAAACATTGTATTCGTATTTTAAAACCAGAAAAATCAATTTTTTAAATGATGAGGCAAACTGGAACGGTTCAACCAGTGCACACATTATCGGTAAAAAAGTCGGCAATTCAAACATTAGAAAATACACCACATTGAAAGAACAGAGTATTTATCTTACAAATTTTGCAGGTTTTATTGAAAGTGTAATTTATATTAATGTGCAGGAACGCTTGGGAAGAAATGAACAGTTTGCAAGGGCAAACGCTGGCGGAGTACTGGAAGAATTAAGTGGAAAGTTAAAATGCAGTTGTTGCGGATATGCCATTAAATCATATAGCAAAAGCACAAACGGCCGCCCCTATCTTGATTGTTATGGAAATCGCAGTCTGCATATATGCAGTGAAAAATATAATAAAATCAATTTTTATGATTTGCAGAAAGTAATCGGCAACGAAATACAAAAACAGTTAGATGATTTGGAAAATCTGCGACATAAAAAAGAACTTGAAAGTGCTGAAATCGAAAAGCAGATTATTCAGATTAAAGCCGATATTGATAAACTGATAGAATTATCCCTGCATAGTGATTTAACTGCCGAGGCACTTGCTTCTGCCATTGAAAAGAAGCAAACTGAATTAAATAAACTGGAATTAAAATTACAGATGAATAAGACTTCAGCCAGTATGACAAAAGTGTACTTTTCTTCTAATGTCAATATTCGGAATGAATTTAAAAACGGTATCGTATATGAAGATTTGCACCCAGACCAAAAGAAAGAAGTTGTAAAATTGATGATTGATAAAATCAATCTTACGGCTGATATTGAAAATCTGGAAATTGAATGGAATATTTAAGACTAAAAAGGGGGAGCCGCTTTTACGGTTCCCCCTAATTGTTTTACATTGCCTTATCTAATTCGTTCATAAGTAAGTCGTTGTGTCGGTACAACATATCAACTTTATTTTGTAGGTCTTGTTCTTTGGGCGTTAGTGTTTCGGTGCTTGGTGCAGGAGCTTCTGACTTGCCAGTAAGTTCAGCCCCTGAAACTAACAAGGTATTGATATAGTTGAGTTTTTCTTCTTCGGTGCGTTCTATCTTTGGGTACATTGTTGCAACGGGGTTGACATATTCAAATTCTTCGGAGTAGTCCCCAGTGTTGTCATCAAAGAGGCTTGCATAGTATCGGTCTTGTTCAAAGCGCAAATGTAATTTACACCGACGCTTTAATTGAACAATAGGTTCTTTCTGTTCTTTAAACACCCCATTGAAAAATTCATCAATTTTCAATACCGAAGTCACGATAATTAGTTTACATTCCAAAACTTTGTTTTTGTATCGGCTTTTAACCGTGGAAGCGGTGTTATTATCTAGCATTTTTAACAAGTCGCTTAACCCCATACAACTGGGTCTTAAATCGTCAAGGATAATGCAGTCTTGTCCTGCATATCCGTCAAGCACATCATTTGAGCCACTAGATACGAATACGCTATACCCTTTATCTTCACACATCATTTTTGCGTATGTACTTTTGCCAGTTCCACTTTTTCCAGTAATATATACACATTCCATATTTCTTTTTTCCCCCTTTATAATATCGGTTCTGTATTTAAACGCATTGTCGATAGACTTTTTATACTTGTCGTATTCTTCAATGGTAATATGTTCGTGATAGTTAAATTCACGAATATCACCGCTTACAATGTCATTTATGATTTGGATTTTTCTTGCTTCAATATTTGATTTGCTGATTGCTTTGGTCTTTTCTACTTTCCAGTTGTAATTGCTGATAACTTCTTCTTCGGCATACTGGAATTTGGTGGGTGCGTTTTCATGGGTAAGATATTTTAGCATATCAACCCACTTTCCTTTTACCCTGTTGATAAAGTTTTCTTTGATACCTAACCAGTTGGCAATATACTTGGTGTCGGTACCATATTCCAGTCGGATAGCAATATGATAATGAGCCTTTTTGAGTGTGCCTGCCTTGTGGTCGGGGTTCTTGGCTTCATCATCTTTACTATAAGTATCTTTGTTATGTAAGATATAAGCATAATCTTTGAATGGTTTTTGATTGTCTAATACTTTTTTGATTTCTTCAATGTTGATGTGTTCCACATCTGATACAATTTCACATAATCTAACCTGCATATAAATTCCTCCTATGATTTTTACTACATACGACAGTAAAACTACGCCGAACAGACAAGCCCACTGTTCGGCTATTTTTCTAGCTTTGCAATGGTTTTACTACATACGACAACTTTGATTTCATAAGTAATATGCAAGATGTGATTAGGGATAAATTCTTCTGTATAGCCTTTTTGTTTCAAAAATTGGAACTTTGTTTCGGATAATGAAACAATCATAAATGAAGTATCAAAAATTGATTTAAAACCTTGGAAAATTGATTTTTCATCTTGAAGAAAATGCAGAACGCATATTTATGATAAGGGGGTGAAGTTATGGAAATAGATAAAATGACACTTGATCAAATTTATGAATGGGTAAAAGCGGAATGCGAGGAAGAAAGCAGGGCAAAAGCGGAAACCGAGTATTTGCTTCAAAAAAGCAAATATGAAGCAAGCAAAGATGAGGAGAGATAATTCTCCTCATTTTTGCTTTTAGCGGGTTAAGGGTGCAACGCCTTACCCATAAGAATTTGAGCCCTGCTCAAAATCTGTATTGGGTTATTGTGTTGAGCGGTTTCCTGCTTGGGTGTCGAGTGGTCTTTCATTCTGTTATCGAGGGGAGGGATATAGAATGAAAGCAACACTACACATAGGCAGGGGAAGTGTAAAACACAATGAAAGAAAATTCAATTTAAACAATGCTACCCATATAGACCAGACAAGGCAAAATGAAAACTTTTACATTAACCGATATTTAGATGATACTATCACTTTTGAGGAATGTGAAAGGCGGTATTTTGAAGAGAACTATTTGCAGGGTTTGGCGGTACAAAATGAAAAATACAGAAAGCGCCGACAGTATGGGTATATCCGTAGCATTGATGAATTGATGAAAGGGGAAAAGACACAACCCAGAGAGATGATTTTACAGATAGGAAACAAGGACAACCACCCAGACAAAGAAGTCCTTTTAAAATGTATCTATCAGTTTAATGAAGAATTTAATAAAAGATATGGAACAAATGCCCATATCCTTGATATTGCAATTCATAACGATGAGACCACTTCGCATGCGCATATTCGTTTTATCTGTGATTATACGGACAAAGACGGGATAAAGAAAATATGCACCGATAAGGCATTAAAGGCATTAGGAATTAAACCACCAAAGGAAACCGCCAAAGCGGACAGATACAATAACGCCTTGCAAACTTTTACCGAGCAAATCCGTCTTATCTGGAACACCATAATAAAAAGAAATGGAATTGAAATTGATGAAACCGTACACAATGCAAGCCAGAAGCATTTGACGGTATTGGAATATAAAGATAAAAAACTACAGGAAGAAATTGAAAACCATAATAAGCAGATAGCAGGGCAGGATTTGGAAATCCGACAAAAGCAAAATACTTTATATGAGTTGGATAGACAGATAAGTACCAAAGAGAAGAAAGTAGAAGAATTGCAACAGAAATTATATGTAAATGCACAAGGCGAAGATTTTAGGGATATGCGTCCAGTGTTTGCAGATGAAAGATAAAAATAAGCAACCCCAAGGGGCTGCTTATTTTTACTATTAAATTGATTATTATGGAAGTTCATAGTTGTCGATTATGCCTTGCCAACCTGGATATTCATAAAGCGTTTCATATCCAACAACGCCCCAAACTGTCCATTCACCATTATCAAGCCAAATACCCCAACCATTAAGTGTTT
>JAZNTK010000027.1:0-4599 GCA_045591685.1 Lachnospiraceae bacterium
ACGCTCGGTGGTAATCCTGTTTCCGAATACATCGGCCTGATAAAAAATCAAATCCTTGGCAGGATAGTAGTACACGGACTTATCATAAAAGGAATAGTCCTGCACAATTTCCTTCGCTTTCAGCTCGTCGTAGGTTACGATAAGCTTTACATCGTAATCGCCCGCCAGACCGCTGATCAAATGCAACTTCTGGCTTTCCGCACAACCGGTGATTTCCACCGGCCCGGCATTTTTACGAAGGAGGTCCTGCACTTTCTCATACTCCGCAAGTTCGTGAAGCGGTGCATTCAATAAGTTCATAGTTACCTCGCTTTTATGGTGGACGAATGCCTGCTGACAAATATATTCTCGGTGGGCACGCTCTCGCTGCTCGACACACGTAGCGGTACATACGGTTCTAAAATACAGAACCTAGTACCGACGGTGTCGAAAGCACCCACCTTAGAATATATTTTGTCTTTGACATTCTGTCTTATATTCTATATTAAATTTTTCTACATTTCACACATAAATCCACAATAGAAATCATCAATGCATAAACAGGAAAGACAACGCCACACCATAACATCCACTCCGGTTGAATGGCAATATCCCATCCTCCCAAAAGAAGGAACACGAAATAATATGCCAAACATATTTTAAGCAAAAATGTTACCGAAATAATAACAAATCCGGCTTTCCAAATCCACATCTCGCCTATAAAACGTTCCCAGTCTCCGCGAAGAAATAATTTCCAAAACACGTAATAGCCTGCTAGGAAAAGTATCACCCCCAGCAAAAAGGTAACCGGATTAAAAGTATAGATGTCTCCATACGTAATCCATCCGGAATAATCCTCGCCTGTATCCACAAGAAACGCAAACTGAAGCACAAAGGCCACTATGCTCATACCTAAAACAATCCACCAGTGCAGGTAGGACCAAGCCAAGGTTGCTATCTCGCTTCTTGTTTTGCTTTTCTCAGATTGCATGGAATTTCCCAGACGAAACTCATATAACTTCTGCTTCCATGATGCTTCCTTTTTTACGTCCGTATTTTTATCCGCCTCAGGTTCTTCTTCCATCCCGGTCTTCGCACAATCCTCTTTTATAATATCCTTCTTCAAAGGATACTCATAATCTTCTCTCACAAGTTCATCCAACGAAATCCCTGCATAATCTGCAATCTGTGTCAATGTTTTAATATCGGGAACCGCATTTCCGTTCTCCCATTTGGAAACTGCCTGGCGGCTCACACAAAACTGATTGGCAAATTCCTCCTGGCTTAATTTATGTTCTTTACGAATCACTGCTATTTTCTCATTTAACTGCATATTAACACCTCCATAGTGATGATACAGTTATTGTATTTTCTACCACAAGCAAGCACAAGAAACTTCCCTTTGCATTGTGCTACTTTTGGTTGCGTCGCCTACTCCTGCGCAACCTTCCTGTTGAACCGGTTCATCGCCTCGTCCACTTCATCTGCCAACAACAATTTAACGGCCTCGATACAACGCTCTGCCGCGTCCTTTTCAGCCTTGATTTCATCTTCGGTAAAATGTCCCAGCACGTAGTCCGCCAAATCCATTTTAGACGGTTTCTCGCCCACGCCAACCTTAATGCGCAGGAACACATCTCCGCCCAAGTGCTGTAAAATATTTTTAATTCCGTTGTGTCCGCCGGCACTGCCCTTGGTGCGGATACGAAGTCCGCCCACGGGAAGGCTGATATCATCATAAATCACAATCAACTCGCTCTCCGGGTCCACCTTATAATAGTCTATGAGTTCGCGAACACTTTCACCACTCAAATTCATAAAAGTCTGTGGCTTAGCCAGAATCACGCGCTGTCCTTCGATGACGCCCTTACCCACCAACGCCTTGTGCTTTTTATCCAAAACATCAATGTTATACTTATTTGCAATGGCATCAATCACCGAAAAACCAATGTTGTGCCTTGTGTTGTTATATTTCAATCCCGGATTGCCCAGGCCTACGATAATGTACATTTTCTCTCCTCTTTCCTTCACCCATTCGAGGATTTCGATTATACTCCCCGTGGACAAATACTGCAAGCGCCCGCCCAAAGTATTTTTCATTCTATCATACGCTTTGACGCCGGTGCAATGCCCTGTATAGTAGACAGCTTCGGTCTTGACCAATTCCTCTGCCACTTCATCTATAAAAGTCGCACTCTCGTACTTCTTCGTGGGCGGATTATACAGATGAAAACCGCCGATTACGACACTCATCTTTTGCCCGGCAACCACTTCCGCTTTTCTTTGAATATTAACAATTCCGGCATGCGAACAACCTGCAACCAAGACTTCTTTACCCTGCTCCGTAATCAGCAGATTATGCTCATGGTCAAAAGTATCCGCAACTATTTTACCCTGCTTCTTTGCAAACAAAACACGATTTGACGCAGAGAAAAACTGCTCCGTACTTACCCCCGAAAACAGCGTCAACTCCTCGTCAATTTTCGTAATCTCATTCGTAAAAACAAACCGTGACTCATCCGCAAAAGATGCATCCAAACCCACGCCAAAAGGCAGGCCCAGCACCTTAATATAGTGGGGTTCCAAAGCCTGTTTACGAATATAGATTTTTGCAGTTTTGTTAATTTCAAGAAACGTCTTCAAACCACCGCCGTGATCCTTATGTCCGTGAGAAATCACCACAATATCCACCTGTGTAAGGTCAACGTTTAACTTCTTTGCATTCTCGGCAAACAGCCCGTTGGGACCCAAGTCAAAAAGAATCTTATGTCCGGCTGTTTCAATGTACAGACTCAAGCCGTGCTTGCAACGCAAGTCGGGTGATGAAGTTGTATTTTCCACCAGAGTTACGATTTTCATAATTAAATATCCTTCTTAAGCGAAACGTGATTGATAATTTCCTCAAAACCATTCTTTTTATAAAAGGCAAACGCCGGCATCTCTTTTCCGGTCATCAGAAAAATCGTTTTAATTTCTCTTGCCCTTAACTCTACTTCCAAAAGTCGCAAAAACTCCGTGCCAAGCCCTTGTCCCTGCATTTCGGTCTTTACGCAGAACTCTTCTACAAAAAACTCCGTTCCGGTATACCAGTGTTTAATATTTCCCAAGGCAAGTCCAAGTAATTGCGCCCCTTCAAACAATCCGAAAGCCAGAGAATTCTGATTGCCGATAATATCGGTTATGTACTGATGCAACTGCTCATTATCGCTCCAGTCATCATTCCAGGGCTCCCTCATAAAAACGTCCTTGAAAAAACTTTTTATAATATCAATTTCTTCGATTGTCAATTCCTTAATTTCAGGCATAAAATTCTCCTATTCCAGCCATTGGATAAAAGCGGTTTTATCCGTACTGTTATATCCCGCATTTTTATAAAAGTTAAGAGTCGCTTCCTCTTTTGCGCCCGTCAGCAGCATCATTTTATAGCAATTCATCTGCTTTGCAATTTCTTTGGCAAAGTTTAAGCATTCCTTCGCATAACCTTTACCGCGATAATCCTTATGCGTCACCACATTCTCGATAAAAGCATAAGGTCTTACACCTCGCGTCAAATTCGGAATGATTACGCACACGCAGGAAGATACAATTTGACCGTCTACAATTTTGACGATAATGTGGTGATTTGAATCCTGCATAATTGTCTGCCAGGTTTGCTTCAAATGCTCAGACTCCTCGGGCACGGTCGTTTCATGCAGATGAGTATATAGTTGTAAAAGTTGATTTAATTCGTTCTGTTGAATTTCTCTGGCCATAATTTACCTCATGCACTACTTCTTCAAATTATTTTCTTTATCAAAAAATGCCCTCTCCAGCATTTCATATTCCTCCGGCGTACAAATCTTTTTACACACCTTTTGGTATTTTTCTGAACGCAACAACATTTGAGAAATTTTATCACAAGGGAAGCAATTGCACTGATTACACTTGTCTACACTATGTTCCTTCGTGCACTCCACTAACTTGTATGTACATTGTTTATGTGAATGGCAACCCGTGCATTTTATCTCTTCATTTGTAACGATTCTGTCTCTCCAACCGACTCTGTACCACAACTCAGCAACCGCGCGTAACTCTTCATCAGTATGCGCATTGTATCTGGGGCACTCTTTACAATTGTCTCCGCACAAAGTAATTTTCTCTTCCATACTTTTTTACCCTTCAAACTCCTTCGCCAACATAGCATACACATAAAAATCTTCGTACTTATTTTCATCAGCTTTATTCGGAAAAATCTCTTTATGTTCCGCCTCACGACGCATACCCAGACGCTCCACCAAGCGATTGGATTTGTCGTTTCGCGTATTCACTTCCGCAATGATACGGCGCACGCCCATATTTTTAAATGCATAGGCCATCATACCCTTTACACTCTCGCAGGCGTAGCCCTTGCCTTGGAATCCTCCGTGGAAGGTATAACCTATTTCATAAGTTCCGAAATCTCTCTTGGAAAAATAAATTTTCCCAATCACCTTCCCATCCAAAACCACGGCATAGAATTCATCGCTTTCCGCAAAGGATTCAGCCTCCTTCACGCAGGCCTCCTGTGTAAAAGTCTCATAGGGCTCAAAATATGTCACCTCAGGGTCCGGTAAGATTTCCGCCAAATCTTCCCAATCCTCA
>JAZNTK010000028.1:0-6258 GCA_045591685.1 Lachnospiraceae bacterium
TGTATTTGTAGCAGTGTGTTTTGCGAAAATTCTACCACTGATACAATTTCCTACGTGGTTATGGATTTGGATTGTTGTTATAGCAACCATTAAAATAGGGAATGTTGTTTGGGGATTGATTTGTAACAAAAAGTTGGTATCTATGCATAACATTTTGAATAAAGTCACGGGATTTTTACTGTTTCTTTTTCCTTTGACACTCAGTTTTGTTGAACCAATGTATAGTTCTGTGATAGTGTGTTCCTTGGCAACGGTGTCAGCAATCAATGAGGTATATTATACAAGAATGGGTAGAGAAATCTTTTAACAAGCAAATTTCGATTTGTAAAACAATTAGACAAATTTGAAGTTGATGGAGAGATGTATGTTTAGAAAAGAAGTAATAAGAGAAAAAATATTAGGTCTTGGAGCGGATGTATGTGGATTTGGAGGATTGGAGCGTTTTTCGGAAACGCCGATAAATTTTCATCCCATAGATATATACCCAGATTGTAAATCTGTAATTGCAGTGGGAATAGCACTTCCAAAAGGCTTGTTTCGTGTTGAGCCGAGATTGATATACGGACATTTTAATGCAGATGTAGTCCATAAAGTAGATGAAGTGGTTTTTGCGGCAGCAAAAATCATAGAGAAGGAGTGTGGAGGAATATGTGTACCAATTCCTTCAGATGACCCTTATGAATATTGGGAAGAGGAAACCATGACAGGAAAAGGGTTATTGTCAATGAAACATGTGGCAGTAGCCTGTGGAATCGGTCAGATTGGAAAAAGTAGTTTGTTACTTAATCCGGAATACGGAAACAGACTTGTATTAGGCGCTATATTAACTAATGTAGATTTTGAAAGCGATCCGTTTAGTGAAAATATATGCATTCCCAGATGTACAAAATGTATAGATTCCTGTCCTGTATTGGCGATACAAGAGAATTCTGTTACGCAAAAGAAATGTAGACAGAATACATACGGCAAGACAACAAGAGGATTTGCTACGGTTGATTGTAACAAATGCAGAAGTGAATGTCCGATGCGGGATGGTATTCTTTGAAAAAGAGAGACAAATTTCAGTTTCACGAAGCACTTACACATAAAAATAAATTTTATATAATTTCAAACATACAAGGAGACAAACCTTATGCAGGCAAAAAGCTATCTTATATCCGACACTACCAAAGAAGAAAGAATCGCATTAATCAAGTCCTGGATTCCGGAAGATGAAGTGGCGGACGGATGCGATATTGACTTGTGGGATATGTATGCCGATTACATCAACGGAACCAAAGAGATTGCGGAGTGCAATGCAGCCTTCAAGGCCGAATATTATACAGATTAGGAGCTACCTATGAATAGTGAGATGAAGATTAATGTTTCGCCCGTGACGAGACTTGGTGATAAAAGAGTAGCATATGTTTTATTTACGGATAAAAGTTCCAGTGCGGAGTTTATCATCCCGGGCGGCGAGTTGGTGAATAATAAGGGGTTTGATGAGAAAGAACTTGCGGAACTGAAGGAGTATCTGGATAGTGAGCAAGATTATTTATGCAGTGTAGCAAAAGAATTGAATCCGATGAGAAGTTTTATGAAGGATTGAGATTGAGAAGAAGTTTGAAGTTTACGCATATCTGACGATGTGTTTAGGAGTTACTATGAAGAAAGCGAAAATGATTACGAAGATTATACTTATTGTGTTAAGTGTATTTATAGTTGCATTGTTAGCAATATACATAAACCATAGGATTCAATTAAAAAAAGAAGCAGAATTGAAGGTTTCTATTGGAGAACTTGTTGAAGTTGATGGCCATAATATGAGCGTTTATACAGAGGGAAGCGGCGATAAAACAATCGTTTTTATGTCAGGCGGCGGAACCTGTTCTCCCATTTTGGATTTTAAATCGTTATATTCATTATTATCTGATGACTATAAAATTGTTGTGGTGGAAAAGTTTGGTTATGGGTTTAGCGATGTTGTTGATAAGGAGAGAAGTATAAATTCCATATTGGAAGATACCAGAACTGCAATGGCAGAAGCAGGTATTCAAGGACCTTATGTGTTATGTCCGCATTCGATGTCCGGAATTGAAGCACTGTACTGGGCACAGCAATACCCGGATGAAGTGGAGGCGGTTATTGGTCTTGATATGGCGGTTCCGGAAGCATATGAAGGTTATGAGATTAATATGGCAATGCTTAAACTTAGTCAATTTGCTGCAAGGATTGGAATTACAAGAATTTTACCGGGAATTGCGGAGAGCGATGCAATCAAATATGGGACTCTTTCTGATACGGAAAAAGAAATATACAGAGCCATATTTTTTGAAAAAACAGCAACAACAACGATGTTGAATGAAGTGGAGACGATTAAAGAAAGTGCCGGAATTGTTCAGGCGAACGGAGTGCCACAAATTCCGATGCTTTTATTTGTGTCAAATGGAAGCGGAACGGGCTGGAATGAAGATGAGTGGAAAGGCTATCAGGAAAGTTACTTGGAAAATGTTGAAAACGGAAAGCTTATCAATTTGGACTGCCCGCATTATGTCCATGATTATGAGTATGATACAATCAGTGAAGAAGTAAGAGCGTTTTTAACCGAGATACCTAATTAGAACAACGGGAAAGAAGATAAATTTCAGTTTTACAAGTATCTTTATTACGGAGTGACAGAAGAAGATATCTGTAACAAAACAGAACGCTATTCACATTTGGTGGCAATCCTAAGTATGTAAGCAAGTCTTGAAGAAGGCTTTCTAATAATGTTATACTATACGCATACACAATGAGCCAATGAAAATACATTATAATATGCAAATACAACAAGTTTAAAACGGAGGCAAATATGAGTCAGGTTGCAACACGTTTAAAAGAAGTAAGGGAAGAAAAGAATTTTACCATAGAAACAGTTGCTGAGAAAAGCGGCATTGCGCTGGAAGAACTGCAGGCGTTTGAGGAGGGAAGTAAACTTCCGGACGCCGGCGCGTTAATGCAGTTGTCTAAGACGTATGAAATGTCTATTGACCGTATTTTATATTCCGGCAGTGAAATGCCCAAATATGATGAAAGCAAAGCAGTCTATGCCAATATAAAACCAGCGGTAGCGGATGCGGATAATACACAGAAAGAAACCGATAAAAAGGCAGATGATACAAGTGCGCCCGCTAAAAAAGCAGGCATTCTTACTCATCTTGTTTTCCCGGTTTTGTGCGTTATCATCTATATTTTCCTTGGCGTAGCCGGCGGATTCTGGCACCCGGGTTGGATGATTTTCTTGGGGATTCCCCTTTACTATGCGTTGGTGTTTGTTACTTCCAGAATCGGTAAAAACGTGGACAACGCCGTAAAAGAGTATATGGACGAAGAGGAGAAGAAGCAGTAGTGAAAATCGTAATCAAAAATATTCAAGCTATTTTGCCCGATGGAGAGGGTTTAAATAAAATCGAGAAGGCAAGCGTGGTTGTGAATCAGGGCGTGATTGAGGCTGTTATCACAGACGAAAATTGTGTTATTGCAGACGTCAAAGATGCGACAACCAACTATGTAAACAGCGAGAAACTTTGCATCGAAAAGAAAGCATATCTTACCGAAGCAGAGAATACCGCAGATAAAATTATTGACGGCGCAGGTAAACTTTTAATGCCCGGTTTTATCAACTGTCATACCCATTCCTATATGGCATTTATGCGAAATGTGGCAGACGATTTGGCTTTCGGTGACTGGTTGTTTGGCACCATTTCTCCGATTGAAGACGCTATGACTGATGAGGATGCATATTGGGGAGCAAACCTTGCCATTTTAGAGATGATGAAGAGCGGTACAACCTGTTTTAATGATATGCAGATGAACATTCATCAGACTACCCGTGCGGTCAAAGAGTCCGGCATGCGTGCCGTGATTTCCAGAGGCCTTGTAGGAAACGGCAATGATGAGGCGGGTGCTATGCGTCTGCGACAGGCTTATGAAGAGCGTGATGCGGTCAAGGATTGCGACAGACTGTCCTTTTTCTTAGGACCCCATGCGCCTTATACCTGCGATGAAGCTTTCTTAAATATTGTGGCCGAAGAGTCTGCAAAGAATGATATGGGCATTCACATTCACTTGTCCGAAAGTCGTACTGAGATCGAAAATTGTATGAAGCAGTACGGTTGTACTCCTATTGAGCTTGCCCGCAGAAGCGGTATTTTTGACCGCCCTACCATTGCGGCTCACTGCGTGCACGTGACAGATGAAGATATAGCTATTTTAAAAGATAAAAATGTCAGCGTGGTAACCAATCCTGCCAGCAATATGAAGCTTGGCAATGGTTTTGCGCCTGTGCCCAAGATGCTTGATGCAGGTGTAAATGTCTGCCTTGGTACCGATGGTGCGGCCAGCAACAACACCTTGAATATGTTCCATGAATTAAGCCTTTTAACCCTGATTCATAAGGGCGTAGGAGAGACTGCCCAGTGCATCAGTGCAAAAGATGGTTTTAAGATTGCTACTATCAACGGCGCAAGAGCACTTCGTATGGAAGATTCTATTGGCTCCATCGAAGCCGGCAAGAAAGCAGATTTGGTGATTTTAAATACTAACACACCGTCCCTGATGCCGAACAATAATCTAATTGCGGGATTGGCATATTCTGCCAACGGTTCCGAAGTTGAGACGGTTATTATTGACGGTAAAATCACGATGGAGAACCGCTGTGTGCTGACCATGGACGAAGAAAAGATTTATTATGAAATCAACCGTATTATCAGTCGCATGGGTCTGGATCAGAAGATATATTAGTAAAAATAGGATATTGTCAGGAATAAAATTGTTACGAATCAGCAAAATAAAACCGGTAGAATAAAATCTACCGGTTTTACTATATTAAGAAGATAAGAATAAGTTTATATTTGCACAATAATTTTAGTAAAAAATAAAACAAAAAATTATACTATAAAAACACGAAATTTTACTAACGGAAGTGAAGTTACTTTTTATATAATGGATATAGTGTAGTGAAATACTAACAGAAGGTATGAAAGCAAATAAGGAGGTAGAACTATGCCAATGCAGATGGGGTTTCGCTGGTATGGCGAAGGCAATGACAAAATTAAACTTTCTGACATCAAACAGATTCCGGGTGTAACAAGCATTGTTTGGGCTTTGCACCACAAAATGCCCGGTGAAATTTGGGAAAAAGAAGAAATTGCTGAAGTAAAAGCACAGTTGGATAAATACGGTTTTAACATGGATGTGGTAGAATCCGTAAATGTGCATGATGATATTAAAATTGGTAAACCGACGAGAGATATGTATATTGAGAATTATAAGCAATGTATCCGCAATCTCTCCGAGTTCGGAGTTAAGGTAATCTGTTATAATTTTATGCCGATTTTTGACTGGACCAGAAGTGATTTGTTCCATCCGGTAGGAGATGGTTCGACAGCTCTCTTTTATCAGAAAAATATGATCCAGGATGACTACAATGCTATGGCAAAGTATATCCTTGATTTTACAGAGAAGTATAATATGTCCTTCCCCGGCTGGGAGCCTGAAAGAATGGCAAAATTGGACCAGTTGTTTAAGGATTACAAAGATGTGGACCATGAAACTTTGTGGGCGAATTTGAAGTATTTCCTTGAAGCAATTATGCCTACCTGTGAAGAATGCAACATCAAGATGGCTATTCATATGGATGATCCCCCATGGGATATTTTCGGTTTGCCCAGACTCCTGATTAACGAGGCAAACATCGACCGTTTCCTTAAAATGGTTGACCACCCTTGCAACTGCTTAACGTTGTGTTCCGGTTCGCTGGGTGCTGACCCTGATAATGATGTGGCAGCTATCGTTCGCAAGCATTGCGACCGTATTGCTTTTGCACACATCCGTAACGTAAAGCATTTCGAGAACGGTGATTTCTCAGAAGCAAGCCATCGTGATTGCGACGGTGATACCGGCATTCTTGAAATTTTAAAAGCATACCATGACTGCGGTTATGAAGGCTATATCCGCCCCGACCACGGAAGGCATTTGTGGGACGAAGGCCCCGGAAATGTACGTCCCGGTTATGGTTTGTACGACAGAGCATTAGGTGTTATGTATATGTTGGGCGTGTGGGACATGCTTGACAGACTCGATGGAAAAAGATAGGAGGAAACAAAGATGATTAATATTCCCATTCAGATTGATTTTAAGGATAAAGTAGTAGTTGTTACCGGAGCAGGCGGTGTCATCTGCGGCACTATGGCAAGAGCTTTTGCACAGTGCGGAGCAAAGGTTGCAGCTCTTGACTTA
>JAZNTK010000029.1:0-19885 GCA_045591685.1 Lachnospiraceae bacterium
AGGCGCTTAATCTGCTCAGACAACGAGGTTACCTCATCAAAGATGATCCTTTACCAGTTTCCTGATTAGGTGTTGCGTTCATATTCAATTTTTAGCCACCCAAAGATGGCTTATTTGTGATGCTCAAATTTATTCTCTAACTGCTGTCTCCTTGTTTCAAACTTAACCTCTTAATGTAAGCTATTTTACTGTAAATTGACCTACTACAAAATGATTATATCAAAAGTGCAAATAATATCAACTATAAGAAATAAAAAAGTATCAGAAATGATAAAAAGATATCGTTTTTGTTATTGTAGATTAATGTAATTAAGGTGCATAATAAAAGAAACATATAGATAGGAAGGAGAACATATATGGATTTTACGGGAAAAGTAGCAATTTCTACGGGTGCAGCATCCGGAATGGGATTATTATTTTCACAGGAATGGGCAAGGCTTGGTGGACACATTGTTATGAGTGATGTGAACAAGGATGCTTTGGAAGAGAAGGTTGCGGAGATAAATGAGAAGCATGAAAACAGGGCTATTGGTGTAGTCTGCGATATACGGGATTACGGTCAGGTGTGCAATGTGAGGGATAAAGCTGTAGAAACTTTCGGAAGCATTGATGTCATGGCAAATTTTGCGGGAGGTAATGCAAGAAGGATGCTTGGCGTAGGTAGTAAGGACGAATTTCCGGATGTACCGATTGATGTATTTGACTGGGGGATTGATGTGAATTTGAAAGGCCCATTTTATTTTGCACATGCTGTTTTAAAACAGATGCGAGAGCAGAAGAGCGGACTGATATTAAACATTGGATCTATAAGCGGTGCGGAAGGTTCCGGTGGGGCTGTAGATTATGCTACTTCTAAAGCAGGTCTTATGTATGGCTTGACGAAATCCATAGCACAATATGGTGCGGGGCATAATATAAGATGTGTCTGTGTTTCTCCGGGTCCGGTACTTACAAGAGAACAGATGGCAAAGATGAAAACTCTTTTGGGAAGGGCTGCCGAGCCACAGGAAATTATTGATTTGTGCTTGTTTATTGCTTCCGATAAGGGACAGTTTATCAATGGTGAAAACATCATGATTGACGGCGGAAGAAATGCAATGAGGAGAGGATAATATGAAGACGACTTTTTTAAATCACGAAAATCCATTGATGACAGTTATACTGCAGTGTGAAACTCCGGAAGTGGCAATAGGCAGAATTCGTAATGCGTTGCACTCCGGAGCAGAGGCGTTTGGGCTGCAGGTAGAAGCTATGTTTAGAGAATATCATAATGAAGAAACATATCGAAGAATCTTTAATGAAATGCGGGGAAAGCCGATTTATGTGACCAATTACCGTAGACATAAAAACCTTGGAAAAACGGATGAAGAACTGGCAGAAGGACTTTTGGGATTGGCAGACTGTGGTGCTACACTTGTGGATGTAATGGGTGATTTGTATGACCCGCAGCCGGACGAAGTTGCTCTGGATGGTGCGGCAATTCAGAAGCAGATGGAGCTTATTGACAAACTGCATAGTAAAGGTGCAGAGGTTTTGATGTCTTCTCACGTAAGAAAGTTTATACCTGCGGAAAGAGTTTTAGAAATTGCATTGGAGCATAAACGACGTGGTGCAGATATTGCCAAAATTGTTGTCAGGGCAGATAATATGGAACAGCAGATAGAGAATTTGCGCATTACTAATCTGTTGAAAAATGAGTTGGGTATTCCGTTCTTATTTTTAAGCGGAGGTGAAAGCTCTATTCACAGAAGATTGGGTATGAAGCTTGGATGCTGTATGCACCTTTGTGTATATGAGCATGATGTACGCTCTACAGTTGGTCAGCCGTTATTATCTGTTTCGAAAGCAATCAGAGATGATATGGGATTTTAGGAAGAGAGGAAAAAGATGAAAGCAATACTGATAAATGATGACAGAAGTTTAAGATGGGATGATGTACCTAATCCGATTGTAGGAGCAGAGGACTGCCTTGTGAAGATTGAGGCTGCTGCATTAAATCGTGCAGACTTGATGCAGCGGGAAGGGAATTATCCTCCACCACCGGGATGTCCTGAGTGGATGGGGCTTGAGATTGCAGGAACCATCGTTGAAGTTGGAGAAGAAGCAGCTAAAAAGTCTGATTGGAAAATTGGAGACAAGGTATGTGCATTACTTGGCGGTGGCGGTTATGCTGAATATGCAAACGTAAAGTATGATATGCTTATGCCAATACCGGATAACTGTTCTATGGTAGAGGCTGCTGCAATGCCGGAGGCTTTTGCAACGGCGTACTTAAATCTTTTTATGGAAGCGAAGATTCAGCCGGGAAATACACTTTTAATGAATGCCGGAGCGAGTGGTCTTGCAAGTGTAATTATTCCAATGGCAAAGGCATTTGGAATTCGTGTAATTACAACGGTACGTACGAAAGAGAATGCAGAAGCTATTAAGCATCTCCATGCAGATGTTGTTGTACATACCGATGAGATGGACATCGTAGAAGTTTTAAAGCAGCAGCTGGAAGAAGGACATGCAGTGGATGTGGCCATTGATTGTCTTGGTGGTGAAGTAATGGGTAAATGTCTTCCGTATCTAACCCATGGTGCTCGATGGATTATGATTGCATCCATGGCTGGTGCAAAAACAGAGATAGACCTTGTTAACATTTTCAAAAGAAATGTAAGGATTATCGGAAGTACACTTCGCTCCAGAACGCCGCAGGTGAAAGCTGAAATTTTGGCAAGTCTGGTTCGGGATGTGTGGCCGAAGGTTGCAACAGGCGAAGTGAAGCCGACCATTTATAAGACATTGCCAATTACGGAAGCGGAAGCTGCACATGATATTTTATATCGTGGCGAAAATATCGGAAAGGTTGTTCTTAAGGTTGGAGAATAATTTAGAGGATGAGATGATGGAAAATGTATTAAGTGTTACACCGCTTAAGTATGCGGAATCCACATTGGCAGAAAGGTGCATTTTCCCGGGAGGAGCATCGGATAAGAGGCTGCCTATTTCGTTTACTATTTATCTTATTAAAACTGACAAGCATATGATTCTTGTGGATGCAGGGTGCGATACTATGCCGAAATTTGAAATGAAGAATTTCTGCGGCCCGGTAGAGGCTCTGAAGCGACAGGGGATTCTGCCGGAAGATATTACGGATGTAATTATTACGCATTCCCACCATGACCATATTGAGGCGGTCTGTCATTTTGATAAAGCGACAATTTATATTCAGCAACAGGAGTACGAACGCGCCGGGGGGAAATATATACCGGAGGGTTTTCGGGTGCAGTGCTTTCAAGAAAGTGCAGAGGTTGCAGGCTGTGTAAAAGTTATTAAAGTGGGCGGACACTCTATTGGCTCATGCGTAGTGGAATTTGCAATAGGAGAACAGAAGTATGTGATTGTTGGGGACGAATGTTACGCAAGAGAAAACCTAGAGCAAAAAATTCCGACGGGAAGTTCCTACTGTATTGAAAAAAGTTTGGAATTTATAGAAAAATATAGTCAGGATGATTATATAGTCTTGTTGTGTCATGAGCCATAATCAGTCAGACCAATTTAACAGAAAGAGATCTTATGAAAATAAACGCAATCGATACACACTGCCATATTCATTACACACCTGTGGAATCCTTAGCACCCATTACGCTTTCAGATGTGATGCAGGAGGGCTCTTATTATACAGCCTATTGGAATACGCTGTCACAGATTGAGAAAGCAGCAAAAATCAGCACTGTTTTTGCATCACCCTTTGAGGCATTGACCGATCGAGCTAATACTGCGCAGGCAAACGAAGATATGTTTAAGCTGGTGCAGGATATTCCGAATCTTTATCAATGGGTCGTGATCGACCCGCAAAATGAAAGCACCTTCGAACAAGCGGACAGAATGCTGAAAAGCGAAAAGTGCGTTGGCATTAAGTTACATCCGGTATTGCATAAGTATTCGATTGAAGAACAGGGCGAAAAAATCTTTTCTTTCGCGGGAAAGCATTCCGCCATTGTGCAGATCCATCCGGAAAAGGCGGCAGATTATATCACTTTTGCAGATTCTTTTCCTAACGTGACCTTTATTATAGCGCATCTGGGCGGACCGCTTCATATCAATGCTATTAAAAATGCCAAACACAGAAATGTTTATACGGACACTTCGGGAAAGGCCAGCTTGAAAAATATGCTGATCGAGTATGCGATATCGCAAATCGGTTCGGATCGGATTTTATTTGGAACCGATACTTATGCAGCAAGCGCACAACGGGGACGGATTGAGTATGCATTGATTTCCCAACAGGATAAAGATAATATCTTATTTAACAACGCAAAAAGATTATTTGGACTTTAAATAATTCCTGTGTCCTACTTGCACACAAGCAGAGGGCGCGCGGCCTCTGTTACATTTACTTCGCCGGAAAGTAACAGGTCGCGCGCATTTTCTATTACCTGACTTCCAAAATAAACCAATATACGTCTGGCTAAAAAAAGAGTAAAATAGTAGTTGACAAGGATTTTTAGCAATGTTATGGAGTTTTGCATGCGTATATGGAAATGTGTTCCTTGAAATACGAGTAAAAACAAAAGTAAACTTGAAAAAGACGAAGAAATTCTAGTTGCAATTGGACATCGCTTGTTAATTGAGCTAATGAGACAATAAAAAAGAATTGTAATAGGATGAATATGAAAAAGAATTTTAAAACACTGTTTTTTTTGGCTATGCCTTACGTGATCACAATCATACTGCCCATACTGTCTACTATATTTCTTAGTAGAGTTGTTGTAAATCGTTTTCACGAAGAAATGGTTGTTGAAAAACAGAAAAGTATAGAAACTGCGTTTAATAGAAGTATTAAAAAAATTGAAGGTATTGAAAGATTGATGTATGCAATTGCTAAGAATGATGCACTTGTGCAATATATTGATTTTTTGAGAAAAGGGGAGTATTCCTATACTGCCCAGTATTTGAAGGTAAAGGATATGTTCGGTTCATTGATGATTGATAGTAATGTGACTGCAATATACTATTATGATATGAATAATGATCGAATTATTACGAATGATGCATCTTATGCCACGGCGGAAACTTATTTTAGGCATAGATATCAAATAGAAAATTTTAGTATTGAAGATTTTGTTGAAAGAATTGAAAATTTACCAAGAGCGTTGGAATACAGTGAAAGTATGGCTGTAAAGCTGGATAGTGCATCTATGAATGTGATTGAGTGCAGAATGCCCATGCCGATAGATGTGACAAGGAAGCTTTGTGGCCAGTTGACTATGATTGTAGATGTAGAGGCACTCTTTAGTGATGTTTTTGAAGTTTTAGGTGAGGATGGAGAGTTTTATGTATATGACAGTCGTGATAGGTTAATTTATGGAAAGAGTTATCAATATAACCTTTCAGAAACCGATATGTGGGAAATGAGTTGTGTTGCCGATGATAAAAATTGGAGAATCGATGTTTATATTCCGGAACTGTTTAAAAATATCGATACTAAACAAGCATATATTTACAGTGTGGTATATGGAGTTGCACCAACGTTAATAAGTGTTTTTCTTTGTATTTATTTTACTGTAAAGAACTATCGTGAAATATTCGAAATAATTAATATGTTCAGAAAACATGGAAACATTTACAACGATGATATAAAAGAAATAAAAAAGGCTGATTATAGATATATACAACAATTGGTTAATATGTTAATGAGCGAGAATAACCGATTCAGAGATCAGATTGACATGTTTGAACAATCATATAAGTATGAGGTTCTGGACAAGCTTATAAGAAATACATACGGTGACAAAGAAAAAGATATAGAGGCATTAAATAAATTAAATCTGAATATTACCAATGGAAGATGTATCGTATTATGCATCAGATACAAAAATACGGACTACAGGGCAATGCTTCTGGATAACATGAGCGTAAAAGATTTTGTAAAAGAGCTGCTATATAAGCATATTGAAAGGGCTGTAGAGATTTTTGATACTACTGCCAAAGAAACAATATGTATATTAGCACTCAATGAAAATGATGATGTAGAGGCGGTTATACATAATATTATATCCATTATCAATGTTGAAATTGTATATGCATATGGCATAGAGTTAGGAATTGTAGCAGGTAATGCTGTAAATTCTATAATTTCCATTGGTGAGTCGTATGCGCGGGCAAAGGAAGTTATCAGCTATAATGAAACATTCGGAGCTGCAATTTGCATGTATTCGGAACTGGAACAAATGGAAGATATTTATTATTATCCGGAAGTATATGATGAAAAAATATGTAACTATATAATGGCGGGAAAAGCAGAAGAAGCAAAAACACTTGTGTACAGTGTGTATAAAGAAAATTTTGTGGATAATTCGAAAAAATTGTCTGCGAAAGCAATTGAAATTATTAAACAAAGGCTGGAAAAAAGTATTATATTGCTTGCAGAAAAAAATGATATTTCAATGAATGAGGTGCGAAAAAGAATAAAAATAGAGCAGAGTATAGATGGTTATTTTGCACTTTTGTCTGATGCTATCCCTGAAATTTGTAATGAGCTTTCATCACAAAGGCAGTATTCTCAAAATCAGTCTGCATTAAAAATAATGAATTTTATAAAAGAAAACTATTCGGACAGTTCGCTTTCGTTAAAACATATTTCTACAACGCTTGGGTTCAATGAACATTATATATCTGACTTGTTTAAAGCCACATATGGAGAAAAGTTCTCTACTTTTGTTGAAAAAATGAGAATAGAAAAATCCTGCGAATTGCTAAAAGGCAGTGAAATGAAGCTTCATGATATTGCATTGGGTGTTGGATATACATCGGATGTCAGCTTCCGAAGGGCATTTAAGAAGGTGATGGGAATTACTCCAAGCGAATATAAGGATTTTTAGCAAGGTTATGGAGTTTTGTATGCGTATATGGAAATGTGTTCCTTGAAATAAAGGTAAAAAAAAGTAAACTTGAAGTAGATGATTAATTGACACAGGAAGGAAAAAGTGTAATGAATGTAAAAAATAAGACTTATATTAACAAACTTTTTAAAGATCTTCGTAATCAATGGCAGTTGTACGCAATGCTTGCATTGCCGATAGTATATCTTTTGGTAATAAAGTATTATCCGATGTATGGATTGAGAATTATTTTCATGGATTTTAAACCTACAAAAGGTTTTGACGGAAGCGAATGGGTAGGGCTCGATAATTTTATTAGATTTTTCACAGCACCCAATGCGTGGATGCTTGTTAAAAATACAATGATAATTAGTGTATATTCTCTTTTTGTCATCATGCCATTTTCAATTATATTGGCTCTTTGTATGAATTACTGTAGAAGCAGTCGACTTACCAGTGTTGTGAGAACCGTTACATATTTGCCACATTTCTTATCTACTGTTATCCTGGTATCAATGGTATATTTGTTCTTTAATGGATATTCAGGAATTTTTACCAGAATGCTTGAAGCAATAACAGGAGAAAAAATTAATGTTTTACAGGGGGCAAAATATTATCGCCATGTGTTTGTTTGGAGTGGTGTTTGGAAAGGGTTAGGCTGGGGGTCTATCCTGTACTATGCTGCGTTGAGCGCTGTTGACAAAGAATTGCACGAAGCTGCTGCTATTGACGGAGCATCTAAGTGGAAGCGCGTTTGGCATATCGATTTGCCTACAATAACACCGACTATTGTAGTACAGTTGATTATACAATTGGGTGGTCTGCTGAATGTAGGTTTTGAAAAGAGCTATTTGTTGCAGAATGCAGCAAACTTGCAGGTGTCAGAGGTTCTCAGTACATATGAGTATAATCTTGCTTTTGCTACTGGTAGACCGCTTTACTCATATCCTGCGACGATTGGTTTTGTGGCTAATGTAGTTACGCTTGTATTAATCGTTGCGACAAACAAATTGTCCAAAAAAGTTGCACATTATGGTTTGTGGTAATATTTACGGTGATAATTGAAGGGAGAAATTATAATGCGTTTGTTTAAGCAAGGAAAGAGCAATATCCTTTTTGATTTATGTGTATATGGGATTATGTTATTTTTGTTGGTTGTAATAGGATATCCAATGTTAATTGTTGTTAGCTCAGCTTTTAGTAATGGTGCGGCCATCATGGCAGGTAAAGTTAATTTCTTGCCGGTGGACTTTACATTAGCAGGATTTAAAGCTTTCTTTAGAACTCCAAAAATTTGGGTAGGTAT
Source organism: Lachnospiraceae bacterium (assembly GCA_045591685.1). GTDB lineage: Bacteria > Bacillota > Clostridia > Lachnospirales > Lachnospiraceae > UBA3766. Next base: position 8,176 of record JAZNTK010000029.1, read on the forward strand.
GAAAAACTCTGCTATTTATACTCTTGTGGGAACGACAATCAATTTGGTTTTGACCATTTTAGCAGCGTATCCTTTATCAAGAACTAACTTGCGTGGTAGAAAGGGTCTAATGTTACTTTTCCTGTTTACCACATGGTTTAGCGGTGGATTAATTCCTAGCTATCTGGTTATGAAAGATTTACATATAATTAATACTATGTGGGCCATGGTCATTCCGGCTGCGCTCTCAGTACACTATGTAATCATTTTGCGTACGACTTTTGAGGCATTACCGGAGGCACTTAGAGAATCGGCTTACTTGGATGGTTGTGGTGAATTCCAATATTTGAGAAAAATTGCATTACCACTCTCAAGGGCAACTATTGCTGTTCTTGCTTTGTACTATGGAGTTTATCACTGGAATAATTATGCTACTGCAAAGATTTATATTACAAAAAATGAATTACAACCATTACAGTCAGTACTGCGAGGTATTATACTTCTTGGCGAAACCGGAGAATTAGAAATGATGATGGAGAATGAGGGCGGCGCAGTAATGCTGGCAAGTTCAGAGGTATTGAAGTATGCTTCTGTTGTGGTATCGACGATTCCTGTTTTATTGGTATATCCTTTTGTGCAAAGACATTTGGTAAAGGGCGTATTAATGGGAGCAGTAAAGGGTTAAAATTGCGGTCACGCAATCTTAATAAAATATTTATAGTCACAAGTGTGACAGAAAGGAACAATTATGAAAAAGAGAGTAATTGGTATGATGCTTGTAACAAGCATGTTGTGCGCTGGCTTGATTTCTGGTTGTGGAAATCAACAGGGCGCAAGTAGTAGCGATGTTACTACAACAGAGGTGTCAGGAGAGACATCAAAAACCACAGAGACTCAGCCGGAAGAGCCTAAGGAACTGAGTGTTCTTTCTGAAGTAAATGCTTTTGTTGAAAATATTGAAACAAATGAATTTACTATATGGTATGAAGAATACAGCGGTATTCATGTAAATTGGGAAATTGCAGAAGATCCTAAGCAGGCTTTTTCATTGAAGGTAGTAGGGGATGATTTGCCTGATGTATTATATGGTGCAAATGTATCTCCTGCAGAGAGAGATTTGTATGGTATTGACGGCGTATTTATTGATTTGACAGATTTGATTGAAGAGCATGCTCCTAATATTAAGAGAATGTTTGAGGAAAATCCTGATTGGAGATCTGCTATGACAAGCCCAGACGGAGCTATTTATGGTATTCCTTATCTGAATTCTACTGATCTTGCTAAATATCCAAATGTTTTGTGGGTTTATAAGCCTTGGTTAGACGCATTAAATGTGACACCTGAATCTATAAAGACAACAGATGATCTCTATGAACTGTTTAAAAAGGTTGCTGAAACAGACTTAAACGGCAATGGTAAGAAGGATGAGATTCCTTATGCCTCCAGAGGTATGAAAAATCAATATGGTATGTTGTATTACTTAATGAACAACTTTGTTAATACCGGAAACAGCTGGATGTATCTTGAAGATGGCAAATTGGTATTTGCACCGGCTACAGAAGAATGGCGTGAAGGTTTAAGATATATCAATAAGCTGTACTCTGAAGGACTGATTTTACCTGACTCTATCTCTTTAGACAGAACTACACTTACATCTTTAGGTGAAAGCGATCCTCCTGTTTTGTTCTCTTCTGTTGGAATGTGGTCACCTTACTTTACTACAAATGGCGGAGAGAGAAGTACAGAATTTGTTGCTTTGCCTCCTGTAAAGAATCCAAGTGGTTATACAGGAACTGTGCCTACGAATACAGTTAACGGAACTAGCGTTATGCATGTTACATCTTCCTGTGAAGATCCAGTGACTGCAATTAAGTGGCTGGATGGTTTGTTGGATGAAGAGCCTGCCATCAGAGCAGGAGGTAATTCATCTGTAATACTTGCACAAGAAGGACAGATAGCTATCAATGGCGAACAAGCATTATATATGACACCGATTTCTGCTTCTGATGCTGCACCAAATACTACTTGGGGTTCATTCTATATGGGATTTAGAGATCCGGAAGCAGATTTCCACACATATTTTGAAAGCGAAATCACCCATACAGTTGCTAAGGCTCGTATGGAAGCACAGGAATTGTATGCTCCATTCAGTGTAGGGGAAAGTGTATTTAACATGATTAAATTGGATGATGCTAATGAATCTTCAGAATATGGTGAGATTCTTGCCGCGGCTAATAATCATGTACTATCCCATGCAGCAAGCTTTATTTCCGGAGAGAAGTCTCTGGACAAAGACTGGGATCAGTATATAAAAGAGTTAGAAAATTATGGACTTGCAAGATTGCTTGAACTTGCTGAAAAAGGCGTGGTTGTTTATAAATAATATGTGAAACTTATAAGTTAAGGTTCTGTATATCAAATATAATTATTGAAGTTGTGTTTATATTTTGATATAACAGAACCTTATTATGTAAAAAATAGGTAAAAAAGGATGACTGTAGAACAGATATATGCAGAGGTGCTTGAAAAATTAACAAAAACGGCTCCGGTAATTGGAAGCACCTTTCCACATGTCGGCAGAGAGGGCAAGTGGGATGATATGGAGCAGATGGATATTACATGGTGGACCAATGGATATTGGGCCGGAACGTTATGGCAGATGTATGATATTACAGGGAATGAGATGTTTCGTTCTATTGCCGAGGAATGCGAGAATAAGCTGGATAGGGCGCTTGATGTTTTTAATGGCTTGCACCATGATGTGGGCTTTATGTGGGGAGACAGTGCGGTTGCAAACTACACATTGACCGGAAATGAACGTTCTCTTAATCGTGCAAAGCATGCGGCAGCTTTATTGGCAGGAAGATTCAATCTGAAATGGGGAGCAATCATGTCCTGGCCGGGTGAGGAGATTGGCAAAAGCATCATTGATAATATGATGAATCTTCGCTTACTTTTCTGGGCAGCAAGGGAGACGAAAGATATGCGTTTTAAGCACGTTGCCATAGCACACGCAGAAAAAATGCTTACGACATTAATCCGTGATAATGGTACAGCGTATCATATGTGTGAGTTTGCAACAGAGACAGGTGAATTTGTACAGTATCTTGGTGGACAGGGCTATAGTCCGGATAGTCAGTGGTCACGAGGTCAGGCATGGGCAATTTACGGGTATACTAGAATGTATGAAAATACAGGAGATAAAAAATATTTGGAAACAGCCCAAAAATGTGCAGATAATTTCATTGAAAAAAGTAACTGTAAAACTCCTGCATGGGATTTTTGCCTGCCGGATGAAGAGGAATTTATACCGGATACCAGTGCAGGTGCATGTGCTGCCAGTGCTTTTGTAACATTGTCAGGGTATGTTGAAAACGGTGAGAAATATATGAATGCAGCAAAAGAAATTTTGACGGATATGTATGAGAAGTATAAGTCTGATGGAGAAGTTTTACTTACCGGAGGAACGGGACACAAGCCGAAAAATAAAAATGTAAATGTAGGTTTGATTTATGGTGACTTTTATTTTCTGGAAGCATTGAGAAAGCTATGCGATATAAATTACCGTAATATTTATGCGTAAGGGATTGTGAGTATATGGACTATATAAGGGAAGAATTCGTGACGCCTATAAAGTATCGGTATGATGTGGCCGTTGTAGGTGGTGGTGTAGCAGGAATTGCTGCCGCACTTGCAGCAGCAAGGCAAGGAGCAAAGGTAGCCTTGATTGAGAAAACATACATATTGGGTGGTTTGGCAACGGCTGGAATCGTTACAACGTATCTTCCATTGGATGATGGCTTTGGACATCAGGTAAGTTTTGGGATTGCTGAGGAATTGCTTAAGGTATCTATAAAATACGGATATGAAAAGGAATACCCTGCAGCGTGGTTGGAAAATGGAACTGATGAAGAAAAACATGCGCAGCGATTCCGTGTCAGATTTAATGCACAGTTATTTGCAATAAGTTCAGAAGAACTTTTAAAAGAAGCAGGAGTAACTGTATATTATGGAACAAGTGTATGTGCAACTACAAAGGAGAATGATAAAATTTCGGCGCTTATTCTTGAAAACAAATCAGGCCGGAGTGCCATGAAGATAAAAACGGTTGTCGATGCTACAGGGGATGCGGATATATGTGCTATGGCAGGAGAAGATACCGCATTGTTTGGACAGAAAAATGTTCTTGCTGCATGGTATTATTATGTGGATAGTAGTGGATATTATCGTAAGAGTCTAGGGGCAGCAGATATATCTGAGGAAGAGAAAAAGCGTGGAAAAAAAGAAGTTAAATTGTTGATAGATAAGCGCTTTCAAGGTGTGGACGGTGACGAATTAAGTGAATTTGTTATGTTAAGTCATGAAGCTGTTAAAAAAGACATAATGCAACAGCGTCAAATAGACACAGGATATATGCCGGTTACGATTCCTACAATTCCACAGGTAAGAATGACCCGTCGAATTTCTGCTAATTATACTATAGACGTAATAGATGAAGGAAAAGAATTTTATGATAGTATAGGCATGATATCCAACTGGAGAAAACGAGGACCGATCTATCAAATTCCTTATAGATGTCTTTATGGTAAAAGAGTGAAGAATTTAATTACGGCAGGAAGGTGCATATCAGCTTCAGATTCCATGTGGGATATCACACGAGTCATTCCGGCCTGCGCTGTAACCGGGCAGGCTGCAGGGACAGCAGCAACAATAACAGATAACTTTATGGAACTGGATATTGAACATCTTCAAAAACACTTGATCCAAAATGGTGTTCAGATTCATTAAAATTGACAGAGAAACTCTGGAGGCTAATATGAAAACAAAAAATAATACAATTTTGTAAATAGTTGCCGGCAAGGTGTCAGATGCAGCTAAAATAGAAATAATATCAGAATTACATATAAAAGAATGTGTATGGAAGATAACTGAATGTGATAAGGTAGTATGCGAAGGTGTTGAAAAGTGTAGCGACAATACTATGTTTATAACCGCATCTTTTGATGCAAAGGCGTGGTCTGTGGAAGAACCTAATCTCTATTCATTTAGTGCTGCTATTATATATGAAGATGGCAGTGCTGAAGAAGTAACAGATTCTTTCGGTTTCCGTTATTTTGAAACTGATGAAAAATACATTTACTTAAACGGATTCCCATTTTATATGAGAGCATACATCCGTGGTGCTGCGGCACATGAGCATCAGAATAACTGTAATTTGTCGGAATATGAATTTTACAAAAAGAATATTCAAATGGCAAAGAGTTATGGTTTTAACACTATACGATTTCATTCTGTTATTCCACCGGAGGAATGCTTCAGGGCAGCCGATGAACTTGGTATACTGATACATATTGAAATGAGAAGAAATAAGAAGAAGTATAATAATCTTCACGAAATGTTGTATGGTAAAAATGACTTTGCAACCAATGAGGAAATAATTGAAATTATACACAGTCTGTATAATCATCCATCCTTTATGGTTTACTGTATAGGCAATGAAATAAGAGAGCCGGGCAAAAAACCAAGAGTAAAGGAAATTCGTGACTTTATTAAAGAAAATGACCCAACAAGATTGTTCCTTGATACCTGCGCTCACGGCGAATATGACCGTGATTACGTGGATTTTGATGTTCAGCATATGAGTTACTTTTTCCCATATGGAAAAAACGCAGATATGTTTGAAAATACAGATAATCTTCTATGCTTTGGCAGTATTGATGATAAAGAAATGGTAAAGGAAGAGGATGATTGTAAAATCCGCAGAAGTATTTCCTTTAACAGACCTCTTATTGCACACGAGGTTTGTCACTACACTTCGTGGAGAGATTATTACGCTTTAAAAGAGAAGTTTGAAAAATATAATATTCCTGCACCATGGTGGGTTGATGAGGAAATCAAAATGCTTGAAGCAAAAGGGTATAAGGAAAACTTTGCCGAAACTCTTCAGATTACAAAGGATTTTCAGTTTAGATGCTGGAAAACTGCTCTTGAGGGAATACGCTCCAGTAAGCTTTTGTCAGGTTTCCATATGTTACAGTTTGCAGATACAGACAAGTATGAAAATTCAAATGGTGTTGTAGATTGTTTTGATGACCCACACGGCATATCAACTGAAGAATTTAAAAAATTCAATGGTGATACGGTAGTTCTCGCGAAACTTCCTGAAAGAGTTTTTGAATGTGGTAATGTTGCTAAAATCCCTGTCCTTATTTCTCAATATAAAATAAATCCACCTGCAAAAGGCGTATTCTCATACGAACTAAAGGGAGAAAAGGTATATAATCAAGGAACTCTTGACAATGTAGATACACGTAAATCAGGCTTATATAATATATGTTCATTGGAAATTAAACTACCTGAAATCAAAAAAGCGGAAAAATTGATACTTTCATGCAAAATTGATTTTGAAGATGGTACAAAGTGTGACAACAGCTGGGAAATTTGGGTATTCCCTACACCTTCAAAGGAAGTAAGTGCAACTGTTAAAATGGACTGTGATTATGTTGCAAATGCACGAAAAATATGCGAAGATGACAGCTTTATTATCACAGACAGGCTTAATGATGAATTATTTGAGGACTTGGAAAATGGCAAGAGTGTAATGCTTATTTATCGCACAAATTGGACAAGACATTTGCTGGATAAAACACAGTCTGCACCAAAATATTCATTCCGTGCTGTATGGGAAAGATATAAGGGCGTAATATGGGACAGAGGTACTATAAACGGCGGTATGGATGACAAGGATTTATTGTCAAAATACGGTTTTGTTACCGATGGACAGATTAATTTCCAATATTATGATTTAATTGAAGATAGTGATAAGATTAATCTTGATGATTTCCCTGTACAGGTTAAATCAATTATTTCAGGATTGGATAAAGCAAGCAGAGATCGTTTTGACCCTAAAAAGTTTGATTTACCTGAGCTTATGTATGACAGAACAATGCGTCATTTCAGTTACTGCTTTGAGCTTAAAGTGGGTAAAGGAAAGCTTTTGGTTACAGGTTTTAACTTTACAAACATTAAAGAAAGTGCAGCAACTTCTGCTATGTTTGACACTTTGGTTTCGTATTGCAAATCAAAAGATTTTGCACCTGAATATGAAATTTCAGAAGATAAATTAAAAGAATATTTGTCAGATGTTGCAAATTCAGGACCTAACAAAGAGCGTATGATGACACAGTATTGGCAGCTTGACGAAGAACCTGTAGAATCCATGGATTATTGGGAAGAATCAGAGCAGTATTTAAGGCTTTGAAGTTGTTGTGTTGTAATTATACATAAAAAATGAAACGATAAGATTGATAAGGAGAAGTCAGATGAGGATTATAGAGGACATTGCATATTGCGATGGCGGGCATCCAAAGCAGATGCTGGATCTGTATCTGCCGGATGCGGATGAATTTAGTGTGTTTGTGTATTTTCATGGCGGCGGATTGGAAAAAGGTGGAAAGACTCATAATAATTTCACGGATTATCTGGTGGAAAGAGGCATTGGAGTTGCGTCTGTCAGTTATCGGTTATATCCGACTGCTGTTTTCCCTGAGTTTGTAAGAGATGCTGCGGCTTCCGTGGCATGGGTATTTCAACATATTCAGGAGTATGGAACGTGTCAGAACATTTTCGTAGGAGGAAGTTCCGCGGGAGGATATCTTTCCATGATGTTGTGTTTTAATAAAGCGTACCTTGCTCCGTATAAGATAGAGCCGACACAGATTGCCGGTTTTATCCATAATGCAGGACAGCCTACAACACATTTTAATGTGTTACGGGAGCGGGGGATTGATAAACGCCGTGTGATAGTGGATGAGGCGGCTCCTTTGTATTATATCGGACAGGAACCGGAATACGCTCCTATGCTGTTTTTGATAGCTGATAATGACATTGCCAGTCGTTATGAGCAGACGATGTTAGTGCTTTCTACGTTAAAGCACTTTGGATATGACCAGTCCAAGATTGAGCTTAAGGTGATGCATGGAAAACATGTAAAGTATGGTGTCAATGAGAATGGGGAAAGTGTTTTTGGCGTGACCGTGTATGAATATATACGTGACAGAGCAGAGAAAGAGGACGCGCGAAAATGATTGGAAATATACGGTTGAGTCTATAAACGAGAAAAGGAGAAAAACTATGGAAAAGAAAAATGAATTTCTTAAAAATCTTATTTCAAGAATGACGCTGGAACAAAAGGTTGGTGCGGTTATGACACTTGCCTTTACCGGTGTTGTTCCAAAAAAAACATACCTATGACTATATAACAAAGTATCACTGCGGTGGTCTTAGACTTACCCCTGTTGCAAGAGGGGCTATGGCTTATATTGACCCTCGAAGCGGCAACGTTGTTAAAAAGAGCTTTAACAACATCAAATATTCCAATGCTCCACTATGTTCAGCTTCGGATTACAAAGCTGTTCTTAGCGAATTTCAAAAAATTGCCAAGTCACGCCCACTTTCCATTCCTCTTCATTTTTCATTTGATCAGGAAGGTGGCTATGCATCAAACTTCTTCTTTGGCGGCGTATCATTTTTCCCAATGCCAATGGGATTGCGTGCAACTAACGACCCTAAAATGGCATATCTTGTTGCACAGGCAAACGGTGAACAATGCAAGGCGGTTGGGTTCAACTGGGTTCACTCACCTGTTCTTGATATAAATACTGAACCGAAAAACCCTGAAATTTATACACGAGCATATTCTGACAACGCAGAAGAGGTTGCACTTTATGCTGCCGAAACCTGCCGTGGATACAAGGATGCCGGAATGATTACCACAGGTAAGCATTTCCCCGGCAGAGGTGAATCCGATGTAGATGCCCATTACAATGTTCCCGTAATTGATGTGGATGAAAAAACACTTTGGGAAAGAGAGCTTTTGCCCTATCGTGTACTTATAGAACAAGACCTATTGCCATCAATTATGATTGCGCACAGTATATTCCCTGCGATAGATCCCGATGACATTGCAACAGTTTCCAAGAAGATTATTACAGGACTTTTGCGTGAAAAATTAGGTTTTGAAGGTGTAATCACAACCGATAGTATGACTATGGGCGGTGTGTCGAAACGCTACGGTGTTGCAAATGCATGTGCATTGGCACTGGAAGCCGGTGCAGATATTGTTCTTATGAAAGCAGAGAATCAACTTGTTGATGAAACCTTTAACGCTATTATGGACTTTGTCAAGAATGGAAGAATTCCGGAAGAAGAACTGGACAACAAGGTTTATAGAATTCTCAATATGAAATACAACTATGGTCTTTTCCATAATTATGAGGAATATGATATTGTTCCTGAGGAAGTTTTGAAAAAGCATGCGATAACCGATCTTGCAAAAGATGTTGCAAGACGCTCCGTGCTTATCTGCCGCGACAAAGAGGGCTTTCTTCCGCTCAAACAGGAAGAATCAGTACTTGTGATTGAGCAAAAGATCTTCCATTTCAACGATATGCATTGGCATTCCGGAATGCTCTACGAAAATTGTCTTCAATACAGCAAAAAGGTTGACTATCTCGAAACAGCGTATCGCTGGGATGAAGAGGATCTGGAACGAATTCGCACTGTAATAGACCAATATGATAAAGTTGTAATCACAAATTATTATACACGCGACCAATTGTGCAATATTGAAGAATTGAAAGAACTTCTAAAAGAACGAAAGAACATTGTTGTTGTCACCAATACTCCTTATGAGGAAATTTCAATTCCTGACAATGCAGAAAGCGTTGTTATAACTTTTTCTAACAATCCAAATAATGCCAAAGTTACTGCAGGCGTTCTGTTTGGGGAAGTTTATCCGGAAGCGGTATGGCCCGTTTCATACCATGCATAAAAGGACGGTGCAATATGCAGAATTTAAGTGATTTCAAGCAAAAAAAGGATTTTTTGATTTGCGTTGATTCCGATGGCTGTGCCATGGACACTATGAACATCAAGCACAAAAACTGTTTTGGTCCGAAGTTTGTCGATGTGTACGGCCTTAGTGCGTATCGTGAACAAGTGCAGAAACTTTGGGAAAATATCAATTTATATACGAAAACCCGCGGAATTAACAGATTTCAAGCGCTTGCACTTACGCTGCGTACAATCCGCGAACAAAACATCTGTCCGCTGTCTCACGAATTTCATATTCTTGAAAAATGGACAGAGGAAACCACAGCGCTTTCAAACAGTGCGTTGGAAGCGGAATTTGCAAAAACCGGAAATCCGCAACTACGCCTTGCATTGGAATGGTCATATGCGGTAAATGACGCAATCACAGCCCTGCCTGACGGCAACTACTCCTACAACGGTGTAAAAGAGGCACTAAAACAGATGTCCTGCTCTGCTGACATTGTCGTAGTTTCATCTGCGAATAGCGAAGCGCTCGAGCGTGAATGGCAGACTTGCGGGCTTACCGAACATTTGAGTGCATTGTTCGGGCAGGAGCCAGGTACGAAAGCGTATCTCATTTCAAAACTCACGGAAATCGGCGGTTATGACAAAAGTCGTGTGCTTATGATTGGCGATGCGCCGGGTGACCTGCGTGCCGCAGAGAAAAATCAGGTGCTTTTCTATCCGATTTTAGCAGGAAAAGAAGAACACTCATGGAAAGAACTTCTTGGTGAAGCTGTCGAAAGATTCCTTTCGGGAACGTTTGCCGGCGAATATCAAGACACTTGTATCCAGGCTTTTCATGATAATCTCAGATAAGCAAAAAGGACTGATTACATAATGGAGCACTATTTAAGATGTGAAGAAAAAATATTTAATAACGATACAAAGGATATGCCGAAATTCCACTGCCACGATTATTATGAGATATATTATTTGTTTTCTGGCAAGGTACGCTATCTTATTGATGATAATTTGTTTGATATAAATTCAGGTGATATTGTACTTGTTAAGAAAAATAAGCTTCACATGACAAAAAAACCGGCTACTCTATATGGAGAAAATATTAAAGTCTATATTGACGAAAATACTCTGGATTCTTTAGGTGCTAATTCAAATAAGTTTAAAGATTGTTTCGAATTTATTCACATTATTGTGCCGAATAATAAAAAGAAACACATTGAGGAAATTTTCGCCAAAATACGAAGAGAATACAAAAATAAAGATATTTTCACCAATCAGTTTATTAATAATCTTGTATATGAATTAATGACAAATATATATAGAGCGATTTTTATCGATAATGAGGACAGCTTTATTGATTCTTTCAGTACACAAAGTAATGAAATTAATATTGCAATAAGGTATGTATATAGTAATTATAGTGAAAAACTGACATTGCCCGAAGTTGCTAAAATAGTTAATATGAATCCTTCGTATTTTTCCAGATGCTTTAAAAAAACTACCGGAATCGGGCTGATGGATTATGTCAACAATGTAAGAATAAAAAATGCGGTATCTATGATTTCTGATACAAATATGTCTTTGACAGAGATAGCACATGCTTGCGGTTATAATAATCAGTCTTACTTTTGCAGACAATTTCAAAAAATTATTGGTTGTAGTGCAAGTGAATATAAAATGCAAGGTAAAAATAGTATAAAAAGCTGTAAAAAAAGATAAAGTAAATATGATAAGATGTGATTTATAATGAAAGAAAAAAAGAAAGAAGGAAACAAAATGAAAAAAAAGACATACGTTGAAGTTGGATTGGGAAACCGTGCAAGATTTTTTTATGGTTCCCTCGCAAGCAATTATAAGGACACATCAGAATTATTGGCATTTTGTGATACAAATA
>JAZNTK010000030.1:0-2018 GCA_045591685.1 Lachnospiraceae bacterium
TAAAAACAAGGCGCTTCAGATTATTTGTGCGGTTATCTTTGTAGTAGTATATTGTGTATATGCTGCATCCAGTATTTACGCATGCGGTACTTTGTTTAATACCGTATTCGGAATGAAACCCATTTATGCAATGGTTGGTGCAGCTGCAATTATTATCATCTATACATTCCTTGGCGGATTCAATGCAGTATGTTGGACCGACTTTTTCCAGGGTATGCTTATGTTGGCAGCAATTATGATTGCTCCTATTGTTGCAGTATTTGCCATGCAGGCACCGGATTTTGTACCTGCTTATGAAGTAGTAACCGGCGAAAACTATTACAACTTCTTATCCAGCGGTTCTTTTAACTGGGAAAGTATTGCGGATATTTTGGGCGGTCTTGGTTGGGGACTTGGATATATGGGTATGCCTCATATTTTAGTTCGTTATATGTCAATCAAGTCTGAAAAAGAAATGAAGAAATCACGTGCAATCGGTATCGGTTGGACAACTTTGATTCTTATCATGGCGTCTGTTGTAGGTATCGTTGGACATCACTACATCGGAAGCGGTTTGGAAGATAAGAGTATCGTGTTTATTACTATGGTAAGAAGCGTATTCCCTGCTTTAATTTCAGGTGTATTGCTTTCAGCAATCCTTGCAGCATCTATGAGTACAGCTGACTCGCAGTTGCTTGCTTCTTCATCAGCATTTGCTTCTGACGTTTATAAGCCTGTATTCCGTAAAAATGCATCCAACAAGGAAATGCTTTGGGCAGGCCGCATCATTGTAATCGTGATTGCGATTGTTGCTTTATTGATTGCCATAAATCCTAACTGTGCCGGCATTATGGCATTGGTTGAATGTGCATGGGCAGCGTTTGGTGCAGCTTTCGGTCCTGCGATTATCCTTTCACTTTTCTGGAAGAGATTTACATATAAGGGTGCGATTGCCGGTATCGTTGTGGGCTTCGTGGTAGATGCACTTTGGTATGCGTTCTTGTCAGGCCCTACAGGTTTGTACGAAATCATTCCCGGCTTCATCGCAAGTATGATTGTTGCTGTGGTTGTGTCTCTTATTGACAAGGCACCTTCCAAAGAAGTTATGGATTTATTTGAAGAAGGAATTAAGCCTACCGCAGATGCAGAATAAGATTTTTTTCGTAAAAATAGGAATGATTTTATAAAATTTAGAATAATTAAAGGAATCATTAAACCGTCTGTTCTTTCGGGAGCAGACGGTTTTTTATGCCTTAAAATGCAATATTTTTGCAACTTAATCATCTGATTTGCAACATAAACAAAATCATTTTTCAGAACCGAAAATCTTTGATATAGTCCGTTTAGAAGCAGAGAAAAAGCTGCGAAGAAAGGAAATTAAAAGTATGTCAGAGAAAAATAAGACTATGTTAAAAGAAAACAAGTTAAAATCATTTTTTAAAAGTGAAGGGTATCAGTATTTTGAATACGCAATGCTGGCCTTTGGAGGATTAGGGTTGGAAGTGCTTTACGCATTCTGGTTGGAGCCCCTTATTTACGGACATCCCATGCAGGAGTTTACGACGGCGGAATGTATCATTCATTGGACCGTTACGATTATTACCTGGTTAGTAGTTGCTTTTCTCATTATAAAAAGTGCAAGAAAGAATTTGGGATTTCAGTTAAATGGAACGGACAATAAATGGACGCTGAAGGGAATCATAGCAAGTATTGCGTTGGTTGGATTGATGATGGTAATCAACTATATCGATGTGGGCGGTTTAAAAATTATTTATGAATTTCACAGACTTGGCGCTTTGAAATTTGTATTTCAGCATTTGTATTATTTGGCGGAAGTTATTCTTTTTACCTTAATTATTGTATTTGTACAGCATGCGTTGGAGAAGTTGTTTCGAAAGAAAAACATTCCCTACGGCGGAATTGTAGTGGGACTTACTTGGGGACTTGCACATTGGTTTACCAAGGGAAGTATCTGGATTGGTTTGGAAGGAATCGTATTGGGATTTCTGTTTGGCGCGATTTATCTCTTTTTGGGCAGA
>JAZNTK010000031.1:0-6485 GCA_045591685.1 Lachnospiraceae bacterium
TGTAGCCGTTCCTTCGCAGGCTATGCTTCTTGGTATTTATTACCTTACACAGGAAAGACCCGGTGCAAAGGGCGAAGGTAAGTTCTTTAAGGATGTAAATGAAGCAATCCTTGCTTATGAAAACGAAGTAATTACACTTCATGCACGCATTAAGGTTGGTGTAACCAAGACATTAGCAGACGGAACCGAAGTAAAGGGTATTGTAGAATCAACTCTTGGTCGATTCCTCTTCAATGAAATCCTTCCTCAGGATCTTGGTTATGTTGACAGAAGCGTGGAAGAAAATGCAGTTAAGCTTGAAATCGATTTCTTGGTTGGCAAGAAGCAGTTAAAGCAGATCCTTGATAAAGTAATTAATACTCACGGTGCAACTAAGACTGCTGAGGTTCTTGACCTTGTAAAAGCTACAGGTTACAAGTATTCAACCCGTGCTGCTATGACAGTATCCGTATCTGATATGACTGTACCGCCCATTAAGAAGCAGTTGCTTGAAGAAGCGCAGGCTCAGGTTGATAAGATTACAGTGAACTTCAATCGTGGTATGTGTACCGAAGAAGAAAGATATAAAAACGTTATTCGTGTATGGAATGAAACCGATGCCCGTTTAACCAAAGAGTTGATGACAGGTCTTGATTCATATAACAATATCAAGATGATGGCTGATTCCGGTGCCCGTGGTTCCGAACAGCAGATGAAACAGTTAGCAGGTATGCGTGGTTTGATGGCTGATACAACAGGTCGTACCATTGAGTTACCCATTAAGTCAAACTTCCGTGAAGGTCTTGACGTTTTGGAATACTTCATGTCTGCTCACGGTGCTCGTAAAGGTCTTTCCGATACAGCGCTTCGTACGGCTGACTCCGGTTACCTGACCCGTCGAATGGTTGACGTTTGCCAGGAACTTATTGTTCGTGAAGTAGATTGTTGCGCTGAAAGAGATGAAATTGCAGGTATGAACGTTTCTGCATTTACAGATGGTAAAGAAACCATTGAAACTCTTGAAGCAAGAATTAAGGGTAGATATTCCGTTAATACAATCTGTGATAAAGATGGCAACATCATTGTTAAGAGAAATCATATGATTACACCCAGCAGAGCTGCAAAGATTGTTTCTGTAGGTGTAGATGAAAACGGTAATGCAATTGATACCGTTAAGATCAGAAGTATTTTAACCTGTAAGTCACAGAATGGTATCTGTGCAAAATGTTATGGTGCTAACATGGCAACCGGTGAAGCAGTACAGGTTGGTGAAGCAGTTGGTATTATCGCTGCTCAGTCTATCGGTGAACCCGGTACACAGCTTACCATGCGTACATTCCATACCGGTGGTGTTGCGGGTAACGATATCACACAGGGTCTTCCCCGTGTCGAGGAATTATTCGAAGCAAGAAAGCCTAAGGGACTTGCAATCATTGCAGAGTTCGGTGGAACCGTACAGATTCACGATACAAAGAAGAAACGTGAAATCGTTATTTCAAACGGCGAACAGGAAAAGAGCTACTTGATTCCTTACGGTGCACGTATCAAAGTACTTGATGGTGCACAGATTGAAGCCGGTGATGAATTGACCGAAGGTAGCATCAATCCTCATGACTTACTTGAAATCAAGAAGATTGAGGCAGTTGAGAACTACATGATTCGTGAAGTTCAGAAAGTTTATAGCCTTCAGGGTGTAGACTTGAGCGATAAGCATATCGAAGTTATCGTTCGCCAGATGTTAAAGAAACAGCGTGTGGAAGAAAGCGGAGATACAGATTTACTTCCCGGAAGTCTTGTTGACAGACTTGTTTTGGAAGAAGTAAACGAAAAGCTTTTGGCAGAGAACCCCGATGCTGCTCCTGCAGTTGCAAAGGATATTATTCTCGGTATTACCAAGGCATCTCTCGCAACAAACTCCTTCATGTCAGCTGCATCCTTCCAGGAAACCACAAAGGTTCTTACGGAAGCTGCAATTAAGGGTAAGGTTGACCCCTTATATGGCTTGAAAGAAAACGTTATTATCGGTAAGCTGATTCCTGCAGGTACAGGTATGAAGCGTTATCGTGACGTTAAGATTGATACCATGCGTGAAAAGGCAAATGCTGTTTTGGAAGATGATTTAGAGGATGCATTTGAAGCAGAAGTGGATAATGATGAAATCGACAATCTTGAATATGTAGAAGAAACAGTAGCAGATGAAGAGTAAATAATTAAAACCCGGAAACTTAGGTTTCCGGGTTTTCTTTTTGTGTTTTATAACATTATTTTATGTTTTGCGATGTTAAATCCTGCAGATTGATTTTACAATGTTGCCTTTGATGCGATGGTGTAGATGGTTGCTACGTCTTCGGAAGATAAGGGGACGAAACCGCCTGTCTTACCATCTCCCAAACCGAATTTGTCAACTAGTGTGGGGATGTCTTCAGCTTTTGCACCAAGTTCTTCAAAATTAATCGGCATGCCGATGTTGTGAAGGAAGGTTCTAAAACATTTTATTCCCTGCAAAGCCGTAAATTCCGGATTTTCAAAATTCATCTCACAACCCCAGATACGAACTGCCATCTGTGCAAATCTCATGACATTGTGTTTGTATACGAATTCCATCCAAGCAGGCATGATTACTGCAAGACCTGCACCATGTGCGCAATCATACAAACCTGAAAGTTCGTGCTCGATACCATGGCTGTTCCAATCCTGACTTCTTCCTACACCTACAATATCGTTGTGAGCTACGGTACCTGCCCACATAATGTTGGCGCGTGCCTCGTAGTTGTTCGGATCTGCAATGACACGGGGGGTTTCTTTTATCATGGTTAAAAGTACTGCCTCACAAAGTCTGTCTGAAATTTCAACCTCCAATGTATTTGTAAAATAACGCTCAAATACATGTGCCATAATATCTGTTGCTCCGCATGCGGTCTGATATGCGGGAAGTGTCTGTGTTAATGCAGGATTTAAAATTGAGAATTTCGGTCTTAAAAGATCTGAGCCTACATCTCTTTTTAACATGCCGTCTTCTTTGGTTACAACCGAACCCGGTGAACCTTCGCTTCCGGCAGCTGCGATAGTTAATACGGTTCCGATGGGAAGCGCTTTCTCCACTACTTTGCCGGTGCCGTAGAAGTCCCAAAAATCGCCATCATAAGGTACGCCTAAAGCAATACCTTTGGAAGAGTCGATACAAGAACCGCCACCAACGGAAAGAATAAAGTCTACATTTTCCTTGCGACATAATTCAATGCCTTCATAAATAAGAGTGTCTCTCGGATTGGGTTTTACACCGCCCAATGCTACGTAAGAGATGCCTTCGGCATCCAATGATTTTTTTACACGGTCCAAAAGTCCGGATTTTTCCGCAGAAGCGGAACCGTAGTGAATCAGTACTTTGCTTCCGCCGTGTTTTTTGACATATTTTCCGCATTCATTTTCGGTATCTTTACCAAAAACAAATTCTGTCGGACTGTAAAAATTAAAATTTTCCATTGCGTAAATGCCCCCTTTTATTAATATATAGTTTTATAGTAACATATGACATCTTTTTCTTGTATAAAAATATTGCTAAATTTGTTTTTGAACGCCCTTTTTGGCTAAATGATGTATAAAGGCATAATAGGCTATCATATTCATGGCGAGTGCGCCAATCCAGGCAGCGATATCCGCATATGCTGTCGTAACAAAGCCAAAAGTATCCAAAAGAAACCATATAACGGAAATACGCATTACCATTTCCATGATTCCGGATAGCATAGGCACAAGTGGCTTGCCAAGACCCTGTACGCCACTACGGTAAACAAACAAAAGATTGATAAAAAGCATCATAATACCGCAAGGTGGCAAGAATTCGCAAATTAAAAAAATAGGTTTGCTGCCGTTAACCATTAAACCTGCTAAAAATTCCGGCAGGAAAAAGCATATCGTACCCAAGAGGATATAATTAACGATTGCAATACCGACACAGACACGTAAGCCTTTTTGGATGCGGTCGAAGCGACCGGCACCGTGATTCTGTCCGGTAAAAGATGACATTACATAGCCTGCGGTGCAGGAAGGCTGAATAAACAAATTGACATAGCGGCTACATACCGAATATGCAGTAGTATAAGCTACGCCTAAGCCGTTTACAAAGTATTGTACCACCATGCATCCTACAGCAGTGATGGAATTCATAAGCGCCATCGGAACGCCGTTTTTTAATAATTTAAAATAGAGGGCATAGTCTGTCCGGAAATCGGAGAGTCTTAATTTCAGGATCGGAATGCGAATTAATTTGTGCAGACATATGAGGGTTGATACGATTTGTGCAATAACCGTAGCAATAGCAACACCTTCCACGCCTGTCCCAAATCCGAAGATAAAAAGACAGTTTAAAGCGATATTCGTTAGGGTAGATATTACAATAGCAACAAAAGGTGTGGTGCTGTCGCCCAACGACCTCAGTATGCCTGCACACAAATTATACGAAATGGTGGTAATTAAACCACCGAAAATAATGTATCCGTAAATAAGACTGTCCTTCATTATCAAGGTAGAAGTCTGTAATAAAATCAGAACATCATCCAGATAGACGATACTTATCACTGTCAAAATAACGGTCAGTATCAGAGACAGTTTGATGGATGAAGCCGTGCTTTTACGGAGTTGATCGTAATCTTTGGCACCGAAGCTGTGTGCGATGGGTACGCAAAAACCATTGGCAAGTCCTACGGAGAAGCCTACAATCAGAAAGCAAAGCGATGCCATATTTCCTACAGCGGCCAAGGGATCGTCACCCAATCCTTTTCCGACAATCGCCGTGTCGGCAATGTTATATACCTGCTGTAGCATATTTGTAAAAAACATGGGGAAGTAAAACCGCAGAATCTGCGGCAATACTTTCCCTTGTGTCAAGTCCTGTGTCTTTTCCATTGATTTTTCCTCTTTTTACATTATAAAAGATATGAAAAATGTAGTTATAACAAAAAGCTTGTATTCATAACAAAAAACAGATATTATATTAAAAGATATATGATGCAGGAAATAACTTATTGAAATGTAAATATGAAAGAAAAGGAAATGCATTATGAGTACCAATCGTGATTTGAATTATCGCCTATATGCGCAAAAAGAAAGCGGCTTTATAAGAACTGCTTTTCGGAGTGAATTTGAAAGATATGCCGTGATCAGTTCCGGCGATGTGGAAAGCGTAAAGAAGAATTTTAGTAATATACGTAAAAACTTTTTTGAAGGAAAAGGTGAATTGTCGGACAATCCGGTACGTAACGTGATATATCATTTTGTAGTATCGGTGGCGATGGTTTCCCGCGTATGTGTTGAGTCGGGGATGAATCATGATGTGGCATACACGTTAAGTGATATTTATATAAAGAAAGGTGATAAGTGTACAAGCGTAGATGCGGTTATTAATTTAATGGAAGAGATGCAACTTGATTTTGCCAAACGCATGCGTGAATTAAAGAAGAAAGAAGTTCAATCCATTCATATCCGAAAAAGCGTAGACTATATACAGGAACACTTGCAGGAAAAACTCAGTGTAAAAGATATTGCAACGCAGATAGGGCTGTCAGCAGATTATTATGCAAAGCTCTTTTATAAGGAAATGGGAGTCTCGGTTAAGGATTATGTGGCGGAGGCTAAAATATCTACTGCGGCGAATATGTTGATTTATTCAGACCATTCTTATCTGGACATTGCATTAACCTTAGGATATTCCTCGCAAAGTGCTTTTATCAGCGTATTTAAAAAGCATCGGGGGATTACACCCAAAGAGTACAGGGCGCAGTATTACAACAAAAATATACCGGAAATGCAGTAAAATTTCCGGTAAAAGCCTTTTTTGCGTGAAAAACCCTAATTTTAAGCAAAAAAGTCATTGACAAGAAAAAGTCAGAAAAGTATAATGATTTAGCGTGCATGTTTATGCATGTTTTTATTGTGGCGTTTTTTACAATATATGTATAAAACCAAACAAGAATCAAAATATTATCATAGGAGGTGAAATTGAATGCCCACAATTAATCAGTTAGTACGTAAGGGAAGACAGACATCAGTAAAGAAGTCTACAGCTCCTGCTTTGCAGAGAAGCTACAACTCTTTACACAAGAAAGCTGTTGAAGCTCCTTCTCCCCAGAAGAGAGGTGTGTGTACAGCAGTTAAGACAGCTACACCTAAGAAGCCTAACTCAGCTCTTAGAAAGATTGCCAGAGTTCGTCTTTCAAACGGTATCGAAGTAACAAGCTACATTCCCGGTGAAGGCCACAACCTTCAGGAGCATAGCGTTGTTCTGATTCGTGGTGGTAGAGTAAAGGACTTACCCGGTACCAGATACCACATCATCAGAGGTACACTCGATACTGCAGGTGTTGCAAACAGACGTCAGGCTCGTTCTAAATACGGTGCCAAGAGACCTAAGGCAGGTAAATAATTTAACTTGTCTATGTACCACAAACAGAACTAATTTAGTGTTGGGATTTCATTTTCACGCATTATGTGCAGGATAAATAAAATAC
>JAZNTK010000032.1:0-103466 GCA_045591685.1 Lachnospiraceae bacterium
CTTCATGTGAATAAATCATGTGAAAATCTCCTTTCAACCATAATATACTTTAACAAACAGGCTTCTCCTGTGTGTCGTCATGATTTCACCGATTATGTAAGCAACTCATAACCGCTTCTTCTATTTTCGCACAAAACAAGGAAAAAATCCAGTGTTTTTTACCTTTTTCGACGTAAAATTACTTGCTTTTTAAAACAATATTATCCTGTTTTTTGTAAATACTGTTTGCGGGGATAAAACCTCTTACGCAGGAAGTTGGATAAATATTGGAATTCTTCCCTACTACAGTACCGGGATTTAACACGGAATTACATCCAACTTCCACGCAGTCGCCAAGCATAGCACCGAATTTCTTTAAACCGGTTTCCATGTTCTCTTCTGCTGATTTTACAACAACGAGGGTCTTATCGCTTTTTACGTTAGATGTGATGGAACCTGCGCCCATGTGTGCCTTATAACCTAAAACGCTGTCACCCACATAGTTGTAATGGGGAACCTGTACGCGGTCAAATAATACAACATTCTTTAACTCAGTAGAGTTACCTACTACTGCATTTTTACCTACGATGGCATTGCCGCGGATAAAAGCACAGTGACGCACTTCCGCTTCTTCATCAATGATAAGCGGTCCGTTTAAGTATGCTGACAGGAATACTTTAGCATTCTTTGCGACCCAAACATTTTCACCGCGTTTCTCGTACTTTTCTTCAGGAAGCGTTTCGCCAAGTTCCACGATAAACTTCCCAATCTCAGGTAAAACTTCCCAAGGATACTCTTTGCCGTCGAATAACTTTGCAGCAATTGTGTTCTCCAAGGACATAAGGTTTGAAATTTTCATTGCTTCTGACATAGTGTCACCTCGCTATATAAAATTTTCCGAAACATTCGGAATTATATCACTTATATAAACTTTATTTAGAAAGTTCAATCCAATATTCTCCGTTCTGAGCATAATAAACATCCACATAACCGTCTTTGACAAAAGAATCCACCCTTCTGTCATAAGGCTCAGATGTCACAAGTACCTCTTCTCCGGTAGACGGATTACAAACGGATACAACAATACGATGAACCACATTTCTGCCCATTGGATTTATATGCGGATTCTCTTTAAATTCCCTGCCAAAGAAATAAGGATTTCGTTTCACTTCAACTACTTTCCCGCGTGTTTTAGGGCAGGACAACATAGTCTTTCTGTGTGCAATCTTTTTCTTGTTTTTTATATTTGATGTGATATCGGAAATAATGCATAAAAATGCCAATACACCCGCCACAATCCCCAAATATTTAATATCCGAAAAGGTTACACCGCTACTGACAAATATAGCCATAAGTGCACCGGCACCAATGCAGATTGCCACAGCAAGAAATATTCCGATATTTTTACGTGAATATCCAATCGGCGACATATATACTCCTTTCATATGTTCATTCAACAACAATTTTTAACTAAATATTAGAACCGACTATAAATAATACAACAATATAAGTAATCAAAACACATATTCCTGCGTTGGATGTAATCAAAACAAGAAATTCCTTAGGCTTTTTGTACAAACGTTGTTTAACAAGGACGCCAATCTCTGTCAGAAAAGAAATTAGCGGAACAATAAAATAAAGGTTCATAAGTAGATATAGTAATTTAACCTCAATATTAGTTAGTATCTCAACAGACAAAAAACTCAAAAATTTTAGTATTAATAAACTAATAAAAACCGCACCATAAGTAAAAATAAATACTATAAGAAAACAAACCAAACTAGTAATAAAACCCAAAATGCTATGAATTTTAATATATCGGCTAATATCCGGCTTTAATACGTAATTTATAATAATTATAATTACAATAAGAACCAACGCCGGTATTAGTGCCACTAGATACTCCTCTTTAAACATAAGCAGCGGCAAAACAAGCCCCGCCAAAAATATATTTAATGATAATAAAATTGCCTGTTTATGAAGTTGCTTTTTATCCGTCATAATATTTACCTCTTATAATACTGCGCCGCATAATCAAAGCACTGCTTCAACTGATTATCATTTCTGAGGCTCTTCACATTGTTTGTATGCTTCGTAACAAAGTCCGTTAACTTTGTCATATACTCTTCTTCCGTGATACTGCCGTCTGCCACACCGGTTAAACCTTTTTCCCAACTTGCAGTTAACGCAGGATTCAATAATGAACCAATGGATAAACGCACCACATCATGTATCATTTCGCCCATCTGTGTCGGCGTAATAATCTGTGTCTTAGAATTCAACGCCAGATATCTGTTATTGACTAACTTGGTAAGAATTGCCGCTCTCGTCGCACTGGTACCGATACCGCTACCTTTAATCTGAGCGCGTAAATCTTCATCTTCAATGAACTGCCCAGCATTTTCCATGGCAAGAATGATACTACCGGAGTTATAGCGCTTTGGAGGTTGTGTCTCTCCTTCCTTGATTTCGAAGGCCTTAAGCGGAAGTTCATCCCCTTTCTTAAGCCCTGCTAAAATCTTCAAGAACGCCTCATCGCACTTTACTTCTTCTGCTTCATTCTCTGCACCTGCTTTATTTGCATTTTCTTTGTCAGTATCATCTTTGACAGAATCTTTGTCAGCATCTTTTTTCTTTGCAAAAGAATACTGCATCACCTTACGGAATCCTTCTTCTTTTAACACCTTAAATGAACAATAAAATTTCTCATTTCTGCGCTCCGTTACCAGAGATACCTTCTCATAAACGGCAGCAGGATAAAAGATTCCTAAGAACCTTCTTGCAATAATTTCATACACTAATCTTGCAGTAGGACTTACACTGCCCAAAGCCTGGAATCCCTGTCCTGTGGGAATAATCGCATAATGGTCCGTAATCTGCTTATCGTTTACGTACTTGGTAGAGGCAATCTTTTTATACGAGCCCATTGCCAACACTTCCTTGGCATTATCTTGTAAAACTGCGTAATTCTGCAAGCCCGCAATATTTTTATAAATCTCTTTGGCCACCGCCGTAGACAACACTCTGGCATCGGTACGGGGATATGTCACAAGCTTCTTTTCATACAATTCCTGAACAATGGACAAGGTCTGGTCCGGATTAATTTTAAAATATTTGGAGCAGTCATTCTGCAATTCCGCCAAATTGTATAAAAGCGGTGCATTTTTACGTTCTTTTTTATTCTCCATGGAGAACACCCGCATATTGCCGAAGTCTTCTCCTGCAATAATCTGCTTTTCGCCTTCAGCGGGCGGTGTAAACATAGTATCCGCCTGTGCTTCACGCTCTAAAGTATGAGCAATACATTCCTGTGCTGTCTCTCTGTCTAAAAAGCCATTTTCTTTATATAATTTCGGTGACTGAAAATACTTACTGTCTTCCGTTACACGCCATTCACCCTCAATTTCAGAATCTGCAATCTGCATTTTCGCCCACACCTTATAAAAGGGTATCTTCACGAAGTTTCGGATTTCACGCTCACGGTTCACTACCATTCCCAAAACGCAGGTCATAACACGGCCTACAGAAACTACACCTTTCTGGGCATTTAAATATGATTTCACCTGATAGCCGTATTTCAAGGTCAAAGCGCGGGAGAAATTAATACCCATCAAATAGTCTTCTTTGGCACGCAAATAAGCAGAGGCTGACAAATTATCATACTCTGACAAATCCTTCGCTTCCTTGATACCACGGATGATTTCTTCCTCGGTCTGGGAATCAATCCAGACTCGCAGACGTTTCTTGCCCGTAACACCGGCTTCCTGCTCCACCAGACGATAAATATACTCTCCCTCTCGTCCGGAGTCGGTGCAGACATAAATTGTATCCACGTCATCACGGGTTAAAAGTCCTTTTACGGTATTAAACTGCTTTTTTACATCATCAATAACCTGATATTTATAGTCCGTCGGGATAAAGGGAATTGTGTCAAAAGACCATCTTTTTAATGCTTCATCGTAGCTTTCGGGATAACACATATTTACAAGATGACCGACACACCAGGTGATAATGGTGTTATCGGACTCCAAATATCCGTCATGGGACTTTGTATTCAATTTTAAGGCTTTGGCAAACTCGCGGGCAACCGAAGGTTTCTCCGCGATAAAAACCGCTTTTCCCATGATTGTTATCCTTTCCTGAATATTTTATATATCATAAAAAACTTTAAAGCGATTGATTACTCTCAATTAGTATCTTTCAACCGAAACCCGAATCCACGATATCTTTTCATCACGACTATAAGAAGTTGAAAATAAAATAATACCGGAATCAGGGTTATAATTATCCGAGGGGATATAATTTGTATAGTTATAACCCACACTAATCTCATAGGTTTTAAAGCCTATATTCTCTTCATAATTTTCATTGATACCGGCGCGCCCCATGATGTCTTCAACCTGGCTCTCACGCATTCCAAAATGAACCCCATTGGGTAATTCGATATCGGGACCGTTTTCTGCATCAACATGTATGGCTGTGACTTTACAATCTGTCGCTAATTTTTCTGTATCCCTATTATTTTCAAAGGTAATTTGTATTTCCTCACCGACAGCATTGACAACAGTATATGTAGTCGAATCCCATGAACCCAAAGTACGGATTTCTTTATCGGTATCAATAGTAAAGCCCAACTCTTCGATATTCGAATACGAGCAGGGAAGCTTAAGTTCTTCACCATTAATCTCTACAACATATTTTTCTATAGACATCAGCATAAAAAGAGATGTAAAGAAAACCATTAAAGTACCTATAGCAATAGACAATGCCGCACTCCCTTTTTGATACTCATAATAACGAGCGGTGGGCGGTGCATCATCATCCACATATCGTCGTCGTTCCCATGAAAACTCCCATACAAAATCCGGATTCTTTTTTATGAAAATTCCATAACCTATAAAACCTATTCCACATAAAATCAAAAGTATATTTAATTCCGAAACCATATTCTCCCTACCAAAATTCTCTTTTGTTACAAATTATTTATATAATCAAAACTGTTCTAAACCATAGTACCAGTCAGCACCGGCAACAGAGGGCATCGGAAGATACACATACAATTTTCCATCTGTGCCGATATACATAGGCAGATCAACCGTGGTTTGATGAGACGTTGCCAGTAAAAATATATTAATTTCTTCCTCGCTCATATCCGGATAAATATCCTTAATTTGTCTTTCAAAATATTCTTTTTCTCTCAGACAGGCTTCTTCAATAAATGTCTCTTCCGTCCAACCATACATAGCAAGCAACTCTGAATTGGATACTTCTTTATCCTGTCCGAAATCATAACTATATGCATAATATTCAACCCAATCATTCGGATACGGGGCAGAAACAATAATTGAAACAACATCCCCATTCTCTATCACTTCATAAGTAATGTTGTAACAAAACAGGGAATACCCACCATCCATGCAGAGAAACTCATCATAGATGTTATCTACAATATCATATAAAATTCTATCATTAACAACTTTTGCACTTTCTGAATCAGCATAAAACTGAGGAATCTGATAGACATAATCATCCACATTGCCAACACTGTCCGTATAAGTTCCCGAAACATTCAGTAATTCCGCAATTCTTGGATTATCCGTAGCATTTAATTCCAGATTGAAATATTCTTCTGCATCCTCTTCCGGTAAGTTTTCTGTTTCCGACTTTTCAATCTCTTCCAAAGATGAATCCTCGTCAACACCGTCTGTCACGTATTCCGACGCATTATCCAAAGACAAATCTTCTACCACAATCACCTCATCGGAATTATCCACATCTACAATACTTCCCTCCGGCTGTTGAAATAACTGTGTATCCGTATCGGTGCACCCTGAGAATAACAACATAGTCACTATTGATACTGCAAATAAAACCTTCCTCATATGCATCCCTCTTACTTTATTACATATTCACTCTTCAATCCTATAAATCATTCATGTCCACAAGATACACACCATCTTTCCTCTTAGAAAGTTCTTTTACTTCATCAGTAAAACCGTCCGCCGAGAAGAAGAAACAATGTTCCGGACGCAAATGTGCCTCTTTGGCAAGCGCTATATCTGCTTCTACCATAGCCAAATCAAGTGCCTTACCGCTTGTATTACAGAAACCAAGCAAGGTATTTCGTTTCGTATCCTGACCAACCACATCTATGCGGCCATTTTTACCAACCCATTCGCCGTGACGGGTATATTGAACAGGAAGTTTACCTCTTTCATTCAAGATATTCAAATATTCTGCACAAATCTTACCGTATCCGGCACTGATATAATCCGAAATTTCACCGGCAATATATGTATTATAAAAGCTTTCTGCGCTCATAACACCCAATTCATCGCTGTGCGGGAAGACGAAATGATACCAGAATTGCACCAGGGGATCACAAATGCGGTACACACCCTTCTTAGAATTACGGTTGTCCGCTGTCTCATAAGAAAATACCTTTTCCACCAGCTCCAGGGCCATTAAATTCTTCAAATATACACTGATTTTAGCCCTTGAAAAACCTGTATGCGCATATAAATCATTTAATTTTTCCCTGCCTTCCGCCAAGGCCGCCAGTATGGTTCCGTAAACACTGAGTTCACGCAATTCTTCACTGATACGGTTCAATCCTTCCATGGCAAATAAGGCGTTTTTATCCAAAAACAAGCGACAAATATTAGTCTTTAAATCTACTTTAATATCAAAGGCTGTCCAATATCCCGGATTGCCGCCGGCAATACTGTAAAATTCCATACACCGTTTCGAATCCTCTGTATCATAAAAGCACACCATATCCAGAAAGCTCATGGGTTTCACTTTTAAGAAGCCTGAAATTGCAAAAGCATTACGCCCGATTTTAGATATAAAAGTATTCTCCACCCAGCCGATTGCGTTTGAGGCTAGGATAATCATAAGACGCCCTTTATTCTCTTCTTCGGCAAGAAAAGCAGTCAGCGCATTCATAAAATCATCACTGTTTCGCACTGCCCACTGAAAATCTTCAATAACCAAAACAGTCTTGCCTGATTCGTTTTTATACTTGCACAAACTGCTTATTCCTTCAAAAAGCGCAGAAAAATCAGGATATTCCCCGATGGAAATACCCTGATTTCTTATTTTTTTTGACCAGACATAGCATTGTTGTCTCGGACTACACTGGGAGGCGCAAAGGCGCAAGCATACCCTATCTTTTGCAAATTCCTGCAAAAGAGCACTCACTCCCAAGCCTTTTTGTCCATATAATACAATAAGACTGTTATCCGCCTGATTATAATATTGTGTTAAATAGTCTAATTCCTGCGAACGTCCGATTAACATAGATTTTCCTTTTTATAAAAGCATTATTTCTTGGTAATATAACCCTGTGCCTTCAATAATTCTGCACAAAGTACGGCACCGCCTGCAGCACCTCTTACAGTATTGTGTGAAAGGCCTACAAACTTCCAGTCGTAAATGCTGTCTTCACGGATACGTCCTACGCTGATGCCCATACCCTTTTCATAATCAACATCCAAAGTAACCTGAGGTCTGTTATCTTCTTCCAAATACTGAATAAACTGCTTAGGTGCGCTGGGAAGTTCTAATTCCTGAGGTACACCCTTAAAGTTTACAAGCTTTTCAATTAACTGTTCCTTGGTGGGCTGCTTTTTAAACTTAACAAATACAGATGCTGTATGTCCGTTTAATACCGGTACACGGATACACTGGCTTGTAATCTTAATGTGATCAGCGGGTGCAATCACACCATCTTTAATTTCGCCCCAGATTCTAAGGGGTTCTTTTTCGCTCTTTTCTTCTTCGCCACCAATGTAAGGAATGATATTTTCAATCATTTCAGGCCAATCCTTGAAAGTCTTACCTGCACCTGAAATTGCCTGATATGTAGAAACAACTGGCTCGTAAGGTTCGAATTCTGCCCATGCTGTTAAAACAGGTGCATAGCTCTGAATAGAACAGTTAGGTTTAACTGCGATAAAACCTCTCTGAGTTCCGAGACGCTTCTTCTGGAATTCAATTACATTCATGTGCTCAGGATTAATCTCGGGCACAACCATAGGAACGTCAGGTGTCCATCTGTGTGCTGAATTGTTACTTACAACAGGTACTTCAGCCTTAGCGTAAGCTTCTTCGATTGCCTTGATTTCATCCTTTGTCATATCTACGGCACTGAAAACAAAGTCAACTTCTGCTGCAATTTTTTCAATTTCATTTACATCAAGAACAACAAGGTTCTTAACTGCTTCGGGCATGGGTGTGGTCATTTTCCAACGTCCGCCAACTGCCTCTTCATATGTTTTACCTGCAGAACGGGGGCTTGCAGCGATTAAAACCACTTCAAACCAGGGATGATTTTCAAGAAGAGAGATAAATCTCTGTCCTACCATACCTGTTCCGCCTAAAATACCAACTCGTAACTTGTCACTCATAACTTTTACTCCTCTAAACTTATTCTTATGATTTCATAAATTTTATAAAATCACACATATATATAAATCTTACGATTCAATATACTTTTTTATATCTTACAATGCCTTTTCGTCAGCTAAATATGCCTCGTACATAGCAATTACCTTATTCATTGCATCCTGTCCCGGTGCACCAAGGGTCAAACGCTTGTTTACGCAGGTTTCAAGGCTGATTGCATCATAGATATCTTCTTCAAATGCAGGGCATAATTCCTTGAATTCATCCATAGACAAATCTTCGATTGCACAGTTTTTATCAATACATAAAAGTACCATACGACCGATAATTCCATGGGCATCACGGAAAGGAACACCCTTATTCACAAGGTAATCCGCAGCATCTGTTGCATTGGTAAAGCCGTTCATCGCGCTCTTCGCCATTACATCCTTGCGGAAACTGATGGTGGAAAGCATTCCTGTAAAAAGATACAGGCAATCGCCAACGGTTTCAAACGCATCAAAGGCCATTTCCTTATCTTCCTGCATATCCTTGTTATATGCCAAAGGTAAGCCCTTCATTGTAGTAAGCATAGACATCAACGCACCGTATACACGGCCTGTCTTTCCTCTTACTAACTCAGCAATATCCGGATTCTTCTTCTGGGGCATAATGCTGCTTCCGGTAGAATATGCATCATCCATCTCAACAAATCTGTATTCGTTGGAATTCCATACAATCAATTCTTCCGAAAATCTGCTCAAATGCATCATTACGGTAGAAAAAGCCGACAAAAGCTCAATAACGTAATCCCTGTCAGACACGGAATCCATACTATTTCTGGTAGGTCCGTCAAATCCCAACAACTCAGCAGTGTACGCTCTGTCCAAAGGATAAGTGGTACCTGCCATGGCACCGGAACCCAAAGGACATAAATTCATACGCTTTCTGATGTCTGCAAGACGCTGTCTGTCACGCAAAAACATTTCAAAATACGCACTCATATGATGTGCCAACGTAGTAGGCTGTGCTTTCTGCAAATGGGTAAATCCCGGCATATAGGTATCTGTGTTATTTTTAATGATATCAAGAAGCACAGTCAACAAATCTTTCAACAATACATCTGTATTGTCAATGACATTTCTGGTATAAAGCTTCATATCAAGGGCAACCTGGTCATTACGGCTTCTTCCGGTGTGAAGTCTTTTACCTGCATCACCGATTCTGTCAATTAAGTTTGCTTCCACAAAGCTATGTATATCCTCATAACGGCTGGAAATCTCTAATTTACCGCTTTCAATATCTGCTAAAATCCCTTCCAAGCCTGCAATAATTGCATCTACATCTTCTTTCGAAATAATGCCCTGTTTTCCAAGCATTTTACTGTGGGCAATACTGCCTTCAATATCCTGACGATACATCTTCTGATCAAATCCGATGGATGCATTAAACTGATATACGGCTTCATCGGTTTCCTTTGTGAATCTGCCGCCCCAAAGCTGTGCCATAGTACTCTCCGTTCTAATTTCCGCACATAACATGCGAAAATATATCAACTAGTTATTTCTGTGAAAAAACCATACCCGTAACGGATATGGTTCAAAAGCTGGAAATCGGATTCGAACCGACGACCCCTTCATTACGAGTGAAGTGCTCTACCTACTGAGCTATTCCAGCAGAACAAAACAGTCCTGTGTTATTATATCCGTTACGGGACTATTTTGCAAGATAAAAATACTGCTTATTTGATTTCCTTCTCAGGTTCCAAAACAACCAGTTTCTGATAAGGAATTTCAATGCCTTCTTCGTTAAAACGGCTAAGGACTTTTTCAAGAATTCTCTGCTTTGTAAAACGATATTCCTCATTTTTTACATAACAACGTCCGCCAAGCACAATGGCAGAACCACCCAATTCATCAATATATGTCTCAACTTCCGAAGGATTTATGCAGGCTTCATCTGTTTTAAAAGTCTCAGCAATAATACCAAGTGCACCTTTCCAGTCCGCTTCATAAGCCACTCCAAACTTAAGTTCCAACATACGATTAGGTGTCTTGGTAACATTAGTCAAACTGGTATTTGCAAGGGTTCCGTTCGGTAAAACAACGGTTCTGTCATCAATCGTCTGCAATTTCGTATAAAAGAGCGAAATTTCCGTTACGGTTCCTGAATTTCCTTTATTATCCTCAATGATAAAATCACCGACTTTAAAAGGTTTTAAAAGGATAATTAAAATTCCGCCCGCAAAGTTTGATAAACTTCCCTGGATTGCAAGACCGATTGCCACACCGGCAGAACCAAGGATTGCTACAATGCTTGCTGCATCCACACCAAAGGTACCTGCTATAATAAATCCAAGTACAATATATAATGCCACCGTAATGATAGATGCAAGGAAACCTGCCGTTCCTTCTTCCACTTCAAATTTGGTAAACATTTTCTTTAAAAGTTTCTTTACCCATTTAATCAGCCAATAACCGATAAATAATGTAATCAAAACAAATATAATTCTTCCGCCGAGATTCATTACTCCATCGGAAATTTTACTTATTGTCTGCTCTAAAATCTGCTTGAAAACCATACTTCCTCCGAAAATGTACGTTTAAAATAATACTTTCGTACATTTCCCACACTCAAATTTTTATTTTTCTTCCAGAATCTTTTCAAGTTCTTTGATTCTGTTTTCTGCATCTTTGATTGCATCCGCAATGATTTCATCGCGACGCTTCTCAATTTTAGCACGTTCTGCTTTAACATAAGCTATGCGAAGCTGTCTCTTGTGTTCTGCAATATCTGCCAATTCCTTTGCCGTAAAAGGCTTATAGCTGTATACAGACACGCTCATGGGTGCTGCTTTTACTGTTACGGTATGTGTTCTCTCATCGTAAGGATCTTCCTCTGTTGCGATGGTCTTCTCATTACAAATACCCTTACCACCGTACTTTAAATCATCCGTAGAAAGCATCTCTGTATATTTTCCTTCAAAAGGAGCAACCAATTTCAACTCTGCATACTCTGCGTCTGAAAGATTAGCCACTACATACAAAATTTCGTTCTTTTTACCGCTTTTACGGATAAAAGTAATCACATTGCCAACTCCGGCTTCATGATTCACCCACTCAAGACTGCCTTGCTTTTCATCAAAACCATGCAAAAGCTTCTCTTCTTTGTACAACTTATTCATAGCTGTTACAAATGCATCAAAAGATAAAGCCGCTTCGCTGCGTTTGTTTTTCTTTGTTGCAGTCTCCACAAACGCTCTGATATCGGGACAATACAATTTTTTACCGGGATATAACAAAGTATATGCATAAACACTTCTTAAGGTTGCATATTCATTTTCCTCGGTACCGTAAACCGCTTTCAATTCTCCGTTATCTATAACATCCGATGATAAAGGAAGTACAAAGTTCTCATTATAGGCATAATCAATACCGGAAAGCATAGGAAGAAGCTTTTGGCCTCTGCTTCCTGAATCTGTCTGCACATATGAAATAAAATCTTTCCGGAATCCGTTATTCCATACCAAATCAAAGCCTAATGAATCCTTATGCTTTTCGGAAGCATTTGCCCAAACCGCATCAATATCCGCAACTGTGATACTTCCCGGGAAATCTGCCTTAATTTTAGTATTTAATGCTTTGATAAAATCAACAAACTCGAGATTTTCCTTACCGCCAAAAGCATTGGGAACCCATTCTGTTCTGCCGTAATCCAAATATAAAACAGATGCTAAATCTTTTATGGAAATACCGTCCAAATGATACTTCTTCATCCAAAAATATACATTGGAAAACAGGAAACTCTTTACTTCAGGACACTGATAACGGAATACCTTGGCATCAAATGCAGGCTGATAACCCTGTCTGTTGTCCGCATGCTCATACAAAGCACTTCCGTCAAACCATTCAAGACCATTGGAATCCTTGGCAAAATATGCTACCGACCAATCCAATAATACAGCGATGTCCGCTTTATGGCATTCATTTACAAATTCTTTTATCAGCTGTGCATCCCCGACTGAAGAATCGGTTGCATAGTAAAACAATGTTTGATGAGCATCGGAATTCACCTTTGAAGTAACTGCTACAGGAGCAAGTTCCACATGTGTATAACCAAATCCGGCTAATTTAGACACTGCTTCCTTAATCACTGTTGCTATTTTCTTTCTGCTCTTGGATGCTTCCGCCATAAAATCAGCAAAAGAAAACTGACACATCGCTACAGGCTTATTTACAAGTTCCTTGCCTGCCATTCTTTTATACTCTTTATCTGTCCATTCAAAGTTAACACTTTCACATACAACTGCCTTTCCGTCTTCATCAAAAGCAATTGCATACGGGTCGTCTTTAATAAGGATTTCATTTCCTTTTACTTTTAATTCAAAGCGATAAGCATCGCCCACTTTCACACCGGGAACAAACAAAGTAAATACGCCGTATTCATCCAGTTTCTGCATGGGATTGACTCTGCCATCCCATTTATTCCATTCACCAATTACGCTGACACGCAAAGCATTCGGCGCCCATACTGCAAAATTTACACCGCTCACGCCGCCCAATGCCATAACGTGTGCACCCAAAATACGATATGCATCCGTAGCAGTTCCGCTAATAAAATCAGTCAAGCCGTCCTTAGGAATTACAGGTGCAAAATCATAGGGATTTTTTATGGATACAGTCTCACCGTCTTGGGTAATAACTTGGAAACAATAAGACTTCTTACCGACACCGGGAACAAACACCGCATAAAAACCTTCTTCATCCACGAGCTCCATGGCAATTTTTTCCTCACTATTGCCGTCAAAAACAACTTCTGCACTTTCTGCAAAAGGTAAAAATGCCTGAATTAATGTATCTTTGCCGCTTTTTTGAGGCGAAAGCACGTCAAAAGGATGTGCATTATCAGAATAAACGATAGATTCAATTGCTTCCCAGTCCATTTTGGCATATTGTTTTTTGGTCATATAATTGTTTCCTTTCTACAATTCATTGGTAAAATTATGCATCCTTACGAATACTGTGAATAAAGATACCGCTTCTTAACTTAGGCTCAAACCAGGTTGACTTAGGAGGCATAAGAAGTCCCGCATCAGCCACATCAAACAATTCGTTAATGGAGGTAGGATACATTGCAAAAGCGACCTTACAATCCTCGGATACACGACGTTCCAATTCCTTCAATCCTCTGATTCCGCCAACAAAGTCAATTCTTTTATCGGTCTTGGGATCATCAATTCCAAGCACGGGACCAAGTACGGTATTCTGTAAAATAGAAACATCCAAACCATCAATCGGATCTTCGCTTGTATATTCCTTCTTAACCGTCAAACGATACCATTCTCCAAAGAGATACATGCTGATTTCACCCTTTTTACCGGGATACTGTGCCTGATTACCGATATTCGTTACATCAAAAATATCTTCAAGCTTAGAAAGAAATTCCTCTTCACTGTTGCCGTTTAAGTCTTTTACCACACGGTTGTAGTCCATAATCATTAACTGGTCATCCGGGAATAAAACAGATAAAAAGTA
Organism: Lachnospiraceae bacterium; assembly: GCA_045591685.1. Taxonomy (GTDB): domain Bacteria; phylum Bacillota; class Clostridia; order Lachnospirales; family Lachnospiraceae; genus UBA3766. The sequence goes on from JAZNTK010000032.1 coordinate 13,902, forward strand.
ATTAAATTCTTCGGTTCCGTCATAAGAAGGATTCTCTTCTCTTAACTTTAAACCAACTTTAACGGCAGAAGCACAACGATGATGTCCGTCTGCAATATAGATTTCGTTCATGCCCGCAAATGCACCTTCAATTGCTGCAAGACTCTCAGCTTCATTAATAACCCATACCTTATGTGCAATGCCGTCATCAGCTACAAAATCATATAACGGTGCTTCCGTACGCTTCTTTGCTACGATATCATTAATAACGCTGTTGGAACGATATGCAAGGAAAATAGGTCCTGTCTGTGCCTCGCAGGTTGAGACGTGACGAATACGGTCAACTTCCTTATCAGCACGGGTATTTTCATGCTTTTTAATAATATTATTCTGGTAATCATCAATGCTTGCACAGGCTACAATACCTACCTGTGAACGTCCGTCCATTACCAATTCATAGATATAATAGCATTTCTCTTCTTCCTGAATGTACTCACCCTTTGCAACACGGTCCCAAAGCATTTCTTTTGCCTTATCATATACACAATCTGCATAGGTATCCACATCATCACCAAACTGAGTCTCTGCTCTGTCAATTGCAAGGAAAGATAAGGGATTCTTATCTACCACAACTTTAGCTTCTGCCCTGTTATATACATCGTAGGGAAGGGCTGCCATCTGCTCTTCCAATCCTTTCTTCGGTCTGATTGCCTGAAACGGTTTTAATACTGCCATTTTTTATCCTCCTGTGGCTTATTTTTATTGTATAGCGGCATAAAATGCCTTATTTTCCTGTTCCATATATGCCTTACGTTCTTCGGTAAGACGCTTCTTTAATGCGTAGTAATCCGTTGCACCGATACCGTTTGTAATCTCTTCAAAAATACTCTCATACTCACGGCTTACCGCAAATGCAACTTCCCTCTCCGGTTTTTGGAATAACCGGATGATATTTTCAGCCGGCCCGTTTAAATCAAACAACTCAAGGCATCTCCAATTATCCTTAAAATACCACTGTCGCTCTGTTTTATTGATGGTAAACGTATCCACTTTTTTTGAAAACATTTTTTTATGATAAAAATGCATGGCATCTTCCGTAATTTCAAGCCACCATTTTTCATGATTTGCAATTTCTTTACCGGCAATTTTAAACCGTTCCGTCGAAAAAATCGGAACAATAATGCCGTCTTCATTCTGACATCTTTTACGGATTTCCGCAGGAACATCTGCATAAAGAAGCTTTTTATCACCTTTAAAACGATAATACGGCAGTAAAAGAGTCTCTATATATACCACGCGGAAATATTCCACACTGCTGCTGGTTCTTGCAAGAAGCAGACAGCCTGCGACCAATGCCGCACAATTAAAGGCAAAACCCACACGCGGGAACAGCAGATTAAACACTGCAACCGCAACCGTAACACTACTTTTTAATACTTCAAACAAAAACGAGGTGAACGGGAAAAAAGCAATAGACAACTGCATAATCTGGGCACCGAGTACCAGTGTTTTAATAATATAGAACACTAATATACCTACAAACGATGTTACTAAACCAATTCCCAAAATCAAAAGCGGCGTAAGCCATGTCGCAACAGTTCCAAACATTGCATCTACCGTGGTTTTATGCTTTTCAAAAACATACATCACTCTGATCATATTTCGGCTTGCCGCATAAATCATCATCAGATAACCAAAAATACGTTCAAATTCTCCGATTGTTAACATCGCAAAAGAACGGGTAAACTCAAAACACTGTGCAAGCTTACTGATAAAGCATACAAGAATGGCAATCAAAAGTACTTCCGGCAAAGAAAAAAATGTTGCGGAAATATTAAAAGGTAAACCAATCATGGCATTTACCAGACCTGCAAATCCCTGTACAATCACTGCCACAAAAGGTTCAATTCCGATTGCTATCGTCTGGGCATAAGATTGTACAATTGTATCAAACAGCTCTTCCGCCAAAAGAGAAACCTCTTCTGACGAAACATTGTTTTCCATCAATACTCTTCCCGAAACAGCAGGCACTTCATATTGCGAAAGCGAATGTGATAAAATTACGACACACAAACATAAGCATGCCAATAAGCTCAGCATACAAAACGGATGTGCAATACCATATTTAGTTTTCAGTCGCCTGAAAAAGTTCATTTATTACTCCTGTGTATCATCCTGTACGGGCAATTTCTTCAGTCTCAATTCATCAATCTTTTGTAAAATAGCGGCCCTGCGCTGTCTGCGCTTTTCCTCGCGCTCCTGTCTTTTGGTCAGCTTCTTCTCTGCCTGAACCATGGAATAATCTACATATCCGGTTAATTTAAAAATATCTTCGATTCGGTACATATATTCCGGGCTTAAAGCAAATGAAAATTCTTTTTTCGGGAATTTCTTCGCCATATTCTTCTCTCCCGGAAGGAAAGAAAAGATTTCATAATACCATAATCCCTTACGGATATATACCGGTTGTTCATATGTATTCGTAAAAGAAAGCTTGCGTACTTTCTTCTTTCCGGCACGTTTCTTGTAATAACACGGTATACCCTTGTCTACAACCAACCACCACTTATCGAATTTACGCACCTTTTCTTCGCCGACATATTTTAACGGATATACAGGGATAGCCGTCTGCATATCGACATTCTCCGCCGTACAGTACTTACGGATTCGCTTTGGCAACTTTTTGGAAACCAATGAAATATGCGGATCAAATCCTTTAATACGTTTAAACAACGGTCTGAAATAGATTCCATGGAAGTATCTTGTCGCATTGTAACAGGTTTTAAAAAGAATACATCCTATAATAAAAACTATAATGTTAAATGCAATGCCCAAAGGAGGACAAATCACATTAATGGTTACCAAAAAGATGGCAAACAGGCTCTTTAACGCTTCAAAGAAGAATGCAGAACCCGGAATAAAGGATAATGACATCTGAATGACATCCAGTCCGGACATAACCGTTTTAATGATGAAATATACTGCCACGGATACAATACTTAAAATAACGGACCACGCAATGGAAATACCCGTTACCCATGCCGCCGTGTTGTTTGCAGACGTCACTTCCGGTCCCGCTGCTGAAAGCACTGCATTCATAACGCCTGTAGAAATACCTGTAACATTTAAAATACCCAAGACCAAAATAAACACAAGGCCCAAATACTTTTCTAACTCACCTAATGTTACCATACCAAAAACCTGGGTAGTTTCATTAGACTTCATTAATTTGCTTGCTGCAAAGAAAATCGTAATCACCAATAAAACAATCGGATTTCCCGCAGGCGTTGCCACCATATCCAAAGGATAACCGCACCAACGGTTTACATTTTCAATAATTCCCAAAAACAATAACGCCGTAAAAGGTTCGCATGAAATTGCCACAACACTGGCATATCCGCCTGCTATGGACGCAATGGAATTCCCGAGAAACTGTTCCGTTAATGTTTCTAAAGTTTCTGCTTCCGTCAAAGATGTTTCAGGCGTAGCGGTAGCCAATGCACGCCCGGGCATATAGCCGTTTAAAAACGGGCCGCAAAATACAGATAAAAATATGCATAAACATACATATAACAATATAATTTTTTTATGCTTTTTATATTCCTCAAATAAAATGGACAACATTTTCTTCATCACCTCTGCTTTTTACAAAACAACATGCAATATATCACTCTCCCAACAGAGAATAATTATCCATTAAACATTATAAACCCCTTGATAAACATTATCAAGGGGCTTTTCTTAAGCATAAATATAAAATTTAAATCTTTAGACCGTTACAGTCAACTATTTAACCTTTCTAACGCGGAATACACCGTCAATTTCAGAAAGTTTCTTGATGATTTCTTCTGTTGCAGGGCTTTCAATATCCATCATGGTGTATGCAACTTCACCTCTGGACTTGTTAAACATTTCTACAATGTTGATACCTTCATCACCGAAGCATGCTGTAAACTTGGTAATCATATTTGCAATGTTCTTATGGAAAATCGCAACACGACCTGCCTTGGTACATACACCCATATCACATGCAGGATAGTTAACACTGTTTACGATATTACCGTTTTCAAGATATTCTACCATCTGCTTAACAGCCATCTTTGCACAGTTATCTTCAGATTCTTCTGTAGATGCACCAAGATGAGGGATTACAATGCAACCTTCCTGTCCTGCTGTTGTAGGGTTAGGGAAGTCTGTTACATACTTACGAACCTTACCGCTCTTTAAAGCATCCAACATATCATCTTCTTTTACAAGGACATCTCTTGCAAAGTTAAGAATGATTACGCCATCCTTCATCATTCCGATGGTTTCAGCATTAATCATACCGTTTGTAGAATCCAATGCGGGTACATGAATTGTGATATAATCACATTCCTGATAAATTTCTTCAACTGCAAATACGTGCTTAACGCCGCGGCTTAAGCTCCATGCTGCATTTACGGAAACATAAGGGTCATATCCGTATACTTCCATACCAAGTGTCTGAGCTGCATTTGCAACCTTAACACCGATAGCACCAAGACCGATAACACCAATCTTCTTACCTTCAATTTCAGTTCCTGCAAAAAGCTTCTTTTCTTTTTCTGCTGATTTTGCAATATTTTCATCAGATGCATTTGCCTTTACCCATTCAATACCGCCAACGACATCTCTTGAAGCAAGCAACATACCGCAAAGTACAAGTTCTTTTACACCGTTTGCGTTAGCACCGGGAGTATTGAATACCACAATACCCTTTTCTGCACATTTATCCAAAGGAATATTGTTTACACCGGCACCTGCTCTTGCTACAGCAAGAAGATTATCAGAAAAATCCATTTCATGCATGGATGCGCTTCTTACAAGCACACCTTCTGCTTCTGCGATTTCGTATGTCTTTTCATAATTGGAATCAAAATTATCCAAGCCAACCTGGGCAATGGGATTTAAGCAATGATATTTAAACATTACGCATTCTCCTCTTCAAACTTCTTCATAAATTCAACTAATTTCTCAACACCTTCGATAGGCATAGCATTGTAGATACTTGCACGCATACCGCCAACGCTTCTGTGACCCTTTAAGTTAGTAAATCCGGCTTCTGTAGCTTCTTTTACAAACTTAGCATCAAGGTCTGCATCTCCGGTTACGAAAGGTACATTCATGAGTAAACAATCTTCCTTACGAACAGTTCCCTTGAACATCTTGCTTTCGTCAAGGTAATCGTAAAGAATTGCAGCCTTCTTCTCATTGTATTCCTTCATAGCCTCAAGACCGCCCTGCTTCTTAAGCCACTTAAATACCTTACCGCACATGTAAATACCGTATGCAGGAGGTGTATTGTAAAGAGATTCTGCATCCGCATGAATCTTATACTGTAACATGGTAGGTGTACCTTCAAGTACATCTTCTGTAATCAAATCTTCACGAATGATTACGATAACAACACCTGCGGGTCCGATATTCTTTTGTGCACCACCGTAGATAATACCATACTTAGATACATCCATGGGTTCAGATAAGAAACAGCTTGAAACGTCTGAAACAAGTGTTTTGCCCTTAGTGTTGGGTAATGTTTTAAACTTTGTACCGTAAATGGTATTGTTTTCACAAATATAAACATAGTCAGCATCCTCTGAAATAGGAAGATCTGAGCAATCAGGTATGTATGAGAAGTTATCATCTTCTGAAGTTGCAATCTTATTTGCGATACCGAACTTCTGAGCTTCCTTGTGTGCCTTCTTTGCCCACATACCTGTTACGATATAATCAGCAACTTTATTCTTCATAAGATTCATGGGAATCATGGCAAACTGTAAGTGTGCACCGCCCTGTAAAAATAACACCTTATAATTATCGGGAATATTCATCAAATCTCTTAAGTCAGCTTCTGCTTCCTTAATAATTGTATCGTAAGCTTTGGAACGATGACTCATTTCCATAACCGACATACCGGTTCCTTTATAGTCAAGCATCTCCTCTGCCGCTTCTTTTAATACTTCTTCCGGTAACACAGCCGGACCTGCTGAGAAATTATATACTCTAGCCATTTTCTTTCCTCCTTAAGGTTGGTAATCACCACGATTTCCATTTTACAATTATGCACATTATTCGTCAACTATAAAAATCACGAAATGACAAAATAATAACAAGCATTTTTATATAAAAATAAACAATATTAATAAAACAAAATAACCGGCGTTCCCATTTCCACCATACCATAAAGTTCTGCCGCCATATCTTTCGGCATATTAATGCAACCATGGGAACCGTCCGTCATATAGATGTCATCACCAAAGCTTCTGCGCCACGTTGCATCATGCAACCCGATATTGCCGTAAACCGGCATCCAATAGTATACAAAGGTAGCATAATTCGCCCCTCTGAGCACACGGTTACGGGCCATTCCGTATATGGAACAAACCACTGCCGGGGTATCCCATCCGCGACGCATATTACCGGTTACCACAGGAGTTTCCAATACGATTTCCCTATCCACATAGTAATATAACATTTGTTCAGTCATATCTACTTCAATATAGGTTCCGCCAATATCATCTTCTCCCTGGCTCCATGCACGCTGGGCATATATAGGTTCCCTTACAAGTCCGCTTCGCCCTTCCATGATATCCTCTAAAAGCTGTGCACACTCTTTCTTTTCATCGATATCGTTTCCATATACGCTTTTTTCGATTGTGACCAAATCGCCGCGGGTTGACTGAAATTCTCTCGGTTTTCCTACGGTATCATATTGTTCTCCAAGCCATGTGACATAAGCAAACACTTTTTCTTCGTCTGCAACCAACTTACCGCTTGCATCTCTTAAAAAGGAACCCGTTTCTTCATCTATGGCAAGCCACTCCGCAACAATTCCGGGAGTCAGCTTTTCTTCCCTGTCACCTAATATATATGTAAGTTCAAAGTTCTGAAATGCATAAATATCATTCCACAAACGATAAACATCCAGCGTTTCCTGCGTTACAGGCATAGAATAATAACACCCTTTTTCCGTCTCAAGATAAACGTTTTCTTTAAAATCCAATAATGACTGTGTTACTGCCTGACACACCTTCTTCGGCACAATCTGATTTACGGTATGGTCTCTTAATACATAACCGTTTTCCGTTAAAAGGATTTCTGCCCTATTATCTGCTGAAAGTACTTCTTCATGCATAAAATCAGCCTGGTACAACTTCTCTTCCAGCTTTTCCAACGAAAAATGCACCTCCGGCATAATGGAATATTCCTGTTTTTCAAAGTAATACTTAATCCATTCCTGCCACGCCTGCCCTTCTTTGATATCAGACAAAGGTACGGTATAATCCATGCTGTATTCAATTTCTTCCAATGGTATTTCATAACCACTGTTGTTTCTGTCTATGACGGTAAAGGTATCAAAGGCTTCCAATGCAATCAACTCTGCATTTACTTCTTCTACGGTTTTACCGGTGCAGTACACACCGTTAATCCATGTTCCGTAACAGAATCTCCCTGCATAATAGCCTGCCAATCCAAAATAGGTTCCTGCACCCAGCAATATCACACAGCCGATGATAATAACTACCGTCAACCCTTTTTTTCTATTCATTCTTTTGTACTCCGTCCTTTATAAAAGGGCTAAAAAAACACAAAAGGAGCGTTTAACACGCCCCTAAAGTAATTAATTTTCTGAATTTGCTTTTTCAATCTGGGCAATTGCAGCCTTTTTCATAGGAATTCTACAGTTCTTGTTGTTACCGAATTCTACAATAACATCTTCCTCGGTAATATCAATCAATACGCCGTAAAATCCGCTTGTGGTTACTACAATATCACCAACCTCCATGGATGAAAGCATTGCCTGCATCTTCTTCTGCTCTTTCTTCTGTGGTCTGTACAACATAAAATAGAAGAATGCAACAATAACTGCAATATAAATAACCGTTACCCAAATACTTCCGCCGAACATTCCGCCTGTTGCTGCTCCTGCTTCTGACACAGCCTCTCCGGCTGCTGCAGCTTCACCTGTTAAAAATAAATTCATGATTTACCTCCAAATATTGATACATTTTTATCATTTCAATATAAATTCTTATACTAAAACCGCTTCCATATTTTACTATGCAATCTTAAACAGAATACACAATTTTGTTAACCTTATCAAGCACTTTTTAAAAGTTCAAACTCTTTTCACCGATTTTAGTCTTCTTTCTGTTCCATACCGGCAAGTTTACGTGCTTTATATGCCTTAAATTCTCCCGCATCCAGGGCATCTCTGATTTCTTCCATCATCTTATTATAGAAATAGAGATTATGAATTACACACATACGCATTCCAAGCATTTCCTTTGCTTTTAAAAGATGACGTATATAGGCTCTGGAATACCGCTGACAGGTAGGACACATGCAGCCTTCCTCTATTGGCCTTGAATTCTTTTCATACTTGGCATTGAACAAGTTAATTTTACCATGATTGGTGTACAAATGTGCATGTCGTCCGTTTCTGGTAGGATATACGCAGTCGAAGAAATCAACACCTCTCTCTACCGCTTCCAGGATATTTGCCGGAGTACCGACGCCCATTAAATAAGTAGGCTTGTCCTTCGGAAGATACGGTACGGTATGATCAAGCACATCATACATCTCTTCATGGCTCTCACCAACTGCCAGACCACCCAAAGCGTAACCATCCAAATCAAATTCACTGATTCTCTTGGCATGTTCGATACGGATATCATTAAAAACAGCTCCCTGATTAATACCAAATAACAACTGATTCTTATTTATGGTATCCTCACGGCTGTTTAATTCTGCCATCTTAACCTTGCATCGTTCAAGCCATCTTGTGGTTCTGTCCACGGAAGCCTGTACATAGTTTCTGTCCGCCTTACTGGAAGGACATTCATCAAACGCCATGGCAATCGTAGATGCCAAGTTGGATTGAATCTGCATACTTTCTTCCGGACCCATAAAAATTTTACGTCCGTCTATATGTGACTGGAAATAAACACCCTCTTCTTTGATTTTTCGCAAACCCGAAAGTGAAAACACCTGAAAGCCGCCGGAATCTGTAAGAATAGGTTTATTCCATGACATAAACTTATGAAGTCCGCCCAATTCTTTTACAATTTCATCTCCGGGTCTTACATGAAGATGATAGGTATTCGATAACTGGACCTGTGTCCCGATTTCCTCTAAATCCGCGGTAGAAACCGCACCTTTGATTGCTGCCACGGTACCTACATTCATAAAAACCGGGGTTTGTATCGTACCATGCACCGTTTCCAACACGGCGCGCTTGGCATTCCCTTCTGTTTTAAGTACTTTATACATTCTGTGTGCTCCTACAACTCATAAAAAATAATGCAGTTGGGCTTTTCAATCTTAATTTCCTTACTGCTCATGGCAATGATGTGCTTCTCCAAATCCGCCATAAAAAATGTCATAGTATTGGATTCGTGATTTAAGCTCACCAAATGTTTTAAATCCGGGAACATTGCCGCATCTTTGGGGTAAGTTCCGCTGATAGGCAAACAGAAATTCTTAGTCAGAAGTCCTGTTGTGGTATCCAAATCAAATACAACCACACTGTTATCGCCTGCATTGGAACTGATTAAATGCTTACCGTCCAACGTTAATTTTACCATGCTGGTAATGGTTCTTCCTGCGTGATAATGATTTACACAGGATATGGTTTGAATCTTTTCAAATTCGGGATATTTTTCAACAAAGCTGTAGCTGTATACATCAATATAATTCTTAATTTCATGTACAATATACAAATAGCGTCCGTCTTTGGAAAAGACCATATGCTTCGGACCGCTTCCCACATCGCTTCTGATAATATCAATTTGCTTTAACTTACCTGTAATTTTATTTAACTCATATACATTCACATGGTCCATTCCGCTGTCTGCCGCAAGAAGATAACGGTTATCCCTTGACATTTTTACACAGTTAACGTGCGGTTGGAAACTTCTCTCCATAACATCGCCCATACCAACCATATAAATTTCCTCGGTAATTTCCCCGATGCTTCCGTCTTCTGCAAGTCTTAACACGGTAATTTTACCATCGTGATAACCGGCCACAAAAAGAAACTTATCCTCATAATCCGTTGAAAGATAACAGCCTCTCATACCGTTAATGGATGCATAGTTGATTTCTTCCAACATACCATCCGCAAGAATACGATATCCTTTTACACCCATATCCGTAATGGAATATAAATATTTGCCGTTATGAGAGCATGTTAAATAAGAAGAATTGGTAATTTCCACATCTCCTTTTTCCTGCAGGGTTCCGTTTTCCATATCAACATCATAAATGGTAATACCATTTTTGTCTTTCATGGTATATGTCGAAACATATGCAACATATTTCTTCTCTGCCATTCTTATTTCCTCCGATTATGTGCCATATGAAATAATGATACCACAGCTTAAAAAATTTGTTAAATGTTTTTTGCTGTTTCCCATAAAAATATTCCTGTTTTTACCATTATTTTAGCCTAAAAATCAAAGTTCAAACCCTATTTAAAACAAAACAGAAGATTTTTTTATATTTTTATAAAAATATATCCTATTTATGATTGACATTTGACTTCTCTTGCGTATAATGAAACTTGATTTGTTTAGTAAAAGTAAACAAAAAGTTTAAAATTGTTGTTTTTAAGATTGGGGCGCGTTATGAATATCGGTTTGAAAATCAAAGAGTTACGAGTCCAGAAAGGACTCACCCAGGAAGAGCTTGCAGATCGTTGCGAATTATCCAAAGGCTTTATTTCGCAGTTGGAGCGAGACTTAACCTCTCCTTCCATTGCTTCTTTAATGGATATCCTGCAATGCTTAGGTACGGATTTAAAAGATTTCTTCAGCGACGAAGAAGATACACAGATTGTCTTCCATGACAAAGATTACTTTGAAAAAGAAGATGACAAACTCGGCAATAAAATCGAATGGATTATTCCGAACGCCCAGAAAAATATGATGGAACCCATACGTGTCACGCTTCAGCCCGGTGGCAGTACCTATCCCGATAACCCTCATGAAGGTGATGAATTCGGTTATGTATTATCCGGCAGCATACGTATCCACCTAGGTAAAAAGACTTATAAAGCCTCCAAAGGCGAGTCCTTTTACTTCACATCCTCTTCCTCTCATTACATAGAGGCAGCAGGCAAAACAGGGGCTACCTTCCTTTGGGTAAGTACCCCTCCCACTTTTTAGATTGTGACACGAAGGAGATAAAGACATGAGCAACAGACTGATTAATTTGGAAAATATTAGCAAGTCATACGGAAGCCAATTGGTTCTGGATGATATGAATTTATATATCCGTGAGAATGAATTTTTAACCCTTTTAGGCCCCAGCGGATGCGGTAAAACCACTACTCTGCGTATTATCGGCGGTTTTGAGACACCCGACCAGGGACGTGTGATTTTTGACGGAGCAGACATTACCAATCTTCCGCCTCACAAGAGACAGTTAAACACCGTATTTCAGAAATACGCATTGTTTACCCATATGAACATTGCCGAAAACATTGCTTTCGGTCTTAAAATCAAAGGTAAAAGCAAGGCTTATATCGATGATAAAATCAAATATGCATTAAAATTGGTAAACTTAGACGGTTACGAAAAAAGAATGCCGGATTCCTTAAGCGGTGGGCAGCAACAGCGTATTGCCATTGCCCGTGCGATTGTTAACGAGCCTAAGGTACTTCTTCTTGATGAACCTTTAGGTGCATTGGATTTAAAACTTCGTCAGGATATGCAATATGAATTAATCCGTTTAAAAAATGAACTTGGCATTACTTTTATCTATGTAACACATGATCAGGAAGAAGCTCTGACCATGTCCGATACCATCGTTGTTATGAATCAGGGTTATATCCAGCAGATCGGTACGCCCGAAATGATTTACAACGAACCCGAAAATGCATTCGTTGCAGACTTTATCGGTGACAGTAACATTATCGCATCTACCATGATTCAGGACGAATTGGTTGAAATTTTAGGTGCACGCTTTGCCTGTGTGGATAAGGGATTTGGTAATAATAAACCTGTTGACGTTGTAATCCGTCCGGAAGACGTAGAATTAGTAAAACCCGAAGAAGGAACAATCAAAGGTGTGGTTTCTCACCTTATCTTCAAAGGTGTACATTATGAAATGGAAGTTATGGCAAACGGTTTTGAGTGGCTGGTTCACTCTACTTCCCTCTTCCCTGTAGGCACTGAGGTTGGTATTAAGGTAGATCCTTTCAATATCCAGATTATGAACAAACCGGAATCTGAAGACGAGGAGGCGGCACCCATTGAAGAATAAAAAATTAAATTCTCTCATGGCGTCCCCTTATATTATCTGGTCCATCGCTTTTATCATAATTCCGTTGATTATGGTATTCTACTATGGTTTAACAGATAAGGACGGCGCTTTTACCCTCGAAAACATTACTGCCATTACTACTCCGGAGCATATGAAGGCTTTAGGCATTGCATTGCTTTTATCCTTAATCAGTACCATTATCTGCCTTTTGCTCGCATATCCTTTGGCTATGATACTTGCCAACATGAAAGGAAATCAGGAGCGACTGATTGTTTTGATTTTTATTCTTCCCATGTGGATGAATTTCCTGCTCCGTACTCTGGCTTGGCAGACATTGCTCGAAAAATCCGGCGTTATCAATCAGGTATTGGAATTCCTTCATCTGCCGGCACTGGAAATTATTAATACACCCTATGCAATCATTCTTGGTATGGTTTACAACTTCCTTCCTTTTATGATTTTGCCGATTTACAATGTACTTTGTAAAATTGATCCCAATGTTATCAACGCGGCAAAGGACTTGGGTGCCAATAATTTTAAAACATTTATAAAGGTTACGCTTCCTTTAAGCGTACCGGGCATTATCAGCGGTATTACCATGGTATTCGTACCCGCTCTTACCACTTTCATCATCAGTAACTTGCTTGGCGGAAGTAAAATTCTCTTAATCGGTAATGTTATCGAACAGGAATTCCTGCAGGCAAACAACTGGCATTTAGGCAGTGGTTTATCCATGGTATTGATGATTTTCATTGTAATCAGCATGATTATTACCGCAATCTTTGACAAAGACGGGGAGGGCTCAGCATTATGACAAACATTCTCCGTAAAATATATGTTGTTTTAATTTTCGTATTTTTATACGCTCCCATTGTTACTTTGATTGTATTGAGTTTTAATGCAAGCAAATCGAGAGCAAAATGGGGTGGCTTTACATTTAAATGGTACATTGAATTATTCCAAAACGAATCCATTATGCAGGCATTGAGTAATACTATTCTTCTTGCTGTACTCTCTGCCGTAATTGCAACGATCATCGGTACAATAGCCGCAATTGCAATTAATAAAATGAACCGGACCGGACGTACTATCTGGATGGGTGTAACCAACATTCCGATGTTAAATGCCGAAATTGTAACCGGTATCTCTTTAATGCTTTTGTTCATCACCGTAGGAATGCGTTTCGGATTTATGACGATTTTGCTTTCACATATTACATTTAATATTCCATATGTTATTTTAAGTGTAATGCCAAGATTAAAGCAGTTAAATCCGTCCACCTATGAAGCGGCGCTCGATTTGGGTGCTCCGCCCTTAAAAGCTTTTATCAAAGTAGTTTTACCGGATCTTGCCCCCGGCATTTTCTCCGGTTTACTGATGGCCTTTACCATGTCATTGGATGATTTTATCATTACACACTTTACCAAAGGCCCCGGTGTGGATACTTTATCCACCAAAATCTACTCTGAAGTACGTAAAGGTATTAAACCTGAAATGTACGCTTTATCAACGCTTATATTTGTCAGTGTTCTGATTTTGCTTCTTTTGGTAAACAGAACACCTAAAGATAAATCTAAGAAAAAAGTCAAGGAGGCGAAATAATGAAAAAAATTGTAAAAAAACTCATTGCCGTTGCATTGATTTCCGCACTCGGCATGTCTCTTCTTTCCGCTTGTGCAAGCAATGAAGGAGAAAACGGTGTTGTATATGTTTACAACTGGGGTGAATATATTGATCCCGAAACCATTGAAATGTTTGAAGAAGAAACCGGCATCAAGGTTATCTACGATGAATATGAAACCAATGAAATCATGTATCCCAAGGTAGAAGCCGGTGCAGTAAATTATGATATTGTATGTCCTTCCGATTACATGATCCAGAAAATGATTCAGAATGGTTTATTACAGGAAATTAACTGGGATAATATTCCAAATGCAAGCAATATCGGTGAACAGTATTATGTATCTTCCGAAGAATTCGATCCCGGCAACAAATATTCCGTTCCTTACTGCTGGGGAACCGTAGGTATTCTCTACAATACCACCATGGTAAGCGAACCTATTGATTCCTGGTCCGTACTTTGGGATGAGCAGTATGAAAACAATATTTTAATGCAGGATTCTGTAAGAGATGCATTTATGGTTGCCTTAAAATTAAACGGTGATTCCATGAATACCATGGACGAAGCTGAATTGGAAGCTGCAAAAGAACTTTTGATTGAACAGAAGCCTTTGGTTCAGGCATATGTTGTTGATCAGGTTCGTGATAAAATGATTGGCGGCGAAGCTGCTATCGGTGTTATCTACTCCGGCGAAGCAATTTATACACAGCGTGAAAATCCTGATCTTGAATATGTAATTCCTCAGGAAGGAACCAATGTATGGATTGATTCATGGTGTATCTTAAAAGATGCTGAAAATGTTGCTAATGCTGAAGCATTCATTAACTTCATGTGCAGACCTGACATCGCGCTTATGAACTTTGAATATATCACATATTCTACTCCCAACGATGCTGCAAGAGAATTGATTGAAGACGAAGATATCCGTAATTCAACCATCGCATTCCCTGACCTTTCTCAGTACGACAATTTGGAAACATTCCAGTACTTAGGCGAAGAAGGCGACGCTTTATACAACGAACTTTGGAAAGAAATCAAAGCACAATAATTTATAAGAAACAAGCATATAAAAACCGGTTCTTAACGAACCGGTTTTTTTCTGGTTATATTCTAAATAATAAACCTATTTCAAGTCTTAACGTACTCTTTCAGGAAAACCAACCTTCTTCTGTACTTTACGAAGGGTCTTGGTTGCGTAATAATTAGCTTTCTCAGCGTTTTCTTTAATGATACCGTCAATGTATGCTTTATCCTTACAAAGTTCGTCAAATCGTGTCTGGACGGGTCTTAAGGTATCTGCTACGGTTTCACCTACC
Organism: Lachnospiraceae bacterium; assembly: GCA_045591685.1. Lineage (GTDB taxonomy): Bacteria > Bacillota > Clostridia > Lachnospirales > Lachnospiraceae > UBA3766. Next base: position 29,106 of record JAZNTK010000032.1, read on the forward strand.
GCAAGCTTAAAATCACCATAACCTTTACCTGCAAACTCTGCCTCTACTTCTGCAAATGTCTTTCCTGTACATGCACTGTAAATTTCAATTAAGTTGCTGATTCCGGGCTGTTCTTCACAATATTTGATTCTGGCTTCGGAATCCGTTACTGCACGCTTAAACTTACGGATAATGGTATCGGTATCATCTGTCAGATAGATACTTGCATTTACATTCTCATCTGACTTGGACATTTTCTTGGTCGGATCCTGCAAGCTCATAATTTTTGCACCGCTCTTTCCAAGATAAGGTTCAGGTACCACAAATACATCACCATAAATTGCATTAAATCTCTGCGCAAGATCTCTTGTTAATTCCAGATGCTGTAACTGGTCTTTTCCAACCGGAACCACATCCGCCTGATATAAAAGGATGTCTGCCGCCATCAAAACAGGATATGTAAAAAGACCTGCATTGATGTTATCCGCATGCTTTGCCGACTTATCCTTAAACTGCGTCATTCTGTTTAATTCACCCATATAAGTAAAGCAGTTTAATATCCATGCAAGTTCTGCATGTCCCGATACGTGTGACTGATAATAAATACAATTCTTCTTAGGATCCAAACCTGCCGCAATATAAAGAGTCAACAGATTTCTTGCTTTTTTACGAAGTTCTGCAGGGTCCTGACGCACTGTAATGGAATGCATGTCCACTACAGAATAAAAACATTCATAATCATCACTTAAAGATACCCAGTTTTTTAAAGCTCCGAGATAATTTCCCAAGGTTAATGAGCCTGTAGACTGCATACCGCTAAAAAGTACTTTCTTTCCGTCAATCATTTTATAATCCTCCGTTTTTACGCTTATCAAGCTTTATATTCTCATAAAAGGGAAGGCATAGGCAACCTATGCCCTCCGACATTTTCATCTTAATTTCTGTCACATCCGCAGTTGTTTCCGCCAAAATTGGGGAACGGTGTAACATCATTACATCCGCAGTCGTTATTATAACTGCCGCAGTTATCGTCACAATCACAATGATTGCAACCGCAACTCTGGTTAGATGCCACATTGCCACATCCGCAATCAGATGTATGCTGATGCTGAACACATCCGCAGGTATTATTAGAAACTCCACATCCGTTATTGTGATGATGATGACATCCGCAACCATTATTCTGAGAGGAATTGTTATTGCCGCCGCAACAGAATAAAAGAATTAAAATCCACCAGCAACCCATATCTATGCTCCTAAAAGATTCTTTAATCTTATGGTATGCATCATTACCTGAAAGGTTACTGAAAGTATTATTTCCTCATTAAAAGCTATGCTTCAAAAATCGTAATACTACGCTCCTCTACTTCAAACGTAGCGGATTTCTTTGCTCCCTCTACTTCTTTTACTGTTTCCGCCGTAGTCATAACAACCTTCCACTTTTTTTCTTTGCTAAGCTTCGGAAGTGAAAATTGTTTTTTCTCCCAATGCATGTTATATGCAATATACCAAAGCTTTACATTTTTATCGGTATTAGCGATATTTTTATGCAAATCATCTTTGTTTTCATCCACACTGCTGTACATGATTCCAACATGATGATTATAGTTTTCAAGTTCTGCTCTCCATGCTTCTTCACCATGATATGACATATCCGGATAGCCGCAATGATGCATATCCAACATGGTAAACTCTTTCTTTGCATGAAGGAATGCAGCAGATTTTCGATACGCAATCAATGCTCTCGTAAAATCAAGCATCTCTTTACCCTGTTTGGTAAAATTCCAGTTAAGCCATGATGTTTCATTATCCTGACAATAGGGATTATTATTTCCGTTCTGACTGTTGCAGAATTCATCTCCGGCAAGCAAAACAGGGGTTCCCTGAGATAACATTACAAGCATCAGGGCATTGCGCATCATTTTTTTACGAAGGGCAAGCACCGCATTTTTACGGCTCTTTCCTTCAATTCCACAATTCCAGCTATAATTATAATCTGCACCATCGTGGTTATTTTCGCCGTTTTCTTCGTTGTGCTTTTTGTCATAAGATACCAAATCATTCAAGGTAAAACCATAATAATTGGTAATAAAATTAACATTTCCCACACGTTCCGGCTTATGCTTTGTAAAAGACAACATGGCAGATAACATATCATCGTCGCCCTTTAAATATTTACGCATACCATACATAAATGCATCGGAATAAATACACAAATTTTTGTAAGCGGGAACCTCACCCACTCCGTAAATATCCTGTTCCGGAATATACTGATAAAAAATCTTCGTATTTGTAAGCAACGGTTCAGTTCCGATAAAAGAAACCGGCACCTTTGCTCCTTTTAAATGTACACCGTCAATATGATATTCCGTTACCCAGTAACGGATGGAATCAAAAATAAATCCCTGTTTAACATGGTCCGGGAAGTAAAACTGCATAATGACTTCAATTCCGTTCTTATGCAGGTGTTTTACCATTTCCTTAAATTCACTGCAGGCATCATCACTGTATGCATAAGATGCCTTAGGTGCAAAATAGTAGCCCCCTTTATATCCCCAATAATTAAGGGGCATAACAGGTTTCTCCTCAAAGAAAGACATAATATCATTCTTTTCTTCCTTTTTGGGAGGGTTATATTCTTCAAATTCATAAGCAGGCATTAACTCAACAGCCGTAACACCAAGGGATTTCAAATAATCCGTTTTTGCAATAATGCCCTGATATGTGCCTGCACCTTTTACCTTAGATGACGGGTGCACGGTAAACCCTCTTACATGAAGACAATAAATTACACTGTCTTCATAAGGAATACATAAGGGTTCGTCACCTTCCCAGTTATCATAAGCAGTCGCAAAACCGGAACGCAAAACAGGTGCTTCGTCTTTCTCGCCCCACTTTTCATTTCCGATAATACGCTTTGCATGAGGGTCTACATATTCCTCTTCATCACAATAAAAATTATAATCATAGGCGTTCGTATCAAGCCCTTTTACAAGGACAGATGATATATTACCGATTCTTTTGCCGTCCGAAAAAGGGATTTTTGTTTTTAGCCCTGTATTCTTTTCAATCAAAACCACACCACAGTCCCCTTCTTTATTCAGAACTGCAGCGAACTGGACACCATCTTTGGTAATCGTTGCGCCCAGAGGATAGGTTGTACCTTTCGTAATCTTCAATTCTGCCATTCCTATACCTCATTTCTCTTCATAAGCCATTATATTTTATCACAAAATGCCTTTCTATGCAATTCACAATATAACTTGCATTTTATGTCTTATACTGCTAAAATATACCTATAAATTTTATTCTGACGGAGGAAACAACTATGGCTGATCTTATAAATAACATTCCCGACGAAGAAGCCGAGGATATTACAGTTGAATTGGAACTGGAAGACGGCAAAATCGTTAATTGTGCAATTATCACTATTTTAGAAGTAGACGGCAAGGATTACATTGCTCTTCTTCCCATGGTAGACGAAGATGACGAAAACTATGGCGATGTTTGGTTCTACGAGTATCTGGAAGACGATGATGATCCCGATGACGAACCCGAATTAAAATACATCGAAGATGACAGCGTATATGAAGCTGTTGCTGATGCATTTGATGAATTCCTTGACAAACAGGAATATGACGAACTCATCACCGAAGATGAAGAATAATTCTTTTACATTGCAGATTACTCCCCTTTCACTTCTTTTAAGAAGACGGAAGGGGATTTTTTATGCTTTTCATCCGGATATAAGCTGTACAAATAAACCTGCTCTTTCGCTCTTGTAAGTGCCACATAAAACATTCGTCTCTCTTCTTCTGACTCCTCCGCGGTCTTGGCTCTTTTATAAGGCGTAATCCCTTGCATCACATCCGGCAAAATCACAATCGGCCATTCCAAACCTTTTGACCCATGATATGTCATAATTTCAACAGCATCTCCTGATTGCTCCTGAGGTCCCATTTCCAAAGTGCTACACAGTTCCATAAATTCTTCCAAAGTATCACACTCTATCGCCAATGTCCGAAGCAATTCCAATATTTCAAATCCTTCCTGCATGCTCTTTCCTCCTTGCTCCCTTAGCCAGCTTTCATATCCCATCCCGCGACAAATATACTTAAAAGCTGCAAATACCGGCATCTTACGAATATAATCTAAATCCTGCTGTAACTTGCACACTGCCTCATAAACACTAAAATAGCCTTTGGTATTCTTCTTTAATATTTCCCATGTCATATAATCTTGAGAAATCATATCCCTTGAAATGTATCGCACCGGTTTATTCATAATTCGATAAAAATGTTTCCTGCTCAAATCGCCCATTGCCAGTGCAATATAAGCAAGAATATCCTTAACCACCGGATTTTCCTGTATTTCTTTACACTTTAATTTCAAATGATATGGTATCTTTTTCTTCTTCAATTCCTGAAAAAACAGCGGCGAAATCATATTTGTTCGGAAAAGAATTGCACATTGATGCAAACCGCGCTCTTCTTTTATTCTGCAAAGCCTTGTTGCAATTTCTTCATATTCCTCCTGTTCATAACGAAATTGCAGGATGTTAACAGCATTCTCCTTTTTCTTCGCACTATCTCTTTTTAATTCTAATGAACCTGCTACATTTCCATTATCCGACTGTATGTCTTTTGCTGCAGTGATATCTTTATCAAACCGGTCCTTATTATGAGAAATCAAATGTTTTGAAGCCTCTACAATATCTTTATGACAACGGTAGTTAATGCTTAGAAACATTTGCTCTGCCTCAGGATAATCCTGTAAAAATCGAAAACTGCTTTTGGGGTCAGCTCCGCGAAAAGAATAAACGGACTGATCTTCATCGCCCACCACAAACAAATTATGGTGCGGTTCAGCCAGCATTTTTACAATTTCATACTGCAAGGGATTAATATCCTGAAACTCATCCACCAGAATATACCGAAAAGAATTCTGCCATTTTTTCAACACCTCATTATCCCTGCAAAGCAGCTGATAACAACGGACAACCATATCGTCAAAATCTATCTTTCCAAGAGCATCCTTCCTTCGTTCATATTCTCTGTAAATATGTCTAAACTTCTCTTTTTCAAGAAGAACAGGTTCATATTTCTCAACATTTCCCTTGTTTCGTGCCTGACTGATTTCACCCAGCAAGTCTTCCAAAAATGTATTTTCATAAAAGCTTATCTTTTGCGTTTTTAATATATCTCTTAAAAGTACATATTTATCCTTTTCTTTTAAAATGCTGTCTGCACCAAAGCCGCCGGACATACGTAAAATTTGATAAAAAACAGCATGGAAAGTCCCAAAAACCACCTCCGTATCTGATTGCCCCGAAATATGCAAAAAACGCTCTTTCATTTCAAGCGCTGCTGATTTTGTAAATGTAATCACTAGGATTTCTTTGGGCGATATGCCCTGATTATCGATTAAGTATTTGATATGATGTGTGATGACTGTTGTTTTTCCGGAGCCTGGGCCCGCTGTTACAAGTAACGGGCCCTCTCCGTAAGTTACAGCTTTCTGCTGTGTTTCATCAAGCTTCTGATTCAAGCTTCGTAATCGCCTGCGCAATACGCTTAAGCGACTCTTCCTTTCCAAGAATCTCAAGAATCTCGGTTGCGCCTGCCGGTGTCATCTGTTTACCGGATAATGCGGTACGGACAGGCCATAAAACATAACCGTTTTTATATTCCTTTTCCTGAGCAAAATCAACCAAGGTCTGGTACAAATTATCATTTGAATAGTCATCCACACCTTCCAGAACAGGAAGAATTTCTTTTAAAACAGTTAATGAAGAAGCCGCATCGGTCTTCATTTTCTTATGTGTGTACATTTCAATGTCATATTCCAAAACATTTTCAAAGAAGTCTACGAGCCCCGGAATATCAGGGAATACTTCAATTCTGGTCTTCACCATGGCAGCAATCTTCTTCAAATCCACATCTTTGGTAAGGGTTTCTTTTAAATAAGGCTCTGCCTTCTCATAAAAGGCATCAAAATCCATCGCCTTAATATATTCGCTGTTCATCCATTTTAACTTAGTATAATCAAATACCGCAGGAGACTTTGAAATATGTGTATAATCAAAAGCTTCCACAAGTTCATCCAAAGAGAAAATTTCTTTATTTTCTGCAGGAGACCAGCCAAGCAATGCAACAAAATTAACAACTGCTTCCGTTAAAAATCCCTGCTCAATCAAGTCTTCATAAGAACTGTGTCCGCATCTCTTTGACAACTTATTATGGTCTTCATCCGTAATCAACGGACAATGAATATATACGGGTACTTCCCAACCAAATGCTTCATACAAACGATTATATTTGGGAGATGATGAAAGATATTCATTTCCTCTTACCACGTGAGTAATGCCCATCAAATGGTCATCTACAACATTTGCAAAGTTGTATGTAGGAAAACCGTCCGACTTAATAAGAATCATGTCATCCAATTCATCATTATTAACGGTAATATCCCCATAAATATCATCATGGAAAGTTGTTGTACCTTCTGTAGGGTTGTTCTGACGGATAACATACGGGATACCTGTAGCTAATTTTGCTTCTACTTCTTCCTTGGATAAAGAAAGACAGTGTTTGTCATATACATTAATAGATTTACCACCTTCTACTCTTTCCAAAGTAGCCAATCTTTCTTTATCACAGAAACACTAATATGCTTCACCTTTTTCTACTAATTTCTTAGCATATTCAAGATAAATACCGCTCGCCTGACGCTCACTCTGAACGTAAGGACCTACGCCTCCGTCTTTATCGGGACCTTCATCATGATGAAGACCGGTTTTATCTAATGTACGATAAATAATGTCTACTGCACCCTCTACATATCTTTCCTGATCCGTATCTTCAATACGAAGGATAAAATCGCCCTTCTCATGCTTTGATACCAGATATGCATACAATGCGGTACGTAAATTTCCTACATGCATTCTTCCTGTGGGGGAAGGTGCAAAACGTGTTCTGATTTTAGCCATTTTAACGCCTCACTTTAATCTAATCATTGGTTGAAACCTTTCCTATTGTGACATAAAAGAAAGATAAAATCAACCTTGTTCCTTTTATAATTTATTTTTTTCGTCGCGTAATTAAAATTACAATACCTGCAATTAAAAAGCACAACGGAATCAATAATACAATGATGGATACATAAATCGACTGCATACCGGTACTTACCAGAATATATTCCGAATTCACACTTTTGGCCGGAATCGTTGTGGGAATTTCCACCTCCGAACCATAATTTACAGCCGCAAAGAATACATCACTGTTGGCTCCCGATACAATTGTGTCAATATCTTCATAAAGAAATGCCGGAGTACCAATCATGGTAACAAAAGATTTTTCTCCGTTATCCAATTGTACTTCCGTAGTTACTCCAAGATAAAACGGTCCAATATCATCCCCTTCTTCATACTCTACGAGTGATTCTGCCGTCAATACCTTTGCATAAGCACTGTCAGTAGATTCAAAAAGCGGATAAAGCTCCATATTATCAGCTATTTCTTCTTTTAAAAGCATGCCTCTTGACTGAATCAGTAATGTGTATCGCTGGTTGTTGTAAACCGGAGCAGAAATGTCATGGTAAACCGCATCCGGCAACAGTGCAAACGGAATCTCGCTATATACATAATAGTAATCGCTTTCCAACACAGAACCGGCCGTCAAAGAAATACCATAATTTTCCATAAGTGCATCATAATTAGGTGTATCAACGATATCCAAAGATGCCATCATAATCACATTTCCGCCACGCTCTATGTATTGCTCAATCGCCTCAGTCTCAGACTTGCTTAAATCACTCTCCGGTCCGTTAATGACCACTGCAACCGCATCATCCGGCACTTCCGTTTCATGAAGTAAAGATAAGTTTGATACAGTATAACCGCCCTTACGGAATCTGGATAGCATACTTTCGGAAATTGACAGTTCATTATGTCCTTCCAGGAAATATACCTTATAATCCACACCGCTTAAAAGTGAGGCAATTGCTCCCGTCAGCTGACCTTCCACGTCAATTCCGGTTACATTGGGCACAGGCTGATAATACTCATCATAAAAATATTCTACAACATAACAATCCGCATAGGGCACTACTCTGTATGAATCTCCCATTTCCACAATCATACCGGATTCTTCCATGGAAGTACCGGTTTTTTCCGTTGCAAAATTCGGATATAATTCCACAGGCTTATATTCGACATTAACCATCTTACTGTTATCCTGATACAAATCAAGATACAGTTCTATTGTTTCGTCCACGGTTTCTTCACTGCCGATAACGTAAATAGTTACCTCTTCTTCTAAACCTTTTAACATATCCTTGGTTTCATCTGTAATGGTATACCACTTATCCAGAGTCACATCAATCTGCGAAATGTTTAAAGGCAAATGGTTGGCACCAATGTTTAATCCGATTATTAATGCAAAGAAAAGCACAACACCTGCCACATTTGTAATTATTCTCTTTTTATCACCGGCTTTTACGCGGAAACTGTTACGTCCTATCATAAAGCAGGTAAGCACAATACAGAGAATAATGACAGAAAAGATATATATAACATCTTTTAATACAATAATACCGAAAAACAACATATCATACGGCGAAATAATATCTATCAGGCTTACAATTTTTGAAATCCAGCTATCTGTTCCAAAACGGTTCTGGCAAAATGAAGGAACCAGGAACATAAAAATAAATACGCCATAGGTTAAAATTGCCGCAATTATCTGATGCTCCGTAACGGAAGATAAAAACATACCCACTGCTATGCAAATACAGCCAAAGAAAAAGAATGCAACCAGTGAAAGTATGGTTTCGCCCGTAGGAATATCCCCATAACATGCAAGAATAACGGAGCTAAAAGATATCACCACCGTAGCCATAGCCATAATGGTAGCCATGGCAAAAAACTTACCAAGCACAATGGAACTGATTCGTACCGGCAAGGTAAGAAGGAGTTGGTCTGTTTTTAACTTCTTCTCCTCTGCGAATGATCGCATGGTAAGAAGCGGCACCAGAAAAATTACAATAATCAAAAGACTGATTAATGTATCCGAAACATAGGGACTGCCAAAACTAAGATTATAATACGAAAAATATAATCCCGCAAAAAAAGTAAATGCCGCCATGAACAGCCATCCGGATAAGGATTTAAAATAACTTTTCAATTCTTTTATATAAATTGCCGACATTATTCTTCCTCCTCTTGACCTTCATGTACAATATCAAGATATGCATCCTCCAATGAGGCTTTTTCCACGCTCATCTCAATAATTAAAATTCTTGCATCCGACAAGGCAAAAGAAATCTCCTCACGCACATCTTTTTTACTGTGTTTTGTCTCAACAGCAAAAGTAGCCTTATTCTTTTCTTCTGAAATAAGGGATACTTTCTTAATACATTTTAATTTCTTCAAAACCGCTTCTGCCTTTGCAGCTTCACCTTTTACCGTAACAGTCAGATGCAATCCGCCCTGATTTTTGGTCATAATATTCTCTGTGGTGTCCATTGCCGCCACCTTACCGTTGGCAATCATCAAAACATCATCACAAACCGCACTGATTTCCGATAAAATATGAGAACTTAAAATAACCGTATGCTTTCCTTTTAATCCCTTAATCAAATTGCGGATTTCCTTCATCTGCTTCGGATCAAGTCCTACAGTAGGTTCATCCAGAATAATAATTTCAGGCTTCCCAAGCAAAGCCTGCGCAATGCCCACTCGCTGCTTATAACCTTTGGAAAGATTTTTAATCAAACGCCCGGAAACATCGGCAATACCGGTTTGTTTCATAATATGTACAATTTCATCATCTCTGGTATCCTTGGGAAGTTTCTTAAGCTTTGCCACAAAATCCAAATACTCTTTTACATACATATCAGGATACAAGGGCGGATTTTCGGGAAGATAGCCAATACACTTCTTTGCCTCTAAAGTTTCCACACCCAATTCATGACCATTGATTACAATGCTCCCTGCGGTAGGTGCAATATATCCCGTAAGCATATTCATTGTAGTACTTTTCCCAGCTCCGTTCGGACCCAAAAGACCATATATACGCCCCTTTTTTACCTTAAAAGAAATATCATCCACCGCTAAATGCGTCCCGTAAAGCTTGGTCAGATTTTTTACCTGAATCATATCCGCTCCTTCTTTACACCATGTATCGTGTAAACTATATTTATCCAAACATATAAATTTTCTTAGCAATGTAAAAAACACCTTTTACATTATAAAACATTTTCCCAAAGAAAAACACTGTATTTTTCAAAAATACAGTGTTTTATCATATGTACGATAACAATCAATTTGTTCCGGTACTGCCATGGCCGCCACGGTCTTTGCCTTCCAATACACTCACCTCAGTAAATTGGATTTTCGGCTGGTTTTCCATAATTCTAAACTGGCAAATACGGTCATTTTTATGTATTTCGGTATCACGCACCGCAAGTACAGGCATAAACCACTGATCATTGTCACCGCAATATGAGCAGTCAATGACACCCTGATGATTGGTCTGAATGATGCCGAAATTCTTAAAAGTAGAGCTTCTGGGCACTACATGTGCTTCATATCCTTCCGGCAACTGCATAGCTACACCTAAAGGAATCAATGCAAAATCACCCTTTTTTAATTCCACATCTTTTGCCGCGCGCAAGTCAATCCAATCGGATTTACCGTCAATATAACAAAGCTTTTCAATTGTCTCATCAAAATATTTGATTTTAATTTCTTTAATGATATCGTTCATTTCCATTTCCTTTTCGCTTCCATTTATTGTATTAACAAATACCGGACTTATCTTCTACACATCACACATTCTTGTGTTTGTGCCAAAAGCATCCTTGGAATAATTCTCACAGTGAAGTACGGGAACATAAGGTGCTTCCTTCTCAAGAGTTGCTTTTACATCAATTACTCGCTGGTTGGAACTTCCCTTCCACATTAGTTTCGTATCTTTCTTATCAATGCGGAACTCACCGTCTACACACACATCTACATACTGCATATAATCTTCCATGTAGATTTCATCCCACAAGGAACCGGTGTAGAGCCAAATGGTTTTGTGCGGATATTTCTCTTTAATTTCCTTCATCAATTCTGCCACATCCATTCGATTGGCAAAATGCAACGGGTCTCCTCCGGAAAAAGTAATGCCGGAAATATAGTCTTTATCCAACTGTTCAAAAATTTCTGCCTTAGCAGCATCATCAAAGGGCAAGCCGGAATTCGGATCCCAGGTAATAGGGTTATGACACTCTTTACAACAGTGACTGCAACCCGATACCCAAAGAACCACGCGAAGACCATCGCCGTTAAGCATGTCATCCTTGGTTATATTATGATATCTCATTTTACTTTATTCCTTCCCCCTACATAGACTTACGTTCTTTGATTTCTGCCATTTTAGCTTCATTCAAACGGGAATCACCATGAACACGTGAATAAGCCAAATAGCCGTTCATACGGTCAATCTTCGTCAAATTACTGCTTCCGCACTTCGGACATACATCCATTTCAAGTTCCTGATGACCGCAATCATCACAATATGCCAAAGATAAATTCAGACCCTCATAGAATCCCATATCCATAGCACGACGAATTAAGGTCTTAATTGCCTCCAAATTATAATCAATGGGGTATCTTACATACTGAATTTTACCACCGTTACACAAATCCCAGAAACGTGCTTCCAAATCCTGCTTCTGAATCGGTGTAATATCTTCCGCTACATGGCAGTGGAAACTGTTGGATACATATTCACGGTCGGAAACACCTTCAATAATGCCGTATTTCTTACGGAACTGCTTAATCTGTAAACCGCAAAGATTTTCTGCAGGAGTACCGTAAATCGCATATAAATTGCCGTCTTCTTCCTTATATTGCGTAACCTTCTTGTTAATATATTCCATTACTTCAATTGCAAACTTACCGTCTTCTGCAAGTGACTTACCATTGTGAAGCTGCTGTAATTCATTTAATGCGGTAATACCAAAAGATGCGGTTGCTGCCTTAAGTAAAGGTTTGATTTTATCGGTAAGCTGTAAATGTCCGCCAAGGAAACCGCCTTCACAATAAGCCAACGGATTGGTAGAGGCACGCATTTCGCCCAAATACGCATAGGTACGGATATGAAGCTGACGGATTAATTCCAAATAATAATCCAATACTTCGTAGAAATCCCTGCTCTCATGCTTTGCCTTTGCATAAATCATTGGCAGATGGAGAGAAACGGCACCAATATTAAATCTACCGACAAAAACAGGCTGATCCTGGTCATCTGCAGGAGTCATGCCACCTCTTTCATACCAAGGGGATAAAAAGGCACGACAACCCATAGGAGAAATTACTTTCTTATACTGCTTATAAATGCTTGCTACATAACCTTTACCGGTCATACTTAACCAGTCGGGATACATGGTCTTTGCAGAACATTCCACGCCGGCATTGAATACATCTTCCATTTCTTTGCCGGGTCCGTGTAATTCCTCATCATATAAAAATACAATCTTCGGGAATAAAACAGGCTTTCTGCATTCCGGTCTGCCCTGACCTCTTTTACGGACATTTAACATGGAAATACAAGCCTGACGGGCAAATTTACCGGTGCCAAGACCTGCAGTCACCGTAATAAAAGGATAATCACCACGGCTGCTTGCTACGGTATTAAACTTATATTCCCAGCCCTGATATCCCTGTTCAAAATCACGGATAATATCTTCATCCGCTTCTTTTCTTGCCACTTCTTCGGATACACCCATAGCAAGATATTTTTTTACATATTTCTCATAAGATTTCTCTGCATAAGGCTCAAGAATCTTGTCCACTTCAGGCACGGTAAAACCGCCGTACTGCTGGCTTGCAGCACTTAAAACAATGTCACCGATGACATCAAATGCAGTGTCTAAAGACTTCGGCTCATTATAAAAGATGTTACCCATCTCAAAGCCGCCTTTTAAAACGTTTGCCACGTCAAAAAGACAACAGTTCATAGTATCACGGCGGGCAGACATATCATGTACATAAATATATCCGTCACGGCATGCCTGAATTTCTTCCGTGGTCATGAAGAACTTCTGATAAAGTTCCTTATTTAACTGGTTAAAAACTAAACTTCTCTTGGTAGAAACAAGCGCAGAGTCTGTATTTGCATTCTCCTTGTCGCCGATGTACATAATGGACTGACTCTTTTTATATACATCATCCAACATACGAACAAATTCCTGCTTGTAATTACGATAATCACGGTAACTCTTCGCTACGATAGGCTTTACACCTTCCAAGGCACGTTCTACAATATTGTGCATTTTCGCAATGGGAATCAGTTCCTCTCCCATTTCGTCAACGCTTTCCACTACACTTTTACAAATCTGTGCTTCATCCTCAGGCGTAAACTTGGTCAATGCACGATATGCAGACTTATTTACTGCATCAATAACCTTCTGAACGTTAAATTCTTCCTTGCTGCCGTCTTTTTTTACTACTTTTACCGGCATTTTAGGTACATAAATTTTTCCGTAATCTGTTTTATTCTCTGTACTCATCTCTTCCCCTCCATATTGATTTACATAAAACCCTATATATTGTATCAACAAAATGTAATATCGGAAATAACGATACAAGATATAGTATAGATGTTGTGTCTGTAGATGTCAATAAGCGATGTGGGCATTTTTATTGTTTATATTCATTTTTTTCTTAAAATTTCCTTTCGAAAGAAAAAAGACTAAACTACGTTAGTCTTTTTTACTCTTGTATGTGTCTAAAATATTACTCAAATACCTCTGATACTCCTCAACAACAACCCTCGGACTCACAATCTGTACTTCCGGCCCCAATCCTGTTAACCATCCAAACAACTGTCCGCTGATTGCTACTTTCAATCGCACCGTAAAATATCCTTTTTCCGTGGTATATACGTTAATATCCTTACCAAATCTGTCAATTACAACACCAATTAAAGTTTCCGGAAAACGAACTGTCAAAACTTCACTTTCACCGGAATACATTCCAAATGCACTGTTGCAATACTCCGCCACATCAAACATCTTATCTTTTTCAAGAATAATGCGGGCTTCACTCACAATCCGGATATCTTTAATTTTATCCACGCGGTAATTCTTCATACAGTCTGCTTCGGCATCATACGCTATCAAATAATACTTCTCTTCATTCCATGCCAATGCTCTTGGACTTACCTGATAGATTTTACCGTTTTTACGAGGTCTTGCTTGTTTATCCAATGCATATTCCAAATATTGAAATGTAATCTGTCTATTCTGCTCAATTGCATGGTGGATTTCATCCACATTATAATAAATGCTTTCATTCTCTGACTTGATGCGGTTCATTACATAAACTTCACGCTTTAAATTCTTTGCCTCATTCTCCCCTGCTAACTTCGTAATCTTACCAATGAGTTCCTTGGATTTCTTCGTAGTGATAAAACGTGACGCCTGCACTGCATCCACAAGCACCTTCAGTTCTGCCACATCAAAATCCCTATACGCAAGAAAATAGCCACCGTTTTTACCCCTGGTTAAAACGATGTCATAGCCAAAATCCCGCAACGTATCCATATCATTGTAGATACTTTTCCGTTCTGCCTTGATTCCTTCCCGTTCCAGCATTGCAAGGATTGCGTCCATGCGAATCGGGTGGTCTTCATCACTTTTTTCATGAAGCATTTTTAAGATATATAAAAGCTTCTGCTTCTGTTTCTCTGCCTTGGGCATAAACTGCCTCCTTACCCGGCATTAGTCCGCCTGTCAATCCATGCAAAATTAGTTGCTTTCTTCAGTTGCCTCAACAACAGTTTCGTTTTCAACAACGTCTGCCGTCTCCTGCATTTTGTTTTTATGTGTCAGCTTATAAATGCCGATACCTAAAAAAACTGCCGCAACAATCGCTGCCAAAAACACTAAAAATACCAATAAATAACTAGCTAACACAGATAAAAATGCCATTGTACTCATTTTTTTACATACATAATCCACTCCTTAACGCAACAAAAATGGATTATACTCCTTTCTTAATCTATTTATTAAAATAAACATATTTTACTACATGTATATCAATACATTATTCACGTTATTGTAGCATCGCACCGACCGGGTCGTCAAGAAGATCGTCCCCATCTGCCGCCTTGGTAGCAAGCTCATCACATCGTTCATTTTCGGGATGCCCTGCATGTCCTTTTACCCAGACAAATTCTACCTTATGCGGCTTCATCACCTCCAAAAGACGCTTCCACAAATCAACGTTTTTAACTTCCTTTTTACCGGCAGTACGCCAATTATTACGAAGCCATCCTTCCATCCAATTCTGGTTAAAAGCATCCGTCACATATTTGGAATCCGAAACCACGGTTACATCACAGGGTCTGTTTAATGCCTCCAATCCTGTAATAACACCCATTAATTCCATACGATTATTTGTTGTCTGCTTATATCCTGCACTGTATTCTCTTACGTGCAACTCGCCTTTGGAATCTACATAGTGCAAAACACATCCATAACCGCCGGGGCCGTTGGGGTTTCCTCTTGCTGAACCGTCACTGTATAATGTTACCTTCATTATGCCCTATTCTCCTTGTTTCTCCATTCACCTTCCTGCAGAAAACATCCTGCCATCCATTCCGCGTTTTCTATCAAAGTATCAGGATAGCCCATCATACTAAGAAGTTTTATGGCATTACGGGTATTGGCCGGCCCTTTTAATAATTTATAAGGGAATAAAATATCATTGTTTTCAATCTGTTCCTCAAAATGATAATTCTCATACACGTCTGCCAACAAACGGGTCAACTCCACGTCGTGAGTTGCCGCAAAACAAAGCATGTTCTTTCCTGAGAAGGAACGCATAATTTCGGAAGCCGCCGCAATTCGCTCCACAGTGTTGGTTCCGCGAAGCACTTCATCTACAAAACAAAGTACCTTAACACCATCTTCTTTTACAGCCTCCAAAATACGCTTGATGGAACGTATTTCTGCCATATAATAACTTTCACCGCTCTCCAAATTATCTCTCAATGACATAGATGAAAAAATACGATATCGTTCTGCTTTGTATTCTCGTGCCGGTACTGTCTGAATCGTTTGGGCGAGCAACGCACAAATTAAAACAGTTTTTAAAAATGTAGATTTACCGGATGCATTGGAACCGGTAAGAAGCATACCTTTTTTTATTGTAAAAGAATTCGCCACCGCATCTTCAATCAACGGATGTATTGCTTCTTCAATCTGCATCCCTTCTCCATCAAAAGAAGGTACTGCAAAATACGGCAGAGCATTCCGGAATGCACTGATAGTAATATCCGTCTCCAATTTACCTAAAATACGGTTAATTTCATCAATTTCTTTCGTATGCGAGGAAACCTGTCCCAACATACGATAAAAAATAAACAAATCCACATGCGTTAGCATTTTAACCAGCATCAGTATCGAAGATACAATATCCGTTGCAGCATTGGCAGAATAATCGGTGGACACAAACCAGATATTTCCATTTGAAATTTCTTTTAAATCCTTACGAAGCTTTTTTAATTCGCTTCCTTCTGTCTCCCAGATATCCGGCACATTTTTTGACACTTTTTCTGCAGTCTCAAGCATTCGTAAAATATAATGAAAACTTACCAGATACGGCTCGATTTCCTTTTTTTTCTTCATGTAAGTAAGATTCTGATAGGAAATAACAGCAACCAAAGCACCAATCCCTACATATACATTTACAAACAACAAAGCAACCGAAAGCAGAATGGCAAGCCACGGCAATATAAAAACAATGACTTTTTTACCGGGTAATTCACAAAGATACTCTAAATAACGATACAGAGAAAACTTACCCGTCCGCCCCAGTTCTGCAAACAAAAGCTGGAATTTAATACGTTCCTCTTCATGTTCCTGCAAATACCGGTATATCTCTTCATTTTTATGAAATTCATCATTATCATCATCTAAAATGGGAGTACGCATTCTGTAATACAGATACTCATCCCCCGCCGATGAATAGCAGTGGTTTATATTTCTGTACAGGCGGTCGCCGTCAATATCATTCCATGTAATATCATCAATGGTAAAACACTCACCCGTATGCCATTCAAACATGCCGGAAGCCGCAGTCATACGCTCATTACTGTACTCCGCCTTATTTAAGGTTTCATACTCTTTTTTTAATCGACCGATAAAATATTTCTTTAATTTGCGCTCACTGTATTTTCCCTGCAATACCACAAACAGGTAAAAAAGAACCAGTGCAACAACTAAAACAATATATTCCATATATTTTTAGAATTCCTTTCGACACAAAATCATTCCTGCTTTTGTATCCTTAAACCTTTTACTTTTTATCATTTTAATCATGCAAATATGCGATTCAAAATACGATTTGCTTCCTGATATATTTCTTCTTTGGTAACACCAATGTTAAATTCACCATTATCATACAAAATCCGACCGTTTATCATGGTAAAAATCACATTACTCTTACTTCCTGCATATACTATGTTTTTACCGATATTATGCATAGGTTGCATGTTAGGCTGGAATAAATCCAAAAGAATCAGGTCTGCATTTTTGCCCGCTTCAATACTGTCACTTTCCGGAATGCACATAGCATGTGCCCCTGCATGACACGCCATCTTTAAAACTTCTATAGCCGGCAAAGCCGCCGCATCTTCATCGTGAATCTTAGCAAGTACTGATGTCAGATACATCTCACGGAAGAAATCCAATGCATTGTTGCTGGCCGGTCCGTCGGTGCCGATTGCTACCGGTATCCCTTCAGCTAATAATCTTGTAATCGGAGCAATTCCGCTTGCAAGCTTACAATTAGAACCGGGATTGGTAATGGCATACAAACCTCTTTCCCGAATTATTGCATAATCACTTTCCTCCAGGTGAACCATATGATATCCGCCGCCACCATATTCAAACATCCCTAAACTGTCCAGAAAAGCCACAGGCGTCATACCATAACGTTCCTTGCACTCTGATACTTCCTTCGCAGTCTCGGAAATATGTGCATATACCGGCATCTTATATTCTTTTGCCAATTCTGCAATCTTTTCAAGCAACTCTTTGGAGCATGTGTATTCCGCATGAAAACCGGGTACAAATTTCACCAAATCTCCGGTTTCATTATATTCCTGAATCCATTTTTCAAGAAGCTCCACGGACTGTGAAAAATTATTCACCCCACCGGTCATGGTAATACGCATACCAGTCTCACGACAGGCTGTGGCAATACTGTCCGGTGTCAAATACATCTCAAATATTCCGGTAATGCCACTTTGCAAATACTCCAAAATTGCAAGTTTGGTAAACGTATAAATATCTTCCGGTGTAAGCTTTGCTTCTGCCGGAAACACGGTGTCATTCAACCATTCATGCAAGGGTAAATCATCAGCCTTCGAACGAAGAAAAGTCATGGCAGAATGTGTATGACAGTTTTTAAAACCGGGTAAAAGAAGATTCCCTTCACAGTTTCTCTCCTCATCCCAGGCATAATGCTTCATACTGTCATCCGCATCGGATGCCACATAAAGAATCTTACCGTCTTCAATTCCAACCTGCATATTCTCTTGTACGCGGGTATCCCCCTTGGCAAAACTGATTAATCTTGCGTTGAATAAACGAATTTTCATAGTTTCTCCATCTTATAAAAGTGCAAAACTCTCCGGTAACAAATCCTGTAAAACATATTCCTTGTAATCATCTACACTCTTGGCAACCAAAATGCGAAATTCCTTAGGATTACCGAATTCTGCCATAACCTGACGACAAACACCGCAAGGATAGGTATAATCCACAGGGGGCATTCCCTTCTTGCCGCCTACTACCGCAATTGCCACAAATTCTTTTTCACCTTCACTTACTGCTTTGAAAATAGCAGTACGCTCCGCACAGTTTGCTACGGAATACGAGGCATTTTCCACATTACAACCATGATATATATTACCGCTTCCGGTAAGAAGTGCCGCGCCTACGGCAAATTCGGAATAAGGACAATATGCCTGCTCTCTTGCCAAAAACGCCTCTTGAATTAACAATTCATCTTTCATCTTATAAATCTCCAAATTTCTTCACGGATTCGGTTACCAGTTTCTTAAACAAAGGAGCTGCCGTATTAGCTGCTTCCTGCACTTCATCATGAGTCAACGGATTCTCTGTCATACCTGCCGCAAGGTTGCATACACAGGAAATACCGCAAATCTTCATGCCCATGTGGTTAGCTGCAATAGCCTCAACCACAGTACTCATACCAACCGCATCACCGCCTAAGGTACGAAGCATTTTAATTTCAGTAGGTGATTCAAAAGAAGGTCCTGTTAACTGGATATAAATACCCTTCTGAAGCTTAATGTTATTCTCTGCCGCGGCTTCACGAATCATTCCTTTTAAATCCTCATCATAAACATGGGACATATCCGGGAAACGTACGCCTAATTCATCAATATTAGGTCCAATTAAAGGATTGGGTGCAAAGCAGGAAATATGATCTTCAATCAGCATAAAATCCCCTGCCGAAAAACCGGGATTGATGCCACCGGAAGCATTGGTTAAGAAAAGCACTTCTGCGCCAAGTAACTTCATCAGACGAATAGGCAGAACCACATCCGAAATAGGATAACCCTCATAAAAATGTACACGCCCCTTCATACATACAACAGGAACGCTCCCTACATGACCAAAAATAAACTTACCTGCATGTCCGGGTACGGTAGATACCGGAAATCCTTCGATATCAGAATAATCAATTTCTGTTACAACATCAATATCTTTTGCATAATCACCAAGGCCGGAACCAAGTACAATTGCCACCTTCGGCACAAAATCAGTCTTCGCCCTTACACAGGCAAGACAGGACTGTAATTTCTCATAAATCGGATTCATAACAATACCCCCAAATAATTATTTTAATTGATATAATTCTTACGTATATCAGGTAACCCCATGTTAATTTCACTTATACGCAAAAAGGAATGGAACTTAAAAATTCCACTCCTTTATTGTACCATAATTTGGTCTGTTTACAAAGCATATCTTAATAATTTTACTAAATAATAATACACACCATTCCACCATTGGATTCGTTCACAATCTTCTGCATCGTATCCTGCAATTTTACCTGACTTTCTTCCCCAATAGACATTACTTTCTGATTAATACCGTCCTGTACCAGTTGTTCCACGGTTTTACCGAAAATATTGGTTTCCCAGATACCTTCCGTCTTTTCACCTTCGGTATTGATAAAACGAATCAAATCTTCCGCCTGTTCCTGAGTTCCTACAATCGGTGAAATTTCACTTTCAATATCTGCCTTAATCATATGGATACTGGGGCTGTGCGCCATAATTTTAACTCCGTATTTATTTCCATGCTTGATAATTTCCGGCTTTTCTAAACGAATTTCCGACTTTTCAGGTGTAACAACACCATATCCTTTTATTCGGACAGCATCCACAGCATTCTCAACTTTAGAATATTCCTGCATCTTGGTCCCAACCTGTTTTAAGGTATCAATTAATTGCCATTCGTTTGTAATTTCCTTGCCAAGAATATCACTTAGCATTTCATAATAGAAACTGTCCTCCACCGCAAGACTTAAAAGCACCTTACCGCTTGCCATATCAATGGAATCCATTTTACATTGTGTTATGTACTCGCTTCCCATATTCAGATTGCTGCTTGCAACATCTCTCATGGTATTCAAGCCCGCAGCATATTCTGCGACACGGCTTAACATATCTGTTTTTACCTTATGCTCACCGTCTAAAAGTTCTACCCATTTCGGCATATAAAATTCAAGCCTTGCTATCGGAAACTCATATAAAATTTCGGTAAGTATGCGGTGAATATCTTCCTTCTTTAACTGAGCACAATTGACCGGAAGTGCTTTTACATTATATTTCGTCATTATATCTTCCGCAATGGCAATTGCCTCATCACCATACGGTTTTGAAGAATTTACAATCACGAGAAACGGCTTATTTAACGCTTTTAACTCTGTAATAGTACGTTCCTCAGCCGCAAGATAATTCTCTCTTGGCAAATCTGAGAAAGAGCCGTCACAGGTTATCACAAGGCCTATGGTAGAATGGTCAGTAATTACCTTTTGCGTACCTGCTTCCGCTGCTCTTGTAAAAGGAATCGGTTGCTCAAACCAAGGCGTTTTTACCATACGTTCCGCATCATTTTCCATATGTCCGGTTGCACCGTCCACCATAAAACCTACACAATCAATGAGACGCACCTTAATCTGCACATCATCAGATAATGCAATCTCAGCCGCTTCCTTCGGAATAAATTTCGGTTCTGTCGTTGTGATAGTCTTTCCTCCACTACTCTGTGGCAATTCATCCTGTGCACGCATACGTTCATTGGCATCCGTCATATTGGGCAATACAAGCAAATCCATAAAACGTTTGATAAAAGTGGACTTACCGGTTCTGACCGGTCCCACTACGCCAAGATAGATTTCTCCATCGCAACGCTCTTGTATATCATGATAAAGATCAAATGTATCCGCATATTTTCTGTCCATAACAAACCTCCTGACTTATCTGTTACAATATATGTCAGGCTTTGGTGTGGTATGACTTTTCTCATTATTTCTTTTTTTAATTATAAAAACGATACAGAATAGCATTCCGTACCGTTTTTTATTTTAAATTATTCAATTTCAGGCTTTTCATACAAAACATCGTATAATTCTTTCAGATTATGAATTGTATAAGTCGGCACAATCTCTCCATACTCCGGTGTTTCAGGCACAATATGGCAGGTATCAATACCGAAATCATATCCACCCTTAATATCGGATGTCATCGAATCTCCGACAATAATCATACTGCTTTTATCCGGACATCCCAGTGCCTCATAAACATACTGAAAGAATTCGTGACTGGGTTTATTATAGCCTATATCCTCAGACACAAATACATTCTGAAAGAAAGGTAACAATGTACAATCCTGTAAGCGCTGATGCTGTACCGCCGCCGTTCCGTTGGTCACAAGGCTCATGCGAAAATGTCTTCCCAAACGGGCACATACTTCATAAGCATCCGGCATTAAATCGTGTCCTTTGGCTAACTCACTCTGATAAAACATCTCCATGGAGTCATCCCCGGGATGCTCTACACCAAAATGCTCACACATGATTTTAAAACGACAATCAATCAGTTCAGGTTTCGTAATCTCCTTACGCTCCAGCTTTTTCCAGAGACTGTTGTTTAACTGATCATAAAAATTGATGCTCTCTTCACTTACCGGAAAACCATATTTCTCATAAGTTGCAATCAAAGCATTCCTCTGTGCAGCCTTAAAATCAATGATAGTCATGTCCGCATCCATTAAAACATGTAAATATTTCATATTACCTCTTCTCCGGTTCTTCTTCGTCAAACTCAATCTGTAAAAAGAATCCTCTGGGTGTATCCAAAATATCCCGAACAATGCCTTCACGGCTTTTCAAACGCTCATAATAAGCGTAATTACCGGACATTGCAATCGCAGGTTCCGCCGTATAATAATAACTGGACGGAAGAACACCCTCGGTAATTTTAACAGTATCTCCTATGGAGACCAGATTTTCGCGTTCCATTTTAAATTCCATTGTACGCATAACCAAATCTCCTTTAGTTCCATGCTCCATCCATAATTTCTATCTTTTTATCACGAAGCATCAATTCTTTCACTGCCTGATCAGCAGGCTGTCCCGCAAATAAAACTTCATTTACCTGTTCTACTATGGGCATATCAACCTCAAATTTCTTGGCAAGTGCCATTGCCGCCTTAGCAGAATGAACTCCCTCAACTACCATTTTTACTTCTGCCATTGCTGCTTCCATGGTATATCCCTGTCCGATTAACATACCTGCCTTACGGTTTCTGGAATGCTGACTTGCACAGGTTACAATCAAATCACCCACACCGGATAATCCGTAAAAGGTTTCAAATTTACCACCCATAGCCATACCAAGTCTTGCTATTTCATTGATACCTCGGGTAATCAAAGCAGCCTTGGTGTTATCTCCATAACCCAAACCATCTGCAATACCCGCTGCCAAAGCCACTACATTCTTTAATGCGGCACCGATTTCAATACCAAGTACATCAGGACTTGTATATACACGGAACACCTCACTCATAAAAAGATTCTGGATAAATTCCGCGGTTTCTTTACTTCTTGCACCTACAACAATGGTAGTGGGAATCTGACGTCCTACTTCCTCTGCATGAGAAGGACCTGATAAAACAGCCACATCTGCAAAGGGAAGCTCATCCTCAATAACACCTGATAAAGTAGTCAACGTCTTCTCTTCAATACCCTTTGCAACGTTTACCACTATTTGACCTTTTTTAAGGAATTCCTTCATTCTGGCCGCCGTACTTCTTACAAAAGGGGATGGTACTGCAAGAACCAGCATATCCTTATCCTTCATTGCTTCTTCCAAATCAACGGTAAAAATCATATCTTCCGGAAGTGCAACACCGGGAAGTTTATCCTTATGCTCTCTTTCAGTCTGAAGCATTGTAATTTCATCTGCAAGTGCAGACCAAACCGTTACTTCATTCCCGTTATTATATAATAATTTCGCAAGTGCAATGCCCCAGCTTCCGGCACCAATCATACCTACTTTAGCCATATCTGTAATCCTCTCATTTCGGAAATTTTAGTCTTCTTCATCCAATGCATCTTCTACATCGGATTCTTCATCATCGGAATCATCATCTCCGGAAAACTTCTCTTTCAATTCTACCGCTTCTTCCTTGATTTCTTCGATGATTTCTTCTGCTTCTTCTTTTATTTCCTCGATAACTTCTTCTGCCTCTTCTTTCATTTCATCTACAACCTCAGCTATCTTGGAAGGTTCTTTCTCATCGTTATTTTCTTCTTTTATAACATCTTCTTCATCTTCAGGCGTCACAACTTCAGCATTTTCTTTCTTCGCTTCCATCTCACCCAATTCGCCGTCTTTCTTGGTTTTACGAAGAATCGTCATGCGCTCCTCACCTTTTAACAGACGTTTGATATTTTCTCTGTGCTGGAACAATGCAAGCGCGGTTAAAAGTGCTGCAACAATATACATCTCGATTAGCATAGGCTGTGTCATGCCAAGCAGACCGCTCTGACCGAAAATCAAAAGCTGTGCCATAAAGCCTAAATACAGGAAAATAGACGCAAGTGACACATAATGTGTAATAAAGAAAATACCAAAAAATATTACTACAGACGCCGGAATAATACCCCAATAGAAGGATAAAATCATGGCACCTGAGCAGGCAATTCCTTTTCCACCTTTAAACTTCATATAAAAAGGATAATCATGACCCAAAATAACCCCTGCGCCGGTATAGATTCTTAACAAATAATCCATATCAGGGAAAAACCAATGAAAAATCAACCAGGTTAAAAGGATGGCAAAGAATGTTTTTAACATATCTCCGGCTAACACGATAGCTCCGGCCTTTCTTCCCATTACTCTTAAGGTATTGGTAGTTCCGGCATTTCCGCTGCCATGCTCTCTTACATCAATACCGCGGGCTTTTCCGTAAAGATATGAGGTTGAAATACAACCCAGACCATATCCAAGCAACAAACATAAAATTCTTGCGAGAATCGTCATTATGAATTTTCCTTCCTTTCCCTAATGATGAAATGTAAAGGTGTTCCCCTAAAACCAAATGCATCTCGAATTCTGTTTTCGATATATCTTGTATATGAAAAATGCATTAATTCTTTATCGTTAACAAAGATTACAAAGGTAGGCGGCTTTACCGCAACCTGGGTAATATAGAAAAGTTTCAATCTCTTGCCCTTATCGGTAGGCGGTTGCTGCATTGCTACAGCTTCCATCATAATCTCATTCAGCACACCGGTTGCCACACGAAGTGCATGATTTTCCATAACCATGTCAATCATCTCATATAACTTCGGCAAACGCTGACCTGTTTTTGCAGAAATAAACATAATTTCCGCATAAGGCATAAATGCAAGCATATCACGGATTTCCGCAGTAAATTTATTCGTGGTTTTATCATCTTTCTCAATGGCATCCCACTTGTTTACCGCAATGATGATGCCTTTACCGCGTTCATGCGCAATTCCCGCAATCTTGGTGTCCTGGTCCGTAACACCTTCCGTTGCATCGATGACAAGTACCACAACGTCGGCACGTTCTACCGCACTGACGGTACGCACAATCATAAAATGCTCCAGTTCTTCTTTGATTTTATTTTTACGACGTACACCTGCGGTATCAATCAATACATATTCTTTACCGTTATACGTAACTTCCGTATCTACCGCATCTCTTGTTGTACCTGCAATATCGGAAACAATGACACGATTTTCGCCTACAAGCTTATTAATAATCGAAGACTTACCGACATTAGGCTTACCGACAATGGCAACCTTCGGTCTTTCATCCTCTTCTTCCGTAAAAGCATCCTCCGGAATATGCTCCATAACCTTATCCAGCATATCTCCCAATCCCAAACGGTTTGCGGCAGAAACAGGAATCGGTTCACCGATCCCTAAATTATAAAATTCATATACATCCGCCATGTACTTATCAAAGCTGTCAACCTTGTTTACTACTAAAAGCACCGGCTTTTTACTTCTGCGAAGCATGTCTGCCACCTTGGCATCCGCATCCACCAATCCCTGCTTTACATCCACAAGGAAAAGGATAACGTCTGCCGTCATAATGGCAATTTCAGCCTGCTCACGCATCTGGGATAAAATAATATCCTTGCTATCCGGCTCAATACCGCCGGTATCTATTAATGTAAAACTTTTATCCAGCCATGTAACATCGGCATAAATTCTGTCACGAGTAATGCCGGGAGTATCTTTTACAATCGATATTCTCTCTCCTGCAAGTACATTGAATAATGTAGATTTACCGACATTGGGGCGTCCAACCACCGCAATGATTGGTTTTTTCTTCTTCTTAGCCATATAAACCTTTCCTTATTAAATCTCTAAACCAAGCAGTTTAAATAAAAACGCCTGACCGCTTGATTTTACAATATCTGTTTTTACTTGTAAAGCCTTTTCCACCGCAGAAACAGTCACATCATCCAAAAAAACGTCTTCATTGCATTTTAACATATTTTCAGGTAATAAAAGCACTTCGCCTAAGTCCTTATCCTGCAATTGTGCAATCAAATCCTGCCCGGTAATAAGCCCTGAAACCGTTATCTGCTCTCCAAAAAAATCATTTCTGATTGCATAACAGTTTACCTGAAGATGCGAAAATTCTTTCATAATCCGCTCCGATAATCCAAAGAGCATATCATATGCCAGTTTACCGGTTGCTACGGTAACCTTACGTTTGTTGTCCGCATTGTAATCCTCGCATTTTTGCATCGGATACAATATCTTCGCCAATGTAGGGTCTTCCTTGGCTTCTTCCTTTAAATATGCCAAAGCCTCCTCGAATTCATCCTCAAACAAACGAAGCATACCCACACCGTTTTCCAACTGTAAATAGCCGTCATAATTCTCTTCTGCGGGAATCTCTTCCTCTGCTAACAGATACCATTCATCGGAAGCATGTACAAAATGTGTGCCATATGCATGCATACAATGAGCCTGCCAAGCGTGAATCTGTGCAAGCACCTGCTTGGCATCTTCCTTGGTAAAAGGCTCTAACGGATATAATCCGTCACGATACTTGGACAAACCAACCGGAACAACGGATACACTCTCAAGCAGAGGAATATATTTGGTTAACTGTTCTATGGAATAATCCAGTTCCTTTTTATCATTGACATCCTTACAGAGAACAATCTGTCCGTTCATTGCAATGCCTGCTTCAAATAATCTGTCCACCTTCTTTAAGGCTTCTCCCGCAAAGCGGTTATTTAGCATTTTACAACGTAGCTCGGGATTCATGGTCTGGAAAGAAATATTAATCGGCTCTAAATGATAACGAATAACACGGTCAATATCCTCATCCGACATATTAGTTAACGTTACGTAATTCCCCTGCAAAAAAGACAATCTTGCATCGTCATCTTTAAAATACAAGGTTTCCCGCATACCCGGGGGCATCTGGTCAATAAAGCAGAAAATACACTTATTATGGCAGGAACGATACTCATCCATAAAAGGATTCTCAAATTCAACACCTAAGTCTTCGTCAAAATCCTTCTCAATTTCAACTTCCACTTCTTCGCCCTGTTTACTGAGCACGGTAATCACAAGTTCCTCATCCGCCATCATATAGCGATAATCCAAGCTGTCTTTGATTTCTTCGCCGTTTATTTTAATAATGGCATCTCCCGGCTCCATACCGCATTCTTCTGCAATACTTCCGGGTAACACCTCTTTTATCACATGCACATGTTTTTTCATGACAATCGTTTCCTTTTAAAATAAAAACATATCATTTCTTTTTTCATATTATACCAATATAAAATTATATTTTACCGAAAGAAAAGTGTCAACCTTACAACGCTAAAATATGGTGTAAATTCCCAACCTAATCTTGACGCGTAATCTTATCAATGATATAAAAGAAGTAACGCTTTTTCGGAGAGACAGCAATCAAATTGTCCTTTTCAAAATAAGAAATTGTGTTATTACATGAAACATTCAGAAAGGATGCATAAATATGCCCAACTTACTCGAACTGGAAAACGCCATGCCCGTGGCACCCTTAAAAATTATTGCTCTTCCCAGTGCTAAACAGCTTGGTGAACGAATCAATGAATATTTGGTTGCTTTCCGTAAAGAAATCAACAATGTACATAAAAATGACCCTGCTTTTCAGGGTTATATTGAAGACAATTACCTTGTAAAATATCAGACTCCCCGCTTCGGTAGCGGTGAAGGCAAGGGTGAATTATTGGAATCCATCCGTGGCAAAGACCTCTATCTCCTGGTAGATGTTTGTAACCACAGTTTAACATACAGGATGCACGGATATATTAATCACATGTCTCCCGATGACCACTATCAGGATTTGAAGCGTATCATTGCTGCTGCAACCGGTAAGGCTCACAGAATTAATGTTATCATGCCCTTCATGTATGAAGGCAGACAGCATAAAAGAAGCGGCCGCGAATCTTTAGACTGCGCTTATGCGTTGGAAGAATTAAGCGAGATGGGTGTTAGCAATTTTATTACCTTTGATGCTCATGATCCCAGAGTTCAGAATGCTGCCCCTCTTTGCGGTTTCGATAATTTTACACCGAATTACCAGTTTGCAAGAACATTGTTAAGCTATGAAGACGATTTGATTATTGATAAGGATCATACCATTGTTATCAGCCCCGATGAAGGCGCTCTTGACAGAGCAATCTACTTCGCTACCGTTCTCGGTGTTGATACCGGTATGTTTTATAAGCGTCGTGACTATACAAGAATCGTAAACGGTAAAAATCCTATTGTTGCACATGAATTCTTAGGTGACAACATTGACGGCAAAGATGTAATCATTATTGATGATATGATTTCTTCCGGCGACAGTATGATTGATACTTCCCGTCAGTTAAAAGAAATGAATGCAAGACGCGTATTTATCTGCTGTACCTTTGGTTTATTCACAAATGGTCTGGAAGCATTTGATAAGGCTTACGAAAAAGGATATTTTGATAAGGTAATCACTACAAACCTTACCTATACGCTTCCTGAGCTTTTACAGCGTCCTTACTACTTGCAGGCTGATATGAGCAAGTTTACCGCTTCCATCATCGATTTTATGAACCACGATACTTCACTGACTCATACCTTAACCCCTACGGATAAGATTCATGAAATCGTGAAATTGTATAATGCAAGAAAAACAGATATCGAATTTTAAAAATATGTTATGAAACAAAAGCGAAAAGCCCCGGATTCTATTTTGAATCCGAGGCTTTCTTTTATGTGTAGTTATATATTACTATTATGAAATTTTACTTCCGCAAGTATTGGAGCCAAGCTTAATCGATGCTACACCGTATGTAATATTATTTACCAACGCAATCACGGTAATAACTATAATAGGCAAAATACCAATTTCAAAGAACATCGCTCCCAATACGAATATTACCAAAAGAATAATCAAAGTATTATTCACAGCCTGAAATGCCTTATAAGACGCAAGACCAATCTGCATACGTTCTGCTTCATCACAGCTTGCGTACCACACCTTATCAAACTTCATATCATAAATACTACCCTTTTTCTCGGGATTCATAAGTTTCGTAAGGTTAACACAAGATCTCTGAATTGCAAGACTGATAAATAATGTCGCCATAAATACCACAAGGTCAATCATTCTCATATAAACATGCAACCAATTCGGTGATACTCCTTCTACAAAGGACATTGCCGCATAAAAAGCAAAACCGAAGAACGCAAAATTAATAAAATAAGTAACATTTGTGAAAATAATACTCATGGACAACTTTTTATCCACTGCATCATATTTCTCATCTTCGTCCATATCACTTTTCCAAAGTTTCTTGGCCTTACACAAAAATGAAAATGAAATTATGATAAAAATAACATCCAAAATAATCAGAAGAAATGAAGCTGGAACCGCAAAATCTCTCTGCAACTGATTCCAGAATTCCACAAAAGTCATTCCGGATTCTTCCATGGATTCTACCAACCCTATACCGATTGCGCCGAGAACACCGCCCAAAAAACCGGAAATCATTAATATCACGGCAAACAAACCGACTTTATTTTTATCTTCCTTACGAATCTCTTCTTTACGCTCAGCAATTTCGTCTTTTACACTGTCTTCTGCTTTGCTTTCAATATCCGCATACACTTCTTCATTTACTGTTTCAACATTAAGATTTTCATTATCCATTCTAATAAACAATCCTTTCAAAAGATATTATGGTATATCTCTTTGATACTATATTTCCAAATTCCCTTTATACATTTCATCGTCTCAGTCTTCTTCGTACTGAAAAGCTTCCTCTACCGTCACGTCAAATACCTTTGCAATTTTAATTGCCAGGGTGACAGAGGGGGAATAATCCCCTCTCTCTATCAAACTTATGGTCTGACGACTGGCCCCCACTAACTTTCCCAATTCCTGCTGGTTAATGTTTTTGCGGGCCCGCAATTCTTTTAATCGATTATATAATGGCATGTCTGCCACCCCCTATTTTAAACTAATGCTGATGCAATGATACTTCCATAACCAAATACAAACAGAATCAAACATGCAATCCAGAATAAAATCATTCCGCCATTAAACACGCTCTTAGCAAATAATGTACTCTTTTTCACTGCAACAGGTGCAGGATTTAACTTAAACTTCTTACGGTTTACGAAGAAAAGAATAATGCCGACAATCGCAAAGATTGCAAGGAAACCTTCCCAAGCCACTAATACCATAGAACTTACGCCTGCCATTACCGCATTTGGGTCTCCGTTCATCATGGCAATTGCAAAATCAGGCTCCTCCGCATATGACGCATACTGCAATGTCCACTGTGTTAAGTAAGTGGTAATTACAGATGATGTAAGGTTAATTACCATATGCATTGCGATGGTGTACCATATTTTACCGGTTCTTAAGTAAATGAATGCCCAGAACATACCCAAACCTGCTGCAAAGAATGCCTGCTGGAAGTTACCGTGGAACAAACCGAACATAATACCTGATAACATAATCGCTACAAATTCACCATACTTTGCCACACGGTCAATCAGTAACTTACGGAAAATAAATTCTTCCACGATGGGTGCACAAATACCAACCGTAAGAATTCTCCAGAATGCATCAGAACCCATCATCAACTGGCCCAAAGCACTTGACTGATCCAAACCGATGCTAAAGGGCAATGTAATAAGGGAGTGAACTGCCAAACCAACACCCATACCTACAAAACAGATACCTGCACCGATAAATACACAAATAATAAACTTACCAAAGCTCATCTTCTTCTTTTCAATCTTAACGGTGGGCATTTTACTTGTTAAAAGAATTAACAACCCGAATCCCAGCACATGCATAGGGATGATAATTGATAAAAAGCTTACCCATGATTCATTGACAAATTTCTCCGGAATCAGCATTCCAAATACTATCTGGAAAATTATGGTTGCTACTAAGAACAACGCGTACTTCCAACCAATCTTACCTACGTATTTCTTCATTTCAGCAAAAAAACCTGCAGTGTCAGGAATATTTTCCTGCATTTCTTCGCTTATTACCTGTTCAAAACCTAAATTCTCTTCCATTTTGTGTCTCCTCTCACACGTTTGACGCCTTTCTTTTGCACTTTGACGTCTTTTATTTGCAACTTGACAACTTTAATTGTCATCCATAATATACCATTGACAAAGAAAGTTGTCAATACTATTTTATAAAAATGACAAAAAAAGTTGTCACACAGAATTAAGATATAAAAAATACAGGAGTACTTTCATACTCCTGCATTCTAACACGTTTCGTTTTATACCATTTATTTGTAAAATGCGACGAACGATAACACTATACCAAAATCTTACAGAAATTCTTCTTGCCTCTTCTTACAATAAATTCACCTGCACCGATTTCTTCCTTGGTATAAACCTTCTTGATGTCGGTAATCTTTTCATCATTAACGGCTACACCACCCTGCTCAATGGCACGACGACCTTCGCTTCTGGTAGGCACAAGCTTAGCACTTGCAAGAATACCGATTAAGTCGATGCTTCCGTCTCTGTAGTCTTCTTCCTGTAAGGTATAGGTAGGCATATTGGCATTGTTACCACCACCGCCGAATAAAGCTTTGGAAGCTTCCTGCGCCTTCTGAGCTTCTTCTTCACCATGAATCATCTTGGTTAATTCAAAAGCAAGAATTTCCTTGGCAGTATTTAACTGACTGCCTTCCCAGTCACTCATTTTATCGATTTCTTCCAAAGGAAGGAAGGTAAGCATACGGATACATTTTAAAACATCCGCATCGCCGATATTTCTCCAGTACTGATAGAATTCGAAAGGTGAAGTCTTGTTTGCATCTAACCAAACAGCACCCTTCTCTGTTTTACCCATCTTCTTACCTTCTGAGTTAAGAAGCAAAGTAATGGTCATAGCATATGCATCCTTACCTAATTTACGACGAATAAGCTCGGTACCGCCAAGCATGTTACTCCACTGGTCATCACCGCCGAACTGCATGTTACAGCCGTATTTCTCGTACAACATAAGGAAGTCGTAGCTCTGCATAATCATATAGTTGAATTCTAAAAAGCTTAAACCTTTTTCCATTCTCTGCTTGTAGCATTCTGCAGTAAGCATTCTGTTTACGCAGAAATGAGGACCTACTTCTCTTAAAAATTCAACATAGTTTAAGTCAAGCAACCAGTCTGCATTGTTTACCATCATAGCCTTGCCATCGCTAAAATCGATAAACTTACTCATCTGCTCCTTAAAACAGTCACAGTTATGCTGAATGGTTTCCTTGGTCATCATTTTACGCATATCAGACTTACCGGAAGGATCACCAATCATACCGGTACCACCGCCAATCAATGCGATAGGCTTGTTACCAGCCATCTGTAATCTCTTCATCAAGCAAAGTGCCATGAAATGTCCTACATGTAAACTGTCTGCCGTAGGGTCAAAACCAATATAAAAAGTCGCTTTACCATTATTGATAAGCTCTTTGATTTCCTCTTCGTCTGTTAACTGCGCAAGCAAACCTCTTGCCTGCAACTCGTCATAAATTGTCATTTCTTCGTTCTCCATTTCTTTTTATATCGTTTTTATGTGTTTCAATACACAAATTTATTATCATAAAATCAAAATTTTAAAACACTGCCACTTATTATAAAATTCATTACAATATTTGTCAATTACTCTAAGTTCTCCGCCGGCAATAATGCCTCTTTGGTATATCGGTTTGACGCATTCCAGAGAATCCACTCTGTATATCCTGCATCATACACCGCCTGAATCTGTTCCCGAACCTCTGCGGCTCCATAGGCATGATAAGGTTTGATCCAACTTGCAGTAAAATCCTGGAGCCAAGGTCTTACAATGGGCTTATCACCTTCTGCCAGACCTGCCAAGGCTGTATCTGAAGCCTGTAATGCCCCCGTAATCATCTCATAAGGTGCACTGTTGGGATATTGCTGATCATATACTCCGGAAGCATAATGGGAGGGATAAATCATAGGACAAATCACATCCAGATTACTGCTGATAGCCGCATAGTCCTGACCTACAATACCACTATCGTATGCATTATCAATAATTGTTCCGAATACATCCGCTGAAACAGCTACACCAAGCGGCGATAATTTATCGTGAACATACTGTGTAAACTGCGTGATAATCTCCGTTTTGGACACTACATCTGAATCTTCCCCATAATCCACTTCACCTGTTTTTATTTCCGTAGAAAATCTTACATAGTCAAACTGAATCTCATCAAATCCGTCAGCTACCGCACATTCCGCCACTTCCACCAGATAATCCCAGACTTCTCTTTTATAAGGATTTACCCAGGCAAGTCCGCTGTTATCATAATATATGGAACCGTTGGTGCGATGCACACTCCACTCAGGCTTTGCCTCCGCAAGATGCGGGTCACGGAAAGCTACAATACGGGCAATTACATAAATACCCATCTCATGGAGTCTTTCCACCAATGCAGGCATATCTTTCACATATCTTACGGTAGCATCTAAGGCTTCCACGGTTTCACTGTTCATGGAATACGTCACAAAACCGTCATCGTTTTTGACATCAATGACAACAGCATTTAACTCTGTTTCTTCCAACAGTTGAAAAATTTCCTCCATACGGGCATGTCCGGCTACCGGACCTGTCACATAGATTCCTTTTACTGCAGGCGGTACCTCCTTGGGAACAGCCAACATTTTCCCTTCATCTGTCATCTGCGCTACAAGGTATTCCTTTAACGCCTCTTCATCCTCCGGCAATGCCGGAAGCAAATCTTGCATATTCTCAGAATTCTCCTCAGAAATCAATATTTCGGAAGAAACTTCTATCGCATTGCCCTCATTATTTCTAAAATATCCAAGCAGGAAACAAGCTGCAAAAAGTACCGCGGCACCGATGCAAACGGGTATTACCGTTCCTGCTTTTAATTTTCTTTTCTTTTTATTCCCCTGTGTCAATCAAATCATCTCTTTTCTCATGTGGATTTATGATAAAAGGATTACAAGACAAGCTCCTTTTATAAAGAATATAACCCCCGTCCGATTAACAATAGCAAAAAGCATTCCGAAACCACTGAATATTATCACCGCAAATTGCAATTACATCAAAACGCATGGGCTTAAATTCTCCAATACCATGCTTCATCCGATAAAAGTCCGCCACCCTGCAAATGGTGTGGCATTTCTTTGGTGAAACAGCCTCAATAGGGCTTCCTTTTCTTTCGTTCCTGCGATATTTTACTTCAAAAAAAACAAGGTAATCTCCATCATATCCTATGATATCAATTTCCCCAAAACGATTTCGGAAATTACGTTCCGTGATTCTGACACCCTGTTTTTCAAGAAACCGTACCGCAAGACTTTCATATTCCGTTCCGGTCTGTCTTTTATTAATACTACTTCCTCCTCTGATCCAATTCCTTCTGCCTTATCTTATCCATTGCATCCACAAAAATAAGAATTTCGGCAACTACCTCATACAACTCCGGAGGTATCATTTCCCCGATTTCCAAGCGAGATAACGTATCTGCCAGCTTATCATCACGATGTAGCGGCACATTCGCTTCTTTTGCTTTTTCTATAATTCGTTCCGCCAATGCACCCTGACCGGAGGCAATGACCTTCGGTGCGTCCTCACTGGGATTGTATTCCAGTGCAATGGCCTGCTTACGTTTTGTTTTTTTATCCTGCATAAAAGACCTCTTAATTCAAGCTTCCTTTTATATCCTTTTTGCTACAACAATTCAGCGAAAAACCTATGCCCTGACATCAAAACGATATACGGCAATGGCATCTCCCTGAGACTTTGATTCCACGGACAACGACTCTGTCGCAGGCAAAATATCTTCTTTTAAAGACATCTGCTGTTCCTTAACCTTCATTTCCGTGCTTAAACTGTAGCCTCTTCTTTCCAGACGTTCACTTAACATATCCATATGTTCCGCGATAAAATCCAAGGTTTCTTCAGACTCCAGACAAAACTCCGTGCTGACATTTTTATCCTGCATTTTAACAAATACATCCACCATACCCAAATGCTGCATATCCAGATGCAATGCCGCACTTACGGTATCCTTACCCCCTGCAAGACTTCTTTTATCCGCATATACATATAAATCACCTGTAGCAGACTGTCCGTTCATCTTCAGAGGTAACTGCACATAAGGCATGAACTGGTTTAACTGATTTAAAAAGTCCACATTTTCCTGAAATTGTTGTAAATTCTGCATCAGAGCCGAGCTCTCAGACAACGACTGTGCCATGGAATGAATAACGGAATTTACCTGATTGTTAATGCGATTATAAAATTCCGTAACATTTTTACCGTTCTCTACTTCCTTCGGGTCTAAAAGCCAGGTATTTTGCAACTCCTTGCCGATTAGTTTGCTAAAGCCTTTATCATTCCACAATTCGCCCGCCGTAGCTGCATCCTTACTTGCCAGTTCAGCTTTTAACATGTTAAAAAGCTCATTCATGGGGAGTTCCCCCGTTCTTACCATGGATACCATTTCCTTGGAAAAACCGTTCTGCTCCAATACTGTGGCCAGTTGCGTATATTCAGCCTTCGTTAAAACTCCGGATAAAACCTTATCATTCGTCCCCGTAAGAATGGCTTCTTCGCCATCCACAGTCATCCCCTGTACCAACGCAGAATTACCTTCTTTTCCGTCTGCCAAAGTATGTACCTGGTTCTGCGGATTCATGGCTTCTTCTAAGGCAGCCAATGCTTTATCCATGGCTGTTTGAGGAGCCTTATCTGCCACTCCTTCCGGCTGTTGTTGTATCTTCCCTGCCACATCGCCTTCGGCATCTTCCACAAGTCCTTCCGCCGACAAAACACTGCTATTTTCACCTGCCTGCAGGGCAAGCTCACCCTCATGTTCGGCAATCAATGCCACAAGTTCCTGTGTGACAGCCATTACTTTTCCGGCTTCGCCGTTTGCTGCCATATTTTTTAATTCTGCCGGTATTTCATTGATTAATTCCTGAATTGTTCCTGCAACACGTTCCTCATAATTTACAAGAGCCTGAAACTGCTCCACATTCTGAGGTGTGGTTTCCATACCAATTTTATGCATATGTACCAGCAACGACTGCTCTACATCCGGGAATTGCACAATGTCATGATACACGCTTTGCAAAGACTGCCTGTCAATGGACATGCCTTCTTTCATAAGAGAGGCAATCATCTGTAACGACTGGTCATTTGCAGAAATACCTGCCGCCTGTAACGCATTATTTGCCAGCTGTTCCTGTGCAAGATTGGTAAAAAGAGCTCTTAATGCAATCTGTCCGTTCTGATTGTTGCTTACTTCAAACATCATCTTCTGTCCCACAGCAACATTCATGCTCTGTTCTAATCTGGCATTGATGACTGCATTGTCTGCAATTTTAATTTCTACTTCATTTCCGTTTACGGAAACTACCTCGCCTTGTAAGGTTTCTCCTGCAGACATGCCTTTTAAGGCTTCCATTCCTTTATCCACCTGAGTTTGGGCATTATTTACAACACCGGTACTGTCATTTACTACCGGTGTTCCCGTGCCGTATGAAATTAGGTTGGATAAATGAAAACCCATCTTTTACCTCTTTTATACAAAATTGCCGATAAAACTTCTTCGATGAATCGGTGTCGGCCCCTGCATCTTTAATGCGTCAATATGCTTCTGGGTACCATACCCCTTATTGGATGCAAAATCAAAACCGGGATACTCCTTGTCATACTCTACCATCATGCGGTCTCTTGTTACCTTGGCAACAATGCTTGCAGCAGCTATGGACACACTCTTGGCATCTCCCTTAATAATGGGAACCTGCTTGATATCCACACCCGGAATGGTCACCGCATCATTTAACAATACGTCAGGTTTCACCTTCAAATTTGAAATTGCCTCACGCATAGCTTCATAAGTAGCCTGTAAAATATTGATTTGATCAATACGTGCGGCATCCCTCATGCCAATACCGACCGCAAGCGCTTCCTTCATGATGACATCATAAAGTTCTTCTCTCTTTTTTTCGGAAAGTTTCTTGGAATCATTTAGATATAAAATATTGGAATTTGCAGGTAAAATGACCGCACATGCTACTACAGGCCCTGCAAAAGGTCCTCTGCCCACTTCATCAATACCGCAGACATAGCCGTACTCTGCATATTCGTACTCATATTTCTTCAAACCTTCTGTCCTAAGGATTTCCTTATCAATGGACTCTATCGCCTTTTTTGCCTTATTTACAAGGCTTATAACACCGCTTCGTTCATCAGAACCGTATTCTTTTATAAACTGCTCTAATTCTTCTTTTCCTTGCACCTGTGACAAGGTATCTTTAATCACACCTATTTTAACTTCCATATTTGCGTTCTCTCTTATCGTACTTCTTTCATTGACATTTCATCTAATTTGCATATTCTGCCTATAAAACCACTACTCATGAGGCACAAAGCCAAT
The DNA here is from genome assembly GCA_045591685.1 of Lachnospiraceae bacterium. Taxonomy (GTDB): domain Bacteria; phylum Bacillota; class Clostridia; order Lachnospirales; family Lachnospiraceae; genus UBA3766. The sequence continues at coordinate 66,684 of JAZNTK010000032.1, forward strand.
CTGATCAAAGGGATAAATTCTTACCCAGGCTCTGCCTATGATTTCATCTCTTCGGATATTGCCAACCATATAATCACGACTGTCCAAAGACTCATTTCGATTATCGCCAAGTACAAAATACTCATCCGGACCTAACGTAACCGGCTCTCTTGCCATTCCTGCACTTAAAATAACTTCTTTTCCGAAATCTTCCTCCAGAAGTTCTTCATCAATATAAATTCTGCCTTCTTCGTCAATATAAACCGTCTCTCCCGGCAAACCAATGACTCTTTTTACCAAATAAATTCCGGAATCATAATGAGCCGGAAATACAATGACATCAAATCGCTCCGGATCATTGAATCGATAACTGATTTTATCAACAATTAAATTATCCCCGTGAAACAGGGTGTTTTCCATACTTTCACCGTCCACAACGGTACGTTGTCCGATAAAAGTAACGATAAAAAGTGATATTAGCAATGCAGCCAACAGTATCAAACTGGTTTGCAAGGCCTCTTTTAAAAACTTTTTCATTTTATGGTCTCTCCAAAGTAATCTTTCCTAATCTTCCGCTACGGAAATCATCCATAACAAGATTTGCTGCTTTACGGATATCAAGCTCCTCTCCTTTTAAAAAGCACTTGCGAGCTTTCGCAATTTCATGCAAATCCTTTACATGGTCATCTGTTTCTTCAATTTCGTATCGGTTTGCAAGCAAACCGGGGTAATGTTTTTTTAACAGTTCAATTAATGCTATCGCCAATTCATCCATCTGCAGCACTTCATCATTGATAGAACCGATTAACGCAAGATACAAGCCAATCTGCTGGTCTTCAAACTTAGGCCATAAAATTCCGGGTGTATCCAGTAATTCCAGGGTTTTATTCATACGAATCCACTGTTTTCCTTTGGTCACTCCGGGTTTATTTCCGGTCTTTGTACAAGCCTTTCCTGCAAAAGAATTGATAAAAGTTGACTTGCCTACATTGGGAATACCGACTACCATGGCACGCACTGGACGATTCAAAATACCTCTTTTACGGTCTCTTTCAATCTTTTCCTTGCAGACTTCCTGTACGGTCTTTTCAATCTGTTTAATTCCGCTGCCGCGCTGGGAATTGACTTCCACCACAAAGAAACCTTTTTCCTTAAAATATTCCATCCACTGCGCGTTACATTTCGGATCCGCTAAATCAGACTTATTTAAAAGTATCAGCCTGAATTTATTTTTACCCAATTCATCGATATCCGGATTACGGCTTGCAAGAGGTGTTCTCGCATCCACAAGCTCTATAATCAAATCGATTAACTTAATATTCTCCTGCATCATACGCTTCGCTTTTGTCATATGACCGGGATACCACTGTACTATCATTTTATTTCCTCATTTCAATTTACTTATCGCAAAAAATATATATTATCGGATAAATCCGATACCTACATCTTCTTTCGCAAGACAAAACCACGCCTGACCAATGATATAATCACGATGTACGGCACCTATATTTCCGGAACGGCTGTCTTCACTGTTATTTCGGTTGTCCCCCAACACAAAGTATTCATCTTCGCCCAGAAGATAAGGTGTTTCTGCCAATCCTTCCGTTTCTATTTTATCGAAGGTATACTCATCCAACATAACACCATCAATATAAATCGCGCCGTTTCGAATCTGTACCGTTTCTCCGGGAAGCCCAATGACTCTCTTAATATAATAGTGAGAATTCTCATTACCGTTTGGTTGAAAAACAATCACATCTCCACGTCCCGGTGACATTATCAAATAAGATAATTTATTAATAAAAACCTGTTGACTGTTATAAAGAGTTGGCTCCATAGACACGCCAATCATACTGGTTCGCATGCCAAAAATAAGTACAAAAACAAAAGCAACAAAGGATACTACAAAAATCCAGAACGCATAACTGAATACCTCTCGCCATGTTCCGGGTTTTATCTTTTCTTTTTTTTCATAAAAGGACAAACCTTTTCTTCTGCGTCTTGATGCCATCACACAACTCCGCCATTTAAACATAATAATACAAATATATTATATCGCAAAACAACACAAGGTACAAGTCAAGAGACTGAAATCTGCCATAACATTTTCTGCTTTGTTTTACGTATAAAAAAAGAGCAATTCCAAACGGAACTGCTCTGAAAAGTCATATTATCTGATTTTTTCTTTAACTTTAGCCTTCTTACCAACGCGGTCTCTTAAGTAGTTAAGTTTTGCTCTTCTTACTTTACCTTCGCGTACTACTTCAACCTTTTCTACGTTAGGTGAGTGCATAGGCCATGTCTTTTCTACACCAACACCGTTAGAGAACTTTCTAACTGTGAAAGTCTGACGGTTGCTACCGCCCTGAATCTTTAATACGGTACCTTCGAAAACCTGAATTCTTTCGCGGTTACCTTCCTTGATTTTACCGTGTACTCTTACGGTATCACCAACGTTGAATGCAGGAACTTCAGCTTTTAACTGTGCCTGTTCGATTTCTTTAATAATTTCGCTCATTTTATAAGCCTCCTTCTTTTCATCGGACGTTCTTGATACCGAAATTGGTAGCAGCGGACCATCTCTTTACTTCGCAACAGATATAATCTAACATAAAATATTCTTAATTGCAAGCTTTTTTTGATTTCTTTAACAGTAAAATACCCAAAGATGTAAAAACAATACCCAATCCAATTAAAAGCAAGGTATCTCCTACTCCATAGGTTTCTTTTCCAAGTATCGGAATCTTAGTTACCAGTTCCGGATTATACTGGAATATGACAGATAATCCGTTATTGATAAAATGCATAATTGCACCAATCCAGATACTGCCGGATTTATATGCAACATATGCCAAACCAATACCCATCATAGTACCGCCTACAAATTGTAACAGGTTCATGTGATACGCACCAAACAGCACTGCCGAAACTACTATTGCAACCCATGGTTTATATTTATCTTTTAAGGTTCCGAACAAAAATCCTCTAAAAGCAAATTCCTCTGCAATCGCGGGGCAGATTCCTACCACAATAAAGGCTGATACAAAACCGGCGTCCACAATGATGGAGTTCAATGCTTCTGAAGTTTCCACAAGGCTTGGGAACCATTCGGCAAGACTTACCAAAACAATCTGTTCCAACAGCCAAATGCCGAGCCACATGCAGATACCGCCCAACACATGCTTTATATGCGGTACTTTTAAGGAAAACAGCTTCTTAAAATCAGCCTTCATATACCAAGCATAAAATACAGGCACGGCCAAAATAATCAACTGCACAAGCCCTGTTCCCCAGATTCCTAAGCGGAATACCAGCGATGAACTTAAATAAATCATCAGCAACAACAGCAATCCAAACATCAAAATGGTATCGCCGACTCCGGGCATCTGCTTCTCTTTCATATTGGAGCGTTTCTCCAGGAATTTAATCCCTCTAAATCCTTCGCCGAATAATACATCCTCGCTTGAAAACAGCTTAGACATCAACATCACCGCCGCAATACTGTATACCAGATTGGACAACAGTACCAAAACAATATTGCTCCAGTCAAACTGTAACTCAAAAATTGCTTTTATAAAAAGAGCAACGTTAACAATGGGAATCAGTGCAGTTTTGGTGGTTAACGTCAAATTCGGAAGCATACCTGCCATGGAAGCAAACATAAATACCAAAAGTACAGGAGTACTGTAGTTGTTGGCTTCCTTGAAGCTCTTTGCAAAAATACATATGCTTAAACATACTGCGGACGCAAACATAGAGAAAATCGGCATACAGATTAATAACCCAATCACGGAAGGGATAAACTGTAAAAGATTCATTTCTCCGAATGCAGTATTCGCCAGTTGCATGGAATCATACATATATAAGCCAACCAACAGCATGGATAACATATTAAGAAATGCCGACATGACTGCAATTGTGGATACTGCCATGAACTTACTAAACATCATCTCGCTGTTTTTAACAGGTAAGGTCATCATGGTTTCTAAAGTTCCTCGTTCCCGCTCTCCTGCGGTAACATCAATAGCCGGATAAATAGCACCCATTAAGATACTGGTTATCAGCATAAAAGGAATAATATAGCCAAACAGGGAACCTGTTGATTCTTCGATGGACGCAATATTACGATTCTCCACTACGATAGGGTTCAAAACCTGCTCATAATCATCAAACATTTCTGCAATCTGTTCATTACGGAGCGTGTCCCGATAGCCCCTTAAGATTTCTTCTGCATAGTCACTGGCAGAAACCGAATCCATTACGGACGAAAAATATCCGACCTCATAAACGCTTCTGCCGTCTTCTGCCTCGGAAACCGCTATAAATGTATCAATTTGCTTATCATTTAAAGCAACTTCACACGCCTCAATACTTGGATACACCGCTACGTCAAAGAAATATTCGTATTCATCTTCTTCATCCAAAAGTAAGGCTTCGATCGTTTCGGCTTCCTCACACTGTACAATACCTACCTGATATGTCTTCTCCAGGCTTTCTTGATTAATACTGCTCATAATCAGCATCATTCCAAGCATCATACAGGGATACAGAAATAAAGGAACCAATACCATAATAATCATAGTCTTTTTATCACGGAAAATATCCAGCATTTCTTTTTTATAAAGAGAAAAAACCGTTTTTTTATTCATCGCACGCTTCCTCCTCTTTTATCAGACTCCGGAAGGTATCCCTAAGATTATCTGTCTGTGTAACTTCCATTAACTCCTTGGGTGTTCCTGTAGCAATTACCTTGCCCTTATATAACATTACAATCCGATCACATAAATACTGTGCTTCTTCCATGTAATGTGTGGAATAAAGAACCGTTTTACCCTTCTCTTTTTCCTTTTTCATAAAAGAAACAATAGCCTCACTGCTTAAAATATCCAATCCCAAAGTAGGCTCATCAAAAATGTAAACTTCCGGATTGTGAATCAAACATCTTGCAATATTGGCTCTCTGGGTCTGACCGGTAGAAAGCTTCTCAATGCGGTTATCTCCAAAGCTTTCCATATCAAGCACTTTGAATATTTCATCGATACGTGCCTCGCAGGTTTCTTTATCCAAACCGTAAACATCTCCGAACACACGAAGCATCTCACGAATGCTTAAGCGTTGATATAACTTGGTATTGCCTGACAAATAGCCTATTTTTTGCTTCTTTTCAATGACTGAAGTCACTTCATTTCCTTCCAAATCCGTCAGCAAAACCTCGCCTTCCGTAGGTGTCATTAAGTTCCCGAGCATACGAAGCACCGTGGTCTTTCCGGCTCCGTTCGGGCCTAAAAGTCCCAGGATTTCGCCCGGTTTTGCTTCAAAATTCACATGATCCACCGCATAAAACTCTTCCTTGGTGGCTACATTCTTTTTCATTCCCTTTTTCTTTGCAATATTTCTTACAAAGACCTTACACAAATCTTTCGCAGCTATCATTTTATACTCCAATCAGCCTTCTGCTGTTTTATGTAGCAGATAGTTCCTCATTATTTTCCTGACTGCTTGTTACTTTCTTCTTTCTACGCTTCTTCTTAGGCGGATGCTCTCTTAAATAGGCTTCCAGTTCCTCAATGTACTTCTCATACATGTCAGGACGCTTTACCTTGGTACGCTCAACAGCCTGTTCCTTACGCCATGCGGCAATGTTTGCATGATGACCGCTAAGTAAAACATCCGGAACCTTTTTATCATGCCAGACTTCGGGTCTTGTGTATTGAGGATACTCCAATAAATTTCCTGCAAAAGACTCGTCGTTTGCAGACTCATCATTATTCAGTACTCCCGGAATCAGTCTTGCTACCGTATCAATAATTACCATAGCAGGCAATTCACCGCCGGTTAACACATAATCCCCAATAGATAATTCATCCGTCACGATTTCTTCCAGTACTCTTTCATCAATACCTTCGTAATGTCCGCAAAGAAAAATCAATTCTTCTTCCTGTGCCAGTTCCTGGGCAATCTCCTGCTTAAATGTTCTGCCTTGCGGCGTCATAAAAATAACGCGCGGGGGCTTTTTACCCTGTTCCTCATGTTCTTTTACCAAAGACTTATAGGCGTCATATACGGGTTGTGCCTGCATTAACATACCGGCACCGCCACCATAAGGATAATCATCCACTTTGTTATGCTTATCCAAAGTATAATCCCTGATATTTACGGCATTAATGGATAAATGCCCGGCCTCGGCCGCTCTTTTTATAATACTGTTATTTAAACCCTGTTCAATCATTTCCGGAAACAGGGTCAGTATATGAAATTTCATTCTTTTCTCCTTAATCCAAAAGTCCGTCCATCACATGCACCAGAACTTCTCCGGCTTCCACATCAACCTTTAAGACACATTCCTTAATGGCAGGCAGTAAGACCTCCTTACCGTCTTCCATTTCTACAATATATACGTCGTTAGCTCCGGTCTGTAAGACATCTTTTAAAATACCCAATGTCTTCTCTTCGTCTGTTATCACCTTCAAACCGATTAAATCTGCGATAAAATACTCATCCTTTCGTAATTTTACTGCATTCTGACGGTCTACCAAGAGGCTCTTCTGACGAAACTGCTCCACATCATTGATATTGTCATATTCTTTGAATTTTAAAATTACAAACTGCTTAAAAAATTTAACGGATTCCGGATGAAGCGTCAGCTTCTCTTTGCCGGCATCAAGATATACTTCTTTTAATTTTTTAAAACGGTTTACATCATCCGTGGTCGGAAAAACCTTTACTTCTCCTTTGATACCATGGGTAGATGAAATTACTCCAATCTGCAAAAAATCTTCCATTTTCTCTCCTTTTATATCTCTATTACTACTTTACAATAAAATATTTCGAAGCACATAACCTATAATATCAAACCGAATAACATCGCAAAAATAACCGTAACCACAGCAAATACTGCCGTTGTCCAATATAGCACTTTGGTTTTCTTTGATACTTCTTCGTTTCGTCCGCTTTTATAAAAGAACCATAAATAAATAACAGACATTACACTTCCGAGCCAATACATCATTGACGTGGCACTGATGGAATTTGCCGGCGAATATGCCAATGCAGACATTGCCATAAATGCAAAAATCAAGCTAAACAATGTAACATTCAAACACTGGATATAATGATATTTTCTAAACTTGGACGGCTCTAATTTTTCCTTACTGAATTTGCGCATGATAAAACCAAATACGGCTACCAGAACAACCAACGAAGAGTAAAAATAGCCTGCCAACATTACAAAAAATGCAATTACCTGTGCAAAATAAGTAAATGCAGAATACGATACATAATCCTGCATCGGAAGCATAATTACGGTAGTTCCGTCATTGTATGCATGAAGATTACCGAGACTTCCATCCGATGAAAGCACATGTTCTTCATCAATAATCTTAAACATGGCAGAATTTCCAAACATAGGCATTACCAATGTATTATTTTCACCTAATGTAAGAAACATTGCCGATAATACTGCATTGAACGTTAATTTGCCATCCACGGTTGCATTTCCGGGTACATAAACACCTTCATATACTCTGAGTCCGCTTAATTCCTCGGTTATATTGATTTCTGTCGCTCCAAAAACAGTTTCTGCAACAAACTTGCTTAAAACATTTTCATTATACTGATTTGTCATATAGGTCAGACAGGTCTTAGTCTCCGGCTCCATAAATACCAAAGCTGTCTGGGTTGCTGAGTTTCCATCTACACCATATACCGGAACACCAAAACGATATACAAACATACCATGCGCAATTCGTGCTTCTTCAGAATCTGTATAAGATAAAGTAGTATCAAACAGGGTTTCTGCCGTTTCCGCTTTGTCAAAAAGAACAGACTCCCCACTCTGCTTTAATAATTCACAGGCAAACATATGAAAATCATCTGCTGTTCCTGTAACCATGCCCGCAGGATACAAAGGAATATAATAAAAATTGGTAGCAAACGCCATAGAACCCTGATATGATTTTACCTCTCCGCGGGCATTCATTACCCATTCATTGTCCGACAAATCAGGTAATAATGCGGTGTGCTCCATCTCAAGAGGTGCAAAAATCTCTTGCTTCACATATTCTGCATAGTCCATTCCGGAAGTGTATTCCACAATGTAAGCTGCCAACGCCACAGGCCAATCTGCAATAGATACAACACTGCCCGCCGCATATACCTGCTTAGGAATATTATTTGTCAAAGTCTCCTCTAAAGTTCCGTATGCCGCACCCTCCGGTACAATTTTTTCAGACAGATTATCCTGTAAACCGGACGAATAATTCATCAAGTGCATCAATGTAATGCCACTTTCTGTTAATTCTTCCTTCAAATCACCTTCCGGCAACAATTCACTCACTTCTGTGTCTAAATCAACAAGCCCTTCTTCTGCAAGCTGTAATACACTGACCCAGACAAGAAGTTGCGATGCCGTACCCCACTCAAATACAGTTTCTTCCGATACCAAAAGACTATTTTCACGATCGGCAAATCCAAAATCCGTATTATAAATGCACTCATCTTCCACTGAAATTCTGACTGCACCTCCTAATACGGAAGTTGTCATATCTTTCATCTTTTCATTAATTTCTTCATCCAATAATAATCTAACTTCAAACAAATCCAATCCGGAAGGTACAACAGTATCTTCCTGTGCTTTTACTTCAAACGGCATTGCAAAAATCATTACCGCTATTATAAAACTCACAGACAATGCAATATATTTTTTTACCTGATTATGCTTCATTTTTCTTTCCTCTTTTATTTATTTAAATATAACCAAGCCTAATTTTATCATAAACTCAAGTTATGGTAAATATATGAAAATGCACAAAAATAAGCGGTACCCTTTCGGATACCGCCTTTCTTTAAATAATATCTACATCTACTCGGATGTCTTCTTTTGTTGATGCTGCTTTTACTACGCAACGAATTGCTTTTGCAATACGTCCCTGCTTACCGATTACCTTACCCATATCAGAGGGAGCAACATGAAGTTCAAGCTTTACATTCTTTCCTTCGCTCTTTTCTTCTACGGTTACTTCATCGGGATTATCAACGAGAGCTTTTGCAATTACCTCTACTAATTCTTTCATAATCCACCTCCAAAAGTGTTATGAGAAGTCTTATTTCTCAATACCTGCAAGCTTGAAAATCTTGCTAACAACTTCTGTAGGCTGAGCACCGTTTGCAAGCCACTTCTTTGCAAGTTCTTCATTTACCTTGAATTCACTGGGATCTGTGTTAGGGTTGTATGTTCCGATTTCTTCGATGCACTTACCATCTCTGGGTGATCTTGAATCTGCTACAACGATTCTGTAAATAGGGTTTCTCTTGTATCCCATTCTTCTTAATCTGATCTTTACTGCCATTTCTCTTTACCTCCAAATGTGTAACTTAAAATTAATATATTGTTTGTAAGGGCAATGCCCTTTTTATGTTAAAAAGGAAAACGGAATTTTCCTCTTTTACCACGTCCGCCCATCATACCGGGAAGCTGTTTCATCATCTTCTGTGACTGTTCAAACTGCTTGATAAAACGATTTACCACCGCAATATCCACACCTGCACCCTTTGCGATACGATGTTTTCTCTTGGGATTTAAAATTTTCGGATTTGCACGCTCCTGCGGTGTCATGGATAAAACAATGGCTTCCATTCTTGCCATCTGCTTTTCATCAATCTGACCTTCCAAATCCGCTGCAGATACTCCCATACCGGGCATCATTCCTAAGATTGCGGAAAGACCACCCATTTTTTTCATCTGCTTCATTGACTCAAGATAATCGTTGAAATCAAACTTGCCCTTCTTCATACGGGACATCATCTCTTTCTCTTTATCTTCATCAATGTCAATGTTTTCCTGTGCTTTCTCAATAAGTGTCAGCACATCGCCCATTCCGAGAATTCTGTTTGCCATTCGGTCCGGATAAAACTGTTCCAAATCAGAAAGTTTCTCACCCATACCGACATACAGAATAGGCTTACCGGTTACGGCTCTGACTGACAACGCCGCACCGCCTCGTGCATCACCGTCCATCTTGGAGAGAATAACACCGTCTACGCCAATCTGGTCATTAAACTCGCTTGCAACGTTTACGGCATCCTGACCTGTCATAGCATCCACAACCAAAAGGGTCTGATGCACATCCACATTAGCTTTGATTGCCTTTAACTCTTCCATCATTTCGCTGTCTACATGCAGACGACCTGCCGTATCCAGGATAACAATGTTATGACCGTTTTTATTCGCGTGTTCAATTGCCGCTTTGGCTATATTGACAGGGCTGTGACCGTCTCCCATTGAGAAGAAGTCAACTCCCTGATTCTCGGCATTTAACTGTAACTGCTTAATTGCCGCAGGACGATATACGTCGCAGGCTACAAGCAATGATTTCTTGCCTTTTAACTTCATCTTTCCGGCAATCTTTGCGGTAGTGGTTGTTTTACCGGCACCCTGCAAACCGCACATCATAATCACGGTCACCGCTTTACCGGGCTGTAAGGCAATTTCTGTGGTTTCGCTTCCCATTAAGGCAATCATCTCTTCATTAACGATTTTGATTACCATCTGACCGGGATTCAAACCGTTTAAAACCTCTTCGCCGACTGCACGTTCTTCCACAGCTTTGATAAACTGTTTTACCACGCGGAATGATACATCGGCTTCCAAAAGAGCCATTTTTACTTCTTTTAAGGCTTTTTTTACATCATCTTCGGTAAGACGACCTTTCTTACGTAAGCCTTTGAAGACATTTTGAAGTTTATCGGTTAAGCTTTCAAAAGCCATTTTATAACTCCTCTAAAATTTCATTGGAACGACTGCGGATTTCACCGCATTTATTCTTAATCTGCCCTGCATCTTCCAAGGCATCCATCTCATCCAGCACCCTGTGAATCTCACCGGCACTCTGCTTTATTTTCATAAACTTCTCAACCAGATGAAGTTTATCCTCATAATCGTTTAAAATCTTGTCACAGCGCTTAAGCAAATCATGTACGCCCTGTCGGCTGATTTCATACTGCTCTGCAATCTCACTTAAGGACATATCATTGAAAACCGCTTCTTCATAAATGGCTTTCTGGTGCTCTGTTAAAAGCTCACCATAAAAGTCGTATAACATACCTCTTTCCACGATTTTTTCCATGATTGTTCTCCTGATTTATGGTTGTTTCCCATTCACTTAACGGGCATAATTATCCCACAACCTTGCTAATCATACAACAAAGAAAATATGCTGTCAAGTATTTTTTCTTGACAGAACATAAAATATTTTATACAACCACCACAGTCGTCCCTTTCTCATCTTTTTCAATACAGTAAATAGGTTTGGATTTGTATATATTCTTCACTGGGTGTTTGCCCTCGCCGGTACTTAGGTTGCGTTCTTTGCAACCTTATGTACCGCTGCGTAGGTCAACCAAGCGAAAGCGTCCCTAAGAAGAATATATACAAATCCAACCCCCTCACACATAAAAAGGGACGAATTACATTCGTCCCGCTAAAATCTCCGCTATCATATCCCAGTCCGCAGTCCTTGGAATCTCATGCACTCCGGTCTGAAGAATTTTATCGTATCCGTTTCCGCAGAGGAAGTCATCGTACATCCTCGCGTCTTCAACCATTCCTAATTCTTCCAGTCTTCTGCTGACTGTGTCTGAACCGTCTCCGGCTCCAATCTCAACAATCACATACTCATCAATATTTTCTTCCGAAGGTAATTCATTTACAGACTCTGAAGTTTCTTCGGATATATCTTCCGAAGGCTCTGCCGATACTTCTTCTGATGTAGTTTCATCACTTACCGGTTCCGAAACTTCCTCCGACTCCGTAGTTTCCGATATATTTTCAAAATCACTTTCTGCCTCTGCATCTTCAGAAGAAATCACACTGTCTTCTTCCGACACTGCTTCTGATATATTCTCAGACACTTCAACACTTATATCTTCCGAATTATTTTCACTTGATAACTGCGAAAGAGTTACACTCTCCACCATACCAAGTTCCTTGGCTCTTTCAATAATTTCCGCATCCGTAAGGCTTTCTTTTCCTCCACCGGCAAGTGCAAGCACCAAAGCGGTTACCGCAATACCGATACCCAAGCCTCTCAGATAGTATTTTAATTTCATACGAAATTGCTCCTTATTGTAACTAACTTTGCTGGTACAAATCAATGACCAGCTTTACTTCGCCAACTCCAAGACCTAATTCCTTAGCTATGGCGACGTTGGACTTTCCTTCGTTATGCAACGCAAGAATTTTTTCGTTGTGATTTCCCGGTCCGTTATTTCCCGCGAACGTAGGCATGGCAATGTTATCTTTTTTTACATTTACCTTATTGCCTGTTTTCTTTTTATTTCCGGAACCTTTTTTCTCATTGGAACCGGCCTTATCACCTGAGGCATCCATACCGTCCCTGTTGGCGATTTCGGCAATCAGTTCATCTTCACTTTTTCCCTTTTTCTCCGGAAAAAGTTCTGCATAAATTTCATCCACGCTGGTTTCCTTACCGTCCAGAATTACCGTTCCGTTTTCGGCATCACTCACCGTAGTCTCCGAAACCACATTACGGCTCTCTGCTTCCGCACGTTCCACCGCGTCAAACACTTCTTTGACACTCATTACGGCTTCTTTTGCCTGATTTACTTCATGCACGGCCTTCTTTGCTTCCTTGGTGGACTGCTCTACCGTAGCTACAGTGGTTTTAATATTGTCATGCTTATCATTCAGCATGGAGTATAAAAATACCGCTTCTTCATGATTTTTATTAATATCCTGTAAAACAGTATCCGAATACTCATTTACAGCCATAATCTTCTCATTGGATACACGCTCCAAATTGCGTTCTGCCTTCTCCACTGCATCCGCAACGGTTTCGTCCACGCTTTCCGACAACTTTTCTTTGGCACTTTTAAGTTGCTCGTCTACCATTTTTTGTATCTGTTCACGCTGTTTTTTTTCATCATTTTTATCGCTGCTTTTTTCCGGAAGAATAAAACTTACAATAAAAACGATGATTCCGCCCAACAGAAAAACAATCTGCAACCAGTTCATTTGTTTATAGCTCCTTAAATTCTCATATCAAATCCGCCGACCTGTTTTACCGTAACAGTACCGTCTTCTTCTTTTTTCTTATCTTTTTTATTTTTATTAGGATTTTCCTGATAACTGCCGTTACCTTTTTCTTTTGCATCGTAGCGCTGCTCATGATATTCTACAGCATCCGCATTGGTAACCTGCTTATTCTGATCCTGTGCTTTCTTCTGCACATTCTGTAAAATGTTACTCTGATCAAGCATTGGCTTGTTATCTTCACTTTGCTTAAAAAGAGAAATATCCTGGGAACGTGTTACCACTACATTCATTTCAATTGGTCCGAGTGCCATAACCTGCTCCTTTCTCTTTTACAAAGCCATCATTCTGACATCGCCGCCGGCTTTCACAAATTTACAATAACGATAATCCTGCTTTAATGTCATGGATACATCATTAAATGCTATTTTGGTACCTGCATATACGGTATCCTTAACCACAACTTTTGCAGCCGTTTCATTACTGAGTAAATTATCAATTTCTTCATACTCATTCATGTCACTGTCAACTTTTTCCTTCAATTGTTTAAAAGCAATTGCCATTTCCTGAATATACTTCATTTGTTCCTTGGACATCTTAACGCCCGCAGCCAGTTTTTGATTTGAAGCCAGTAAAACAGGCTGTAATTGTTTTATATTCTTCTGATTGTTGGCAATCTGTTCCTGTAATTCCTGATAGCGCACTTTAATTGCCGGATTAACACCTAATTCCAATACAGTGTCAGCACCCATCTGAGACCCCAATGTCTTGGCCGAAATCAGATTGGTCGCACATACGGTAGAACCGGATACCAATCCTTTTTTGCCACCTACGTTTACTTCCGTACCGGCCATAACAGTGGCATGTAAAATTACTTCTGTTTCCACAAAACCTTTGGCCGTTACATCCGCATTCTCAATGTACTTGGAAATAACATTTCCTCCGGCTTTCAAAACAGCTTTACCTTTACCGTTTACGCCTCTGGCAATGGTAATATCTCCTCCGGCTTCCAGTACAGCGCCTTCCACAACACCCATAATTTCAATGTTTCCCTTGGCTCTTACCGTAAAATTGGAACACACGTTACCGGATATTTTAACCGTACCCTCATAATTGATATCTCCGGTAGAATTATCTACATTTTCTGCCGTATAAACATCGGACACAAAGATTTTATCATCTACAAGTGTAACATGACCGTTTACTTCACAATAGGCCTCCGTACGGTCTTCATTTACATATATATTACGTCCGTATTTGAGCTTTAACCTTTTTACATCTCGCGGTTTAATCTGCTCACCACAGACATTAACACCATACTCTCCTACATCTTCTTTGGTAAGTCTTGCAAGCAAATCGCCTTCTTTTACATGATTCATGGTATTTAAGTTAAAGAAGTCAACGCTACCGTCTTCATTTAATGTAGGTCTGGCACGCAAATCCGTTTTAAAAAAATACTCAATGGATGCATCTGTACCATGACGGGGTGGTTTCCCCAAAGCAAAAATCATATCGGTACAATAAACACGGTTCTGAAGAAACGCATTAATCATATCATCATCTATGCCGAATTTCACTCCTGCTGTATGTAAATCCGCATAAATATCATCTTTTTCCAGTTTAAATCCCTGAACGGAAGGGGGATAAAAACGTACACTTGCTTCCATCTTATTAGGCGCAACCGTAACAACCATCATCTCACGTTCCTGATAACGTTTAATGCTGTCCAACTGAAATACGCCGTTATCCGTAATAGCCTGAACTTTACGGTTTAATTCGGTTATTTCATAACTTATTCCCTTTTTCTGCAGATACTCCGCCAACTCATTAATATTAACGGGTTCTCCACCGTCTTTGGCTGCATAAATCCGAAGAAATGTTCCTTCGGGACGCAAGTCCAACTGAAAAAATCCGTTCATCCAGTTTCCTCCGCTAGAATTCCTCCAAAACACCTACATATTTTCCAAGCTTACCCTTCATTTTCTGAAGTCCCTTGGTATGTAACTGTGACACACGGGATTCAGACACTTCCAAAACATTACTGATTTCCTTCAGTGTCAACTCCTCATAATAATATAATAAAATAACCTTACGTTCTTTCTCAGTAAGAAGTTCTAAGGCTTCCATCAACATTTCCTTTAATTCTTCCTGCTCCATCACCTTCTCCGGAGCATCGAAATGTCTGGATACATTTGCTTTTTCATTGGAAATATCGGTCCCCATCTCCAGATATTCATTCAATGAAACCACATTGGTAACCTTCATCTGCGACTGCCACTCGCAATATTCATCATCACTGATGCCTAATGCTACGGCAATCTCATTGTCGGTAGCCGGTCTTCCCATGGTATTTTCAATCTCTTTCATTGCTGCATCAATTTGACGCTGGCGCTGACGCACGGTTCTGGGAATCCAGTCCATTTTACGAATCTGGTCTAAAATTGCACCTCTGATTCGAAGACTGGCATAGGTTTCAAATTTTACTTCTTTTCTGGAATCAAACTTATCGATAGCATCAATCAGTCCGAAAATCCCGTAACTTACCAAATCTTCATACTCAACATTATAACCCAGATACATACTAAGACGACCTGCCACTACCTTAACCAAAGGAGCATATTCCAATATTATTTTTTCTCTGACTTCCGATGATTTGGTTCTTTGATAATCATCCCAAAGTCTCTTTCTGCTCAGTTCATCCATGTAACGTCCTCCGGCAACATTGTTGCTTTCTGTTTCCCTTTACTACTTTTTGGATTCGGGTTTTGATTGTTCGCCACCCTTATCATCCTTACCTTCCTCCGCTTCTCCCTCTCCATCCTGTTCTTCATCCTCTTCCGGCTCTTTCTTAGGCGGGCAGTCCATAATAATTTTCATAGCTACCACACCCAATACATAAAAGACAAGAAGAACGGCTAACAGGATCAAAAACATGATATGGGATTCCACATCCAGAATATATAATGTAATACTGGTAATCGCCCCTGCAAGAAGTGTTACAAAAGCAGGTAACAATCTGATTCTTTTCATGATAATACCTCCCCTTATATAACAACTTCTTCCTTGCCTACGGAACGAATCACAAGCTCACCGTTTTCCGGATTAAAAATTACGGTACGACCATAATTTTTACCGGTGTCTTCTGCAAGTAACGGAATATTCAATTCCTTTAACTTAGCCTTACTTGCTTCCACATTCTGTTCACCCACCCGCACCATATCAGACTTATTCTGAAATGCGAACATCTGGGCGCCGCCTGCAATTTTGGCTACCATACGGCTGCGGGATGCTCCCTGCATTACCATAAGGCGAACCAACTCTTCAATACCGGTATCCGCAAACTTATATATGTTGGAATTATTTTTAATTGTTTTACTATTTGGTAGCATGACGTGGGCAAGCCCACCAATCTGCGTGATAGGATCTCTGATTGCCACACCTACACAGGAACCAAGTCCCAATGTAGTCAGCTTATCCGGGCTCTTACATACGCTCAAATCCGCCATGCCTACTTTAATTGTCTGACTCATTTAACAACCTTTCAGCAAAGCCTACATGCCAAGCGCTCCTAATATTTTATCGTAAGAATCCAAATCCGGCACCAGGATAAAATATCCATCCAGACCCTCAAAGAACTGGGTTTGAATTAATAACAGTTTATCGCCCATTGTACCAAACTCAATTGCAGGAACACTAAGAATTGCCCCTGCCATATCAATGCTTAACGCCGGAACCGAAGGATAAATCACAAGCTGCGTCAACATAGACAATGAATTTAAATATGACGCCGTAATAATATTACCGATTTCTTTTAATGCAGACTGCTCCATCTCGCTTAAGTCATCACCGATGCTCTCCATGCCCATCAGTTTTGCAATCAGCTTACGTGCAGATTCTTTATTTAAAAGAAACAAAATACTACCGGTAATATCACCTTCTACCATAAGATAGATTCCCGCCATAATCTGTTCTTCACCGCCCATAATGGTTCCCACTTCCGAAAACTCAAGAAGCCGAACCTGCGGCACAGCCATATCAACTTTACAGCCAAGCATCTGTGCCAGAGCCGTAGTGGCATTTCCGGCACCGATGTTGCCTATTTCTCTTAATACATCATAAAATTCCTGATTCAAATTATCCAAATCAATTCTGGACATAGCATTACGCCTCCATTAACTTCTGTCAGCAACCACTTCATTTAAGTCTAAAAGAGAAATCAAGTTATCTCCGTCCTTACCTACACCCAAAAGGAAATTCTGTGTAGGTTCATTAGGGTCGCGATATACTTTCTCTACCAAATCATTCTGAAGTGTAATAACTTCGCGCACTTCATCTACGATTAAGCCTACATAATTGCCATCCATTTTTATAATAATAATTCTGAATTTCTTGGTTTCTTCTACTTCCTGCATTCCCATTTTAAGGCGAAGGTTATATACCGGAATAACCTCACCACGCAGGTTAATAACACCTTTAATATAAGCAGGAACCTTAGGTACACGGGTAATGCTCTGCATTCTGACGATATTGTCTATGTACTTGATATCAATACCGAACATTTCATCACCCATTTTAATTTTAATATATTGAGTTGTCTCTTTTACTAAAGCGATTTCGTCCATATTTTACCTCTTTCTACTGAATTTCAGTCTAAAACTTTACAGTCTGTTAAATTAAATCAATGCATTTACATCCAAAATCAATGCAACTTCACCATCACCTAAAATGGTAGCACCACTGATTAACTTGCACTTGCCGATAAATTTACCCATAGACTTAATAACGATTTCCATCTGTCCAAGTAAATCATCAATGACAAGACCTGCAAAACGGTCACCCTTCTTTGCAATCAATACGGTCATTTCATCTTCAGGATTACGTGTGCTTTCTACATCAAGAACCTGATCTAATCTAACAAGAGGAATCACCTTGCCTCTTAAGTGAATTACTTCTTTACCCTGTACAGTCTTTACGGAAGCAGGATCAATACTTTCAATAGTCTGAACCGCACCAAGTGAAATCGCATACTTTTCACCACCAACAACTACCATAAGTGCCTGAATAATTGCAAGGGTCAAAGGAAGACGTACGATAAAAGTACTACCTTCGCCAAGCTTGGTTTTGGTTTCAATTTCACCGCTTAATGCTTCAATCTTACTCTTAACAACGTCAAGACCTACACCTCGGCCGGATACATCCGATACTGTCTTTGCAGTAGAGAAACTGGGAAGGAATAACAAATCAATGATATCCTTATCTGCCATGGTTTCTGCCTGCTCAGCAGTGATGGTTCCGCGTTCAATCGCTTTATTTTTAACAGCTTCCACATCGATACCGTTACCGTCATCACCAACTTCGATTACTACGTTGTTACCATCCTGATATGCATTTAAGAAAATAGAACCAACTTCTGATTTACCGCGGGCCTTACGCACTTCTGCACTTTCCAAACCATGGTCAGCAGAGTTACGAAGCAAATGCATCAAAGGATCACCGATTTCATCCACTACGGTACGGTCAAGTTCTGTTTCTTCACCTGTCATATAAAGTTCCATCTTCTTATCCAATTTCTTGGAAAGGTCACGAATCATACGAGGGAATTTACTTACAACGCTTTCAATGGGAACCATTCGAACCTTCATAACCGATTCATGAAGATTTGTAGTAACACTCTCTAAATACTCAATCTGTTCATTAAATGCAAGATTGGAAGAACCAACTTCATTTGCTGCAACACTGACAAGAGAGTTCTTGGAAATAATAAGCTCACTTACGAGGTTCATCAATACATCAAGCTTTTCAATATCAACACGTACGGTACGGGTCGCAACAGGCTTGCCGACAGCTTTCTTGTCACCGCTCTTTGCAGGTGCTGCAGACTGTTCAGTCTTCACTGCAACCTTGGTATCTGCCTTCTTTGCAACTGCTGTTGTCTTAGCTGGTTCTGCAGCTTCCAGTTTGATTTCTTCACCAACAGCGTCTTCAATTTCGGATACGTACTTAATCGCACCGATCACTTTATCCAGAGGGTGTTCTGTGAGGAAAATAATACTGAAATCATTTTCAAATCTTTCATCTTCAATATCCTGTGCAGAAGGAACAGATACGATTACATCACCCAATTCCTCCAACGCCTTAAATACAAGGAATGCACGTGCTGCCTTTAAAATACAGGTTTCCTGCACATAAACGCTGATGCCGTATGCATGAATATTTTCTTTTGCGGCTTCTTCAATAACGTGACGCTCTACATCACCGATTTTAATATCACGCCATTTATCTTTCTTGGAACCGCCTGCAGCAGCCTTTTCTTCTTTTACTTCTGCTTTCGGTTCTTCTTTTGCAGCCACAGCTCCGCCCTTTGTTTCCAAGATGGTATTCAGGGCCTTAATCAAATGCTCATTATCATTGGTACCTTCATCAGCACCTTCCTGAATATTAGCAAGATACTCTTCCAACGCATCCAGACACTGGAATAAAATATCAATCATATCAGCGTTTACCTTAATGGCACCGTTACGAACCTCTGAAAATACATTTTCCATATCATGGGTCAAAGTCTGCATTCTCTTATATCCCATGGTACCTGCCATACCTTTTAAGGAATGTGCCGCACGGAAAATTTCATTTACGGTATCCATATTTTCCGCATCCTGTTCCAACGCCAGAATCTGAGTATTCAAATTCTGAAGGTGTTCTCTTGTCTCGTCAATAAAAATGTCTAAATACTGGCTTACGTCCATCTCTTATACCCCCACATTAAATATAATTTCGTTTGCTATGTATTTTAAGTCAACTGCTTTATGTTTTATCTTGTGTTTTACGATACTCCCCGGCATTCCGAATACCACACAGGAGTTCTCGTTTTGTATAACAACCCGGACAGGCTTTTTTTGTTGAAGAAATTCAATTCCTTCCGTTCCGTCCGCTCCCATTCCGGTCATTACCACACATATCACTTCATCATACCCGCATCCGGCGAGAGATTCATACATGTAATTAGCGCAAGGTCTAACGCCTTCCCTATAAGGCTCATCCCGCAAATGAATCTTATGTCCGATACTATCTTTCACAATCTCCATATGCCATCCGGCTTTTGCAAGATATACATGTCCGTTCTGTAAAACATCTCCCTCTTCTGCTTCTTTTACATTTATTTCGCTGACAGAATTCAACCGCTCTGCCAAAGTATGCGTAAAACCATCCGGCATGTGTTGCACAATCAGCACCGGCGCATTCAAATCTTTAGGCAGTTTCGGAATCACCTCCAGCAGTGCTCTCGGTCCGCCGGTAGAACATGCAATGGCAACAATCTTACCCGTTTTTCCGGCGGTCATGAAATTGTCTGTTCTGATAAGTCCTTCACCTTCTTCTCGGGTTGTTTTAGGATTTATAAGTATATACATACTTATAGCCCATTTTATAGGTCGATTATAACACACATCATTCTTCACATGCGTGCATAGTAACTATTATATCCTTATTTTAACATTTTTTTTGCGAAAATAAAACATTATATCTGAAATTTTCTAAAAAATTACATGATTTGACGTATTTTTTATCCAAAAATGCACATGACTTAATATAAATGAATACAATAAACCATAATCAAGATTTGCCGTTGGCAGAAAGGACATTATGTCACATTTTAATCCCTTTGACGAAAAACCCATGGCCATTGATAAAACCTTTATGGATTGGCGCATGATGGACCCGAAATCTTATAATAAATATGATACAGACCCCTATACCAAAACCAGAATCATTTTAATGAACGGTACGGAATTTGAGGCTCAGTGGTTTTCCAGGAACTTTTCCCGCCACTGTGACAATAATGATTTAAGGCGCGAACTTGCATTAACAAGAAGAATTGAGCAGCAACAGCAAAAAAGAATTGCTAACCTACGCCCCCGTAACGAAACCATTTTGGAAACCACTATCGCATATGAGCAACTGGCTGTAGATTTAACGGCAGCTCTTGCCAAAATGGAAAAAGACTGCAATGTTAAAAATGCTTTAAATTTTGCATTACTGGAAGACTTTGACCATTTGTACAGGTATTCCAATCTTTTGGACTATGAATACGGAACCGATCCCAAGAAATTAGTCGGCGGATACACGGAAATCATGCCTGCAAGACCTACCATTGCAGAGCACCGCTATCCTTTTGATTCCATTTTCCCTCATATTTGCAATAAAAAAGCCTGCATGCAGACCAAATTGAATGTTAATATCATTACTGCCGCAGAGCAACAGACAATGAATTATTATATGAATGTTGCACCTCTTTATTGTAACTCTGACTTAGGAAGAAGACTTTATACCGAAATCGGTATGATTGAAGAAGAACATGTATCCCAGTATGAAAGCTTGAAAGATACCAACGCAACCTGGCTTGAAGACCTTTTATTACATGAATATACCGAATGCTACCTCTATTATTCCTGCATGCAAACAGAATGCGATGGCTACATCCGCCGCATTTGGGAAGAATGCCTGATTCAGGAAATTGCACATCTGCACAAAGCCAAGGACCTTTTATGGAAATACGAAAAGAAAGATTGGCAGCAGGTAATTCCGGATGGTACTTTCCCTTCTGTATTGGTATTAGGTTCTAACATTGAATATGTGCGAAATATCGTTGCCACAACCACAGGAAATACACAGAAAAATGAATGTGTGGTTCCATTAAATGTTTTAAAAGAGAATGATTCGTTCTTCTACTATCAAAATATTGTAAACAATGACGTCCGAAACGTGGCAAGTCATGAAACCATTGCAAAATATATACGAAACAAAGGCCGCGATTATCGTTATGAAGTCGCAGAACATCCGATTTGTCTATTAAGGGACCGCACCTGTGATAATACCTCCATTGCACGCATCCCTTGCGACACCCCCGAATCTACCTCGATTTGCGGAACTACAGCTCAGAATTGCACCTGCACTGCAAAAGATTGTGGCGAAACTGTAAAATGGTAATTTACCAACACTGAATTTATTTGCCGCAAAATATTATAATAATAAAAAACTTCCGACTGACAGCATTACCTGTCGGTCGGAAGCTTTTAACGTTTATAATTCACTATATTTTAATTATTCTCTCTGTCTTTTTTTACGTTCTTCTTCAAAAATATAACGAATATTTTCTTCCCTCTCTCTGGGACTGATGTACATAAATCTCACACGTTGCTCATATTGTCCGGGATTATTTTCCAGACGCTTACAGCTTAACAGTTCTCCGGCAATGCACATACGCTTATTACCGCTTTCTCTGCGTAAAACATAATTACATACAACAATAGACTTCGGTTCAAACGGTGTTGCCGACGTGAATCGCAATCCGCCACCGCTCAAATCAAGAATCACCGCTTTATCACCCTTAAGATCATCTTCAGCAATAAACTGTCCTTCTTTATCAATTCCGCGTTTTTCTTCCGACGACAATTCACGTACTTCCATATCAATCATACAGGGAAAACGATAAAATTCCCTGCGCTGATACTTCTGAAGCGGACTGGTAATCTTCATCTCCAACAAATACAACGAACCGTTTTTATATCGATTTGCAACCTTTGCATCACATTGAAACAGTCCTCTTGATGTAAAAAAGTGAATATGATATTCCCCGTTTACCGGCAAAAGCACCAGTTTTGTCTGCTCTATGGGCATAAAAATTTCCAAGCGGTCTTCACCGATAACATCAACCACTTTAGACTCGTATATTTTACGTTCCCCACCGGCATCGTTTAATACACGTTCTATAGCTTCAAGCTCAATCCTTGCCCCAGGCGATATGAATTTGGATAATAAAAATTCCTGTTCAATCATGTCGTCTTTTTACCGGCTACGATGTGTGAAAAAAATGCAGCCATACCCCTTTTTTGAATTTTTTTATCAACTTCTTTGTTCATAAGAACCGATGCAATTGTTTCATATGCAACGGCCGATTTCGCTTTCGGATTTTCAAGCGATACAGGCATCTGTTGCATTACCGCTTCAGAAAGTGCCTGATCCTGCGGTATGCTGCCAAGGAATTCAAGTTTCAGACTTAAATACTTCGATACAACAGCATTTAATTTATTAAACAAAGTACGCCCTTCCTGTTCGGAAGATACCCTGTTTGATATTACCTTAATCTGCGAATAATCATTAGAAAATCTCGGATGCCGGTTCAATGCTTTTAACAACGAATATGCATCTGTAATAGATGTCGGCTCCGGTGTGGTTACAAGAAGAATTTCACCGCTTGCTACCAAAAATTCCAATACCGCATCCGAAATGCCGGCTCCGGTGTCAATAATAATCACATCTGCCATAGCATCCAATTGTGCCAGATTTTTAATGATATAGGTAAGATAATCCCGGCTCAAATCCGACATTCCCACGATACCCGAGCCACCGCTGATAAAACCAACTTCTCCCGGTCCCCAAGTAATAATATCACTCATATTCATGCCTTTATAAATCAAATCATAAAGGCTGTGTTTTGGTACTGCGCCAAACATAATTTCAATATTTGCGAGGCCAAAATCCGCATCCAGAATAATTACCTTCTGACCCATTTTACGGAATTGAACTGCAAGATTGATTGCTGTATTGGATTTACCAACACCACCCTTACCACTGGTAACTGTGATAACTCTTGCCAACGGGCGCTGTTGGTTTGCTTTTATTATATTACGTAACTGTTGCGCCTGGTCCATGTGTCCCTCTGCTTTCTCTACTACTTCCCGCCTAACAACTTCTTAACGGTACTTTGTGCGTTAAATGTTTCAATATCATCCGGTACGTTTTGTCCGCAAGTTGTATAGGACATTGCCGCACCTGTATATATTTTTACATTTAAAAGGTTTCCATATGCCGATGTTTCGTCTAGCTTTGTAAAGATAATCTTATAATCGAACATCTTCTTATACTTATCTGCAATGCTTAAAAGGTCTTTGTATTTTGTAGTTGCTGATACTACAAGATAAACTTCATTTTCGATGTTTCCGTCTGCCGCCTTCACAAAGTCTGCCATATCATCCCTCTGTTTATCATTGTTCTGGGAATGACCTGCGGTATCCACCAATATGTAGTCATAGTTAGCAAAATCATTTATTGCTTCACTTATTTCATCAGCGGTATATATAACACGGAAAGGAACCTCTAAAATATTTGCATAGGTTCGAAGCTGCTCTGTTGCCGCAATTCGATAAGTATCTGCGGTAAGGAGTGCGATTTTTTTCTTATCTTCCACAACGAATTTGGAAGCAATTTTCGCTATAGTTGTAGTTTTTCCAACGCCGGTAGTTCCTACGAAGAATACCATTTTCGGACCATTCTTGGCGGGTTCAATACACTCTGCTTTCCCGAAGCGCAGAATCATTCGCTGATACACATTAGATAAAATATGCTCCATGGGCATATTGGGTTTTAACATCTTTTTCACTTCTGCAAGAATAGAATCTGCATATTTAGCATCTACTTCATTCTCAAGGAGTGTGTCGCGAATTAAAGTCAATACTGCCGTGGTTCTGTCCTGTTCTTCTTTTTTCGGTGTATTTTCTACGGATTCTTTTACTTCTTCTTTCTCTTCTGAAGCTTTTCCCTCATCTCTTCTTTGGATCTGTTGTTCCAAAAGAGAATGCAGGCTATCCAGTTTTTCTTCCAATATACGCTCTTCTTTTACCGAAACTTCTTCCTTGTTCTCACGTTTGGGCGCAGGTTGCTGCGAAACGGATACTGTTGCCGCACTCTCTTTTCGCGTTACAACTTCCCGTTCCTCCTCTTTCGCAACGGTAATTTCCACATATGCTTTTTTCAGAATTCTGGAAAAACCCTTGGGTTTTACTGTTTTAACATTCATTAAAACAATATTATCCCCTAGCTCCTTCTTGGCATTTTCCATTGCCTCTGCTTCCGTTTTTCCCTGATATTTTTTAATTATCATGCTACTGTCACCATCCCAACGGATTGTAATTCTACATCAGATTCAATTTCGTTGTAAGAAATTACAATTAAGTCTTTGAAATAATCTTCGGATAACTTTTTAAAATACATACGTACTATAGGCGATGTCAGAATAATGGGATTCTTTCCGATTCGCTCTAGCTTCTCGGTTTCGGTTTCCACACTCTTCATAATCTTTTTGATTTTTTCGGGATCCAAGGTCAAATATGCCCCCTGTTCCGTCTGTTTTACACTTCCCATAATCTCCTGTTCCAGCTTCGGATCCAAAGTGACCACACTGGTAGTCTCATTGGGCGGAAAATATTTACCGGATATGGCACGTTTCAAACTCTGTCTTACATATTCCGTTAAAATATCCGTATCCCTTGTAGTAGTTGCATGGTCAGCAAGTGTTTCAAAAATCGTAAGCAGGTCTCGGATGGAAATTCCTTCCCTTAAAAGATTCTGCAATACTTTTTGCACCTCACCAAGCCCAAGAAGCTTAGGAACAAGTTCATCAATCAGTACAGGATTACTTTCTTTCAGATTATCAACCAGATGCTGTACATCCTGTCTTGTAAGCAACTCTGCCAAATGATGTCTGATAATCTCAGTTAAATGTGTGGCAATAATCGAAGGCGGGTCTACTACCGTATATCCGGAAGCTTCTGCACGCTCTCTCTGCCCTTCCGTAATCCAGAGTGCA
Source organism: Lachnospiraceae bacterium (assembly GCA_045591685.1). GTDB lineage: Bacteria > Bacillota > Clostridia > Lachnospirales > Lachnospiraceae > UBA3766. Next base: position 92,351 of record JAZNTK010000032.1, read on the forward strand.
GGTAAATGGAAGGAAGGTTCATAGGTAGGAATACCTGTAATTTCCTCCGTAACATACCCCGGATTCATTGCCATATAATGGTCAAAAAGGATTTCTCCTTCACTAACCTGAATACCTTTTATCTTAATGATATATTGATTCGGATTTAACTGGATATTATCACGCAAACGGATAATAGGCACTACCGTACCCAGTTCCAGAGCAATCTGTCTACGAATCATAACAACACGATCCAGCAAGTCTCCACCTTGGTTCACATCTGCCAACGGAATAATACCGTAACCGAATTCCAATTCGATAGGATCCACCTGCAATAGGGAATTGACATTTTCCGGTTTTCGGATTTCGCTTGCTGCCACTTCCTCCTGATCCACTTCCGCTTCGATGCCGGCTGTTTCCAAAGAATTGGCCATCAATCTTCCCGAAATAATAAATACCGCACCAAATGCTACATACAAAAGAAGATTAAGCGGTGTTAAAATACCCAGTGCCATAATGGTTGCACCTACAAGATACATTACTTTGGGCACACCAAACAACTGCTTAACAAGTACATTTCCAAAGTCTGCATCCTTAGAGCCTTTGGTTACCAAAATACCGGTTGCCAAAGAAATCATCAGGGAAGGAATCTGGCTTACCAGACCATCACCGATTGTAAGAATGGTATAATGTTGCAAAGCATCCATAATATCCATGCCCTGCATTAACATACCGGTTAAAATACCACCCACAATATTAACCACAGTAATAATCAAACCTGCGGTAGCATCTCCTTTTACATACTTAACAGCACCATCCATGGAGCCGAAAAAGCTGGCTTCATGCTGAATTTTATCACGTCGGATTTTCGCCTCTTCGTCTGTAATGGCACCGGTATTCAAATCCGCATCAATCGCCATCTGCTTACCGGGCATAGCATCCAAGGTAAAACGTGCCGTTACTTCAGCCACACGTTCAGAACCTTTATTGATAACCATAAACTGAACCAAAATTAAAATAAGGAAAATAACCACACCGATTACAAGATTACCGGCACCAACGAATCCACCAAAGGTAGATACTACGTTTCCGGCCTCACCGGTTGATAAAATCAAACGGGTAGACGAAACATTCAATGCAATACGGAATATGGTTGTAAAAAGCAAAATAGTCGGGAAGAACGACATATCCAATACTTCTTTGGCAAACATACAACCAAATAAGATAATAAACGATACAGAAATATTGAATGTCATTAAAATATCCAACATCCAACTGGGCAGGGGCACAATCATCATGACAATCGCAGCCAGCAAATACAATGCTACGCCTATATCCGCTTTTTTCACGTATTGCACCTCCTTCTTTTGCTTTTTATTATTTTTATCTACATATTTCTTTTATTTAAAAATCACTCTAAACAACTCTGTATTTCTAAATTTTACCCTGCATCTTATAAACCATAGCAAGAATATCCGCAACCGCCTTATAAAGTTCCGGCGGAATCACTGAGCCAAGCTCAACATTATAGTATAACATTCGGGCAAGAGGTTTGTTTTCCACAATCTCGACCTTATTTTCCTTGGCCACCTCTTTAATTTTAGCAGCCAAATGATCACTTCCCTTCGCTACTACGTAAGGTGCATCATAAAGATCCGCATCGTACTTAATCGCAACAGCAAAATGCGTAGGGTTTGTAATTACAACGTCTGCCTTTGGCAAATCCTGCATCATTCTTCGCTGAGATGCCTGTCGCATCCTCTGACGAATTTTTCCCTTAATGGCAGGATCACCTTCTGCCTGCTTATATTCATCCTTGACTTCCTGCTTGGTCATCTTCATGTCTTCACTAAACTTCCACTTCTGATACAGAAGATCCGCAAAGGCAATAATAAGATATACCAAAGAAATCTTAATTCCAAGATTAATTACAACATCTCCCATCAAAGCAATCGCCTGCTCAACGGGCATATCATATAAAAGGAATAAATCCCTCCACTCATTCTTTAATGTGGAATACGCAACCCATATAATTAACCCGATTTTCAAAAGAGATTTGATGAGTTCCACCAAAGAATTCAAAGAAAAAATCTTTTTAAAACCACTGACAGGATTTATTTTACTCCATTTCGGTTGTAACGGCTTTGATGTCGGTGCCCATTTCACCTGGAATACTTCAACCACAATTCCTGCCACCAAAGCAACAGCCATAAAAGGCAACATCATCAACAATAACTTTATCAATGTTTCCCTGAAAAGAATGGAAAAATCAAATATAGATACCTGTCCGGCAACCATACTGGTAAAATCAGGTATTTTATTGTATATCAGGCTAAACATTTCCATAAACTGAGTGCCCAACATACCAAACCAAATTTTAAGCATTACAAACATCAGAAGAAGTCCGATACCAAGACCAATCTCCTTACTCTTGGCTACCTGACCCTCTTTTCTGGCATCCTGCAATTTTTTAGGGGTGGCCTGCTCGGTCTTCTCACCGCCCGGACCTTCTTTGGCAAATAACTGCAAATCATAGGAAAGCATTACATCATTCCCTCCACAAATGCCACTACCATCCTCTTCATCTGCGTAAAAATAAGATTGGCCGCACTGGGCAACATACCTACCGTTACAAATAATACCGTAAGGCCGGTCAATACTTTTAGCTGAATACCTACCGCAAACATGTTCATCTGCGGAGATACTTTTGCCAGTACGCCGAGAATTGCATTCAAAAGCATGATGGTACAAAATACCGGAAGACAAATTCGCATTCCGATTATCATATAATCTCCCAAAAATTTAACAAAGGAAGATAATAAATTATCAAAATTCATTTGTGCCATTCCCACAGGAATTAAAATAAACGTCTCTGCCAAGGCACTTACAAAATACTGATACATACCGGTTATAAGCATCAAAAGCATTACAAGATTCTGATAATAAATACCGGTTAATGTCGCATTCTGTTTTGTAATCGGATCGAACTGGCTGGCCATGGCAAAACCCATTTCCATATCAATAATCTGTCCTGCAAACAAAACAATACTGGTACATAAATTAGCTCCCAAACCGATAATCAGTCCCGCCGCCGCTTCTTTCAAAATTACAGTGGCCATATCCCAAACCGTATCAAATACAGGATACACATGTGGTTCGGTCATATAATAAATCAGGATGGAAATAAAAAATCCCACACCTATTTTTACCCTGTTCGGAGTATTCTGCATAGAGAAAAAGGGAGCAATATAAATAAAACAAGTCACCCTTGTCATTATCAAAAGAAAATATTCCAGTTCTTCTATCGGAAAAGAAAAATCTATCATGGCATTACCTTATATACAAACTGAAATTTGACCATAAATCTTCCATAAAGGTAACAATCGTTTCAAGCATCCATCCGCCCAACAACATAAGACCTAAGAAAATACCGATAATCTTAGGAACAAATGTCATGGTCTGTTCCTGAATGGAGGTTACCGTCTGGAAAATACTGATTACAAGACCAATCACAAGAGAAATTAACAAAACCGGCGTAGACGTAATAATAATCGTATATAACGCATCTTTGGCAATGGTTACGACTTCCGCAGTTGTCATATTCTCTTCCTCCTTGTCTTTTAATAGAATGTTTTAACCAAATTTACAATTACCAGATTCCATCCGTCTGCCAACACAAACAAAAGAATCTTAAACGGCATGGAAATCGTAGTGGGCGGCAACATCATCATACCCATACTCATAAGTACCGATGCCACAACCATGTCAATTACAATAAACGGTATGTAAATCAGGAAACCGATAATAAATGCTGTTCTGAGTTCACTGATAATAAAGCTCGGAATCAATACCGATGTAGGAACATCATCGGGTGTACCGTCCCATTCATTTCCCGAAATTTCCATAAAAACACTTACGTCCTTACTTTGGGTTTGGGCATACATAAATTCTCTCAAAGGCTCCATCCCTATTTCCAAAGCCTCTTCCGTCGTAATCAAACCTTCATCCAACGGCTTGATTGCATTTTCATTAATGTCCGTAAAAATAGGCCCCATAATAAAAATAGTAAGAAAAATAGCAATACCAATCAAAACCTGATTAGGCGGTGAGGTCTGCGTACCAAGCGCTGCTCTTGTAAAATGCATGACAATAATAATTCTTGTAAAAGATGTCAGCATAATCAAGGCTGCCGGAAGGAATGAAAGCAAAGTAAGAATAATAAGAATTCTCAATGCTCCGCTTATGGTTCCGTTGCTTCCGTCCATGGTAATCTCCAGCGAAGACTGCCTGTCAGGATCCGGCACTTCCGGGAACTCCGGTTCTTCAATTGTAACACCCGGCAAATCTGTATTTTCTACTGCATATACTGTTTCACTTGCAGAAATACACAATATGCCCACCATAAACAGCAGGCATATTACTTGTACGATTTGTCTTTTGAATTTAATAATCTTCATAGTCCAATCGCCTATTTCTTAAATTTCATATTTTTAGCATTCTCTAACAGTTGCTTAAAATCCATCTTAGGCATTCCGGTATCTTCCTGAATATGGATTTCCTCTTCTTTTAATTCCCCAAGCATGGTAATATCATCTTTTCCTATGGCAATGGCATAATAATGCTCACCAATCCGGACAATCTGAATATACTTGTTTTGGGTAATTTTGAAGGTTTCCAATACCTGAATATTGCCGGACATCATCTTCCCTTTTTGGTAAGACGCTACCCATCTTGTGGTAAAATAAGTCAAAGCTAACACACCCACAAAAATAAGCAACACGGTAAGGAACTGTGCAAAACTGTTAATCCCGTTACTACTATCCAATGCTAATAACATTTTATCCAACTACTTTCTTTACAGCCTCAATTACACGATCCGCCTGGAACGGTTTTACAATGAAATCCTTAGCTCCTGACTGAATAGACTCAATAACCATAGCCTGCTGACCCATAGCAGAACACATAATAACGTGTGCTCCTGCGTCTGCAGCTTTGATTTCTTTTAATGCCTGAATACCATCTTTTTCAGGCATTGTGATATCCATCAATACCAAATCAGGCTTTAATTCATTGTACTTTTCAACAGCCTTAGCACCATTTTCTGCTTCCCCTGCAACAGTGTAACCATTCTTTGTAAGAATGTCCTTAATCATCATACGCATGAAAGCCGCATCATCAACGATTAAAATATTTTTTCCCATAGTTTTTATCTCCCTATCAGACTATTTAATAATTTCAGTAACGCGAATACCGAAGTTTTCTTCAATTACTACTACTTCACCCTTTGCAACAAACTTACCGTTTACCAGTACATCAATCGGTTCGCCTGCAATCTTATCTAATTCTATGATTGTTCCGGGTGCAAAATCCAGAATTTCCGCAATTGATTTCTTGGTACGACCAAGTTCAACGGTAACCTCCAGAGGAACATCCATAATCAAGCCCATATTTTCCTGTGATACAGGTTGTGTGGGCGGTGCCGAAAAGGTCTGGAACTGTGCAGGTTGCACATTGACCGGTGCCATCTGTGGCATCATGGGTTGCTGATACATCGGCATTCCCATTTGCGGCATCATAGGCTGTTGGTACATCGGCATTCCCATCTGCGGCATCTGCTGATATGCACTCATATCAGGCTGCGGCATAGGTTGCGGTTCCGGTACAGGCACAGGTGCCGGTTCCGGTGCGGGTACAGGTGTCGGTGTCGGTGCCGGAGCTTCTTCCTTTACCGGTTCCTCTGCCATTCCACCCATCTGCTGATTGATAAAAGTTTCATATAATGACCTTGCAAACTCAATAGGATACAACTGTAAGATTGTACTGTCTACCAAGTCTCCAATCTGCATTCGGAAAGCAATTCTTACAAAAGTATCGGTCAGAAAACTTGCGATATCTTCTGCATTTTTAAAATCGTTGAGATTGATTAAGCTGGCCTGTGGCGGGCTGATATCAATCATTTTTCCAAGCATGGAGGAAAGGGATGTTGCGGATGAACCCATCATCTGATTCATCGCCTCCGAAATAGCACTCAAGTGCAATTCTCCCAATTCTCCTTCTGTATTGGTTCCGTCACCACCCATCATCAAATCGGTAATAATCTTAACATCCTGTTCTTTTAAGATTAAAATATTGGAACCGTCTAACCCTTCTGTGTACTTAATCTGAATAAATACGCAGGGTTTTTCATAAACATCAATTAATGTATCCCAAGTTGCCAAGCTAACTACGGGGGTTGTAATATTTACTTTTCTGTTTACTAAGGAAAAGAGTGTAGTTGCGGAAGTACCCATACTAATATTGGCAACTTCACCAATGGCATCTTTTTCGATATCGCTCAGAATACTTTGATCTACTTCGGTAGATTTGGCATCTGCATCAGAAGAACCGCTATCGGACAAATCCATTCCGTTCAATAATGCATTTATCTCGTCCTGAGACAAAATTCCGTCCACTGATTATTCCTCCTCTCTTATTACCGAAGTCACTTTAAGAGCATATTTATCATTGCTCTCACCTGCAACCGCAGTAAATTTTTTAATATTTCCTACGTAGACTTCCAACGCACTGTCTACGGTAGTATCCAAACGGATAATATCGCCAACCTGTAAGCCTGCAAAATCGTTGACTGTTACCATACTGGTGCCAAGCAATGCTTTTACCGGTACGTCTACATGTTTCAACATGCTTTCCAGATATTCATCATATTTCTCATCAGAATCCCTCGTCATGGTTGAGAACCAGAACTTGGTATTCAAATTATCAATAATATCTTCCAACGTAATGAAGGGAAGTGATACGTTCATAAAACCTTCCACATCGCCAATCTTAATATTCAATGTAACAATGGCAATCATTTCGTTTGGTGCAATAATTTGCGCAAACTGTGGATTGGTTTCAATTCTTTCCAATACAGGATTTACTTCTACTACGTTTTTCCATGGTTCACGTAACAGCTGCATACAGATAACCACAATTTTTTCAAGAATGGATAATTCGATTTCCGAAAAATCTCTGGTCTTCTCCAATGCACTACCCTTGCCACCCAACATTCGGTCAACAATGGCATAACCCAAATTCTCCGTCATCTCGATGATGATGTCACCGGGAAGCGGTCTGAAATTAATAACTGCCAAAATTACCGGATTGGCCAAGGCGTTGGAAAATTCGGAAAAAGTAACGGTTTCCGAACTTGCCACATTTACCTGTACATTTTTTCTCAAATATACCGGAAGGTTTGTAGATAATAATCTTCCGTAATGTTCAAATATAAGTTCCAGGGTTCGAAGATGTTCTTTGGAAAACTTAGCAGGACGTTTAAAGTCATAATTCTTGACCTGCACTTCCGCTGACTGATCTTTAATCTCGTCAACATCGATCTCACCGCTGTTCAATGCTTTTAGTAGGTTGTCAATTTCGCTCTGCGAGAGTACGTCAGCCACAAGTCCACCTCCTGTCTTTCTTGGTTTTTACCGCCCTTCCCCGGGCCGGGGACTTACTGGAACATAATATCGCTAAAGGAAACATCAAATATAAATTCTGACCCGCCGTATTTTGCCTGAACACGTTCCAAAATTTCTGCACTGATTTCATCCTGACTGGCTCTTGCCTCATCCATGGTGTATTCCTGGAATACTTCTCCGATAATACTCTTCAAAATCAGTTCATTATCTCCGATGGTTGCACCGTATTTCTTATAATCCTTATGAGTGGAATCCATTGAGAAAAATACAGTCACGGAACAAAAATGTCTTGCACCGTCAGCACCGGGTTTTAACTCCACCATCATTTCTTCCGAAATGGAATATGTAACAATATTCTCGATGGGAACCTGATTTTCTTTCTCTTCACTTTCCGTTCCGCCAAGTTCAATGTCCAAAACCTGTGCAACCGAAGTTACGATTTCTGCTGTTTTCTGATTGGTACTTACCACGCTGAACATGGTAATCGCACTTAACGCAATGTTAATAAGTGTGCATCCCAGAATCAAAATGGATATAAAATTCTTCTTCATGAATAGCCTCCGGCTCCGCTCTAATAGGAGCTCAATGTATTATAAATCTTAATTTCTACTCTTCGATTTAATGCTCTCCCTTCCGGTGTGGAATTATCTGCTATAGGCATATACTCTCCTCTTCCGGAATATTTCACTCTGGCAGGATCAATCGTAGTATTCTCCATCAAATAATGAAATACCGAAATTGCTCTTGCACTACTGAGTTCTTCATTGTTGGAATATTTAAAACCATTCATCGGAACGTTGTCCGTATGTCCTTCTACTTCAATAATTCCTTCAGCATAACGATCCAGAATTTTGGCAATCTGTGCCATCACTGCCAGAGATTCTTCCTTAAGCTGAGCTTCTCCCGAATTATATAAAAGGGAACCGTTTAAAGTTAATTGCACATACTGCGAATTAAAAGTCACACCAATTTCATCATCCAAGCCGCTCTCAGTCAAAGCCTCTTCCACTTTTTCCGCAAGTGCTTCCGATTCTGCAAGTTTCTGTGCTTCTAATTCATCTAAAGCATCTGTTATGGTTTCATCTGTATCAACAGGTCTTCCGACACTATGAAGATAATCATCCAATTCGTTTAATTGACTGACACCGTTACTGATTAACATCCCTTCTCCGATTGCCTGCCCGCCGTTCGAAAAAATACTGAACGTATCCGAAAAGGATGCCGCTACCAATTCAAACTTCTGCGCATCCACGGTAGACATTGAAAAAAGCAAAACGAAAAAACAAAGTAACAGGTTCATAAGATCACTAAACGTCGCCATCCAAGCCGGAGATCCGGGTGCCGGTTCTTCTGCTTTACGCTGTTTTGCCATCTTATTCACCTCCCTCTTCCGATGCCGCACTCATTCTCTCTGCGGGTGCAAGGAAGGATTTCAACTTCTCCTCAATAACACGGGGATTCTCGCCCGCCTGAATGGAAAGAAGTCCTTCAATCATAATTTCTTTCAACATAATTTCTTCGGAATTATACGCCTTTAACTTATTTGCCGTAGGTGCACAAATCCAGTTTGCAAGTATGGAACCATATAAGGTTGTAATCAACGCAACCGACATCGCAGGTCCGATTGCAGACGCATCCGACATGTTCTGTAACATAAGAACAAGACCTATCAAGGTACCAATCATACCCCAAGCAGGTCCCATGGAACCCAAATCCTGCCAGAAATTAATCTTCTTTTTATGACGCTCTTCCGTACTGATTAATTCAGTCTCTAAAATCGCACGTACCAATTCAGGATCCGTTCCGTCTACTATAAGCAAAATGCCTTTTTTTAAAAATTCATCATCCAACTCACTGGCAACTTCTTCCAAGGAAAGAAGACCTTCTTTACGCGCCACATTGGACAAATCAATAATCTTGGAAATCATTTCCGGAATATTCTGTGAAGGACTCTTAAATATCAAAAGAAAGCTCTTCAATCCGGCTATGTAATCTTTCATGGAATAGGACGCCATTACACTGAAAAATGCACCACCAAAGGTGATCAGAACAGACTTGAAGTCCCAAAAGTATTTAATTCCGGCGACACCGTCATCTCCTGTCAAGATACCCAACATCATCATGGCAAAGGCAACAACAAGTCCAATAATCGAAGCCAAATCCACTGTTACTCACCATACATTCCGCATCAATGTGCAAAAATATCCTTTCTATACGATTTTACTAAATTTTTCACTTCTTGTCTACTTTCTTTTACAATTATTTTCTTTCCGGTCACCAAAGAAATTACCGTATCGGGAGTTTCCTCCACAACCTCGATCAATTGGTCGTTTACAAGGATTTTGGTACCGTTTAACCTGGTTAATTCAATCATGTTTCCGCCCCTTTTCCATAAATTACCACAATACAAGCTTTTAAAACTTTTATAAAACACGAAAAAGCCTACAAATTATCAATATTTATAGGACTTGTTCGACCACAAAACATGTCAATTTCCGACATTGTATGTAACATATTCATTATACTATATTTTTCACTAATAAACAACCAGAGGGCTATGAAAAATAGCCCCCTGGCAATTATTTTAATTATCTCTTAAGATTTACAAGTTCTTCCAATAAGGTATCGGAAACTGTAATGATACGGCTGTTTGCCTGGAAACCACGCTGTGTGGTAATCATTTCGGTAAATTCTGCCGAAAGGTCAACATTACTCATTTCCAAAACACCGGTTGACATATAGCCGCCGCCTGCGGTTACATCAACACCGATACCGTCGAATTCGCCGGAGTTAAGTGTTGCACTGTAAAGGTTTTCGCCTTCCTTCTGCAAACCGGAAGCGTTAGAGAAGGATGCTACGGCAATCTGTCCGAGAAGTCTGGTCTGACCGTTATCATAAGATGCATAAATCATACCGTTATTCTGAATAGAAACGCCTGACAATTCACCAAGCTTACGACCGGAGCCAAGTCCGTTCTTATCACCTGAAACCATACCGATGGTAGATGTCTTATTGTTGTTAAACATAGATGATGCTGTCCAATCAATAGTGACATCACTAAAATGTGTCAAATCTACGGGATTACCGAGAATATCAACTGCATTTGCCGCAAAATCAAGCACTGCGGTATCTGCGCCGTTAATAGACTTAAATTCACCGGTTGCAGTATCGTATACCAATGTGTTACCGGAAAGAATGGTTGTGGAAGTAATCTGCGCCTGACCGTCGGGAGCTACCATAAATTCATATGTAGTATTCTCTCTGGAAGTGTCTACGCCGTATGCTTCTTCAATAGTAATTTCCTTGGTAAAATTGGTGCCATCGTATGTAGTGTTACCGTCAATGGTAAATTCCTGCTCAAATGTAAAAGTAACGGTACCGTCAGCGTCCATATTCACCTGGAAGTTCTGAAGATTATCTTTGCCAAGAACCTCGGCCCACTTTGCATTTGCATCCTGAGTGTTATTGTTTAAACGATATTCTGTACCATTATCAGATTTAAAATAATAATAGTTACCATTCTGTGCATCCGTTACATAAATCAAATTGAACGCTTCTTCCAAATCATCTTTTTCAAGAGTTCCCGTACCATCCATAAGAACCTTATCGTTTGCAGCAAACTCTTTAGGCGCATCCGGTGTAGCCGTTACAGTATCCGATACTGTATATGTAATACC
>JAZNTK010000033.1:0-35224 GCA_045591685.1 Lachnospiraceae bacterium
CAAATCTCCAAACACTTCCCTGCACAACTCCACGCAGAACTCATAAGAGAATCCCGGGTCCTTCCATGACATTTGATTACTGTCTGCAAGTTCCTGACTATAGTCTTCCAATTTATACGTTGTAATATTCCCGGGGCCTGCCTCAATTTGCGTTACAAGAGGAGTTACACCGTAATCCCCAATGACAACTTCACCGCTGTCATCACGGACAATTTCCACCTCTGCCATGGCACCTACCACTCTCGCACCGATACCATTGCCGCTATCTGCCGTAGAATTGATGAAATTACCGATAGAATAATACACCAGCATTTTATGACCGCTTTCATCCTTATACCACTCTACGGGCTGGATTACGTGAGGATGGGTTCCGATAATCAAATCAACGCCTCTTTCCAAGAAAAACTCCGCCCACATCTTCTGGTTATTGGATGCATAAGTCTGATATTCATTGCCCCAGTGAAGGCACACCACCGTAAAATCCGCTTCTGCCTCTGCCTTGGCAATATCAGCGGACATTTTATCTTCCTCCATCATATCCACCGCAAAAGGCATATCGGAAGGCATGGGCATGCCATTCAAACCATATGTATAATTTAAAAGGGCAATTCTAATATCTTCCTGCTCATAAATATAAACCTCATCGTATTCTTCCTGAGTTTTATTGGCACCTAAAATTTTGATATCAGGATGATTCTCGCTCCAATAATTTAAGCAATTCATAAGGCCTACTCTGCCCTTATCCATGGTATGATTTGTTGCATGAAGTACTACATCAAAACCGGCATTGGAAATGGCATCTCCCAATTCATAAGCGGTATTAAACATGGGATATCCTGAATATCCAAGCTCAGGTCCTCCCAAAATAATCTCCTGATTGACAATGGCCAGATCTGCCGCCTGAATATCTCCGATAACATGTTCAAAAATATGGTCATAATTGTATGTACCATCATCCATTCTGCCACTTTGTGTTACTCGCAGATGCATCAACATATCGCCTACCATGACAAGCCGCACGGAAGGCTGTACCTCCATCACCAATTCCTCTTCCAGTGTTTTCCATTCCATAGGAGTCTCTACCGCCGCAGAACTGCGCTCCGACATGGGCATTACCACGCCGGCATACATGGTTCGATTTATACTGTATAAGTATAAAATGCCCAATCCGACTAAAATAGTCAAAGAAAATGCCACGCCAAAAAGAGCAACCCGAAGCTTGCGTACTTTTCGCTTCTTATTTGGTTGTTTCTTTTCACTGCCTGCCATAATTTATCCACCTTCTGTTATATCTACCCTTTTATCATGAAATAAGCACCCATTGCAGGAAGTGCCATAAACATCACTAAAACACATTTCATTCCATGGACTCTCTTTCCATTATAAGACACCTTCTATTATTTTAAAAGAAAAACTTCCCCGAAAAACTTTTTTATATTTTTTAAAATTTCCTCTTGACAGTTGAACAATCACTCAACTATAATAAAGCCAACAGTTGAATAGTTGTTCAACTTTAAAACCTTAAAAACCGTTATAAATATCTTTGCATTTTATAACAAAATCAAGCCGAACCGGCATTCAAACGGAGGTACTTAAATGGCACACGAACATCACGTACATACACACGAAGATGCCTGCACTTGCGAAACTGCAGCCATCCACGAAAACATAGTCAATCACGTCAAAGAAGATTTTCCGCCCTTAGAAACCTTTGAAGAACTGGCATTGTTTTTTAAGGTATTGGGTGACCCCACAAGAACACGCATCATGTGGGCACTGGAACAGCATGAAATGTGTGTAAGCGACTTATGCGTGCTTCTCAACATGACCAAATCTGCTATCTCACACCAGTTAGCCCTGCTTCGCCAGGCAAATCTTGTGAAGAACCGCAGAGAAGGTAAGACAATTTACTACTCTCTGTCAGATGACCATGTAAAAGAATTGTTTGAGGCAGGTTTTGAACATATTAATGAGTGATTTTTATACTCATATTTTTAACTAGAAATTCTAAATAATAATTTATAAAGGAGACTTTAAAATGAAAAGAAATTATCGTATTGTCGGACTTGATTGTGCACACTGTGCCGCAAAAATGGAAAAGAATGTATCCAAAGTAAAAGGTGTAAAAGAGGTAAGCATTAACTTCCTTACTACCAAGATGATGCTTGATCTGGAAGATGAAAATCTCGATGAAATCATTGCCGGTATCGAAGCAGCCGTTAAGGATGTGGATCCTCGCGTCGTTTTAAAACGTGCATAATAAGGATGGTGATTATGAATGATTCTACTGATTGAATGTATCGTTGCCTGTGTGCTTTTTACACTCATTATTTTACCGGCACAATACAAAGATCCGCTTAAAATGATTGCTTCCTACCCACCCGAAATCATTAAAAGAGTGGAAGAACTTCCGCAATACAAAGATACAATCAAGCAACGTAAAAAATCTCATATCAGTAAAAAAATATTCGGCTTGGTATTTTTTGTTGCCCTGCTGTCAGTTGTAGCATATTTCTCTGGATGCAGAAACTTTTTATCCGCTTTTCTTCATGTATTTACATTGTTTACGGCTGTGAATCTTTATGATTTGATTGTTTTGGATTGGGGGAACTTTTGTCACAGTAAGAAGTTGCGAATTCCGGGGACGGAAGATATGGACGAAGCCTATAAAGATTATATTTTTCATTTAAAAGGCACCGGTATGGGTACGCTGTTAGGCTTAATTGTCGCACTGTTATCCGGCGGAATCATTCACCTTATTTCCATACTGTAAAATATCTACTATTTCAGGAGTACAATATGAAACAAAGATTAATCCGTTTTATCTTTAGTGCAGTTTTATTCATAGTGGCCTTAATTTTATCCAAACACTTCTTCTGGCCTGCACTGGCACTTTTTATCATTGCATACATCATCGCAGGCTACGACGTAGTCTGGGATGCATTACGCAACATCATTCGCGGTAAGCTGTTCGACGAGAACTTCTTAATGTCCGTGGCTACCATCGGTGCATTTTTTATCGAAGAATATGCGGAAGCTGTAGCGGTTATGCTCTTCTTCCAGTTAGGCGAATTGTTTCAGACTTATGCAGTCAACAAATCGCGCAAATCCATTGCCGCGCTGATGGATATCCGCCCCGACTACGCTAACATTATGATGGACGGCGAAATCAAGAAGGTAGACCCTTACGATGTGGCAATCGGCGATATCATCATTATCCAGCCCGGCGAAAAAGTACCTTTGGACGGCATTGTAAAAGAAGGCAACGCCCAGTTGGATACCTCAGCCCTTACCGGTGAATCCCTGCCCAGAGAAGCGGTTGTTAATGATACGGTACTTAGCGGTTCCATTAACTTAAACGGTATTTTGAAAGTGGAAGTCACTTCCGAATTCGGCGAGTCTACCGTAAATAAAATTCTTGACCTGGTAGAAAATGCAGGTAACAAGAAATCCAACTCCGAGAATTTTATCACCAAATTTGCATTGGTTTACACTCCTATCGTAGTAGGTTGTGCAGTATTACTGGCTGTGGTTCCTCCTTTTATCTTCAAGATGGAGACCTTCTCCTTCTGGCTGGAACGCGCCCTTTCTTTCTTAGTTGTATCCTGCCCCTGCGCTTTGGTAATCTCCGTACCTTTAAGCTTCTTCGGCGGCATCGGCGGTGCCTCCAAAGCAGGTATCCTGATCAAGGGCAGCAACTATTTGGAAGCCCTTGCACAGGCAGATACCATTGTCTGGGATAAAACCGGAACTCTAACCCGCGGTGAATTTGCCGTAGAAGAAATCAAAGCTGTGGAAATGTCGGAAGATACACTTCTTGAATTCACGGCACATGCAGAAAGCTACTCTTCTCACCCGATTTCTTTATCCTTAAAAGAAGCTTACGGCAAAGAAATTGAATTGGAACGTGTTAAAAATTATGAAGAAATTTCAGGTTTCGGCGTAAGCGCCCTTGTAGATGATTTTGCAATCCTTGTGGGTAATGAAAAGCTTATGAAAGAACGCGGTATTGCATATGAAAAGTCTGATGCCATCGGTACTATCGTATATGTGGCAATTGATGAAAAATTCGCAGGTTGTATTGTAATTGCGGATCAGATTAAGAAAGACTCCGTTTCCGCAATTCAGTCCTTAAAGAAACACGTCAGCAAGCAGGTAATGCTTACCGGCGATGTAGATACAGTAGGCCAAAAGGTCGGCAAAGAATTAGGACTTGATGAAGTCTATACCCAGTTGCTTCCTACCGATAAAGTAGCCCGCGTGGAAGAACTTTTATCCAAATCTTCTTCCAAGAAGAAATTGGTCTTCGTAGGCGACGGTATGAATGATGCCCCCGTCCTTGCAAGGGCCGATATCGGCATCGCGATGGGTGCTTTAGGAAGCGATGTTGCCATTGAAGCGGCAGACATCGTCATTATGAACGATGAGCCTTCCAAATTGGTAAAAGCCATCGAAATCTCCAAGAAAACTCACGGCATCGCAATGCAGAACATTGTATTTGCCCTTGTTGTAAAAATTGGTATTTTAATTCTGATTGCCTTCGGCCTTGCTAATATGTGGGCTGCGGTTTTTGCCGATGTAGGCGTATGTGTACTGGCTATTTTAAATGCTATGAGAGCGTTGAAGTCGTAAAAACAAACCTACACAACCATTCTAGAATTCATCAAACACAAAGAACTCCGAGAAAAAATTCCCGGAGTTCTTTTTCATTTAGACTATTATTTAAAGTTTCACTAAAATAATTTTTATATACTATCTTAATCCAATCTCTTACTTCTCAAAGAACGGTGTTACCTTAGCCGCAATTTTGCTTCCCAAGTCACTGCCGCTTCCCATGATATCAAGAAGCATTCCGCCGGTATGAGGTCTTGCCACCTCTGCAAGTGCATCAAATACCTCTTTCTTATCACCAAGATAATCAAGAACGATTAAGTAACTTTCATCATCTCCATGCATCATGAGCTGAAGATATGCCTTTTTAATCGCATCCTGACCTTCCAGATACTTCTTGATTGCCTCCACCATTTCGGTAGGATATTTTGCCGGTTCACCAATATATACTTCTTCACCTTCTTTAATGGTGTGTGTAGATGTACCTGCATTTCTCTGATCCTTCATACCCTTGATTGCGATAGCCTGGCTCTTACCGAATACAAGATTCGCACCAAAAGGGTCGATTACAAAACCGCCGATGTTTTCATCCGCCTCAGACTTTGCAAGCATTCCCGCATAATCATCAAACGTAACAATAATACTCTGTACGTTGACATTCTCACGCCACTTTGCCATTTCTTCGAAAGAAGTGAATGCAAGGAAAAATTTCTGACCGGTTCCGTTCTCAATCATATGAAAACGAAGCTGTGCATCAGGGGGCAAAGTAATATTTGCCATGTATCCGTTCGTTTCAGGGGGCGGTGTAATGGATACGGGTGCCAAATACTGGGCATCCACCATTTTATCCAACATTTTACTCTGATTCTCAGGTGTATTGTTTGCTTTCATTTCCGCAATGGCATCCAAAAGCCCCTTGCTGTTTAATACATTTACATTTCTCATTTTTTATTTCCTTTCCTGCTTGTCCTCTAATACTCTCTCAATACAAGCTCTGTAATTCCCTGATTACTGCCGGGCACCACTCTTTTAACCTTGTTATGACCATAATATTCATACTCTTCATGAATCATCTTCTTCAAGGCTGTTCCGCCATGAAAACCATGAATCAATCGGATACGATACACGCCGGGGCCTGCATCTGCCAATGCCCTGTCAATCTCGCCCTGTGCCTGCGCACAATTCAAATTGTGTAAGTCCAACTCAATAATCGGGGAATTCATTCTTTGTTTCCTTTGCAAATTCTGTAAGTTTCCGGTCTGTAGGCATTTTGATAAAAGTGCTTATTCCCGGAAATTTTTACGCTTACCGATTGAGTATAACATAAATTTGCATATTCTGCATCTTTTTTCATAAAACTATCATAAATTAGCCGTTCCTTAGGTTTCTTTTCTTTCTGCCTCTCCTTGACAATCCCCTTACAATCTAAGATAATATTCAAGTCTACGCGATATTAAAAGGTACAACATTTTGATATCGCTTACCAATGAACTTACAACCTCATCGAAAGGATAAACCATGAGTATTTTAAATGTAGAACACTTATCCCATGGCTTTGGCGACCGCGCTATTTTTCAGGATGTTTCTTTCCGCCTTTTAAAAGGAGAACACATCGGTTTAGTAGGTGCCAACGGCGAGGGTAAATCCACTTTTATGAATATTATCACCGGCAAGCTTATGCCTGACGAAGGCAAGGTGGAATGGTCCAAAAATGTCCAGGTCGGCTACTTAGACCAGCATACTGTATTGGAAAAAGGTATGACGGTACGCGAAGTACTGGCTTCTGCTTTCGACTCTCTCTTTGCCTGGGAAACAAGAATGAATGAAATCTGCGACTTATTAGGCACTGCTGACGAGAACGAAATGGAAGCCTATATGGAAGAACTGGGAACCATTCAGGATTTACTGGATGCCCACGACTTTTATTTGATTGATTCTAAAGTCGAAGAAGTTGCTGCGGCTTTAGGTCTGACCGAAATCGGTATTGAAAGAGACGTTACCGAATTAAGTGGTGGTCAACGAACCAAGGTATTGCTTGGTAAACTTCTTTTATCCAAACCTGATATTTTGCTTCTTGACGAGCCTACCAACTATTTGGACGTAAATCATATTGAATGGCTGAAGAGATATTTGATTGATTACGAGAATGCTTTTATCTTAATTTCTCACGACATTCCGTTTTTGAACGAGGTGGTCAATCTGATTTATCACATGGATCATCAGGAATTGAACCGCTATGTAGGTAACTATGACAAGTTTATGGAAGTCTACGAAATGAAGCAGTCTCAATTGGAAGCTGCTTACAACAAGCAACAGAAAGAAATTGCAGATTTAAAAGATTTCGTTGCCAGAAACAAGGCCCGCGTTGCAACACGAAACATGGCAATGTCCCGCCAGAAAAAACTGGACAAAATGGATATTATTGAATTAAATGCGGAACGTCCCAAGCCGGAATTTCACTTTAAAACGGCACGTGTTCCCGGCAGATACATTTTCCAGACTAAGGATTTGGTCATCGGCTATGATACTCCGCTATCCTCTCCCCTTACTTTAGAAATGGAACGCGGAAGCAAAATTGTGCTCTCCGGTGCCAACGGTATCGGTAAATCAACCCTTTTAAAAAGCATCTTAGGCTTAATTCCTTCCTTAAGCGGAAGCGTTACTTTAGGCGATTATTTGGAGATTGGATATTACGAACAGGAAATGTCCGTAATGCCTGAAACTACCTGTATCGAAGAAATCTGGAACGAATTTCCCGGCTACACCCAGTACGAAGTACGTTCTGCCCTTGCCAAGTGCGGCCTTACCACCAAACACATCGAAAGCAAGGTAAAAGTATTAAGCGGTGGTGAACAAAGTAAGGTCCGCCTCTGTAAAATTTTAAACCGCGAAAGCAACCTGCTGGTATTGGATGAACCTACCAATCACTTGGATGTAGATGCCAAAACAGCACTTGCCCAAGCTTTAAAAGAATACAAAGGAAGCATTCTCATGGTATGCCATGAACCCGACTTCTATGCTGATTTTGCAACAGCTGTTTGGGACTGTTCCAAGTGGACTACGATGCTGTAAAAGAATTCACTCATAAAGCATTTTTTACAATCTATTATGAGCATACAAAAAGAGCAACCGAAATCCCGATTGCTCTTTCTTTATTAACACTGTTAATATTTACATATAAAATACATTCGTCTTATCTTTTAACTCAGTTGCATATGTGTTCATCTTCTGAGCATTCTGCGCAATATCTTCTACAATCGCAGTTACTTCCGTAACAGATGCAGAAGTTTCCTGTGTTGCAGCTGCATTCTCTTCTGCAATTGCAGTTAAGTTCTGAACGATATCAATTACATTTGCTCTTGCATCATCCAACTTAATTGTCTTTTCTTCAATTGCTTCAACGCCCTTGATAGAAGCATCAATACCTGCCTTAACCTGGCTGAAAGCTTCACCTGCACGAACTACCTTTTCATTCTGGGCATCCATAATCTCTTTGACTTCGTTCATGGTTGTAACTGCCTTCTCAGAGTCTTCCATCAAAACATTGATAATCTGTGCAATTTCCTTAGTAGACGCATTTGACTGTTCTGCCAGTTTCTGAATCTGTGCCGCTACAACCGCAAAACCTCTACCCTGTTCTCCGGCTCTTGCCGCCTCGATAGAAGCATTCAGAGAAAGAAGGTTGGTTTCTTCTGCGATACCTGTAATCATCTTGGTTACTTCACGGATACGCATTGCTGATTCGTTGGTTGTATGTGTCTGTTCGTAAATTACATCAATTGCTTTCTTAGTCTGACCATTGATTTCATCCAATTCATCCAAAGCCTGTGTAGCCACATCACCTGCCGCCTGCATTTCTTCTGCGTGCGCAAGTAAAGTTTCCACTTCTTCTCTGGTCTGTTCAACCATTTCACCCATAATGATAACATTTTCGGTTGCACTCTGGGTTTCGGTAGCCTGTGAAGTTGCACCTTCTGAAATTTCGGAAACAGCCATATCCACCTGTCCGATTGCCTTAGCTGCTTCATTTGTCTGCTCGTCAACCTGCTGTGCTGCAAGCTGTACCGCATCACCTTTCTCAATAATGGCACCGATTACTTCCTTCATCTGTCCGCGCAGATTAAGAACCGCACGCATCAACTTACCGATTTCATCTCTTCTCTTCAATGCACGTCTGTCAACATCTGCATTTAAATTACCATTTGCGAGGGAATCAAGAGCTTTTACGCTTAATCCCAAATCTCTTGTCATCTTACTGATACTGATGAACGAAATGATAAACGCTATCAAAGAAATTCCGCCAATCAAAATCAACATATCAAGGATAATCGTTTTAGCACCTTCATCGGCATGTGTTTTATCCATACCTGCAAATACCATACCAACGATTTCAGTATGTTCATCATTCCATAACGGTCTGTAATAGCCGTAGTACTCTATACCTTCAATTACCAATTCTTCATCTATGTACTCACCACCGTTGGTAATAACCGCTTCCACAATTTCCGGCTTTGCCTGGCTACCAATCAGACGGTTACCTGCTGCATCCTTCAAAGAGGTAGCATATCTTGTATCTCCATAGAAAATGGTAATCGCAACAGAAGACTCGGTCATAATATCATCCACGATTTCTACGTGTTCTGTTACATTAACATCGCCCTTCCATAATGCACCGTCTTTTACTTCAAAAACAGCACCTTCATCCAACAAATGTAATGTATCCTGCATGGAAACAGCTGTTGCTTTCAAGCCCTGCTCGATCGTTCTTGCATTAATCATGATAGTCTGCTTATATCCTACAGTAGATACCACACCTGCAACAATCAACAGTGGAACTAATACATACATTGCAATTTTGAATCTTAATTTCATAATCTAAGCCCCCTAACTTGCATAGTTATATATACTAATTACTATACAATTTTTGTACATTTTTGTCAATGTAAAAGGGGGCTTTTCAAGTCTTTTATGCAATTGTTACAAGATAATTTTAGTACTCCTTTTTCTGAATGATGCGGATGCTGATTAACATGGATATTGCAACGCAAACTATGGCAATACCAAATATGCAGAGCAACATTACCGCAGGATTCATAATTTCAATATTGGTAATCATTTCTCCAATCACAACCGCACCACCATTCGTAACACCGTCGGTTGCTATATTATTAATCAGACTCTGTCCTGCAATAATTACAAGTGCAATTACTCCGGCAAAAATCATAAGAACAACGCGTCGCTTCTCCGCACTAAACTTCATATACAACGGCAACATTACCGAAGCCGACAAACAAATACCCACAATCCATCCAAACGTAATTCCTGCCATATCACCAATCTCAAATCCCCAATCTACAAACCCCTTGGTAATCAGATATAACGCAAAAAATACACCGCCGCAAATCAACACATTAATAAAGGTCAACACATATTTCTCAACAGCATAGGCTTTGCGGCTTGCAGGTAAAGTCATTAGGAACGACATGCCATTGTCCAACTCATCATAATTGATGGTGCCTGCAGAAAGCATCAGGGATAACATCATCATGTATCCAATCAGGAAATCAATTTCCATCGTGGTTGCTAACATCAAAATACCAATACCCAAAATCCAAATAAAGCTCTTTCGGTTTGTCATAAGAATTCTATAATCTTTCACCAATAATGTTTTCATACTATGCCTCCTTCTTTCCGTTTGCGGAAATCATAAGGGTAATGACCTGATCAATACCAGCCTTTTCAATGGTAATATCAGGATAATTTTCTATATAAAAGTTCTTCTGTGCCGTCAAGCAGATAAAACCAAAGTTTTCTTCTTTTGCGCATAAAAGATATTCTTTATCCAGCTTTTCATACTGTTCTGCAGTCACTTTCAATACGCCGTACTCATCCAGAATCACGCCGGTTTCTTCATGAAGGATAATCTTACCGCTTTCAATCATATAAACATCATCGCACAAACCTTCCAAATCGGTGGCAATATGGGAACTGATTAAAATACTGTTCTCTTCTTTTTTCATATAATCACGAAGCATATCAAGAATTTCTTCTCTTGCAATGACATCAAGTCCGGATGTGGGTTCATCCAAAATTAAAATTTCCGCATCATGGGACATTGCGGCAAGAATCTTTAACTTCGCCTTCATACCAGTCGAAAATTCCTTGATTTGCTTATCCTTGGGAAGTCCCTGTTTTTCACATTGACTCATAAAGTCATCTTCTTTAAAAGCCGGGTAAGCCACCTTTAAAATCTTCGCAACATCTTTTATTTTTAAATAACCGCTGAATCCTGCTTCCGCCAAAACTACACCCATTTTACGCTTGGTTTCACTATCCAAATCAGCCGCATTCACATCATCTATTGTTATGGAACCGCCGTCTGCATGAATCAAACCCAAAATCAACTTAAATGCTGTAGATTTACCGGCACCGTTTCTTCCGATTAATCCGGTTATACAGCCGGGCTCTAACTTCATGCTACAGTCCAGTTCAAAACTTCCGTATTTCTTTTTTGCATTTTCCAATTGAATAACCATTTTACTCCTCCATCAACAATTCAAATAATTGCGTGATTTCTTCATCCGACATACCACAGCTTTTCGCTTTTTTAATCACAGTGTCTAACTCTTTCTCCACTTCCTTCTTTTGTGCTTCCATGGCCAAATCGCGATTCACGCCTGCCACAAAACTGCCTTTGCCATGAACAGTCACAATAAAACCTTCCTGTTCTAATGTATCATAGGCTTTTTTGACCGTAAGGGCACTGATACGCAGTTCTCCCGCCAATTCTCGTACGGAAGGAAGTTTACTCTCCGGTGCCATTGCACCTTTTAATATTTCTGTTTTAACCTGTGAAACAACCTGCTCATATATAGGCTGCATGGATGAAGTACTGTTAATAATATTCATTGCGTACCTCTCTTGTATTGGCGTCGACATAAACAGTATAAAACAGCATATAACACTTTGTCAACTGTTATATGCTGTTTATTTTAATTTTTTTATAAAATTATTTAAATTCAATTGAATTAATGATGGCGTAGGCTTCCGCAGGATCGTCCATTGCCATAGATATTAAGTAATATGTGTTCAAATCATCCGTATCAAATAAACATATCATATATACATACAAATCTCTTTGGGGTTCATAGTACTCCCTGATAAATCCGCACTTATCACCCGTTTCATAATAATAATTATTCTCGTTTAACCTATCTGTCACAAAATGTATTTGTACTTCTCTCTCCGGAAGTGCATATGCAAATGCAATTGATTTATAATAATTTATAAAATCAAAATCGCTCTGCTCTAACAGCAATGCACACTTCATGGTTGTGTAATAATTATCCGGTATGCCATACCCCAACCTGTCAAATGCCTCATAGACTTGCTGATATGTCTTTGCATCTCCCATTAATTCTTCACTCAGAATAATATCATCCGAGTTATCTACAGGCTTATTCATTGCGTAAACCACCAGTTCTTCGCCATTTTCTCCTCTACTGACATATTTAACCGCTGTCTCCTCACCGGGTTCTTCTTTTTCTATCATATTGATTGGAACACTAATATTGCAATACATTCCAAAGTCTCTCTCTACAAGGCTGTCATCCGTAACGTTATACCCCGGAAAAGGCTGACACGGATCTCCGATATCAAGCTGTCCATAATCAAGCGTTGCTGATAACGCCTGAAAGCTCGCTTTGATACGCGGATGCAAAACTGTAAAATAAAAAACCAGCATTACCAATAGAACCACTACGATAGAAATGATAATTTTTGTCCTTTTCTTCATTCAAATATTCCCCCTTAATACACACTACATTATGACTTTTCCAGCTCCTCCAACGTAGGGTACGAAGGAATTGCTCCCTTCTTCTGCACGCTGATTCCGCAGAACGCATTAGCAAATTTCAAATACTCTTCCAGCTTTTGCACACTTAAATCTTCCAATCCGTCCACGGTGACACCATCTCTATGTAAGCACCAAAGAAATGCTCCGATAAAACCGTCTCCTGCCCCCGTAGTATCCACTGCTTTTACTTTAGTGCACTCCGCCGCGGCACTTACCTTCTTCTTAAAAGCCCTTGCGCCTTTCGAACCTTCCGTATAAATTACCAGTTTCACTCTATCTGTAAACAACTTCTCCAAAGCCGCCTCTATGCTTGTTTCGCCGGTAATGCTCTCCAACTCTTCGTCAGAAATTTTTACAATGTCCGCCAAGGGAATAAACTCCTTTACAGTTTCAATCATTTCATTCTGATTCTTCCACAATGCAGGGCGTAAGTTCGGGTCAAAACTTACAATCGCGTCACACTCCAATGCATACTGAATTGCACGACAATGTGCTTCCTTCATCGGAAAATCTCCCAAAGATACTGAACAGAAATGCAAAGCATAGGCGTCTTCAAACCATTCCTTCTTCACATCATCAGCCTCAAACAACATATCCGCTCCGGGATTCCTGTAAAAAGAAAACTCGCGATTACCATCTTCTTTTAACGCTACAAAAGCAAGGGATGTGTTGGCTGCGTCCGTTCTTTTTACGTAATTGCTGCCAATGCCGGCATTCTCAAATACCTCCAGAATTTTATCGCCGAACCCATCGGCACCCAGCTGGGTAATCATCTCACTTCTTCCGCCCAATTTGGTAAAAGCTCCGCACACATTGGCAGGTGCACCGCCTACCGCCGGCAGAAATGCATTCACATCCTTAATGGCTCCGCCTGCACTCTCCGGTATAAAATCAATCAACGCCTCACCGATTGCAATCAATTTTTTATCTTTTATATTATTGTTCTCCATTTGACAAATCCACCTCCATGGCTTTCATTTTCCAAAGCTTTGCGCTCTGACATCCTTGTAAATTCAAGACGGTCCGCGATGTGTCTTTCGGGAAATATCTTGTAGTAAAAACATACTCGCCGTCATTCACATATATTTCCAACATGGATACATCTTTTAAAATACGTATATTGCGAAGTTGGGCAATTTGAGCCTTCCGCACGGTTCGCCCGCATCCGCTGTCATTTAGGAATTGTAAAGTAAAAACGCCGTCCTGCCAGGCAAGTAAAATATCCTCCGACAGTTGAATTTCTATTCTTTGCTTTGCCCCGCAAACCAACTCCAAATCAAATGCATCTGCATCTATCGCCGTCACGCCATCTTCCAATTCCATACCATCATAACGCAACGCTTCCAACTCTTTCATCGGCCACTGTCGAATCACACCATCTACAAGTTTCAATTCCCTCGGCACTGTCAACGAATGCTGCCAGCCTTCTTCAATAATCGGTGTGTTACGATACTCCTTATCCATTTCGGATACACCACCCCAACCATAGAGAATACGTCTGCCATCCGGCGCAAGAAATGTCTGGGGCGCATAGAAGTCAAAGCCTTTGTCCAGTTCGTGAAATTCATTGATGCATAGTAACTTTGCGGGATTATCCGCCATAATCCAATACCCGGCCTGATGCGGGTTCTGAAATCTAAATTCTTCTCTTGTTACACCTTGAGGACAACACATCAGCACCTGCTGCCCGTCTAACATAAAGGTATCCGGGCACTCCCACATAAAACCAAAGTCCCCCTCAGAAGTAACCTCTCCTTCAAACTCCCACTGTTTTTTATCCTTGGAAATATAATGCAGAATCGCGCCTGTGTCGTCTTTTTTACGACCGCCCAGAAGCATGTGATATGTATTATCTTCTTTCCATACCTTCGGATCTCTTACATGACAGGTATAATCCTCCGGGTAATCTTTATTGGTGAGAAGCAATTCCTTTTCACCGAAATGTATTCCATCTTCACTGCACAGATAAATCACATTGGCACCGCGTCCCGCAAAGATATAATCATAGTCACCCTCTTCTTCCACATTGCCCGTATAAAAGAGTTCCAACATACCATCTTCCGTGAAAGCACAACCCGAAAACGCACCGTTTCGGTCCCACACGCAGTCACTCTTAATTGCAATGCCTTCATACTTCCAATGCAAACAGTCCGGAGACGTATAATGTCCCCAGAAACGCTCATAGGCACACGGTCCCGACGGGGCATACTGAAAGAAGACATGATATAACCCCTTATAAAAACATAAGCCATTGGGATCATTCATCCACCCTACCGGCGGCATCAGATGAAATTTTAATCGATATTTTTGGTTCATACTTAATTCCCCTTGCCAAGAGCTTCCGATACATCATAGTTCCACGTAGTGGGCTGGTAGCGTTGCATTTCGTTTTCACCGAAAGCCAGCACAATCATTTCAATATCATTATTACTAATCACACCATGCTTGTTACACATAACAAGGTGATACATTTTGTCAGAAATATGATACGCATCCAGTTCCTCGTAGGTTCCCTTCTCAACGCCTTCAAAGCCTCTGGCCTTCTCATAATACAAATCTCCAAGCCCTAAAGCATGGCCAAACTCATGTTTTACAATTGCCTGTATTGCGTCATAATCATCTTCCTGCTTATACCTCACAAAAATGGACTTCCTGCCCTTCATGCTCCATTCCTTACCTTGCGCTTCAAAAGAGCGTTCAGACTCCAACAGTGCATTTATATCCTTAGCAAAACTTTCACCTTTCACTACGCTAAACGCATCTGCTACCTGTTGCATCATCCGTTTGATTTCCTCGTCCATAATAAAAACATTTATTGTATCCAAAAGTGACGTTTTCTCTACCACATCAATTACCACCGTCAACTGCTGCCCACCAAATACGCTGTATTCTCCGGCCCATTCCCTCATGCCGTCTAAAACCGCCTTTCGAACTTCCGCAGAAGGTTGTTCCTCATCGCCGGATATAACATTGACGTTGGCTCTAAATGTCAGTATATTCTTTCCATTTTCATATTTTAACTTTGCATCAATGGGCGTACGCAAGCCCTTACACTTGATTTTAATCTTATTGCCATCCCAATCCGTCAACGGCCCCGGCTGTCTCTCAGCACTCTTTTCCATGCCAAACTTCTCATTGTATCTTTCCTTACAGATTTCGTTCAGCATTACTTTTGCCTGCAAAGCCCCCTTGCTTGATGCCAAAAACAGCATCTTCAATGCTTCGTCTTTGGAATTTCCTTTTTTTATCTCAATATAACCTTCCCACGCAAGCTTACCCACCATAAACATTGCATCCGGTGACCCCATCCTGCCGGCATGTTTTAAAAGATTGATTCCCTTGGTAATCATATCAGGATTTCGTTCTTCATTTGTAAAATATAACATCCCTGCTTCATAACAGGATTGTGCATTATTCCAGTCATATCTTATTTTTGTCTCACTCATATTGCTTTCCCCGCTGTCGATTTATATTTATCAGAAAAACCAACCGAATCCAAATCCGAAATCCATTGCTACAATCGCCCCGGCAATTAATATTGCGGTAATAATTGTTAAAACTATTACTCCCGATTTTGTGTAGATAAAACTTTTTTGTTCTTTTTTATCTTTCATAAAAATGCGCCACCTTAAAAATACCTTTTTGTGTATAATTGTTATAAATTACTATACTACACTTTTATCTATAAAAAAAGAACAAGCCGAAACTTGTTCTCTTTATTTTACTCTTCCCAGAATAACTCATCCAAGGTTTTCCCTAGCGTCTTACAAATCGCCAGGCATAAATTAATGGTAGGGTTATAATCCCCCTTCTCGATGGCATTTATCGTCTGCCTTGAAACACCTACTTTATCCGCCAAATCCTGCTGCGACATATCAAGAGCTGCACGGGCGGATTTCAGTCTTAAATTCTTCATGCTACTCTTCCTTTCCGTCTTTGATATGCTTTGCAAGCATCACAATAAATACAACGATAAACATCAACGCGCAGAACAGATTTGTGCTACGGAATGTAAAAGCTCCGTTTTCTATAATAACGCCTGCAAAGATGTTTCCGATGCCTATTACCAGATTCAAAGTACCAATCAATCCAAGCATAATCAACAGACTCTTGCGGTTCTCATTCAACGCAAAATATCCGTCATTCCAAATACAGTAACTTGCAAACACACTAACGCCAATCACGATACTTGCTGTCATTGCCACTTCCATATTGCTGAACAAAGGAATTTCAAGAATATTCAATACCAATAATGCCGCATTCGCAATCATCATGGTAAAAAATCCGTATTTAAAGCCCTGACCTCTTACCAGTTCCTGACGCTCATCAAACTGGTTCTTCACCTCGTCACCTTTTTTGCTGGCCGCAACACAAATTGCTACTACCAGAAGGCCGACAGCCAGACCAATCACAAATGCCACCTTGAAACCGATTCCCAAACCGGAAGCTTCTTCTAAGCCGATACTATACTCTGTAGTCCAAGTACCGTTTGCTTTATACTCATAGAAATCGTCTCCCACTTCGTCAATACCGTGTTCTGCAAGAAACCGGTTCATTGCTTCGGCACTTGTAAGGTAAACAACTTCAATTTCATACGTTCCGGCTTCCAATTCCATCGGTACAGACTCTGCATAACACCCTTCAGCAGTACATGCAAACACATCTTCACCGTCTGCCGACGTCACACTCATACCGGTAACCATTCCGGGCTCACCCAGCCACTCATAACGCCAAATATATTCACCGTCTTCTTCTACAATAAATTGTACACTTTCGCCTGCCGGGGCCGGTATTTCATCTTCCACGGTTACGTTACCTGTAAACGCAATCTCTGTTGCCGGAACATCCGTAATAATCATAGCCACGCACAATGCAATTAAAACAAAACACAAAATACTGCATACCCAAATGGTAATCTTCTTTTTCATTCTTGTATTCTCCTCTTGTAAAAAAGTCTCTCATTCCGTTTCAGAAATAACTTCCGGCCACGAAGTCATCTCCTTGTGATTACAAAGTATCACTCGCTTTACCTTTTGTCAAGTATATTTTACATTTTATTTTATAAATTTTACAATGTTAATATTATGTCAACTACTCATGACTTTAAAAAACGCCTCCCCACTTATGTCAGGAAGGCGATTTCTTTTATATATCTTATAATTTACATCCACTCCGGTTCTTCTTCCGGCTCGGGTTCATTTTCCGGTATCTTTCCGTAACAACGTGCCGCACTTACAACATCCGTAAAGAATATAAAATGTAAAATCAAATGAATTGCCAGTTCTTTACCGGAAAATATTCCTTCTTTGTAACAACGTATCAGGCCGTTTACACCAAACATGGTAGAAGAAAGTAATAATAAATACAATAAAATAAACGTGATAAGACCTGCATCTTCTACCTTAAGCATAACCATAAGCCCGCCTATTAAAAACAGTGCCAGAAATGCCGGTATATTACATAATTTTAGTAACATATCCCAAAACATAATCTGTTTACCATTATATCCAAAAAAGGGCAGCAAAAAGGCATATATCATATTTCCAAACAAAATAACGGCAAAAGGTATAAAGCCGTACAAGTTAGGAACTGCTGCAATCCAACTTCCGAAGCCCATAATTACATACGGCATAAGTAACAATAAAATCATCGGTATATTTTTCATAATTTACTCCTTCCGGTATATACTATAATAAAAAAGGTGGGTAAAAACATGCACTCCACTCTTACCTCTTCAGACCGTAAAAAAATCAAAACCGCAGAGCTTATTTCTTTCATTATCGCAGGCATCCTTGGTATCCTGTTTCATTTTGTTTATGGCTGGACCGACGAAAACCGCCTTGTCGGCTTTTTTGTTCCGGTCAATGAATCCACTTGGGAACATCTGAAATTAATTCTTTATCCGATTACTTTGGTCTCAATTTTCGAGTATTCCCTTGCCGGTATCCGTTTCGAAAACTTTCTCTGTATCAAAGTTCGCTCAATTTGGGTAGGCATGCTTTGTGTCATTACTCTTTTTTATACCTATTCGGGAGTATTGGGCAAAACTGTTGACTGGTTTAACATTGTTGTTTATTTTTTATCCCTGGGCGGTGCATACTGCTACAGTTGCAGGCGTCTCCTCGGACAAAAGCCGGTAAAAAACACTCCGGTACTTTGTATTGTAAGCTTTACGGTAATTGCAATTCTTTTTATGATTTTCAGCTTATATCCGCCTGCAATCGGACTATTTGCAGAGCCATCATAAATAAAACAACATCACCAATCCTACTTTGCAATATGTATTTATACAACGTCACATCGTAATATTTTAAATACCTTGTATTGCAAATACAGGTAATAAGATTTCTTTTTTAAATAAATCAGTAATTCCCTATACTGCTTATCCGCAATATTGACAAGCATTTCATTCGCATCTCTGTCACCGTAAATTACATCTTCATAATCCGCAATAAACTCAAGTCTGACAGAGTCCTTTAATTTTGCATCAACCCGACTCCTGTATTCTGCCAAGGTCTCCGTCTCTGATAACTTCATACCAAGCACACCTAATAATTTTAAATTTCTCTTTACCTTCAACCTATATTTCTCTTGTACAGATTTTCTTTTATATATAATTTTTGCGCCAAGCATAAAAAAAATCCACACTAAAATTAGAGTTGCCGCAACAAACAATATAAGTTTTATAAGAAATGCATTACTTTTTTCCGGGCGGTTTACAAACTCCGGAAGTTTTACCTCATCACCATCCTGAAAGTTTGTTTCATCTTCCGTCACATTCTCCGGTTGTGTTTGTGCATAATAGTTGCTTCCATAAGGTACGTATTCCTTTTTCTCTTCCTCAAAGCTTCTGCTTTCGCTGTAACTGGGGGTAGGTTCAAAGGCCACCCAGCCGATATCTTCCAAATATACCTCCGGCCATGCATGTGCCATGGATGATAATACTGTTTCACTATCTTTCCCATACATGGGCACACAGTACCCTTGTACATATCTTGCCGGAAATCCCTCTGCCCTTGCCAACAAAACAAAAGCAGTCGCATAATATGTGCAATATCCCTTTTGACTCTCCAACAAAAAATAATCCAAAAAACCGGTTTCGTCCACCACCTCTTCCGGAAGTTTTCCCGGAGTTGTCGTATATGTGTAAGACTTTAATTCAGACTCGATGGCCAACAGTTTATCCATATCACTCTCACAACCTTCAGTCACTTCATCCAGGTATTCTTGTACCTGTGAGGACAGAACCGGCGCAATCATGTAGTCGTTATAACACCTCTGTTCATATTCCTCCAGTTGTTCATATTTAATATAAATACCTGTAGTTTGCTGATACCTTGTAAGTGTCCTGTTCCACAATGCTTCGTCATACTCCACCGGTGTCTCCAGAAAATCAACAAATGGTTGTATTGAAGAATTCATCTGATAAAAAACAGTCTGATAACCGGAACCGTAATTTTGATTATTATGAAAGAAAATGCTTCCGTCACCTATTGTGTAATCAATCGTCTGTTTTTCTTCATCTTCAACAATAAATAATTTGCCCGGAGCAAATAAATATGCTGTGTTCAAATCCTGATAAACAACATCCAGCGTTATCTTCATTAAAGCTAAATTTATGTCCTGAGATCCATACTTTAATACCGCGTAAGAAGTTTGAAGAGTATCTATATTACGGTCATAATACTCTTCCTGCTGATATGCCATCCACCCCATATTTTCAAACGTATTAAAATATTTTCCTGCCAAATACAAATTCGTCCGCATATCCCGGTCGCATGTTACCAACATAATCTCTCGGTCATCTTCCACAATACCGGAACCCAATTTCGCCTCATCGGAAAAACCGGATAAAGCCAAATCATATGTATCCTCACTTTGAAAAATATCGTAGGCAAGCAGACGAAGTTTTTCTCCGCAATACTCCGCGGTTTCTTTTACAAACTCCCACTTATAAGGTTCATCGGATACCGGCATCAAAAGCGTAAGCAAAAAGAAGACACCAATAAATAACATAATCCTCAACATGTACGCATTTCCTTGGCGTTGTTTCTCCTTTTTCCACGTCAATTCAGTCCACTCAGCCACCAGCAATACCAAAAAAGCCATACTAAATATAACTCCCGCACGCGAAGCTTCATACCCCGAAAAGAGAAAATAAACAAGAAGCCCTGCAAGAGAAATTCCGAAAATAATTTTTATGTAAAAAACTTTCTCCATGATTACTTGCAGACCATAGGAAACTATGCCAACCCAAGCCATCTGTACAACAGAATACATCTCCGAACCCGTTGCGTTTATCTCAGCACCGCCATATATCCATGCCACATAACCGGAGATAAATTCATATACCGTACTCCAACCCGCCAGCGTGGCTACCGCAATACCCACTGCCAACGCAACCAAAATAGCAATCCACTTATATTTTTCTACCAGAAAAATAAATAAAGCTACAAAAAATATTACCACAAATAAAATTGCCGCACACGTAACACCCTCATAACAAATCCCTAAATACGGACCGAAATGAAATGCAAATATGCACGACAAAAGAAAGCTGCATATCAGTCTATATAGATTTTTCTCAATCTTACCGATTGAATGATCCATTACATTATCTCCTTTATGTTCGCTTCCACAGGTAATATAACAATTTTTAATTTGTCACTGGCAAACTTCATATACTCTTCATAATTACGGTCACTGACAACATATAATACCACTACACATTCCATGGCAACCGTTTTTTCAGCCAATCCAATCACTTCATGATTTAACTCATGTAACACACAAAAGACAACCTTACAATTATAAAAACAGCCTTTTTCTACAAGAAGTTTATAATACGGTACAAAATCATATGTATCTTTGAATACCACCTTACATAACGCATTATAATATTCCCTGAAATCACCAACACCGGCAACCCTGTAGGCAACCTCCTGCCCCTGGTTATAATAAGCCTTATATGTTACATTGTTCTCTGTCAGACACATACCCAAAGAACTCATAATTTCCAGCATTTTATGTTCCAATGGAATAAAGTCTTCTTTATCTTTGTAATACTTCCTCATATCACCAATCAGTGCAACACCCTGTTTTTCTTCACCGATTTCTTTACGGACCATTAACTTGTTTTCTTTTGCGCTGAGTTTCCAGGAAATATGTTTTAAAGAGTCTCCGCTTACATAATCCCTGACCAACACATCCTTCTGGGTGTTTGTGGGCACATTGTCCTTTTCCAAAATACCCAACACACTTACAATACTTTCAATAGTATTTAACTTGGTGACAGGTGGTTTTACAAGCACTTGTATTGTATTGCCCGGTTTATATTTCAAACGGAATAAACGCAAAAAATCAGTAATGATAACCTCTTTGATTCCCACATAATATTCGCCTCTGTATTTGCATATCATATTGGTCCTAAAAGTATATTCATCCCCTTTTAGTAATTCGTATTCGGTATCCTCTTTCATATTTTCCACATAGGAAAAATCGGAATACATCTTAACCCGGACACCCGCGAAAGGAAGTATGGATTCATTCTTCAGCGTAAAATAATATTCTGTTCTCATTCCGGCAACAGCATCCACGCTTTCCATTTTCTGATAAATACGAAAGCAAAAAGAAACTAGCAATAAATAAACAAATGACACCACCGGTAACAATGTCATTCCCCAAAAGAATCCGTAACTGACCACACCGCCGAAATTGCTGATAGATACGAT
This sequence comes from Lachnospiraceae bacterium, assembly GCA_045591685.1. Taxonomy (GTDB): domain Bacteria; phylum Bacillota; class Clostridia; order Lachnospirales; family Lachnospiraceae; genus UBA3766. The sequence goes on from JAZNTK010000033.1 coordinate 22,198, forward strand.
GGAAAGGACCCATAACAACAGCCAGATGATTCTTCGAAATACTATTGTATCTTTTTTCATTTTCATATCATCACCCGTTATTATCAGCTCGGCACCTTCACTTTAGTCATAATCTGTTCTAAGATTCGGGTCGCACTTTCTTTTTGTACTATTGCTTCTGACGATAATGCAAATCGATGGGCAAGCACAGGTTTCACCACATATTTTACATCATCCGGTTTCACATAATCTCTTCCTTCCAGATATGCTCTCCCCTGCGAAGCACGAATTAATGCGAGCAAAGCTCTGGGACTTGCTCCTACCAGATATCGTTTTTCTTCCCTGGTATTTAAAATAATATCTTCCATGTAGCCGATTACATTCTCTTTTACCGTAATGGCAGCGACTTCCTGTTGCATCTTCAAAACATCTTCCGCTTCACATACCGCTCTTATTTTATCCGGTGTCTTTCCTGCCAGGAATAATTCTGCCATCCGCATCTCCTGCTCTCTTTCCGGATACCCTAAAGAAAGTCTCATCATAAAACGGTCCATCTGTGCCTCCAAAAGAGGATAAGTCCCCGCAAATTCCACCGGGTTCTGGGTTGCAATTACCATAAAAGGTTCCGGCAATCTGTATAGGGTTCCGTCCACGGTAATCTGCCTTTCTGCCATAGCCTCTAATAAACAGGACTGTGTTTTGGGTGATGTTCTGTTAATCTCATCCCCGAGAATAATCTGATTCATAACCGGTCCCGGCTGAAAAACAAATTTTTCATCCTTCATGTTATATACAGAAACTCCCGTAACATCAGACGGTAGTGTATCCGGCGTAAACTGGATTCTTCCGAAACTGGAATGAATAGACCTGGCAAGAGCCAACGCCAATGTAGTTTTACCTACTCCCGGCACATCCTCCAATAAAACGTGGCCTCCGGCAATCAGACAGATTAAAACATAGTCAACAACCTTTTCTTTGCCGATAAATACCTGATTTATATTTTCTCTGAGTTCATCAATTATTTTTCGTTCCACTACATACGCTCTCCCATCTTTATATTTTCCTGCTATTTATCATCTTCTTCAATCTTCCTACTGTCAAAAAACATAAAGGAATCTATCGTATCCAGAATATCCTTAAAAGTATCCCTGTCTGCCACATCGATATATTTTTTAAGAATTTCTGTTTCTTTATCCCCGCGATATCTTCCGTAGAAAATATCAAACAGGTTATGACCTCTGCCATAGATTAAAATTGTCTCCAGATTACGCTTGATATCTTCTTTTGAACGGATTTTAATACCCGTGATTTCTCTCATCTTTACAAAGCTCTTAATGCGATGCAGATACTGCTTATACTTATCATACAAAATATCATAAAAGGCTTCTTCACTCTCAATGACACCGATTTTTGCCATGACCTTAGGGTCTAAGAAATAATTTTCAAAAGAATAATACTTCAGAATCAATACATTCTTCTCCTGCACCCTCGGCAATGCACCTGTATCTTGCTTCTCACGGTTTGCATAATAGGTACACAGCTGCTCTTTTAACTCTTTGGCATCTTTACCGTCACCGTCACGAATCATCAAGAAGTGATCTTTCAGATACAACTGATTCATATATTTTAGGTTGGCATAGGTACGAATATTGGTACAACTGTTGGTAGCCACAATGGCAATACGCTGTAAGTTTCCTTCGCTGTCGTAAACTTCGGAATAGTACTTGTTAAGAAGCAAGGGCAAGCGGTTTCTGTCCTGCTTTCCTTCCACAATAAATACAAAGCTTACATTCATAAAATCGTTGGCACTGAATCCTAAGTCATCTAAAATTCTTCCGATATCATTCTGCTCGCGGATAATCGGATACCCTTCTTCATGTAACACCACCTGCTTAATATGCTTCTTACTGAAGTTAAAAATCATGGTAGGTGAATGGGTTGAAAATATTACCTGATTCTTTTCCGACAATTTATATAAGGTCTCACTGGCGGTCTTCTGAAGTTCAGGGTGCAAAAACAACTCCGGATCTTCCATCATAAGAATACAGGGGAGTTTCTCTTCCTCCTGCATGTATGCCTCTAAAAGGGATAAAATGTAAATACTCTTCATGCCCTCGCTCATGTCATGAATGGATTCGGGCATTTCACTGTTCTCCCTGTAACGAACCACTTCCACATCCATCATTGCCGCCAAATCCACATTCATCTGTGTAACCAGCTGATCGCGCAGTCCTGAATTTCTGCGGAAACACTGATTCATACGTTCCATGAAATCGTCGCTGTCCAAATGAAGCATTTTATACTCCAAAAGCTTCTCAGTTTCAAATACGGTCAGCTCACGCACCGGCTTCTTTTCGATTTTACCGATGCACTGGAAACATGCATTACATTGACGGCTTTCATCAAACATACATTTATTCTCAGTCAAGGCATTTACCGTTGTTTCACGAATTCCCGTCCGTAAAATATCATTCTCAATTTCCGCAATATCTCTGCGATGATCAATGTAATAAATCTTCGGCAGGATAAGAGGAATAAATTCATTGTCTTTTCTCACGCCGTCGCTATAACGGATTTTACCCTCTTTATTTGCTACATAGGTAAACGAAATAATCCCATCCTTATAAGAGGGAAACTTCTCGCAGAAGTCCTGATAAAAAAGCTCGTACTTTTTATAGCGGCTAATCACGCCCTGTCTGTGCAAAAGCTGTAATGCTTCCTCAGAAAAGGACATTTTCATCGTAATCTCAATATTTCTGCTCAATTCATTGAAATGCTTAGGCAATAATTCCTTCTGGCCGCAGGCTGTCAGAATCGCATCCAAAATAGCAGTCTTACCTACGCTGTTACGACCGATAAAAATACAGGCATTTTCCATCTGTTTGATTTCCAATTCCCGGATAAATTTATAATTTTTAATCTTTAAGGATTCAATCTTCATTGCCACGCCTCCCATACTGATTTTATTATAAAATTTCCCTTCTCTTTCGTCAATGTATGACTATGTGCAACATGATTTGTTTTTCACCAAAAATGTGAACTTTTTATGCATATTTGATAAAATTGTCCTTTTCCGATTGACAAAATTTTTGAATCGCATATTATGATAATGTATGTAAAAATTATTATTTGAAAGGGGATTTTTTACATGAAAAAAAGAATCGTTGCTTTGGGAGCTTCCCTGCTGATGGCATTTGCCTTAACAGCATGTACGCCTTCCACTGTTGAAGAATATTATACACAAGATGAAGTGAAGGAAAGTGTAGATGCACAGATTGAAGTAATGAAGGCTGACTATATCGGTATTTTCTCCGATATGGGCTACACCGTAGAAGAAAACACCTTCACTTACTGGTTTAAATTTGCAGAACAGGTTGAAGATGTAGATACCGCTGCACAGGAGTTGAAAGATTCCATAAGCGAAGAAACCTTGCAGGACATCGTAAGAAATGTGCAGAAGGAATGCGGCATCAGCGAAGTGACGGGTTCTTACCTGTATTACAACGCAGATGGCTCTGTTATTTTGGAACATTCCTATACCTACACAGCTGAAGAATAAAGCAAATCCCGACGGATAAAACCGTCGGGATTTTTTATGTCCTTATTTTGCTGTCTTTTTCTTTTGAAATTTCTTTTGCAATTCCGCAATTTTTCCCGGTGTACAATAATAGACTGTCAGGAAGAAAATCAGCACCGTACCGATAACAGCTAAAATATACTGATACAATGCCTGCTCCATATAAGCTCCGGACATTACAAAAATCAGGTAAGAAATACTCAACATACTTGCAAATACATATTTTGCAGACTTGTAATAAAAGATTTCTTTTGCTGCATCCCTACGCACATACAGGTATCCTGCCGCAATCAACATTACGATTCCAAGTACGAGCCAAACCATTGCCGAAGCAATCGTTACTCCGCCCATGAATACTTCCATCATTTCATATAAGAAGGTGTAATTAGTATTTTCTATTACAAGGATTGCCAGGATAAAAATAAACAATGCTGTCACACCACAGAATAAATCCTTCATTCTGCCGCCTACCGTAACCGCATCAATCAGATACATCGCACCCAACAGTGCAATTGCTACGCAAAGTACCATAAGCGCGGCAACAAACGGTCCGCCAACCATAGCTGTTATTTCAAGTTCCGGATACAAGGTACGGAATGTGCGGTTAGCGGTCATCAGATACCCTATCGAAACCGTTACATATACTGCCAAGGGAATCAATATCACGCCTAAGTCCATCATAAGTTTCGTACAAAACATTCTCAGCCTGCTCATAGGCAATGTTTCATAAAACTCTCTTCTTGCCTTCGTATTCTCCATTGCAAACTGAATACACTTAAATACAATAAAGCCTACAAGTATGGGCGTTGCAAACTGATAACGATAGTAGCTGTCAAACAAATAAAAATGCCACGGTTCCTCCGGAAACCAAACAGTATATATATGAATCATATCATATTTCAACATCGCAAGATTATAGTCCCAATCAATGATTTCCGTAATCAACGCTATAATACCTGCCGCAATCAGGAAACTCCAAAGTCCCTGACGCAATACCGGATTGCTTACCTTTCGGTTTTCTTTTACGCTTAACTTATAAATTTTGTCTTTTTTATAATATAAAAACCTGATGACAATAATTTCTGCAATTACCACAATACACGTTGCTGTAAGGATTCTTGATGCAGAATAACCTATTACACCAATTAAAGTGATAAGTAACCAAAAACCGAATACAATCAGCATCACAATGTTTAATGTTCTTACATATAAAATTTTACCGCCGGACAATTCCCTGCAATGTGCATGGATAATATATACTGCAAGCAAAACCAACAGCATAACCAATAATGAAACTGCTACATATCCGGTAAAATCATTCGTACATACTCCGTTATTCCATTCAAAACGGTCAAAGTACAGCTTCGGCTTAAATACAGCCACGACCTGTCGGAACGAATCCGTTATCTTATCAGATACATCCGTAAACAAATTTCTTACCGTGTAAAGTACATCATCTGCGGTATTCCAAAGGATTGCTCCCACAAAGAAACCTGCCACACCATTTTTGAAAACTGCCATACATACCATAATCAAAGTAACCATGACAACTAAGTAAAGTGCCAGCATTCCAAACTGATACAAAAGAGAAACGTTATGTGCCGCAACCAGATTATCCGGCACCAGGCTTCCCAATACATTAGGGAACCGCTCTGCCAAGGTGATGATTTTACCGTTATGATTGCTAAACTGCACCAGATGAATCACTAAAGACACCAGTAAATTGAGTAATAAAATACCCATTAAAGCCACATAATTGTATAGCTCCAACGCAACCCTTTTCACCGGAAGGGTCTCAAGGAACTCTTTCGCTCCCTTTTCACTTTTATCGGAATAACTAAGGAGCACTACCACTGCAATCACCAGATTCAAGCCAACATAACCCATATAGGTGAAATTGTTAAAGAATCCTTTCATTAACCCTTGTGAACTCAGGCCTTCAGAAAACAAAGTTCCCTGCTCTGTCACCATGGTTTCCAACCGGGCTTCCGTAACCAAATCCACATTTAATTCCGCAATATTCTTGCCCTCTACCGATATATTGTAAAAGGCTCCAACAATCGTAAGCAACAATGTAATGACTAAAACCGTCAAATAAAATTCCTTACGTTGCCTGATTAACAAAATAATATCCTTCATAGGCGCCTCCTACTCTTTTCTGTTTTCTTCCAGAGTAACAAACAACTCTTCCAGACTTAAGGCAACCGGTTCCATGAAACTTGCCCCCAGATCTTTCAATTCTTTTTCTTTCGTTTCATCGTAATCCTTGATGATTAACGTATAAATACTGCCTACATTGCTAACGTGAAGCAAATCTTTGCGATTATATAATGCAGGACCTGCACCACCTTCAAATACCACATTCAACTTGGTCAATACATCTTTCATGCTGTCCATGGACATCTGACGTTCCACCTTGCCTCGGTGAATCATGGTAACGGAATCACAGATTTTTTCAAGGCCCATGAGGTTATGAGAACTAATCAGGACACCGATTTCATTCTCCTCTGCTTCCTTGATAAGCACCTTATAAAAGGCATCCTTTGCTACCGGGTCAAGACCGGATGTAGGTTCATCCAAAATTAGATACTTGGGCTTCTTTGCAATCTCAAGCATAATTGCCAGACGCATCTTCTGTCCTTTTGAGAGAGAACTGATTGCCTTCTCTAAAGGAATCTCAAAGATTTCATTCAGGGAATTAAATTTTTCCACATCAAATGTAGGATAAAAACGCTGATACATCTTAACCATTTTTACCGCATTATAAAAACGTATGTATTCGTTGTAATCTGCCACATAACCAATCTGTACTTTCGCTTTCGGATTATCATAAATTTCTTCTCCGTCCAACGAAATTGTGCCTTTATCTGCTTTATAAACACCGGTTACACACTTAATCAATGTAGTTTTTCCGGCACTGTTTTCACCAATCAGTCCGTGGATTTCCCCAGGTTTTACTTCCAAGGAAATTCCGTGTAATACTTCCGCTTTATCATAACTTTTATATACTTCTTTGATTTCTAACATACACTCATCTCCTTATACAATTCTTTGACTACCTCAGTCACTTGTTCTTCTGAAAGCCCCATAACCTTCATTTCCAACACTGCCGAACGCATCATCTTCTTACTTTCTTCCATTCGGTCATCATCAGGCTTTAATTCAATCTTACCTGCGATAAAAGTACCTTTCCCACGAATGGTTTCAATAATATGCTGACGCTCCAGTTCCTGATAAGCCTTGGCCACCGTCCCCGGCGTAATGGAAATATCCAGTGCCAGCTTACGTACGGAAGGAATGGCATCTCCGGGCTTTAAATGTCCCTTCAACACATGAAATTTTACCTGCTCCACGATTTGTTCATAAATCGGTTTGTTGCTTTTTAAATCTAAAACAACCATGTAATGCCTCCTTTCTGATTGCTTTGAAAATATAAACTTAATATATTGCTTTACTCGGTGTATCATTTTGTATGATACAGTTATAACACTTATCAATTTAAATGTCAATGCTAATAATATATTTAATATAAATAAAAAAAGAGAAGCTGCTTGAACCATCCGACCTTTCGCCTTCCGTCCAATTGCTTCTCCTTATATAATCACATTTTTTATCTTTATTTCTTCTGATAAATTTTATTTAAACGTTCCTGCAAAATACGGGCATTTTCATTTATCATTTCATTACTGCATTCAGCCCCCATCTTGATGTAATCAGGAATCTCTGCCGAACCTCCGCAGTATGCCATAAGACTGGCCAACACAATAGCTATCGCAGCCTTATCATTGGCATTGGGTATTTCATTACCATCAATGGCTGCTTTTAACTTATCTGCTGCCTTGCGGGCACAATATGCCGCAAATTTCTCATCCTGTGCGTCCTTGCTCAGCCAATATAAATTACGCCACATACCACCTATTAAAGCATTTGCTCCCGGATTAATATGTTCATTGATATGTATTGCCTGCAAATACTGCATTACCAAGGTATCAAACTCACTTCGCGCATCCTTCCCCTGTCTTACCACGGGGCGTTGCTCTTTGATCAGCACACCTTCCACTACTTCATGTTCAAAATTATTTACACCGAAAAACTTCAGATAGTGATTTGTATAATGACAGTGCGGGCAGGAAACCACCTCATACCATAATGGATCACACATTACATAATTGATTCTGCAATCCAAATTCATACTGCGGGCTTCCAAACTGTTTCTTTTGATGTCAATAACCTTGATTGCTTTGCCACAAATCGGACACGCCTGGCTATACTCTGCAAGAAAGCGTTCATGCTGATACGGTGGTTTTACCACATGACTGTATGAATATTCTACCGGTATCTCAAACTTAGGCACATGGCGATTTTTAACAAAGCGGTTATTTTTATAAAGTTCATTATCTAACTTACGGATTCTGCCGCTCAAATTCTCCAGCATCTGCTTGGCAATATCCGGACATGCCGCCAGAAAATCCTGCAGGTTATCCTGATTAACCGCCACACAAATGGCATCTTCCAATGCAATGCAGGACGCACTTCGGGGAAGATTATCAAAGATTGCCATTTCACCAAAGAATCCGCCTTCTTTAATCGTTGCCACCTGATTTAAGGTACCAATAGGACTGGTTAGAAAAATACCTACCGAACCTTTTAAAATAATATACATCTCACTGCCGGGCTGACCTTCATAACAAACATAATCGGCTGTCTTAAACAGTTTCGGCTTTGCGATTTTTTTCAATTGTTCAATCGTATCTTCACGCATAAGAATTCCTCCGTGACGAAATAGTCCTCTTTCAACATTGCCATTTATTCCTATTGTTTTATTATAAACTTCCCTTTTTTATTCGTCAATGATATCAGCAATGGCAAGTATGCATGAAAAGGGCCTTTCTTCTACTGTGCATTTAGCACCAATTCGAATGCTGAAACATCCATACCTGCTTTCTCAGCAGCTTTCTGTAACGTAAGCACTCCATCTTTTACAAGTTCCGTAAGTACGGACAACCGACCTTCTTGACGCCCTTCTCTCAATCCTTCCCGGTGGCCTTCCTGCTTCTCTTGATTCAAAATTCTATCCATCATTTCACACATTGTCACTTTCTCTCCTTTTTTACGTATTTTCTTACTGTTCACTTCAAACTTTTTACAACCTGTTAGCACCGACATTAACTTCATCACTTCATCCACGTGCTTTATCTCTTGTGTACTCGGCTTATACTCCCCATTCAAACGCTTCTGCCTAAAATAGTCCGCTACAATTCGGAAATCGCTTTGGAACATATTCACCTGCTCCTCTGAAAGAAACGCAATGTCGAATACATTGATTCCGTAATCATGGAAATACGGTTCCAATCCTTCCGCCACCTCTACCATGTCGGACAGGCGTTTCGCCATCTTCCAACGGTGCTTGGTTCCAAAGTGTAAAACAAGTGTTACCACGGGATATCTTTTTTTACCACCCGACAAACTCTGGGCGCGATATGCTGCTCCGTCATAACCGATAACCCGCATGGGCATATCCGAATCCTCTTCCGTCTGATGCTCCAGACCAAAGAGCGATAAAACAATTCCCTTCCGCTTCCACTTCTTGGATACGTCTCTTTCCCTTTTACTTACAACAGGGAAAGCCGGCATCACTCATCCCTGTTTCGATTCCAATCAACAGGGATTCCCCTTATTCAATTGATTATATAAAAATAGACGTGATGACACAATGTGTCACATTCTCTCATTCTTTGTCAGCTATTATATAATACTCATATCATGCAGACAACAGAAAGTCATCGTTAAAAATGCACAAAATACTGCCAAAATCGACAATATAAAAACACCCGCTGATCAAAATGCAAAAGCAGACAACCATTCAGTTATCCGCTTCTGCATTCATCTCTTTTCAATTTCTTCTACTGTGGATTCAATTGCAATTATTCCCACTATAATTGTGTGTTACTCATATACATTATTGCATCATTCCACCCTGCTGCACTCTTCAATGCACTCTCTGTAGTAGAACCGGCTGTAGCCGTAAACACCAGATATTTATCCGGTACATATGCTCCTACTACAACATCCGTTCCTGCATTTGTTATATCTACCGACGAAACATTATTCGAGTTAAGCAAGCGAATATCATAAATTTTTGTACAACCATTCACATTAATTGCGGTCAATGCACTTGAATTATTATTAATAATGCGAATCATCTCCGGACAATTACTGAAATCCAATGAAGTAACCTTGGAATTACCTATTTGGAAATTCTGTAAAGATACACAGTATGACAAATCAATCGTAGTCATTGGCATCGAGTTGTAAACAAATTTCTCTAGCGCTGTATTTGTCGTCAAATCAATTTCCGTAAACGACGTAAACATATTTACCTGTATTTCCTTAAGATTCGGATTACTTGAAAAATCCAAACAGGTTGCATTACCTGAAAGCGTCTTTATGCCGGCAGAATTTGCGTAAAAGACTTCCAAATTCGTAAGCATACTAATATCCAAACTTGTAAGCGCCGAACACTGTCCGATTTTTAAAGTGGTGAGGTCCGTAGCCGCAGTCAATATCAATTCTGTAAGACTCGTACAACCGGTTAACTCTAATGTCTTTAAGGTAGAACCACCTGTTTCAGCCTTAAAACTGGTCAGCGATGTACAATTATTTGCATTGTATGTTTCAATTGCAGTCAAAGAATTAATAGATACCGCTTTAAATGCAGTACAATTACTGATATTTACTGTATTCAAACTTGAACAATCTGCATGCTGGATAGCCGTAAGTTTGGTACAACCGCTTGCATTAATTTCTGTTAAAGCAGTACAGGTATGTACTGAAATCTCCGCAATATTAGTACATGCCGTTACATCAAGCGAAGTCAAACCACTGTTATCAGCCATAAGCGTAGTAAGTGCCGTCAAGGAAGCAGTATCCAGTGTGGTTAACGACGTACAACCGCTGATATCCAGCGAGGTTAATCCCGTAGCCGGTGTAAGCGTTGCCAAATCAGCACAACCGGACACATCAAGTCCCGTCAACTTCGTACCACTGATATTCAAGTCCGTAATTGCAGTACTATCCGTCAGATTTAAGGTTGCCAAGTTGGTACAACCGCTTAAATTCACCGTTTTTAACGCGGGACAATTGCTTAAATTCAACGTAGTCATATCCGTACATCCGCTGAAATCAATTACTTCCAATGTTGCTCTGTCACTGAATCCCAAGTCTGCACCGCTGATTGCCGGAACACCCTGTGCATGCAATTCAACCAAACTGTTTGTCGGGTATAATTGTAAATTGCTAAGGGTCGTAATCTTTGTACATCCATTCACATTCACAATCTCAACACCACTGCTATCTGCATCTAAGAAAGTAAGTTCCGGACAACCTGAAGCATCAATTGTCTTCAAGGATGTACAACCTTCTGCTGTCAGACTTGTAAGATTACTGCAAGCCGTTAAATCAATGGAACTGATTGAAGTACAGTTCGTAATATTTAAAGTTGTTAAGTTTGTCAGTGCCGATGTAGGAATTCCTGTCAATCCGCTATTGTATGAACAATTCAATGTCGTTAAGGCTGTAAAATATTCGATACCTGTTAAATCACTAATTCCACCATCTTCGTATACACCTCCCGAACCCTGCGTTCCTGATACATTGATCTCAGTACAAGTAGTAAGTGTATTCACTTCTTCACCTAAAAGAATCTCATCATCGGTGGTTACTGTATTAAAGTTTGTTTTTACATATTCCAAAAATGCAGTATCCGGGAAATTCGTTACATTCAATTCAAGCATAGCCAGACCGCAATGCTTACATGTTGTACTTCCCTCGCCGGTACCTTCATGGCCAAATGCTTCAATTTCTTCAGTATAACTGTAACCACAAGCACAACTATATGTTTCAACACCTGCTGTGGTACAGGTTGCTGCTGTTGTTATTTCCGGTTCTCCATAGCTATGAGTTGTGCTTATTACTGCATCACATACATCACACTTGCTGTGGCAATCTTCAGTTCCTCCTACAACCTCTGTATGGTCTGTTATTGCTATTTCTTTGGTGTAACTATATCCGCAAGCACAGCTATATGTTTCAACACCTGCTGTAGTACAGGTTGCTACTGTTGTTATTTCACTTGTAAATTCATGTCCGCTTCCATCTGTTATTGTTGCATGACATACGTCACACTTGCTGTGGCAGGTTTCTGTTCCGCCGATTGTTTCTACATGACCAAGTGCTTCAATTTCTTCAGTATAACTGTAACCACATGCACAACTATATGTTTCAACACCTGCTGTAGTACAGGTCGGCTCTGTGGTTATATTACCTGTAATTGTATGTGTTGTCACGAGCACTTCTCCACAGATTTCGCACTTGCTATGGCAGTCTGCTTCTCCAACCATCACTTCTGTATGACCGGTTGCCGCTATGTCTTCCGTATATACATATCCGCAATCGCAAGCGTGCGTAATCAGACCTGCTGTCGTGCAGGTTGCTTCCCTTGTACTGTCGGTATACGTATGCGTAGAACTAAGTACTTCGCCACATACGTCACACTTGCTATGACAGTCAGCCTCTCCAACCATCACTTCTGTATGACCGGTTGCCGCAATATCTTCTGTATATTCATATCCACAATCGCAGACATGGTTAACAAAACCTGCTTCGGTACAGGTTGCTGCCTTTGTACTGTCAGTATATGTATGGGCTGTGCTAATCACTTCTCCACAGATTTCACACCTGCTGTGGCAGTCTGCAGTTGCTCCTGCTACTTCTGTATGACCTGTTGAAGGGATAATTTCTTCATATGTGTAGCCGCATTCACAGCTATACACTTCTTTACCGTCTGCTGTACAGGTTGCACCTGTCACCTCCGGTTCTCCATAGCTGTGAGTTGCACTTATTACTGCATCACATACATCACACTTGCTGTGACAGTCTGCGGTTGCTCCTGCTACTTCTGTATGACCTGTTGAAGGGATGATTTCTTCATATGTGTAGCCGCATCCACAGCTATACACTTCTTTGCCGTCTGCTGTACAGGTTGCACCTGTTACTTCCGGATCTCCATAACTGTGTGTTGTGCTTATCACTGCATCACATACATCACACTTGCTGTGGCAGTCTGCGGTTGAACCTGCTACCTCTGTATGACCTGTTGCCTCGATTTCCTTGGTATAACTGTAACCGCAAGCACAGCTATATGTTTCAACACCTGTTGTAGTACAGGTTGCTGCTGTTGTTATTTCACTTTCGTATGTATGTGAAGTTCCATCCTCAATCGTTGCCTGACATACGCCACACTTGCTGTGACAGTCTGCGGTTGCTCCTGCCACCTCTGTGTGACCTGTTGCAGGAATTGCTTCCTCGTAACTATAGCCACACTCACAGTTATATACTTTCTTACCTGCTACCGTACAGGTTGCCTCAGTCACTTCCGGTTCTCCGTAACTGTGTGTTGTGCTTATTACTTCT
>JAZNTK010000034.1:0-3522 GCA_045591685.1 Lachnospiraceae bacterium
GCTCCTTTATTATTGCGGCCCTGTTATTGTGATGATACTATCGCCTATTATTTTTCGTGAAAAACTGACTGCACCTAAACTATTGGGTTTTGCGACCGTACTTGTTGGTATTTTTCTTGTAAATGGTAATGCAGTCGGCAACAGTAATCCCTGGGGTCTATTCTGCGGTACAATGTCAGCTGTGATGTATTTCTTTATGGTAACACTCAACAAGCAGTCAAAAAATATCAGTGGTATGGAAAACTCTGTAATACAACTTGTGGTTAGTTTCTTGACCGTTGCGGTATTTACAGGAATTAAGCAAGGTTTCATTATCAATGTGCCTGCAAATGCTTGGGGTTGGATTTTGATACTTGGTATTCTAAACACAGGAATTGGTTGTTATCTCTATTTTTCACCACTTGCAAAACTTCCCGTACAAACAGTTGCTGTATGCGGTTATTTGGAACCTTTGTCAGCGGTTGTTTTTGCCGCCCTATTACTCGGTGAGAAAATGACCGTAATACAAATTGTTGGTGCAGTTTGTATTATTGGCGGGGCAATGATAGGAGAATTGATAAAGACCAAAAGAGCGTAAAATTTATAATTTATCGAACAGCTGTGTTCTGTGTACATACTTCCCTCCGTCATTTTGACGGAGGGAAGTTATTTATATCCTAAATCAATCCAAAGGGTAAAAGGGAAATTTTATATGATAGGCTCTTCCGGGTCGGTTTGCCCGCCTTCTTTTGGTTCTGTTACGGTATCGAAATATTCGTAAATACCCTTCCGAAGCGCCTCGGCAATACGCTGCCGGTATGCTTTGTCATTCAGCAATTTTTCTTCGTCGGGATTGGATAAAAAGCCGCACTCCGCGATAATCATAATTTGAGAGCATCTTGTTAAAAGGAAATAATTGTCATTGCTTTTCTGCGTTCTGGGCCTTGCAATCTCTAACTCAGTATTTAACGCATTTTGCACCAGCGTTGCCGCACTTTCTCCCTGCTTACTTCCCTCACAATAAAAGACCTGAGGACCGCAAACGGACGCATCCGTAAAACTGTTTTGATGAATGCTTATCACCAAATCCGCCCGACTCTCTCCGATAATGGCAAGCCGTCCTTTTAAATCCTGCATCTTTTTATTACTGCTGTTTTCATCATATAAACCGGTGTCGGTCTGCCTGGTCATTACCACGGTGACGCCGTCTTCTTCCAACAACTCTTTTAAAAGCAAGGCAATTTCCAAGTTGATGTCTTTCTCCAAAGTACCGTTTGCTCCTACTTTGCCGGGGTCCTTTCCACCATGTCCTGCATCAATTACGATAATCATGCCGCTGTAAGGCTTGGGCTCCAACTCCGTTTCGGTAAAAGAAAGCTCCTCTACGGTTACCGGCTTAGGGCTTTTGTTATTGCTATGTAAAAGAATTCCGCGAATCAGCAATGCCACCGCCATGGCAACAATCATGACGATTATAACTTTTAGCATGGTTTTTTTATCCATATATTGTTTCCCTCTTAATCACGAACACTCGTAAACATTTTTACAATATATGAACCCACCCAAGCCCTCTATGACATGCATTTCATATGTCATAAGATGAATCGTTCAAAAAACTTATATTCACTTAATAAGTCATCCAATATTGATACATACAAAAAAGCCCTTATTTTCGGGCTCTATACACATTACTATTAATACATAAAACAGCGGTGTAATTTTTATCATTTTGTCCGAAGGGCGTTTGTGCTCGCCGGTACTTGGATTGCGTCCTTTGCAATCCTATGTACCGTTGTGTAGCACAACCGAGCGAAAGCGTCCCTGAGGCAAATGATAAAAATCACACCGCGTCCATATTTATACCAATTTAACGGTCTCTCTTGCAATGGCAAGTTCTTCATTGGTAGGTACAACCATAACGGTTACCTTATCGCCGGGGTTAGAGATAATGCACTCTTCGCCGCGAACTTTGTTCTTCTCGGGATCGATTGATGTTCCGAGGTATTCGAAGTACTGTCCTACCATACCACGAACGCGACCATCGTTCTCACCGATACCTGCGGTAAAAGCGATAATGTCAACGCCGTTCATGGCAGCCACATAAGAACCGATGTACTTAGCCACTCTGTAAGAATATGCTTCCAAAGCAGCCTTAGCAAGTAAGTTACCTTCGTCCATTGCAGCAGATAAATCACGGAAGTCGCTGGATACGCCGCCGGATAAACCGTATACGCCGGATTCTTTATTTAAAATAGTGGTTACTTCTTCCAAAGTCTTACCTAACTTCTTAGCAAGGAACTCTACGATAGCGGGATCCATGTCACCGGAACGGGTTCCCATCATAAGACCTTCCAAAGGAGTAAGACCCATACTGGTATCTACGCACTTGCCATGGTCTACGGCAGAAATACTTGCACCGTTACCTAAGTGGCAAACAATAATTTTAACATCTTCACGTTTCTTGCCAAGGATTTCTGCTGCACGGGCAGATACGAAATCATGGCTGGTTCCGTGGAAGCCGTAACGACGAACTTTATAATCATCATAGTATGAATGAGGAAGTCCGTAGAGATATGCTTTCTCAGGCATGGTCTGATGGAAAGCGGTATCAAATACACCTACCATGGGAGTGTTAGGCATAATTTCCTTACATGCGTTAATACCGATTAAGTTTGCAGGATTATGAAGAGGTGCAAGGTCATTACATTCTTCAATTGCCTTCATAACTTCATCATCGATTACCACAGAGCTTGCAAACTTCTCGCCACCGTGTACGATTCTGTGACCTACTGCGTCGATTTCGTCAAGAGACTTTACAACACCGTGGTTAGCATCTGTAAGCGCATCAATAACCATCTGAATTGCAGTTGTATGTGTAGGCATGGGATTCTCAATTGCTACCTTATCGCCGCCGGCGGGCTGATGCTTTAACACAGAGCCGGGTGCGCCAATACGCTCACAAAGTCCCTTTGCAAGAACTGCTTCGGAATTGCTGTCAATAAGCTGGTACTTCAAAGATGAACTACCACAGTTAATAACCAATACATTCATTTTTTCGTCCTTCTTTCTTCTTATAAAATTATTAAAAATATGAATTGTTAAAATCTGTACTTTTGATTTTATATAAAAATCATTTTAGTACGCTTTACCCCAATATACCATTTTTGAGGCAGGTTTTCCACACCAAATACACTTATCGGACAATTTTTCCTGTTCAAAAGGCATGCAACGGCTGGTTGCCTGCGCGTCTTCTTTTACCTTGTCTTCACACGCTCTGTCGCCACACCACATAGCTTTTACAAAGCCGGGCTTGTTGTTTAAAATATCAAGGAATTCTGCGTATTCGGTAGCAGTGTAGGTATGCTCCTCGCGATGTGCGCGAGCTCTTTCCAACATCTCAACCTGAATCTTATCAAGGAGTTCAGCCACCTTAACTTCCAATTCATCCAAATTGATTTCAATCTTTTCTCCGGTATCTCTGCGGGCAAGAACAGCCTTGTTTGCTTCGATATCGCGGGGACCGATTTCAATACGCACGGGAAT
>JAZNTK010000035.1:0-47069 GCA_045591685.1 Lachnospiraceae bacterium
ATATTTTTAAAAAAATGCTTGACACTTTCACGCGTTTTTTGTATATTAATAAGGCAGTCGCAAAAAGGCTATGGGATCTTAGCTCAGCTGGGAGAGCATCTGCCTTACAAGCAGAGGGTCACAGGTTCGAGCCCTGTAGGTCCCACTCATACTTTTTGCGATTACCATATGGCGAGATAGCTCAGTTGGCTAGAGCACACGGTTCATACCCGTGGTGTCGAGGGTTCGAATCCCCCTCTCGCTACTCTTTAAAACTTGTAAGTCGAAAGACTTGCAAGTTTTTTTGTTGTCTATATTGACATTTCATCTGCAAGGTGTTATAACTGTATCAACATAAGCAGTACAGTAAGGGCGAAAACATGGTAATTGTCGGATATGGGAGGGAACATGATGCAGAAATACAATAAAAGTAAAAGGTGGCTTGCACTATTCATTTGTTTTATTACACTTTTTACAATGTTTGGATGTGGAGAGAACAATGACAGTGTTGAGGAAGAAGGAAATTTTTATTTAACCGACTTTTATGATATAGAAGGAAATCCTCATATTTCGACGATGAGAAATATTGATAATAAAGTTTACATGGTAGGCAGTGTTTATAACGGAGAAGTAACGGAATACAGCCGTCTTGTGTTTGATTTAAATGACAGAAGCATGGAAGAAACTCCTATAGAGACCGTAATTAAAACGGAGGATACGGATTCTGACGTTTTGGAGATTGAAACTACTTCAGAATCGGTGAATGTCATTAGCGGTTTGAATGTAATTATCAATCCGGATGGTTCCATGGAGGCGTTGGAATTCATAACGGAATTTGATGAGAACTGGAATGAGATTTCACGTCTGGATTATTTTAACCGATATGATCAAAACGGCAACCTGATTTCCTCAGAACCATTTAAGGAAATATTCGATATTCCTGAGGATTCTTACATTGGTTTGTTTGATAAGGATGCCTTGGGAAATTACGTTATTGGCGGAACCGGAGAAACCATAAAAGTATATTCTTCTGATTTTAACAAAATCGGAGAAATAGAAAAGAGCGAGCAGGTTGTGCAGTTATGTTTAAATGACGCGGGTACTATGGTAGGGTCATTTATTAGTGAAAAAGGAGAATTTATTGTTGTACCCATTGATACCCAACAGTTAAAAATGGGAGAAGAAATTGTGCTTGAAAAAAGTCAGGGCAGCACCTTAATCTGGCCCGGTCCGGACAATTTGATTTTTTATGAAAATGGCTCCTGTATTTATTCCTGTGATGTCTATACAGGCGAACAGATAAAACTGTTTGACTGCGCCGATATCGATTTAAATGTAGATTGTATTAACAACATATTCTTCTTAGACGAAAGTCGGTTTTTACTGCACTATCATGACTATATCAGTGGCACAACCAGTCTGGTATTTCTGACACAGGTTGACCCAGCAGTGCTTGAAGCACGTACGGAATTGATATTGGCAACCATATATCCCAGACAGGATATACAGAATGCAGTGGTGGCTTTTAACCGCTCGAATATGGAATACCGGATTATCCTGGTGGATTACGGTGTAGAAGATTACGATTATGCCGAATCAATAGAAAATCTGCAAAAAGATATTGTGGCAGGCAATGTACCAGATATTATTGATATCGGAAGTAACAATTATCCCTGGCAGAATTGGGCATCCATGGATATTTTGACGGATTTGTATCCGTTGATGGAGACAGAAGGCGGATTGGAAAAGGAAGACTTTCTGGATAATGTGCGGGAAGCATATGAAGTGAATGGTGAACTGTATATTCTACCCTCTACGCTGACATTGAATTGTATGATGGCTAAGTCTGTAAATGTAGATGGAATTACAGTATTAACACCAGATGCTATGTTTCGGTTGGAAGAAGGTCTTGCAGCGGATGCAAATCTGTTTTTCTGGCACAATCAGGAAAATATTATGATGAATATGGTATATCATAATCTGACGCAGTTTGTGGATTATGAAAAGGGTGAATGTTATTTTAATACACCGGCATTTAATGAGATACTGGAATATGTACAAGCACAGCCGGAAGAATTTGAATTCGAAGAGGGGGCAGAGATAGCTGCATATCTTCGCACGGATAAGGCAATTTTACATGACCTTACAATGAGTCAATCTACGGATTATCAGTTTTTTAAAGAGTTGTTTGGGGGAGATGTAACCTGTCTTGGTTTTGGCAACGAGGATACGGAAAGCCTTGAATTAACATTATGCGGAAGTGCCCTTGCCATAACAGAGAGTTGTCAGTATAAGGATATGGCATGGCAGTTTGTAGAATTTTATGCCACGGATGCGGGACAAAATGCCGGATTGGGATGGGGTATACCTTCTACCAAGGCTGGGTTTGAGACATTTCTTACCAATGCAGGAGAACGTGAAGATATCGCACGATATACTGTAGGCGATGTAACTCTGGAAATCGGTAATGCCACAGAAGAAGATATTGAAGAGATGCGTGAATTAATGGAGCGTGCCGATGTCTGCTATTATACGGACAATGCTATTGTAAATATTATACAAGAAGAAGTGGCACCTTACCTGAGAGGTCAGAAATCAGTGGAAGAGGTAATGGATATTATTCAAAGCAGAGTTGAGCTATATTTAATGGAAGGGAAATAAGATAGAAGAAAAATAGTTTTAAAAGGTATTTTCTGTTGTAAAATGGAAAATACCTTTTTGATTGGTAAAAAAGTACTTGTTTAGATATCTAAACGTATCATATTTAGAAAACGAAAGGGAAATGAATATTATTCTTTTTAATATTGTGATTAACCAAATTATTGTGCTATAATTTTTGTATCTGTGGTCATTTGACAGTAAGTAATAATATTTTATATAAAAGACCTGAAAAATTAACGACAGGAGGAAAAGTATGCATTCTAAAAGTACGAAGCATCTGGAATGGTTGAAACCGGATAATACGGCAAATTTCTGTACCATGGTTACCACCAAAAAATTTGCGCATATTTTTCGTCTGTCTGTAGAATTGGAAGAAGAAATAGACCCTGTTATTTTGGATAAAGCATTACAGGTTGTTTTAAAAAGAATTCCCTCCTTTGCCCTGAAACTTCGTTATGGTTTGTTCTGGAATTATTTAGAGATGGCAGACGGGAAGCCGGAAGTGGAAGAAGATGTGCGAAACCCCATGGTGCGAAGAAGCTGGAAGCTAAATAAGCACTTTCTGTTCCGCGTCCGCTATTTCGGTAAAAGAATTTCGTTGGAGGTTTTTCATGCGTTGGCAGACGGTACCGGCGGAATGACTTTTATGATGACGCTGGTGGCGGAATATCTTCGTCAAAAATACGGTTATGAGATTGAAGAGAGTCGCTGGATTCTCAATCCTGATGAGGAACCGAAGCCCGAAGAATATGAAGATGCCTACAGCAAGGTGGCAAGGCGTCAGAAGTTTAAGAGAAAGAGTCCGAAAGCCTACCAGGCTAAGGGGAGCAAAGAAAACGAGGGATATTTAAATATCGTGACAGGGCACATGCCTGTGGAGGCGGTAAAGGCCAAGGCAAAAGAATTTGACTGTACCGTAACCGCTTTTTTGACAGCGGTTCTGATGGATGCTTTTCAGGATATTCAGGAGAAAGAAAAGAGACGAAAAATCCGTCAGATGCCCATCGTAATCAATATACCTGTCGACTTGCGTAAATTTTATCCGTCTAAGACTGTGAGTAATTTTTTTGCTAATATTAATGTTGGTCTGGACCGCACATTGGGGCATTATTCTTTTGCGGAGATTGTTGGACAGGTAAAGCACGGTATGGCGCTTAATATCACGGAGAAGCGTGTGAATAACCTGATTGCAGGTAACATTGCAAGTTATCAGTTAAAGGTATATAAAGTGATACCGATGTTTATTAAGAAGCCTTTTGTAATTCTTGGCAATTACATGGGAGGTGAAATTAAGTCTACCTGTACGATGTCTAATCTCGGGAATGTGGTATTGCCGCCGAAGATGTCTGAATATGTGAAAGGCGTACAGGCTGTGGCCGGTAAGAATTTTGGCCGTGTTACCAGTTGTATGGGGGTAAGCTATGCAGATACTATGTCGGTTACTTTTACCCGTAAAATAAAAGAGGCTGAGATTGAACGTCTCTTTTATACGAAGCTTGTTGAGATGGGGATACCGGTTGAGATTGAAAGCAACCAGGCCTAATCTTATAGAGTTATGTAAACTATATACAGCATCGGCACGAAACCGATGCATTCGATAAAAGGAGCAACACAATGTCATATTGCGTAAATTGCGGCGTAAAACTTGTCGCATCCGAAGAAAAATGTCCTTTGTGTAATACTGTGGTAATAAATCCAAATGATACGGGGGAAAACAAAACAGAATCCGCATATTCATATCGTTATGAGGAATATCCGAGGCGAAAAATCAATATAAAGTATCTGACGCAGATTATTCTATCGGTTATCGCAGTGGGAGTTATCGTGCAAACACTGTGTGATTTTTTGATTTCATTTAATTTGAGCTGGTCTTTGTATGCCATCGGTGCATTTGGTTTGTTAATATGTTTTGCGCTGCCGGTACTTACCAGGCTGAAATCGCCATATATTGCCACTATGATTGATGTGGTGGCTCTGGCATTATATATCTATATGATTGCATGGATGACAGGGGGCCAGGTATGGTACTATGAGTTCTTTCTTCCCTTGCACATATTAACGGGCATTTATATCTGGTGTATGGTGATTGCACTTCGGAAAAAGAGAAGAAATCTTTTTCGTGCCGGAGGAATCAGTCTGCTGTTTGTATGCATATTATTGATTTCCATTGAACTTTTATTGGATATTTTCATTGTCGGAAAAGTTTATTTGATTTGGTCGCTTTGCTGTGCACCGCTTCTGATTGCGATTGCGGTACTTTTATTGATTATTGCGGCAAGACCGAAATTACGTGAAGAAATGAGCAGACGACTTTATATGAATTATTAGAAGGATTATTTGTATGAGTGATAAAAAAAGAGCATTGATTGCCATGAGCGGAGGAGTGGATTCCTCTGTGGCAGTGCACTTGATGCAAAAAAGAGGATATGATTGTATAGGTGCCACCATGCGTTTGTATGAAGGAATGGTGGATGACGAGACAATATGTGGTAGCAGCAGTGCGGTAAAAGATGCCGAGGCTGTGGCAAATCATTTTGGCATTCCGTTTCGTGCCTATGATTACAGAGATGATTTTAAAGATGAAGTGATTTGTCGTTTTGTGAATACTTATATTGAGGGTGGTACGCCGAATCCCTGTGTGGAATGTAACCGCTATATGAAGTTTGGCCGTCTTATGGACAAAATGCGCGAAGAGGGCTGTGATTATGTGGTGACCGGTCATTATGCCAGAGTAGAGTATGAGGAAGCGCTGGGGCAGTATGTATTGAAAAAAGGCCGTGATGAAAGTAAGGATCAAAGTTATGTTTTATATAATTTAACTAAAGAACAGCTGGCTCATTGCAAGTTTCCTTTGGGAGAATACGGCAAAGATGAAATCCGTGAAATTGCGGAAGGACTGGGACTTCTCAATGCAAAGAAAAAGGACAGCCAGGATATTTGTTTTGTGCCGGATGGTGACTATGCGACCTTCATTGAAACATATACGGGGCAGTCTTTTGAGGAAGGCAATTTCGTAAATCGTGAAGGCAAAGTTCTCGGACGTCATAAAGGTATGATCCGCTATACCATCGGACAAAGAAAAGGCTTGGGACTTGCATTGCAGGAACCTATGTATGTATATGAGAAGCGCATGGATACCAATGAAGTGGTTTTATGCAGGAATGATGAATTGTTTAGTAAAGTGCTAGAAGCAGAAGATGTAAATTGGATAGTCGAACCGAAAGCAGGGCAGACTGTTAAGTGTAAAGCCAAAGCACGATATAAGCAAAAAGAAGCAGAAGCTGAAGTGGAGTGTCTGGACGGCGGCAAAGTAAAAGTAATTTTTACGGAGCCTCAAAGAGGCATTACCACAGGACAATCCGTTGTTTTTTATGACGGAGACCTGGTACTTGGCGGCGGAAGAATCCTATAAGAAAAACGGTATCAGGAAAATGTAAAATTTTGGAGCGAAACTATGAAAAATATTGTAAAAAGTGCAATTGAACTGGTGGGAAATACTCCCTTGATGCAGATTGACAGATACAAAGCGGCAGCTGGTGTTCAGGATGTAACCCTGCTTGCCAAAATGGAATATTTAAATCCTGCGGGAAGTGTGAAAGACAGAGTAGCTCTTTCTATGATTGAGGATGCGGAAGAAAAAGGAATTATAAAACCCGGAGCAACCATTATTGAGCCTACCAGCGGTAATACAGGTATCGGTTTGGCAGCAGTGGCGGCAATTAAGGGATATAAAACTATCCTGACTTTACCGGATACCATGAGCGTGGAAAGAAGAAATCTTCTCGGTGCTTATGGTGCACAGCTTGTGCTTACGGAAGGTGCCAAGGGAATGGCAGGAGCAGTGGCAAAGGCTGAAGAATTAAGAGACAGTATTCCGGGAGCGGTGATTCTTGGACAGTTTGATAATCCTGCCAATGCGGAAGCGCACAGACAAACTACAGGCCCTGAAATCTGGGAACAGACAGAGGGGAAGGTAGATATTTTTATTGCAGGTGTTGGTACCGGCGGAACTATTACCGGTGTCGGAGAATATTTAAAAGAAAAGAATCCCAATGTGCAGATTGTAGCGGTTGAACCTGCGGGCAGTCCGCTTTTATCCAAGGGCGAAGCCGGACCTCATAAGTTACAGGGAATCGGTGCAAACTTTGTGCCGGAAGTGTTAAATACTGAAATTTACGATGAGATTATATGCATTGAAAATGAAGATGCATTTGCAGAAGGCAAAAGATTTGCGGTAACAGAAGGCGTACTGGTGGGAATTACATCAGGAGCAGCATTGAAGGCGGCAGGAATTCTGGCAGAGCGTGAAGAGAATAAGGGTAAGGTAATTGTGGCATTGTTGCCGGATTCCGGTGACAGATACTTGTCTACGCCGATGTTTTCACAAGAATAATAGGTTGACAATAAAATAAAATTATGTAAACTTAATAAGCTGCTTTGAAGAGGATAACAGATGAGCGAAAGATTTAGCCGGACCGAGATGCTTCTCGGGACGGATGCAATGGAACAATTAAAAAAAGCCCATGTGGCGGTGTTTGGAGTTGGCGGAGTCGGCGGCTACACGGCGGAAGCACTGGTTAGAAGCGGAATCGGAAGACTTACGCTGGTGGACAGTGACACCGTGGCAGAGAGTAATATTAACCGTCAGATTATTGCCACAACCAAAACCATTGGCAGATATAAAACTGAGGTAATGAAAGAGCGTGCTTTGGATATCAACCCCGATATTGAGGTAGAAGAGTATCGTATCTTTTATCTGCCGGAGACTGCGGAGCAGTTTGATTTTACGCAGTATGATTATGTGGTGGATGCTGTAGATACCGTAACCGCGAAGCTTTCTTTGGTAGAGGCGGCAAATGCGGCAGGTGTGCCCATTATCAGTTGTATGGGAGCTGGAAATAAGTTAAATCCAGGTGCATTTGAAATTACGGATCTTTATAAAACTTCTGTTTGCCCTTTGGCGAAGGTAATGCGCCGGGAGTGCAAAGCACGCGGAATTAAAAAGTTAAAGGTATTATATTCCAAAGAAGAAGCGTTAAAACCGATTGAGACTTGCAATGAATGTAGTAATGATACAGAAAAGGTTGACATAATGCAGAGAAATAAAAGGCGTGCAACTCCGGGTTCCGTTGCATTCGTGCCTTCCGTGGCAGGACTTATGATTGCGGGAGAAGTAATCCGTGATTTGATAAAGGAGGAAAAATCATGAGAATAGGAATGGGTTATGACGTACATCGTCTGGTAGAAGGAAGAGATTTGATTATTGGCGGAGTTAAAATTCCTCACGAAACAGGCTTGCTTGGACATTCGGATGCGGATGTTTTGGTGCATGCGATTATGGATGCCCTGCTTGGTGCGGCGGCATTGGGAGATATCGGAAAACATTTTCCGGATACTGCGGAAGAGTACAAAGGTGCCGACAGTATGAAACTTCTTGCCCGTGTAAAAGAAATTCTGGATGAAAACTTATATTTTATTGAAAATATTGATGCTACGATTATTGCACAGGCGCCGAAGATGCGCCCGCACATTGATACGATGCGTGCCAATATTGCAGGAGTGCTCGGTATTGATATTTCACAGGTGAATGTAAAGGCAACCACGGAAGAAGGTTTAGGTTTTACCGGAACGAAGGAAGGAATCAGTTCACAGGCAATTTGTCTTTTATCCACACCGGAACAGATGCCGGGTGTGACATACGGAAATTGTGAAAACTGTGGGGGATGCAGTAAACAGTAGATTGGAGTTTGAATGGAATCAGGTTTTCTGGCAGGAAAAGAAGTGCATAATGTAAGGCCGTTGTGGGAAAAGGTTTTTGCGGAGGAC
Organism: Lachnospiraceae bacterium; assembly: GCA_045591685.1. Classification (GTDB taxonomy): domain Bacteria; phylum Bacillota; class Clostridia; order Lachnospirales; family Lachnospiraceae; genus UBA3766. The sequence continues at coordinate 8,467 of JAZNTK010000035.1, forward strand.
AGCAAAGCTTTTACGGATTATTATTTTAAGAATAAAGCGGAGCATAACCTTGTTTTCACGAGAACGGAAGGGGAAGAGATTGTCAGTATGCTGCATCTGACTCCCTATATGACGGGCAGAATGGAGTCGGTCTGTTATATTGTGGGCGTGGCAACCGAAGAAGCTTACCGCAGACAGGGGCTGATGGCGGATATGATGAAAGAGGCGTTGAAGTTTATGAAAGCCGAAGGACAGCCCTTTACTTTTTTGATGCCTGCAAATCCTTTGTATTATAAACCGTTTCAATTTACATATATTTATGATAAACCGGAATGGAAGTTAAACGCGGATGCACTTCCGTTTCGTTATCTTGATGTTGCGGCAAAGTACGGTGCAGAGTTTCATCTTGTGGTAAAAGACAAAGGAAGTTTGCAGGTAAAAGTAGCAAAAGAGGGCGATTATTTAAAAATTGCCGGGTTTGCCAATCAAATGTTAAAACAGAATGCAGACTGTTATATGCTTCGCAGTGACCGGTATTATCAGGTGATGCAACAGGAACTTATTGCGCAGTCAGGCAATCTTTTTATGATTGAAAAAGACGGCGTATTAAAAGGCTTGCTTTCTTATGTGAATGAAAATGAAAAGCCCGGTGTACAGGAAGTGATTCTGGATGAAGATTTGGCGTTCTGGCAACTGGTGGATGCAGAGCGTTCCAAACCTGCCATTATGGCAAGGATTCTTAGGCCGGAAGCAATGCTTCAATCGTTGCGGTGTGAGGGTCCGATAGATATATTGGTGGAAATCAGCGATTCGATTTTGGAAGAAAACAATGGAATTTATCATTTGTATTCCGGAATCAAAGACCGATTGGTTTGTAAAAAACGAAACAATGACAAGGCAGATTGCAGAACGGATATGGAACATCTGACGGCCTTTGTGTTTGGATATAAAAGTGCCGAGGAATGTTTTGAGATTTCCGATGGCCGGGATAAAGAAGAAATTTTGGAAAGTCTGGAGCATGTCAATGTTTTGAAAAGAGTTTTTATCAATGAAATTGTTTAAGAAGTAAATTGGCAGAAAAAAACAGTATTTTTATAACGGTTTTTATTGACAAAAAATCAAAAAACGCATATTTTATAAGAGGAATATGACAAAGGCTGTGAACGAAGAGAGTACGTCAAAGGAAGATAACAGAGAGAAGCGGTCGCCGGCTGAAAGCCGCTTTTATGTATGAGTTTGACGGAAGTGCATTCGGGAGCCGATGCGGGGAAATTAAGTATCCGTATCCGGGGCGTACGTTATACGTGTGTGAAGAAGGCAAGGGCCTTTGACATTAAGAGTGGAATAGCGATGAACTCGTCTCTTTTTGAGGCGGGTTCTTTTATATTTTAGATAAATTTTATGATTCGAAAGTTGTAAACAGGTCCCTGTAAGGAGTAGAATATTCAATGGGCATTATCAAACGTATCAAAAACGAAATAGCCATTGTAAAAGAGCGTGACCCGGCAATCCATAATTCAATGGAGGTTTTGCTGTATCCCAGCTTTAAGGTTATGTTGCATTACAGAGTGGCGCATAAATTATATAACCGTAAAATGTATTTTCTGGCACGTTACGTTTCGCAACGTGCGGCAAGAAAGACCGGTATTGAAATTCATCCCGGTGCAACCATCGGGGACGGCCTTTTTATCGACCATGGTAACGGCGTTATTATCGGTGAGACTACGATTATCGGAAACAACGTTACACTGTATCAGGGTGTGACTTTAGGCGGTACCGGTAAGGAACACGGCAAGCGCCATCCGACCATTTGCGATAATGTTATGATTAGTGCGGGCGCCAAGGTTTTAGGTTCTTTTACGGTAGGAGAGAATTCCAAAATCGGTGCCGGAAGCGTGGTGCTTGAAGAAGTGCCGCCAAACTGTACTGTTGTAGGTGTTCCAGGACGAATTGTGAAGCGTGATAACATCGCAATCCCCCGTGACACTATGGATCAGGTACATTTGCCTGACCCTGTAAAAGAAGATATTAACCGTCTGCAGTCTGCCAATGTACAGCTTCTGGAGAAGTTAGAGGCTTTGGAAGCACAGATGGCGGAGCTGAAGAAGAATGTAAATTCGTAGTGAAAAATATTTTAGATAATATAAAAGCAGGTATTTTACAGTAAAAAAGTAGCAGGAGAAGAAAAATGAAGATTTACAACACACTGACCAAAAGAAAAGAAGCGTTCGTACCTATCGAAGAGGGGAAGGTACGTATGTATGTGTGCGGTCCTACCGTATACAACCTGATTCACATCGGTAACGCACGTCCTATGATTGTGTTCGACACCGTAAGACGTTATATGGAGTATAAGGGATATGAAGTAAATTACGTATCTAACTTTACAGACGTAGATGATAAAATTATTAAGGCGGCAATCGCGGAAGGTGTGGATTCTTCTGTTATTTCCGAACGTTACATTGAAGAATGCAAGAAGGATATGAAGGCTTTGAATGTAAAAGAAGCAACTACACATCCTAAGGCAACCGAAGAAATCGACGGTATGCTTGAGATGATCGGTACTTTGATTAAGAAGAATCACGCTTATGTGGGCGGCGATGGTACGGTTTATTTTAAGACCAGAAGCTTTAAGGAATATGGTAAGTTGTCTCACAAGAATTTGGATGATTTGCAGGGCGGTAACCGTTCACTTCTTGTAACCGGCGAAGACCAGAAGGAAGATCCCCTGGATTTCGTTCTTTGGAAACCTAAGAAGGAAGGCGAGCCGTTCTGGTGCTCACCCTGGTGTAACGGTCGTCCCGGCTGGCACATTGAATGTTCCGTTATGAGTAAAAAATACTTAGGCGAAGAGATTGACATTCATGCAGGCGGAGAAGATTTGGTATTCCCTCATCATGAAAACGAAATTGCCCAGAGTGAAGCCGCAAACGGCAAGACTTTTGCCCGTTACTGGATGCATAATGCATTCTTAAATATTGACAATAAGAAGATGAGTAAGTCCCTCGGTAACTTCTTTACCGTTCGCGATATTGCGGAAAAATACGATTTACAGGTGCTTCGTTTCTTTATGCTTTCCGCACACTACAGAAGCCAGTTAAACTTCAGTGCAGACCTTATGGAAGCAGCTAAGAATTCTTTGGAGCGTATTTTAAATGCAGCAGAAAGAATGCAGGGATTGCTTGCAAATGCTACAGGCGAAGCTACGAGCGATGCCGAGAAGGAATTGCTTGCAACTGCTAAGACTTATATGGATAAGTATGAAGCTGCTATGGAGGATGACTTCAATACAGCGGATGCCATTTCTGCAATCTTTGAATTGGTGAAGTTTATGAATACCAACACGGATGAGAATAGCAGTAAGGCATATTTAGAGGCTGTAAATGCATTCTTTAAGATTATGACCGATGTTTGCGGTATCATTACCGAGAAGAAGGCAGAAATCTTAGATGCAGAAATCGAGCAGATGATTGCCGACCGTCAGGCGGCAAGAAAAGCCAAGGATTTTGCCAAGGCAGACGAAATCCGTAATAAGCTTCTGGAAATGGGCATTGTTCTGGAAGATACAAGAGAAGGGGTTAAGTGGAAACGTGCATAACGAGAAACTCTTTTTGGATAAAATAAAAGAAGAATTCGGGCTTGGGGAAGTGGACATCAGAACCTACTCCCCTTTAACCCTTGCTTTTATCGGGGATTGTGTGTATGACCTGATTATCCGCAGTATTCTTGTGGGTGAAGGGAATCGCAATGTAAATGGTTTACATAAAGATAAAAGCAACCTTGTAAAAGCAGAAACCCAGGCGCAGATGGCCGAGGCATTAAAAGAGCATCTGACGGAAGAAGAAGCGGATGTTTATAAAAGAGGCCGCAATGCCAAAACTGTATCTCATGCAAAGAATGCAGGGATAGGTCAGTACCATAAGGCAACTGGTTTTGAGGCTTTAATTGGCTATCTTTATCTGAAGGGTGAAGAAGAACGGATTCTTGAATTGATTAAACTGGTTTTACCCAGGTAAGGGTTGAACAAGTGAAACGTCAGATTACAAAGATGTTAAGGTAATAATGGAAAGCAGGTAACAAATGGGATATCATGAATTTACAATAGAGGGCAGAAATGCCGTAATGGAAGCCTTCCGTTCCGGTAAATGTATTGACAAGTTATTTGTGTTGGACGGTTGTCAGGACGGCCCTGTTTTAAGCATTAAAAGAGAAGCGAAAAAGCAGGACACGATAATAAGATACGTGAATAAGGAACGTTTGGATCAAATGTCTGAAACCGGCAAGCATCAAGGTGTTATTGCCTATGCAGCTGCTTATGATTACGCAGAAGTGGAAGATATTATGAATGCAGCGAGAGAGAAAGGCGAAGATCCTTTTATCCTGTTGTTGGACAATATTGAAGACCCTCATAATTTAGGTGCTATGATTCGTACCGCTCATCTGGCAGGGGCACACGGAGTAATTATTCCGAAGAACAGAGCGGTAGGTTTAACAGCTACCGTGGCAAGAACTTCCGCAGGTGCCTTGAATTATCTTCCTGTGGCTAAAGTAACCAATCTTGCCAAAACCATTGAGGATTTAAAGAAAGAGGGGCTTTGGTTCGTATGTGCTGACATGGGAGGTACTGTAATGTATGATCTTAATTTAAAAGGTCCCATTGGTCTTGTAATCGGCAGCGAGGGCGAAGGTGTAGGCAGGCTTGTAAAAGAAAAGTGTGACCTGATTGCATCCATTCCCATGAAAGGACAGATAGATTCTTTGAATGCTTCGGTAGCAGCCGGTGTACTGGCTTACGAAATCGTAAGGCAGAGATTGCAGTAAGATTGCAGGGAGACAGTATGACACAACGATATGATAATTGTACTGATGAGGAACTCATAGAACGTCTTCGCGACGGTGAAGAGCAGATTATGGAATACCTCATGGACAAATATAAAAATCTGGTCAGAAGCAAAGCAAAGTCCATGTATATTTTGGGCGGAGATACCCAAGACTTGATACAGGAAGGAATGATTGGACTTTTTAAGGCGGTCAGGGATTATGATTCCGGCAGGGATGCTTCCTTTTATACCTTTGCGCAGCTTTGTGTATCCAGAAATATCTATTCTGCCGTACAGAAATCGGGCCGGAAAAAGCATGCGCCGCTTAACTTTTATACGTCTATTTATGCGTCAGAAGGCGGTAAAGAGGATGTGGGTGTTTCGGAGTATCACAGTGCGGTTGAACTGATGGCGGATGGTGAAGTGTCCAATCCGGAAGAGATTTTAATCGGTCAGGAAAATATGGAGCAGTTGCAAAAGTACATCGAGGAAGAATTGAGTGCTTTTGAAATACAGGTTTTGGAACTTCATATTACAGGTATGGGTTATGTTGAAATTGCCAAGGTGTTGGGTAGGGATGAAAAGTCTACCGACAACGCATTGCAACGTATACGAACGAAATTAAAGCGTTATATGAAACAGTAATATTTTTTATATTCATTTTATAAAAATGTCACAGGAGGCAGGACAATGATTAGAGTAGGAATTTTAGGCTATGGAAATTTGGGAAAGGGAATTGAATGTGCGGTAAAGAACAATCCCGACATGGAGTTAAAGGCTGTGTTCACCCGCAGAAATCCTTCCGATGTTAAAATTCTCACGGAAGGTGTAAATGTTTATCATGTGGATGATGCTATCAGCAAAAAGGACGAAATTGATGTTTTGATTCTCTGTGGCGGTAGCGCAACGGATTTACCGGAACAGACCAAGGAATATGCAAAGTATTTTACGGTTGTAGACAGTTTTGATACTCACGCAAGAATTCCCGAACATTTTGCCAATGTTGATAAAAGTGCTAAGGAAGGCGGTAATGTTGCCATTATTTCCTGCGGTTGGGATCCCGGTATGTTCTCATTAAGCCGTTTGTATGCAAACGCAATTTTGCCGAACGGTAATGATTATACATTCTCGGGCAAGGGCGTAAGCCAGGGTCACTCCGATGCAATCAGACGTGTGGAAGGTGTTAAGAATGGTAAGCAGTATACCATTCCTGTGGAAGCTGCTTTGGAAGCGGTGAGAAACGCTGAGAATCCGGAACTTACCACAAGACAGAAACATTTAAGAGAATGCTTTGTTGTAGCAGAAGAGGGTGCAGATAAGGCACATATCGAAGAAGAAATTAAAAATATGCCTAATTATTTTGCTGACTATGATACGGTTGTACATTTTATTACGGAAGAAGAGTTGTTGCGTGACCATGCAGGTATTCCGCATGGTGGTTTTGTATTCCGTACAGGTAATACAGGTTGGAATCTGGAAAACAGCCACGTGATTGAATACAGCTTAAAACTGGATTCCAATCCGGAATTTACTGCATCTGTTATTGCGGCTTATGCAAGAGCTGCTGTTAAGATGCAGAAAGAAGGTGTGTCAGGTTGTAAAACAGTATTTGATATTGCACCTGCATATTTGACACATTTGAGCGGAGATGAAATCAGAGCACATTTGTTATAAAAGTGTATGAGTGAATTCCCGGGTATGGCAAAATTACAGCTTATATCCGGGGATTTTATCATGTATAGATTTCCAAGTTTTATTTTGTTTTTAATCATTGACAAAACGATTTGTGGTATGTTAATATAGCACACGGTGACACAATCACTTGCTGCTATGGCTCAGTCGGTAGAGCGTCGCATTGGTAGTGCGGAGGTCACGGGTCCGATTCCCGTTAGCAGCTCTGAAAACATCCTTTTCTTAAGGATGTTTTCTTTTTTAAAAAAATACACAAAGTTTTCACACTTTCTCTTGATAAGGTGAGTTATTTCGTGTTATTATTACAAAGTATACAAATAACTACTTTTTTATATACGATAAGTTAGTGTGAAAGTGAGGAGGACAAAAAATTGTTTTGTACAGAATGTGGAACTAAATTAGATGATGGCGTAACAATGTGCACAAACTGCGGACATCAGATTCCTGCGGCAGCTACAATCGCAGAGCCTGTAGCAGCACCTGCACCTGCGGCAACACCCGTTGCGGAGCCTGTAGTAGCACCTGCACCTGCGGCAACACCCGTTGCGGAGCCGGTAGTAGCACCTACACCTGTTGCAGCACCTGTAGCAGAGCCTGCAGCAGCACCTACACCTGTTGCTACTCCCGTAGCAGCACCTACACCTGCGCCTGCAGCAAGCCAGCCTATGTATTCTCAACCCGCAAGCCAGCCTGTATATTCTCAGCCTGCACAGCCTATGTATTCAGAGCCTGTAGCACAGGGTAGCGATATGTATGGTGCAAGCCAGAATGCATATGGAAATAATCAGGCTATGTATGGTAATGCACAGAATACATACGGAGCAGCACAGAATGCGTCATATAATTATTCGGCAGCACCTCAGCAGCCCCAGCAGCCTAAGAAGAAGGGCAAAGGTTGTCTGATTGCAGCATTGATTACCGGTGGAGTTTTCCTTTTAGGTATTATCATCATTGTAATTGCTCTTGTTGTTGGATTGAAGAGCTGTGCAGATGACGGTGGAGATATTGAAGTATCATATTCAGATGATTATTCAGATGCTGATTGGTATACAGGTAATTCAGATTTTACGGTACCCAGTGAGTCTGAAAGTGAGAGTGAATCAGAATCTGAAAGTGAGTCAGAATCAGAATCTGAAAGCGTTGTGGTTTCCAACGGTGATTACACAATTCGAGATATTACAGGTGCATGGAGTGGTACTACTACTTTGGTTAGCGTAACCGGCGCATCTGAAATGCAGAGTTATTTGGAAGACTTATACGGACGTTCTTTGACACAGTCTGAAATTGATGGTCTTACCAATGCTACCGGCGAAGATGAGTATGCAGAACTTTATGTATATGATTATGAAGGCGATGACGGACAGATTTATCCCGGTTCTTGGGAATTGGATTTATACATGGGCGATTTCTTTGGTGATCAGATTTGGGATGACTGGGATGCTTTAACTTATGATGATTTTACATACGGTGACAGAAGCCTTGGATGTATTAAGTTAGACGACAACAACAGTTTCTATATTGAAGTTATGGAAATCGACTATCTTGGTGAATACGGTTCAGCATACTTCGATGCATATGACTATGATGTTCAGGATTACGAAGTAGAAGAAGACGGTGCATACGGTCTCGTATTCAGCGGTCAGGTAACAGAAGGTGCTTATGGCCCTGAGATTACCGGTGAATTCATTGTTATGTTCCAGTATGGCGATATGGCAGAACCTTACGGAATGGCATATGAATATACAATGGATTATTTCTACGCATACTAAGATATAATCAAAAGAATACATAAACCGAAGCGACTCTTGCATATACAGGAGTCGCTTTGTGTGTGTTTTAGAAAAATTATAAAAATGGACATGGAGGTATTTTTTATGAAACCGGTTAATAAAAATGCTACAAAGGAAGCAGTAGAATTGTTGGATTACCTGTATAAAACCGTAGAGGAAGGCAAAATCATTACAGGACAGCATACACAGACTAATCCGATGGAGGAAGTGGAATATATATATGAGGTAACAGGCAAGAGACCAATGTTACAAGGATTTGAACTTTTGGGTTATTCTCCCAACATTAACTGGGATGATGCAGATGATGCCTGCCTGACAGAAATCAAAGAAAATCAGGGAACTGTAGAAACTGCTATTAAATGGGCAAAAGAAACAAAAGGAATTGTATCAATCTGTTTTCACTGGTATTCACCTGTTGGCGGAAGAGATAAGAGTTTTTACCAGAAAAACACGGATTTCGATGCGAGAAAGATTTTAGAGGAAGGAACAGAAGAGCGTAAAGCTTTTTACTCCGATATGGATGTAATTGCTGATATTCTTCGTAAATTCCAAAATGAAAATATTCCTATTTTATGGAGACCTTTCCATGAGGCAGACGGTGATTGGTTCTGGTGGGGGTCCAGAGGTCATGAAACCGGAAAACAGTTATACCGCATGATGTTTGAATATTATGTAAACGAGAAACATTTGGACCATTTGATTTGGGTATGGAATTCACCTGCGCCCGAAGGTTATCCGGGTGACGATTACTGTGATGTGATTTCAAGAGATGTATATTTGGAAAAAGGTGCCAGAACAGATTATGCAAAGGAGTATGAAGAACTTCGCCGCATTACGGATGCTCCCAAGGTTGCAGCTTTGGGCGAGGTGGGTATGATTCCTGATATGCAGATTTGGAAAGAGTCCAAAATACCCTGGGCATATTATATGACTTGGTCTAAAGAGTTCTGTATGACGGAAGAATATAACAAAAAAGAAGTGGTAAAAGACATGTATGCCTCTGAATATGCGGTAACACTGTGATTGTGCACAAAATATGAATGGGCAATTTGTGCATAAGGACGAAAGTTAAAAATACTTTTGGCGAAAGAATTGCCAGTTGACATAAACCAGTCTATAATTAAAATGCGATACATTGGAGGCGTCTGTTTTAATGAAAAAAAGCACATTAAATGCCATAATGCAGGGTGTTATCATTGTACTGGTGATTGCCATTGTGTTTGTCATTGTAAAAATAAAATTAAGACCCGATGAAGTGCCTGTAACAGAGGTTGTTAGTGAAGAGATTTCGGAGCTGGAATCTGTAGTGGAAGAAGTTTCGGAACCGGAACCTGAGATTGTGATTGTGGAACGTGTGCGTATTGTTAATGATAATATTAACGTGCGTAGTGGTCCGGGTACTGATTACGAACGTTTGGGTTCGGCTTATACCGGTTATGATTTCGAATTCGTTGAACAGTTGGAAGAAGGCTGGACTAAGATTGTATACGATGACAGAGAAGCATATGTATACAGTGAATATGTAGAAATTATTCCGATGTTTTTAGATGAAGAGGGAAACTATACGGAGTATGTAGACTTAGAAGATAACAGTATGATGTCGGAAGATAATCAGGAGCCTTCCGAAAATAATGACGAAATATCGGAAGAAGCCGAAAATTAAGTATTTTTATAAAAACACTAAAACAGAATAAGAATTTGCCGATATAAGACGAGGAGAAAAAATGCGCAAGAAAAAGAGAATTCTTACAGTGCTTACCGTTTTCTTTGTTTTGTTATTTTGCGTTTCGGGCTTTTTGCTGATTAAGGAAACCACAGAGCGGCAAACAGATCAGAATCATTTTGACGATTTAAACAGAATTGCCTATATGAACACCAGCGGTTCTGTGCAGGGAAATGCATATTTGGTTGAAGAAGGCGATAGCGTGGATGTTACAGAAGAGGTTGTCCATGAGCGCAATATAGACCTTCTGATAAAAGAAAACGAGGATTGCATTGGCTGGATATACATTGACGGAACCCGCGTAAACTATCCGGTTATGCATACTCCTTCTGACCCGGAGAAATATCTGCGACGGAACTTTTATGGGGAATACAGTGTATCCGGCGTTCCGTTTATGGATGGAGATTCCAGATTGTCAGATATGCATATTATCATTTATGGACATAATATGCGAAATGATACAATGTTTGGCGATGTGGTTGAATATGTGGATCCTGCCTACCGGGATGCGCACCCGATGTTAGAGTTTGAAACGGAAACGGGATGTACAACCTATGAAATCTTTGCGGTGGCCGTGGTGGATGCAACAGATGACTGGTATTTTACCAATCCTGCAGACCAGCCTGAGAATTATGCAGAGAAAATTGCTTACATACAAAACATTGCCCTGTACGAGACGGGGATTGTGCCGGAATATGGTGAGAAATTACTTACATTATCCACCTGTTATGGCAGTAATGATGATACACGACTGATTGTCGTGGCAGTAGAAAGAAATTAAAAGTAGATATTACTTTTAATATAGAGGAATTAACCCAATATCATTAAAAAAACAGTGAAAGGAAGCAAACATGATGAAGGGCTACATGAAAAAAATGAAATCAAAAAGAGTGTTAGCGTTGTTAATGGCAGCATTAATGGTTATGACACTCATGGTTCCGCAGACGGTTTCTGCGGCATCTCCGGATGCGGTATATACCGGTGGAACTAAAATTACGGAATTACTGACAAATTATCAGTATGTTATCCGTAATGATGCAGTATTGGAAAATCACACCGTAGGTGCGGTAGCAATTGGAGGTAAATTGAATGCAGCAGCCAATACAATTGGTGACGGTGCACAGAGTCCCTCTTATGCAAATTACATCTTGGCGGCAAATATCGGTAATGGTTCCGGTTATGGTGCAGCAACAAGAGATTTTTACTATGGTGATAGCTTAAATGCATTGCCGGATGATTTTACAAAGAATGCAGGTTACATGAATTTGGAAGCTATTTTTGGTGATACGACTACCGGTTTAATTAAGCAGTCTGCTGATTTGGCTGTTGGAGCAACCAAGTATGTATGTACAGAAAATTCGGCTATGGGATTCCCTGTAATTGATATTACATTAGGCGAACAGAATATGAATATTGAAATTCCTTATACCGAACTTGTAAAGGCAAAGGGAATTAACTTAAATATTGCAGATATTGATAATTTAAGCAAATATGCATATACAATCAATATTACCGGAGTAGAAGGTAACTCTGTTATGTTTGAAGGTGAAGCTTGGAAAGGTGTTGCAGGTGAACCTTCAATCGACGTGTTTGTGAATGGTAAACAGTATGCTTTCCTTGGCGATATGAGCGGACAGGTACACGGTATTGAATGTAACTTATCCGGTATGAAGTTGATTTGGAACTTCCCGGGTGCAACAGGAAACATTGAGTGGAGTTCTATGGGTGGCCATGTGGTTGCTCCTCAGGCCGGTGTTAAGGTTACTTCCGGTCGTTTCCAAGGCGGTATTATTGCGAATTCATTTACAGGTACCGGTGAATCACACTTTTATCCGTATGGACTTATTGAATTAAATACATTGCAGAGCATCAATATTACAAAGAAATATGTAGATGCAGATGGTAATAAGGTTGAAACAACAGAACAGGCAGTTTTTGGTTTGTTCGCAGAAGATGCTAATGGACAATTAGTACCGGTAAAAGATGCTAATGGTGTAGATGTAACAGCAACCGTATCAGCATCAACCGGTGTTGCTTCCTTCCCTTCAGAAAGTCTTGGACTTGATAGAACATTAGAATATTATGTAAAGGAAATTTCAGCTCCGGAAGGATTTGAAATTAACGATACTGTATACATGTGTCAGTTTACAGCAGGTGGTTTAGTATCTTACTGTGAATTAGGCAAGGATGGTGTTCCTGTGTACAGTTTAACATCCCCTGTAGTTGAGAACTTGAAGACTTCATATGCAACAGAAGAAGTTGGTGCATTAATCGTTACAGTATTAGATAAGGATACTCGTGAAGTAATTGAAGGCGTTAAGATTACTGTAGTAAATAACGAAACCGGCGAGACAATTGTTATCAAAGATGGTGACAATAACATTATTGATTCAACCAATAAAAACGGTGTTATTACTTATAATGACATTGCTCAGGGCGAATATACCGTTACTATGACAATTCCTGAAGGATATATTTCAAATGATGAATATAGTGTAGAAGTTGACGTATTACATACTACATATCACACATTTGAATTAGAACAGGTTAAAGAACCTATTGTTGTTTACTTAAAGGAAGAAGGTACTGAGAACAAGGTAACAGATGGCGCTTGGGTTCAGTTACAGACTAAAGATGAAAATGGTAACTGGGTAAATACATCCAGCGCATGGACCGGTTCTTTAGGTCAGGTTACATTTAAAGACAATGTAGCAGGTGATTACCGTGTTGTATTAGGTAGTGATCCTTCCGGCTGGAATTTAGTTGATACTCAGACAAAAGAAGAAGTTGTTATCGTTGCAGTTTCTGACGGTACAGATGTGAATGAGCATACTTTCTACTTCGATAAGAAGGTAGGCGATGTTGAAGTTACTATTTATGAATATGATAAGACTAACAGTACAACTACAACAAATGTTATTAAAGAAAACGGTGCAAGTGTTACATTGACCCAGGCTGACGGCACTAAGCTTGTTGTAAAAGATGATGGTGATGGAGTGGTTTTATTTGAAAACGTTCCTGTTGGAGATGTGACAGTTGAACTTACAACTGCACCTAATAATTACATTAAACCTAATGATAGTGCATTAACATCTGATACTGCTACAGTAGTAGAAGGTGATACAGCGAAGGGTTCTTTGTATGCAGAACAGATTGAAACCGATAAAAAGGGTGAATTGGTTATCACAACAGTGATGGATCCCAGCTTGCCTTCCACAACGGAGAATGCAACAGGTGTTATAGTTACAATTACCAGCCCTGCAGGTGGTGATCCCGATGTAATTACAATGGACATCGTGGATACAGAAACAATTGTTGATTTAACTCCCGGTGATTATACTGTTGAAATCACAACAACACCTGATAACTGGAAGACAACCAGTACAGTAACTCAGATTGTTACAGTACCGGAAGAAGGTCAGGGTGAAGCAAAGTATAGCTTTATTCAGACCGGTTCTATGGAAGTTGCTGTAGTAGAAAAAGACTCAACTAATAATATTGGTCAGGCAATCGTTACAGTAAAAGATGAAAATGGTGATTCTGTAGTTACCATGACTACCACATCAGGCTCTAATCTTGAAATTAAAGATTTACCCGTTGGTGATTATACTGTTATAGTAGTAGCACCTAATGGATATGTGGAAAGCGGTAAAGAGATTGATGCAACACTTGAAAACTCAACAGAAACCACGATTAAAGTTACCGCAGGACAAACAACAAAAGCAGAAGCTGAGCTTACAAGAATCGGTGCATTAACCGTAACTGTAGTGGATAAAGATGACACAACAACAGTAGTTCCGGGTGTAGTAGTTACCGTATATGACAGTGCAAATGCATTAGTTGGCGGCGGAACAACTAACAATGCAGGTCAGGTAGTAGTGGAAGACCTTCCTGCAGGAAGCTATACTGCAACTTATACTAAGTTTGCATCAGGTAGCTCCAGTGCACAGATTTATGATTTAAGTGCAGATGAAGTTGATAATACTGAAATTGCTACAATCACAGCAACTGAAGACGGTAAGGCACAGCTTGAAGTAATTAAAGCAACCGGTGATTTAACAGTTATTGTTAAGGATGAAGAAACCGGTGCTCCGATTAAGGGTGCAGTTGTTGAAATTATCGCACCTGACGGAACAAAGACAGAGTATACAACCGATGATGACGGTAAGATTGAACTTACTGACAAGGATCTCGGTAAGTATACCGTAGAAGTAAAAGATGTTCCCGATGATTACAACATGCCTTCACAGCCTAAGACAAATGTGACTTTGGATAAAGACGGTGAAGAAGTTATTAAGGAAGTAAGCAAATATGTACCTGGTACATTAAAGGTTCAGATTGTTGATAAGGCTGGAAATATTATCGAAGAGACCGCAACAGTAACCGTAAATGGTACTGAAAAAACTCTTACAGATGGTGTTGTAGACCTTGGTCAGGTGCCTTCAGATGATTATACCGTTATAATTACTGAAATCCCGGATGGTTACGAATTGGAATTCACAGATGGAGGAAACAAAGAAGTAACTGTTGATGATGGTGAGAATGAGGTTGTTGAGATTGTATTAAAAGAAATTAAATATGACCTTACAGTTATCGTAAAAGATAAAGATACCAATGTAGTAGTAGACGGTACAACCGTTGAAATCCTTGATGAAAACGGAAACACAGTTATTGAAACCACAACAGCGGATGGTGGTAAGATTTCAGTTGATGTACCTAAGGGTGAATATACGATCGTAGTAAAGGATGTACCTACAGGATATGACAATCCTTCAGATGATCCTGCTTATGTACCCACAGAGGTGGCTGTTAATAAGGATACAGATACTGTTGTTGAATTCATCGGTCAGACTGTAATTCCTCCTGTAACAGATGGTACATTAATTATTAAAGTAATTGACCAGAATGGTAATAAGGTAGATGGTACAGTTGTAAATATTGAAGGAACCAATGATACTATTACAGCTGGCGAGAAAAAATATGAAGAAGTTCCTGCAGGCGATTATGCATTAGAACTGAAAGAATCAGGAATTCCTGCAAATTACATCTTAAATCCTACATGTGATGCTGAACAGACAGCAGAAATTATTGCCGGAAAGACAACAACAATTACCTACCAGTTGATTCAGACCGCTAAGGTTGATATTACAGTAAAAGAAGAGGGTACAGGTGAGCCTATTCCAGGTGCTAAGGTAGAAGTTGAAATTGATGTAGATAACGACGGCACACCGGAAGGAACAATTACCGGCACCACAAATAACAAGGGTGAAGTAACACTTGATGTTCCTGTTAAGGATGATACCGTTATTAAGGTAACAGATGTTCCCGATGGTTATGATGAACCCGATGATCAGGTTATTGATGTAAAACCCGGTGATAACAAAGCAGACTTTGTTGTAGAACCTATCGGTAAAGTAACCGTAACCGTATATGATAAGCTTACCGGAGCTGTGGTTCCCGAGGCTGGCGTTGCATTATTAATGCATGCTACAGGCAATAGTACTGAAAAATTTGTATCAGATGCAAATGGTAATAAGTTAGTTTTAACAACCGGAGCGAATGGTACTGCAACATTTGATAAGTTAGCAGACGGTACATACAGTGCAGTTGTTGAATCTGTTCCTGCAGATTACATTTTAGCAGCTGTAGAAGGTACTGCAGACCAGGCAACCGTAACAAACGGAAGCCATGCATATGCACTTCATAGACTTTATGCGGTTGGTAATATGAGCATTACAGTAGTAGATAAGGCTACCGGTCAGGTAGTTCCCAATGCAGATGTAACTGTAGTCGGACCTACTGAAGATGGCACAAATAAGCAGGAAGTTAATACAGGCGCTACAGGTACCATCGTATTAAAAGACCAGATTATCGGTGATTATACTTTAACTGCAGAAGATGTAGAAGATTATGAATTCTATGGCGGTGTAAGCAACGGTAACTTAAGCGTTGAAAAGGGTCAGACTGCAGAACAGAAGTTTGAAGTAGTTCAGACTGCTGGCATGACAATTACCGTAGTGGATAAGGAAGATCCTACAAAGCCTATCCCTGGTGCTACAATTACCGTAACAGACCCTTATGGTAAATCCGAAGAGTATGATACAGATAATAATGGTCAGGTAACCATTCCTAACCAGCCCGTAGGTGAAAATACTGTTGTAATTAACAGAGTACCTTCAACCAACGTGCTTCCCGATGACACAGATGAAACCATTACAACAACTGTTGGCGGAAGCAATGAAGTTACGATTGAGGCTCCCAAGCCTTCAACTGAAAAGGGTAACCTTACAATTACAGTAGTAGATCAGGTAACCGGAGCAATTGTACCCGGTGCAACCGTTGAAATCAAAGATCCCAGCGGTAACGTAATGGGAACTGTTATAACAGATGAGAAAGGTCAGATTAAGTATACAGATATTGCAACAGGTAAGTATACCGTGACCGTTCAGGATGTACCTTCAGGATATACAAAACCTACAGGAGAACCTACTTACGTAACAGTACAGGTTGGCGATAACACTGTGAAGTTAGAAATTAAGAAGCCTGCTGCATCAGGTGGAAATACTACTTCAAAGCCCGCACCTGCTCCCAGCACAAACACAACTGTAATTACAAATATTACAGTAGAAAAGGCTCCTAAGACAGGCGATATCTCATATATGCCTTTCGCAGTAGCAATGATGGTAATCTCAGTATTAGGTCTTGCAGGTATCACAGTATACAGAAAGAAAACCGAAAACGAGAGATAAAATCGAATTAAAAGAAGTATGATAAAAGCGGTCATCCGAATGGATGGCCGCTTTTTTAACATAAGAAAGGCACCTCATAATGAGATGCCTTTTAAACGTTCTAATTGCTTTAAATAAGCCTTTTATTATATTGGTGGAGTTCACCTCGGCGTTATAGTTTAAACGCCCGTATTGAAGCTTAAGCGCTTTTGTTACATTCCCAGCGCTGCGGCTGCAGCTGCCTGTCGCCTTTGTTCCAGTTCTGCAGACTGTTGCATAAGAACATTCATATAATCCGGATTTAAATAAAATTCTACGTTATGGGGACACATATGAGTTGTGGCACCTTGGGATGTAATGTTTCCGCTTGAATCATGGACCTGCGAACCACTCTGGACAGCAGGGTCTTCTACAAGAGGAAGTTCTGCAACGCCGTTTACTTTGAACGGACAGTTTTCGCAGGCTACCAAACCGCTGTACTCACATATTATGCCGCTGTAGTGGATATCACAGGTTTCTGTCGGCATATTATTTACGGTGAAATAATCGGTGGTTAATGTATTATCACATAAGCCCGGAATCGGAATATTACCGGAACGGCTACATACGGTAGCTGTTACGATACCATTCGGCATTGAGAATGCCTGATTGGGTAAATCTTCATGTATTCTGGACATTACGGCTCTCCATAATGTTTTGGAGAGATTACGTTCGCCGTTACTGCTTCGAAGTTTAACATTGTTATCATAACCGGTCCAAACAGTTGCGGTATAGTAGGGTGTATAACCTGCAAACCAAACATCGTTGTAACCCTGGGTGGTACCTGTTTTACCGGCGATTGCCATATTTCCGAAATTAACGGAAGCACCGGTGCCTACGGTAACTACATCAACCATTGCGCTTGTTAAAAGATAAGCGGTGGTTTCTTCAATAACACGTCTGCTGTCGGGAACTGTTTTATCAATTAAAACATTGCCTTCGCTGTCGAGAATCTTAGTATATAAAGTAGGTTCGATATATACACCGCCGTTTGCAATGGCTGCATAAGCTGCATTTAATTCCATGTTGGTTACACCGTAAGTAGGTGAACCCAAAGCGATGGACTGGTTGATATCGGTGAATACCTGTCCGCTACTGGTAACTTCGCGTTCTACCAAGGTGGTAAAACCAAAGTTTAATAAATAGTCGAATGCTAATGGAGGTCCAATCTGTGTGATTGTTTTAACCGCAATAATGTTTAAGGAGTCCTCAATACCCTGACGTACATTCTGAATACCTCTGTATTCTTCGCCATACCAGTTACCTACCGGCTTGCCGTCAACATAATTAAAAGGTGCATCCAGATATACATCTGTTAAGGATACGCCACCTGCATCAATAGCGGGAGCGTAGGCTGCTAATATCTTAAAAGTAGAACCTGGCTGACGTACCGTGTTGGTAGCTCTGTTTAAGGTACGGCTACCGGTTTTCACACCTCGGCCGCCGACCAAAGCTACAACATAGCCTGTGCTCTGGTCCTGTACGGTAATGGATACCTGAGGCTGCACTACAAGGCTTACGTTTTCGGCACGTACTTCATCGCCTTCTTCCATAACAGCGGCTTTATAAGCCTCAATGGCTTCCATGGCCTCTTCTTCATTATCATATAAAAGATTAAAAGAAGGATTGATTTCTTTGTAGTATGCCTGATACATTTCCGTACTGTGATTTTCTAAATCACCGTTGGCTTTTTCAATGGTGAGAGCGTAGCTCAAAAGCCATTTGGCATTTTCGGGATAATTTTCTTCGTTAGTAAATACTTCATTACAGATTGCCTGAATCTGAGGGTCCTGTGTTGTAAAAATACTAAGACCGCCACTGTATAACATACGATTTGCCTGAATAGCATCGTATCCGCAATATTCCTGCAAATCTTCCACAACCTGCTCTGTTAATTCGTCTACAAAATAAGTATATACGGAATTGGTTACGGTTTCATTGTTTACTTCCTGAATTCTGGAATATACATCGTCAGCCATTGCTTCATCATATTCTGCCTGAGTGATATAACCCTGATCCAACATGTTGTTCAATACTTTTTCACGACGTCCTGCATTATCTTCCGGATGGGAGATAGGATTGAATCTGGAAGGGTTCTGGGTAATGGCTGCAATTACCGCACATTCCGAAAGGGTCAGCTGATATACCGGCTTATCAAAGTATCTCATGGAAGCGGCCTGTACACCTAAAGTACCCTGACCTAAGTTAATGGAATTCATATATAATTCCAAAATTTCCTCTTTGGTCAACTGCTTTTCCAATTCGATGGCCAAATATTGTTCCTGAATCTTACGTTTGATTTTGGCAATGTCGTCGTCTTCACCAACCCAGCCTTCAAAAACGTTGTTTTTTAATAGCTGCTGGGTAATGGTACTTGCACCCTCTTTTAATTCTCCGCTTTCGATAGCAACAAAACCTGCACGGATGATACCATAGATATCAATACCATTATGGTTATAAAAACGTTCATCTTCAAGGGCAACGAAAGCATCTGCCATGTCTTGCGGAATTTTATCCATGGTAACGTAGCTACGGTTGGAATTCTCAGCCACCAGCTTCGTCATTTCATGTCCTTCACAGTCATAAACAACGGTAGCATATCCATCAGGAACTACATCCAAAGTGGATATATCGGGAGCAGAGTTTAAAATACCTTTAAACATACCGATACCGATGCAGGCTCCGAGAATAATAACGGTGACTGCACAGACGCAGAAGGCTTTTAAAAAGAAAACCTTGCCCATTTTTTTAAATTTTATTTCTTTGGAATTCAGTGTCTGTTGTTTTTTACGGACACCTTTCATACTATAATTCATATTAATCCTCTTTTCCGAAGTGACTTTTACAAAGTCTTTCTTGCGTAGTGCATATGTATAGAAAGAAAATGCACATAAAAAGCCATAATACAAACTTATTATACCAAAAAAAACTTGGTAAATAAAGGTTTTTCTTATATTGTTCACACAAATAATCAGTTTATACTGAAAAACAGCCTTTTTCTTTTCCTATATAATATGATATACTGTATAACGTAGAAGAAAAATAAAATATTTCAGCCACCGCTTGGAAAGGGATTTATGCGGGCGGTATGGGAAGGGGTAATTGAATTTATGAAGATACTCCTGGAAGCCGGAAGTGCGGAAATCGTGGAAAAAAAGTCACGATTTATAGCTTCCGTATGTGCGGTAAACACACCGGAAGAGGCGCAGGCTTTTATAGAACAGGTCAAAAAGAAATATTGGGATGCCAAGCATAATTGTTCGGCTTATGTAATCGGTAAGGACGGACAATATACGAGATGTAATGACGATGGGGAACCGGCACAGACGGCCGGCTTGCCTATGTTGGAAGTTTTGCTGCATTCTGAAGTAAGAAATATTGCGGTAGTTGTAACGAGATACTTTGGAGGAACCCTGTTGGGGACCGGCGGTTTAATACGTGCGTACGGACAAACTGTCAAAAAAGCATTGGAAAACAGTGTTATCGGAGAAGAAGTGGAGGGTTATCAATTAACCGTAGAGGCGGATTATTCCGATGTGGGGAAAGTCCAGTATTTGCTGGCACAAAAAAAGATTACCGTATTGCATTCCGAATATGCACAGACAGTTACCTTTGAATTGCAGATGCAGCAGGAACTTTTA
This sequence comes from Lachnospiraceae bacterium, assembly GCA_045591685.1. GTDB lineage: Bacteria > Bacillota > Clostridia > Lachnospirales > Lachnospiraceae > UBA3766. The sequence continues at coordinate 28,879 of JAZNTK010000035.1, forward strand.
CAAAATATAATCGATGAATTGGTGGAGGCAACCTGTGGCAGAATCATAATAAAAGAGAAAAAAGAATGTACTTTTATTCTGGAAACAACGTTTCAAGATGAGGATTAAAAAATGTGCAATGCAAAATATAAGTTTTATGTAAACTAAAATGGAGGTGTATATGAGTTACGCAGATCAGATTTTTATTAATATGTGTAAGGATATTTTAGAAAACGGTACCAGTACCGAAGGCGAGAAAGTAAGACCGAAATGGGAAGACGGAACCAGTGCCTATACCATCAAAAAGTTCGGTGTGGTAAACCGTTATGATTTATCCAAGGAATTTCCTTTGATTACATTGAGAAAAACAGCATTGAAGAGTGCTACGGACGAAATGCTCTGGATATGGCAGCAAAAGTCCAATAATGTAAATGATTTGCACAGTCATATCTGGGATGAGTGGGCAGATGAAAACGGTTCCATCGGTAAGGCATACGGATATCAGATGAGTGTAAAGCATCAGTATAAAGAAGGTATGATGGATCAGGTAGACCGCGGGGTTTATGATTTAAAAAATAATCCGTTCAGCCGTCGTATTATGACCAATATATATGTGCATCAGGATTTGCATGAAATGAATTTATATCCTTGCGCTTACAGTATGACTTTTAATGTGACCCAGAAGCCGGGAGATGATAAGCTTACCTTAAACGGTATTTTAAATCAGCGTTCGCAGGACGTTTTGGCTGCGAATAACTGGAATGTGGTGCAGTATTCAGTATTATTACATATGCTGGCTCAAGTTTGTGATATGAAGGTTGGAGAGCTTGTGCATGTTATTGCGGATGCACATATTTATGACAGACATATTCCTATTATTAAAGAATTGATTGAAAGACCGACCTATGATGCGCCTACGTTTTGGTTAAATCCTGATATTAAGGATTTTTATCAGTTTACCAGAAATGATGTAAAAGTAGAAAATTATGTTACAGGACCTCAGATTGAGAATATTCCGATTGCAATATAATTATGTAAACTAAAAGTAAAAGAGGAGGACGCTGTATATTACGGCAGATATAATATGAAATTAATCGTAGCAGTAGATGCCAATTGGGGTATCGGATGTAAAAATGAATTGTTGGTGCGTATTCCGGCAGACCAGAGATTTTTTAGGGAAACAACCACAGGAAATGTAGTGGTTATGGGTAGAAAGACTTTGGAATCTTTCCCCGGAGGTAAGCCTTTAAAGGATCGTGTAAACATTGTTTTAACAAAGGAGAATCGCGAAAGTATAAATGGCGAAGTCATTGTTCACAGTGTAGAAGAAGCTTTGGAAGAAATTAAGAAATACTCCGAAGAAATCTATATCATAGGCGGTGAAACCATCTATCGTCAGTTCCTTCCTTTATGCGATGAGGCTTATGTAACCAAGATTGACCACAAATATGAAGCAGACGCATATTTCCCTAATTTGGACGAAGATGCAGATTGGAAGATGACGGAAGAAAGCGAAGAGCAGACATATTTTGACATCACATATACATTCAACAAATATGAACGTATTTGCAAGTAAAAAAAGTTCCAAGTCATGTGACTTGGAACTTTTTTAATATACCACTTTATTACGTCCGCTGTTTTTACCTTCGTATAATTTTACATCGGCTTTGGAAAGAGTTGCTTCCAAACCGATAATCTGTGAATATTCTTCCAAACCAAAGGTCATGGTAATTTTAATGGTTTGGTCTTTAAACTGGAAATTATACTTTTCAATCTGCATGCGCAAAAGTTCCAGCATTCCGTAGGCTTGTTTTACATTCATTCCCTCGAAACAGAAGAGAAATTCTTCGCCACCCCAGCGGGCAACCATTCCGCGGCCTTTTATATTGTTTTGAAATAATTCCGAAAGCGTGGAAAGAACATAGTCACCGGTATCATGCCCATAATTGTCATTGATTTTTTTGAAGAAATCCACGTCGCCGATGGCAACGCAGAAAGGACGTCCGGTACGGCTGTTTTCATATACCAGAAGGCCAAGATGCTCATTCATACTGCGACGGTTCGGTAATTGGGTAAGGGCATCTAAGGATGCCATTTCCACAAGCTTTTGATTAGACTCTCTCAATTTCTTTTCGGCAAGATTGAATTTAATACAATAACAATAAGCGAGAATACATAGCATGACCCCATAGAAATAAGCATGCAGAGTCTGGAATACGAAAGTAAACAGGGAAGAACCTTCTCTGTAAGAAGGCGCCATATGGGTAAAAACCGCCAGGACAATCATCAAAGTAAAGAGAAGACGCATATAGTGCAATTTTTTATCCATGGTAATGCCCAGACTGTAAAATATAATCAGAATACTGATTAAAAGATTCCATTGGAAATTCATCATCCAGCCGCCGATTAATGTAAAATAAGAAGCAGCGGCAATGGTTACGATATTGTAAAGACGGAAGGCAAGTTTGGTCTGATTGTCATAGGTACTGATAAAACAACCGCCCAGAAGTCCTGCACATATTAAGGCTGCAAACGCATGGGTATATTGATACAGGCAGGCTAAAGAGATTGCCACAAATATGTAATATAAAATGTAAATCAGTGACATGACACGAAGTAAAACTGCCAAATCTCGGCTTATGGCTTCGTTGCCGACATCTTTTAAGATGATTGCACGTAATTTGCGGTACAGACTCCTCATAATATCCTCCCGGTGGATTTGCATGGTGTTCGCGTATATTTTATCATATTTAAAGAAAATATTCTATATAAAAGAAGAAATAGAAGAGGTTGACTTTTTGGACAGGAAGAATATAATAAAAAAATAATATAACGTATTATAAATTTTTAACATATGAGTGGTCATAACACTCGAAGGGAGAAGAACATGAATATCAGATATGAATTAACTCAGACACCCAAAGAAAAACCCGGAAAAGACAATCCTTTAACATTCGGTACTATTTTTACAGACCATATGTTTGTAATGGATTACAGTGTAGAAAAGGGCTGGCATGATGCAAGAATTGAGGCGTATGCACCTATTTCATTAGAACCTTCTGCAATGGTATTCCACTACGGACAGGAAATGTTCGAGGGTATGAAGGCATATAAGTCAGAAGAAGGAAAGGTTTTACTTTTCAGACCTGACAAGAACATTGAAAGAGCAAACAATACAAACGAAAGAATCTGTATTCCTACCATTCCTGCAGAAGATTTTCTTCAGGCAATCAAGGAACTTGTTAAGGTAGACCAGGATTGGATTCCTACCAAGCCCGGAACTTCCCTTTACATCAGACCTTTTATCATTGCAACTGACCCGTTCCTTGGTGTACGTCCTTCTTCTACATATAAGTTCATCATCATCCTTTCACCGGTTGGTGCTTACTATCCGGAAGGACTTAATCCTGTTAAGATTTGGATTGAAGATGAATATGTACGTGCAGTACGCGGCGGTCTTGGTGAAGCAAAGGCAGGCGCTAACTACGTAGCAAGCTTAAAGGCTCAGGTGAAGGCACATGATGAAGGTTATTCTCAGGTTCTCTGGCTTGACGGTGTAGAAAGAAAGTACATCGAAGAAGTTGGTGCAATGAATATCTTCTTTAAGATTAACGGAACTGTAATTACACCTGCATTAAACGGCAGTATTTTACCCGGTGTAACAAGAAGAAGCTGTATTGAACTTTGCCAGTCTTGGGGATATCCTGTAGAAGAAAGAAAGATTTCCGCAGACGAACTCTTTGAAGCAGCTCAGAACGGTACATTGGAAGAAGTTTGGGGTACAGGTACAGCAGCTGTTATCTCTCCTGTAGGCCACTTAAGAAAAGGTGATGAAGTTGTTCAGATTAAAGACGGCGGCATCGGTGAATTAAGCCAGAAGCTTTATGATACCGTTACAGGCATCCAGTTAGGCAAGATTGAAGGACCTGAAGGCTGGGTAGTTGTTGTGGAATAATTTTTGACCGCACGTAAATGCGGCGGCATCGGAAATTTTATAATGAAATAATCAATTAAGGCGCAGATTGTGAAAACAGTCTGCGCTTTTTTACGTTATAAAAAGGAACAGGATTTCATGTTTTTTCATAAAAATCATGGGTTAACCCATGAAAAATTCACAAACTGTTGTTACCATTAGGGGAGTGTTTTTAAAAATAAGATTTATCTAAAATATACGAGGACGAAAAAGGCATTGTCGAAAAATGCGGGGGGATTTTCAGGCAATGTTTCAAAAAACAGTCATCTCATGCACATTTTATACATATATATATTAGTGCATGATAGAAAAAATTCTTTTGTGAAGGAGACAAAGAAGGGAGAACAGAAATGACAGATAAGGTAATTGAAAACAACCAAGTGGTAATTATGGGTGAAATCATAGGAGAGTTCACATATAGCCACGAGATTTACGGAGAGGGTTTTTATATGGTGGATGTGCTCGTGACACGTTTGAGTGAATCCGCGGATATAATTCCCCTTATGGTATCAGAGAGATTACTGGATGTCACAAAAGATTATCGCGGTTATAAAATCATGGTAACCGGACAATTCCGCTCTTATAACAGACATGAGGAGCGAAAGAATAAGTTGGTATTGTCTGTATTTGCACGCGAGGTAGAGTTTATTGAGGAAATCGGTGAAAGCAGTAAAACAAATCAAATCTTTTTAGACGGCTATATATGTAAAGAACCGATTTACCGCAAAACACCTTTGGGAAGAGAGATTGCAGACCTTTTACTGGCAGTAAACCGCCCTTACGGGAAATCGGATTACATACCCTGTATTTGTTGGGGAAGAAATGCACGTTTTGCATCCGGTTTTGAAGTAGGAACCCGCTGTGCAGTCTGGGGCAGAATCCAGAGCAGGGAATATGTAAAGAAAATCTCAGACACAGAGGCAGAACGCAGGGTAGCATATGAAGTGTCGGTAAGTAAACTGGAACAATTAGAAGAAGGAGAAGAAATTCAAGCAGACGAGAATGATTAACATTCTGCATACATAACATTTTATAGAGGTATTTTTTATAACACTGCGCGTTGACATAATCGACGGGTAGTGTTATGATTATACGCAGAAAAATGTCTATTTATATGATATATCAGACCAGTCAGGAGGAGACGTATATGTCAGTTTTTACCGGAGCAGGTGTTGCTATTATTACACCCTTTAAAGAGAATGGGGATGTGGATTACGAACAGTTTGCAGAGAATATAGAGCTTCAGATTGCAGGTGGGACAGATGCTATTTTGGTTTGCGGAACCACAGGTGAAGCATCTACTTTATCGCATGAAGAACATTTGGAAGTTGTTGGTTTTTGTGTAAAGCAGGTTGCCGGAAGACTTCCGGTTATTGCCGGAACCGGTTCTAACTGTACCGCAACAGCAATTTATCTTTCGCAGGAAGCTGAAAAGCTTGGTGCAGATGCTGTTTTAGTTGTTTCACCTTATTACAATAAAGCAACCCAGCAGGGCTTGTACGAACATTTTAAGATGATTGCGGATTCTATTAAGATTCCGGTAATTCTTTACAATATTCCCGGAAGAACCGGCGTGAATATCCAGCCGAAGACAATCGTGAGACTTTGTAAAGATGTAGAAAACATTGTAGGTGTTAAAGATGCTACCGGTGATTTATCACAGACTGCACACCTTCTTGCGTTGGCAGACGGATGTGTAGATGTTTACAGCGGTAACGATGATCAGATTGTACCCATGCTTGCATTAGGCGGTAAGGGTGTACTTTCCGTATTGTCAAATGTTGCACCCAGACAGACTCATGAAATCTGTGCAAAATATTTCGAAGGTGACGTGGAAGGCTCACGTAAGATGCAGTTAGAGGCAATTCCTTTGATTGATGCATTGTTCTGCGAAGTAAACCCGATTCCTGTTAAGAAGGCTATGAATCTTCTTGGCAATAAGGGTGGTACTTTGAGACGTCCTTTGACCGAGATGGAACCTGAACATGCTAAGGTTTTGGAAGAAGAAATGAAGAAATATGGCTTAATCTAAGCTTAATTTATAAGGATAAGAGAAAAGGCAGAGTCGTCTCTGCCTTTTTATAAAATATGGTGAGGAGATAAAAAATGGTAAAAGTAATTATGCATGGTTGCAACGGTAAAATGGGACAGGTTATTACCAGACTGATTGCACAGGAAAATGATATGGAAATTGTAGCAGGTATTGATCCTTTTGACGGAATCAAAAATACATATCCTGTATTTAAGACAATCTCTGACTGTGATGTGAAAGCAGATGTTATTATTGACTTTGCTTCCGCAACTGCAGTTAACGGACTTTTAGATTATTGTGTAAAAACACAGACTCCTGTAGTGCTTTGTACAACAGGTCTTGATGAAGCGCAGATTCGTTTGGTAGAAGAAACATCCCAGAAAGTTGCTGTTTTAAAGTCTGCTAACATGTCTCTCGGCATCAATCTTTTATTAAAAATGTTAAAAACAGCAGCAGCAACATTAGCACCTGCAGGCTATGATATCGAAGTAGTAGAAAAGCATCACAACTTAAAGAAAGATGCTCCCAGTGGTACTGCACTTGCATTGGCAGATTCTATTAATGAAGAATTAGATAATCGCTATGAATATGTATTTGACAGAAGCCAGAAGAGAGAGAAGCGTTCTGAGAATGAAATCGGTTTTGCGGTAGTACGTGGCGGAACCATCGTTGGTGACCACGACGTTATTTTTGCAGGCGAAGATGAAGTAATTACTTTCAGCCATACCGCATATTCTAAGGCTGTATTCGGTAAAGGTGCCGTTCAGGCTGCGAAGTTCTTAGCAGGCAAGGGTGCAGGATATTACAATATGCAGGATGTAATAGAGGGATAATTTCGATTGAGTTATCGGCAAAGAAGTATAGAGAAGGACCATAAAATGAAATACGTTTCGTTTTGTGGTCTTTTTTATAGAAATTGATATTAAAAAAGGCAATTCTACCAACGGTCGATTGATGATAACCGGTGGGTATGCTAACATTTTTGACAGGAAAAGTGATAAATTACTATGGAAAAAGAAAAAATAGGTGAATTTATATCCGAATTAAGAAAAGAACGTAAAATGACCCAAAAAGAATTAGCAGATGAACTGGGTCTTACGGATAAAGCAATTTCCAAATGGGAGAGAGGATTAAGTTATCCGGATATTTCCATGCTTGAGCCTATTGCAAATTTTTTTGAAGTTTCCGTTATGGAATTGTTAAAAGGTGAACGTCTGGACGCTGATGCTACCATTACGATGCAGGAAGCGCAACAGATGATAAATGAGTCACTTAGTATGTCTGAAGATACACTTATCAGAAGGCAGAATAAACATAAAAGAATTGTGTATATTCTCTTATGTTTATTGATATGTTTAATTGCCGGTTTTTTTAATGTGCCTTATTTTTTGTATACGGCATTTTTAATAATGATTGCATTGCCGGGGATTTCTTTGGCAAAGAAAAGAGCATATATAGATGTTCCGCATGACAGGGGAACCTTTAAACAATTATTCGGATTGTATTCTATTGTAATATTGTTGCATCAGTTAAATGAACGGATGGCATATTTTCCGGAATACGGAGGCGAGTTAATTTACTATCGTCCCGCAGGAACATTTTTGATGGGTTTTTTCTTCTTTTTCCTTGGATATGAAGCAATAAATGGTTTACATAATGATAAGGATTATCTGAAACGTATTCCGACCCATCGAATCGGTACGTTGTTATGTATCTTCTATATCTGTAATTTTGCTTATATCTTTGTGGCATTGATGCAAGGAAACAGATATCCTGTGAGTGTGTTGATAAAAGCATTTATAGGAATCGTTTTATTAAATGACCATATGTGGTTTTTGGTTGAATTATTGCTTTTGTATGTTGTATTTTACATCGTTTTCCGTTTTGTAAAAAAGGCGTTTCTACAATATTGCTATATTCTTATTACAGTACTCGCTATCATTGTAGTAAGTTTTCTGGCTGGTCATGATATGAACGGAAAAACAATATGCAACTGGTTTGAAGGAGAATGGTGGTATAATACAATTCCTTTGTTTTTTGTAGGAATGCTGGTTGCCCGCTTCTATGATAAAATCGTTCCGGTTTTAAAAAAGTGGTTTTGGCTTATTTTGATTCTTGCAATTGCAGCATTTTTAATATGTTTTTATTATTTAGATTATGTAATGTTGGAGTTTGGATACTGGTCTGAAACTGCAATGACTATGGGGTATTTTGATAAGGCTGTTACTTGGATGGTTCAAGTTCCTACGGTTATATGTTTTACGGCTATCGTATTCCTGCTGATGATGAAGATAAAAGTCAATAACAGGATATTAGACTTTATGGGCGCAATCGGATTGTGCACCATAATGATGCAAAATACAATTTTATTGGTTTTTGAGTATATGACATGGAATCAGAATATACACATTTATTGCATAGGTGTTATTGTGACAACTCTTGTTGTGGCAACGGGTACGTACAAATTGTGGCAACTTTTGTTTGAATAAACACAGAATGCGTAACGAGTTGCGGGCAATAAATGTGAACCTACTTGCCCCGATTCATTTTGTATTTTATAATGTTATACAATGAAATACTTTATGAAACGGAGAATAAAATGGAATTCAGACCTTGTATTGATATACATAATGGAAAAGTAAAACAAATCGTAGGCAGTAGTTTAAAGGATGAAGGCAATTTGGCACAGGAGAATTTTGTGTCCGAACAGGAATCGGCATATTATGCAGATTTATACTGTAAAAATGGTTTAAAAGGCGGTCATATCATACTTTTAAATAAAGCGGGCAGTGAGTATTATGAAGCCACAAAGAGAGCAGCAATAGATGCTTTGCAGGCATATCCGGGAGGAATGCAGATTGGTGGCGGAATTCATGCCGGAAATGCGGGAGAGTATTTGGATGCAGGTGCGTCCCATGTAATTGTGACTTCGTACCTGTTTGATGAAGATGTATTATCCAGAGAGAAAATGAAAGTGTTAAAAGATACCGTGGGTCGTGAACACGTGGTATTTGATTTGAGTTGCCGTAAAACTACAGATGGTTATCAGATTATGACTAATCGCTGGCAGACTGCCACTTCAGAGTATGTAACTATAGACCTTCTAAAAGAACTAGAGCAGTATTGTGATGAATTCTTAATTCATGCCGTCGACGTGGAAGGTAAGGCTGAGGGCATTGAACAGGAACTTGTAGCATTATTGGGGAATTATGAAGGTAATGCCGTAACTTATGCCGGAGGAATACATTCTATAGAGGATTTGGCTCTTTTGAAAGAACTTGGAAAAGACCGTGTGCATGCAACGATTGGCAGTGCATTGGATCTTTTTGGAGGATATTTATCTTTTAGTGAGATAGTAAAATTTTGTAAAACTTAATGAATAAGGAGAAAATATTATGAACGCAGAATATTTACTTTTGTGCATTTTCCCGGCAATTATGCTTATTTTAATGCTGATTAAAATTAAAATTGCGCCAAAAGGAAAGATACATGAAGATTTTCTTTCACTGGAACAAAGTAAGGTTCTGCGAGGTTTAGCGGCAATGGGGATTGTGTTTCACCATCTGGCGCAATACGTAACCGATTATGGTGCAACGCTGAAAAGCCCCATTAGTTTTTTTATTTTTACAGGTATTCTTTTTGCATCAATCTTTTTCTTTTTTTCGGGTTTTGGATTGATAACCAGTTTACAAAAGAAACCGAACTATTTAAAGACGTTCTTCGAAGGGAGATTTTTATCGGTATTTGTCCCTTTTATGGTTTCCAATTTAGTATATACGGTGATGCTTGGGTTGTACTTCGGAAGTATACAAAGCGTGGTTGAAATGGCTGTATCCCTATTAGGTTTTAAATTGCTGAATACCAATACTTGGTTTTTGGTAGAAATTTTGATTCTTTATTTGGCTTTTTATTTCATCTTCCGTTTTGTAAAAGATTCAAAGAAAGCATTGAAGTATATGAGCATATTTGTCATTGGCATGATGTTTATAAGCTTTCTTCTGGGTCATGATAACAGCGGAGGCAGTGGAAGCTGGTTTAGGGGAGAATGGTGGTATAATACAACGATTTTCTTTTTAGCAGGAATGTATGTGGCTAAGTATTACGGCAAGATAGTGACATTCTTAAAAAAACATTACAAATGGATGCTTCCGGTTTCTATTGTGCTTTTCATTCTGTTATTTTTTGGAGAGATCATTGTATTATCTTATTTGGGATATTACCGGGAGTGGACCGGACATCCGGGTTATGGTTCCAAGGCCGTTACCCTACTTTATGAGACCTTATTCTGTGCAGTTTGGCTGTTAATGATTTTCTTGATTAGCATGAAAGTTCAGATTAAGAATGTTGTATTGCTTCTTCTTAGTGAAATTAGCTTGGAAATTTATATTATTCATGAGCTGGTTAAAGTTTTCTTGATATATGGAGGACAAACAGGAAGTGTAGAGATTTTCCTTTGGGTTTTTATTGGTTCAATAGCATTTGCACTGCCTTTGCGTTTTATCAGCAATTTTATCATTATTATTTTAACGGAGCGAGACCGACCGATTACTTCGGAATCGGATATGACACCTGAACGGAAGGTATTGATTGAGGAACAGAAGCGGAAGAAGAGAAATTTTTTACGTTATCTAAAGATTGCAGTGGTTTTTGTTATCATTCTGGGTTTTGGTGAATTATACTTAAGGTATGTGCAACCCTATGTATATTACAAACAGGAACTTGAAGTTCTTTCCACGGCAGAAGTTGGCGATGAGGTATTTTTTGGTACACTGGATTATGATTACAACACATTGGGTGTGGACAGACTTAAATGGTATGTGGCAGACCGGCAGGGAGACGAAGTGTTGCTGGTGTGCACAAATATCGTAGAGGGATATTCGTTTCATAATGTCTTTGAGCCGGCCTGTTGGACTGATTCAGCATTGCGTGTACGTTTAAATGAGTTCTATTTGGAAGTTATTAATAAATATGAGCAAGAACTTGTGATTTTGTCGGATTTAGAGAATGATGCAAATCCGGAATACGGTACCGTATGGGAAGATTCAACCCAAGATTATATGTTTATTTTGTCCGCTGAAGAAATTGAATTATATTTTGAAAACACCTCAGAAAGAAAAATGACACCAACCCCCGTTGCGATTACTAATGGTATAAATTACAATATTCGTAGTGGAGTAAACTGGCAAGAAAGAGATGGACAGAGTTGGTGGTGGGTGCGAACTATGGGCGAAGATGAGCTAAAGGTAGCTTTTGTAAATGAGGAAGGAATCATTGAATACGATGGTCGTTACTGTACGGTAGGCCGCGGCGGGGTCAGACCTGCCATGTGGGTAAAATGTACAGTGGAAGAAGAGCAGTAAAGAAATTGCAAACGTTAAAAATATATTGTGTAATGAAAAAGGAACCTTTACAGGTTCCTTTTTTGAATCTTAGCGTTAGAACGTAATGTTCGTTAATCTGTTAAAACAATATTGCTTTTTTCTAAATTTATATTTAAGAATAGGCACATCGAAAAACTGATTAATTATAACTTGGTTACGTTTACTGCCTGAGGTCCTTTTTCGCCGTTAACTACTTCGAATTCAACTGCAGCGCCTTCTTCCAAAGTCTTGAAGCCTTCCATGTTGAGTCCTGAGTAGTGTACGAATACATCATTTCCTGATTCGTCAGAAATGAAACCGTAACCCTTCTGGTTGTTAAACCACTTAACTGTACCTTTGTTCATTGTAGATACCTCCGAAAAAATATAACTGTTGTAAATATTTTACAACACAGATAGCATAGCACAATGAACCAAAAATGTAAAGATAATTCACAACGTTTTGTTGATAAAATATGGGGGATGTGGTACGCTTTTTGAAGAGTGTTTTTAACATGTTTTTACATATAAAAAGAAAGCGATTTTCAGCATACACAGAGGTTTTTTATGAAAAAAATAGGCGAATTTCTGAAAGAATTCTTTATTGACGGTCTGACCGGAATGGCACAGGGGCTTTTTGCAACATTAATTATCGGCACGATTATTGTGCAAATCGGTTCGTGGATCCCGGGGCAGTTTGGCGGATATATTTTATTGATGGGGAAGGTGGCTACTGCGCTTACCGGTGCCGGTATCGGTTGCGGTGTTGCAGTGAAATTTAAGGCAAGCCCTTTGGTTACGTTATCGGCTGTGGTAACCGGTATGACGGGAGCCTTTGCATCACAGATTCTTGCGGGAAGTGTGCTTGTGGACGGCGTAATGCATTTTAGCGGTCCGGGAGAGCCTTTAGGGGCTTTTCTTGCGGCAGTAGCAGGGATTTATGTAGGACGTCTGATTTCGGGAAAAACGAAGTTGGATATTATTTTAACGCCGTTTGTGTGTATTTTGACAGGTGCAACCGTTGGGCTTCTTTTAGGTCCTACGATTAGTGCTTTTATGAATAAAATCGGTGATTTGATTGCTCTTGGTACACAACAGGCACCTTTCCTGATGGGTATTATTGTATCTGTATTAATGGGTATGGCACTGACATTACCTATCAGTTCGGCTGCATTAGGCGTAATTCTCAATCTTTCCGGTATTGCGGCTGGGGCGGCTACGGTTGGTTGCTGTGCCAATATGGTTGGTTTTGCGGTGGCAAGTTATCAGGACAATAAGTGGAATGGTTTACTTGCACAGGGACTCGGAACCAGTATGCTTCAGATGGGAAACATTGTGAAGAAGCCTACCATTTGGTTGCCGGCGATTATTTCCAGTGCGATTATGGGGCCGATTTCGACCATGATTTTTAAATTCCAGAACAACGCAGTGGGTTCCGGTATGGGAACTGCAGGGCTGGTAGGACCGATTAATGCATACAATACGATGGTAGAGACCGGCTTGGACCCGGCGTTGGCAATTCTTGAAGTGTTGTTATTATGCTTTATTTTACCGGGATTGCTTGCCTGGGGTGTGGCTTCCGTGATGAGAAGGTGGAAGTGGTTAAAAGCGGGAGATATGAAATTAGAGGCGAGATAAAATGACTTTATTAAATTAAAGTGATAAAAAAACAGAGAAAAAACTCTTGACATTGAAAATGAGAGTGCTATAATGAACACGAATAAATCTTGAAGGAGACAGAAATGAGTAGATTTGTAAATTTCTTTTTTACATACTTTTACTTTTACTTTATTAAGCAATTTAATAAGGTTTCTCTGTCGTGCAATTAACAAGGTTTTTATAAAAGTAAGATTTAAACCGGTGTTTCGCAGAGAAATACCGGTTTTTTGTTTGTTAACGGCGGTTAATGAATGAAGGCTAAACCGAAAGACGCAATCGGCGAGGCTTAAAAGAAAGTGATTGAATAAAAAGAAAAGAGGACAACAAAATGATTATTGTATTAAAGTCAAATCCCAATCCCGAACAGTATGAGCAGTTAAAGAAATGGTTAGAAGACAAAGGTCTTGATATCCATAAAACACAAGGTATTCATTCCACTATTTTAGGTCTTGTAGGTGATACTTCTAAGGTAGATATCGATTTGGTATCTGCTATGGAAATCGTAGATACCGTTAAGCGTATTCAGGAGCCTTATAAGGCTGCAAACCGTAAGTTCCATCCTTTGGATACCGAAATTACCGTTGAGAATACTAAAATCGGCGCAGGCCATTTTGCAATGATTGCAGGTCCCTGTTCCGTGGAGACAGAAGAGCAGATTATCGGCATTGCCAAAGCAGTAAAAGCAGCGGGTGCTACCATGCTTCGCGGCGGTGCATTCAAGCCCCGTACTTCACCCTACGCATTCCAGGGTTTGGGTGGCGATGGCATCAAACTTTTATTGGAAGCCAAAAAAGAAACAGGACTTCCCATTGTTACCGAAATTATGGACTTATCCCAGCTTGATTTGTTCGAGGATGTGGACGTAATTCAGGTTGGTGCAAGAAATATGCAGAACTTCCAGTTGTTAAAAGAACTTGGCCATACCAAGAAACCTATTCTTTTGAAGAGAGGTTTATCAAGCACCATTCAGGAATTGTTAATGAGTGCGGAATACATTATGGCAGGCGGAAACGAAGATGTTATTCTTTGCGAGAGAGGTATCAGAACCTTCGAAACCGCAACCAGAAATACCCTTGATATTTCGGCGGTACCCGTATTAAAAGAAAAGACTCATTTACCGATTGTCATTGACCCTTCACACTCTACGGGTTATTCTAAATATGTAAAATCTATGTGCTATGCTTCTACAGCAGCAGGCGCAGACGGTTTGATTATTGAAGTGCACAACGACCCTGCTAAGGCATGGTGCGACGGTCAGCAGTCCATTACTCCGGCGGCATTCGAAGAAATCAATCGCGGTGTGCAGATGATTAGAGAGGATATTATGAAATTATGATAAAAACAGTAGGAATCGTTGGTCTGGGCCTTATCGGAGGCTCCATGGCCAAAACGGTTCGTGAAACAACAACCTGCAGGATTTATGCCTGCAACAGAAGTAAAAATATCGTGGAACAGGCAATTGCCGAGGATGTGATTCACGGGGAATTAAATGAAGATACCTTAAAAGAATGTGATTTGTTGATTTTATCCCTGTATGCAAGAAGAAACATCGACTATGTAAAAGAAAATATTGCTTTTATGAAGAAAGGCGCTGTTTTGGTGGATTGTACCGGTATTAAAGGCAGTGTATGCGAGGAGTTGTCGGATTTCTGTGAAGCGGCCGGCGTGCATTTTATCGGCGGCCATCCTATGGCAGGCATTGAAAAGTCCGGATATCAGTATTCCTTCTTTGGACTTTTTAACAATGCGACTATGATTCTTTGTAAGGATCATAATACGGATGAAGTACTGTTTGAAGAGATTAAGGCTTTCTTTTTGAAGTTGGGATTTGGTAAAATAAGAGTGTCAACGGCGGCGGAGCATGATGCGGTAATTGCTTACACTTCCCAGATGGCACATCTGGTATCCAGTGCGTATATTAAGAGTCCTACCTGCGAGAAGAGATACGGTTTCTCGGCTGGAAGTTTTAAGGATTTGACGAGGGTTGCATACCTGAACGAAGATATGTGGACCGAGCTGTTTGCGGAGAATCGTGAGCATTTGCTGGAAGAGTTGGATGTGTTCATTAAGAACGTTCAGGATTACAGGGATGTGCTTGCGGCAGAAGATTATGATAGTTTACATAAAATGCTTGCCGAAGGTAGAATCTGCAAGGAAAATGATAACAGACGTGAAGAAGAGTATAAAGCTACGTTCGAGAAGTTGACATAATATATATCATAAAAGCGAAAGTGATTATATTTCAAATGATTTAGCTTGCATAAGTTTACATAATACAGATATGTTTTGCAAAACAAAGATAAAGAAGGATCAATGTTATGAATCAAATAGTACAAGTAACAACCAGCACAAAAGAATACGAAGTAATCATCGGTGGCGGACTTCACTACGGAGAAGAAATTGCCAAGGTAAAAAAGCCTTGTAAAGTAGTTGTAGTCAGCGATGATATTGTCTTTTCATTGTATGGAGATAAGTGCGTCAACGAGTTAAAGGAATGCGGATTTGAAGTATTGTACTTCGTATTTCCAAATGGTGAGAAGTCAAAGAATTTGAGTACGGCAGAACAGGTACTTTCGTACTGTGCGGAAAACGGTGTTTCAAAGTCTGACCTTTTAGTAGCATTGGGCGGCGGTGTGACCGGAGATTTGACCGGTTTTGTAGCATCGGTATTTTTACGAGGAATGGAATATGTACAGTGCCCCACAACGCTTTTAGCAGCTATTGATTCTTCTGTAGGCGGCAAGACTGCCGTGGATTTACCTCAGGGCAAGAACTTAGTGGGAGCCTTCCATCAACCTTTGAGAGTAGTGTGCGATACGGATACTTTTAAGACTTTGCCGGCGGAGGTATTTTCCGATGGTATGGCGGAGGCTGTAAAGTACGGTATGATTCGTGATTTGGAATTATTTGAACAGTTTGAAAAGAAGGAATTTGATATTGCTGCCATGGTGCAAAGATGTGTGCAGATTAAGGCGGATATCGTAGGGGAAGATGAGTTTGATACCGGTGTGCGAAAGCTTCTTAATTTCGGTCACACGGTAGGACATTCCATCGAGAAATTAAGCAATTACGAAGTGCCACACGGCAGTGCGGTAGCCATCGGTATGGTAGTGGTAACCAAGGCATATGAGAAGGCAAACGGCTTAGATGATACTATGTCTAAACGATTGATTGCGACTTTGCAGAATTACAATTTGCCTATTTCCTGCGAATATACTCTATTAGATTTGGCAGAGCAGGCGATTTCCGATAAAAAGCGTGCCGGTAAGAAGATTAGCGTATTGTTGCCGGAGACCATCGGTAATTCCATTATTCAGGATATGACCATGGATGAGTGGATTGCATACATTGTGAACAGTGGAGTTTAGAAAGGTACCAATATGGATATTACATTAACACCTGCAAAAAATGCATAAGTGAAATAGAGGCCATATCGTCTAAATCTTACGTACATAGACTATTGATTGCGGCAGCGTTGTCAGATAAGGCATCTACCGTAAAAACGAATATTTTATCGGAAGATATGAAGGCCACCATTGATTGCCTGAATGCAATGGGCGCGGATATCAAAGTAGAAGATAAAAATATTTATGTAAACCCTATTGCAGGGATTTTATCGGGTAAAAAATGTGAAAAAGCCCATTTGAATCCGAATGAAAGCGGTTCGACGGCGAGATTCCTTTTACCTGTTGCATCTGTTTTATGTAAACAATTCACCATGGAAGGACACGGCAAGTTACCGCAGCGTCCTTTTGGTCCGGTATGTGAGTGTATGCGAGCAAACGGAGCTGTGATTTCAAGCGATTTTATCCCTTTTGAAGTAGGCGGAGAATTAAGACCGGGGACTTACGAATTGCCCGGAAATATTTCTTCCCAATATATTACGGGATTGATGTATGCGTTGCCTTTATTAAATGGCGACAGTGATATTATGTTAACTACAGAACTGGAATCCAAGGCATATATTGATATTACTTTGGATGTTTTAAATATGTTTGGTATCCGGGTGGAAGCTACTGAAAAAGGTTATCATATTCCCGGAAATCAGAAGTACATTGCGCCGGATAAAATGCAGGCCCAGGGAGACTGGTCCAATGCGGCGTTTTTCTTGTGTATGGGGGCTATTGCGGGAGAGATAACAGTAACGGAAATTGATGCCACATCCCCTCAGGGCGATAAGGAAATCTTAAATATATTGAAGAAATTTGGTGCTGAGGTTACAATAGAAGAGACCTCGGTCACCGTAAAACAGAAAGAATTAAAAGCGATTCGCGCAGAAGTATCGGAAATACCCGATTTGGTTCCGGTTATGTGCGTAGTTGCGGCATTGGCAGAAGGTACTACCGTGTTTGAAAATGCAGGACGACTTCGCATTAAGGAAAGTGACCGTATCGAAACCACTAAGGCTTTGTTACAGGCGCTTGGTGCGGATTTAAGAGCCGTGGAAGAAAATGGTAAAGTGAATCTATATATTGATGGCGTGAAGGAATATACCGGAGGAACGGTTGACAGCGCGGGAGATCATCGTATTGCTATGTCGGCTGCGGTAGCGGCGGTAAGGGCGACGGCACCTGTGACAATCCATGGAGCAGAGGCAGTAAATAAGTCTTATCCGGGATTCTTTGAGGATTATAAAAGGGTTTTAATATATGAAAGCTGAAATTGCGAAACGAATCATACTTGATAATTACAAAATAGAAAATAACAGTTTTATGTTTTTTCTTCATGAAAAGAATTGTTTTTCAGAGGATGCGTTTTGGGAGTTTTATGAGAGCATAACAGCATTGACTTTATGTGGTGAAGAACAGTCAATGGAAATAGCGGAACAAATTACGCAAAATTATCAAAGATTATTGAAGTATATTGTTTTTCACTTTGATCCGGATGATGATTTCACTTTAGAGAATTTTCCGGGGAATTATGTTGATTACTTAGAAAGAATTGAATATGCGATAATGGCGTATTTTAGAGGCAATGAAAAAATGATAGATGATGACATTTTTGAGTTGCAGAAGCCGGAATAAAAGTCAAGTTTTTTTACAAAGACAAATTTGAAGTTTACGGAGAGATGAAATGAAGAAAAAACCAAAACTACTTAAAATATTAAAAGGTCTAGCCCTCGTCATATTGATATTGATTGTTGGTTTCTTTGTTGTTAGGGCGATAGGCAAGGCGATTTACAATCAGAC
>JAZNTK010000036.1:0-24136 GCA_045591685.1 Lachnospiraceae bacterium
AGGAGGAAAAAATAATGGATAACGCTGAAAATAAAGTGGTTAAAAAACCCATTGGAATTACAGAAACCGTTCTGCGTGATGCACATCAGTCTTTGCTTGCAACCAGAATGCCGACTGAATTCATGTTACCCATCGTTGATAAGATGGACAAAGTTGGATACCATTCCGTAGAATGTTGGGGTGGTGCAACATTCGATGCTTCTCTTAGATTCTTAAAAGAAGATCCCTGGGAGAGACTTCGTAAATTAAGAGACGGATTTAAGAATACAAAGCTTCAGATGCTTTTCAGAGGTCAGAACATCTTAGGATACCGTCACTATGCCGATGACGTGGTAGATCAGTTCGTACAGAAGTCTATCTCTAACGGTATTGATATCATCAGAATTTTTGACTGTTTGAATGACTTAAGAAATCTTCAGGCAGCTGTAGATGCTACAAATAAGGCAAAGCAGCAGGAAGGCCGTGGTCATGCACAGATTGCCCTTTCTTATACATTAGGTGATGCATATACATTGGATTACTGGATGAAGATGGCAAAAGATATTGAAAACATGGGTGCAGATTCCATCTGTATCAAGGATATGGCAGGTCTTTTGGTTCCTTATAAGGCAGAAGAACTTGTTAAGGCTATGAAGAGCGCTACAAAGCTTCCTATTCAGCTTCATACACACTATACCTCAGGTGTTGGTAGTATGACATACTTAAAGGCTGTAGAAGCCGGTGTAGACGTAATCGACTGTGCAATGTCACCTCTTGCATTAGGTACATCACAGCCTGCTACTGAAGTTATGGTTGAAACCTTCAAGGGAACTCCTTATGACACAGGTTACGATCAGAACCTTCTTGCAGAAATCGCTGATTACTTCAGACCTTACAGAGATGAATGTCTTGCAAACGGACTTCTCAATCCTAAGGTTATGGGTGTTGATATCAAGACATTGTTATATCAGGTACCCGGCGGTATGCTTTCTAACATGGTTAGCCAGTTAAAAGAGCAGAATGCAGAAGACAAGTATTATGATGTATTAAAGGAAATCCCTGAAGTGCGTAAGGATTTGGGTGAGCCTCCTTTGGTTACACCTTCATCACAGATTGTTGGTACACAGGCTGTATTTAACGTACTTATGGGTGAAAGATATAAGATGGCTACCAAGGAAACGAAGGCTGTTCTTCGTGGTGAATACGGTCAGACCGTTAAACCTTTCAACAAAGAAGTTCAGGATAAGGTTATTCCCGGCGAAGAAATCATTACATGCCGTCCGGCAGATTTGCTTCCTAACGAATTAGATAAGATTGAAGCAGAAATGAAGGAATGGAAGCAGCAGGATGAAGACGTATTATCATACGCATTATTCCCTCAGGTTGCTGTTGACTTCTTTAAGTATCGTCTTGCACAGCAGGAGAAGGTTGACCTTGCTCAGGCTGATACCAAGAATGGTGCATACCCTGTATAATTAAAATAAAATTTGCCCTTTTGTCAAAGAAAAAGCTTTGGCAAAGGGGCTTTTTTATTTCGGTAAAATATGGTATACTATATAATAGTGTAAACTTGTGTGTTTTGTATGTATTTTTAAGGGATGATTTGCAGAAAAATCAAACAGAAAATGAAGAGATAAATACACAGAAGGGAATCGGTAAACAGAGATGAAAACAAGCGTAATGGACAGAGTTCTGGGGGATGGAAGCCGCAGAAGTAAAGGTTATAAAGCCATTGCGGATTATATAGCAAATAATACCGGGCAGGCCGCATATATGACGGCGGCAGCTATCGCGCAGGAAACCGGGGTCAGTGAATCTACAGTGGTTCGATTTGCATCTTCCATAGGCTATGCAGGTTTTCCGGAATTTCACAAAGATTTATGTGAATGGGTGCAGGAACAGGTGGAACGTACGGGCGGACCTGTTAAGCTTGCGTCAAACACATCGGAGTCGGAAGTGATTCAAAAGGTCCTTGCTTCCGATATGCAAAAGATTAATGATACCATTGCAAATGTAGATGTGTCTGCTTTTAACATGGCGGTATCTGCGTTGATTTCGGGAAAACAGATTTATATTATGGGGTTGCGCAACTGTGAACCTTTGGCACGATTTCTTGCCTTTTATCTGCAGATGATGCGCGGAAACGTAACCTTGATTTCTACCGGCAGTACAACGGAATATTTTGAACAGATGATTCGAATCGGTAAGGATGATGTATTTGTGGGAATCGGGTTTCCCAGGTATTCCATGCGTACATTGAAAGCTATGGAATTTGCCAATGACAGAAAAGCAAATGTGATTGCAATTACGGATAATGAGCATTCACCCATGAAAATGTATTCTTCCTGCAATTTGTTTGCGGTTAGTGATTCGGCTACGTTTATTGATTCCATGGTGGCGCCTATGAGCCTGATTAATGCACTGCTTACTGCAATTTGCATGAAAAAGTCCGGTGAAATCAAGCGTAATCTGAAAACACTGGAAGAGACTTGGGAAAATTATCAGGTGTATTTGAATGATGAAATTGATTTTATCGGAGATGACCCTGTTATTCGTAATGATTTTTAATAAAAGAGTGCTGAGAACGTCACTTTTACAAATTAAAATTAATATCAAACAGATTGCCGGAGGCAAAGGATGTCATGAGTAAGGTGGCTATTGTCGGTGGAGGTGCAGCAGGTATGATGGCCGCACTTCGGGCTGCTGAGTGTGGGCACACCGTAACCTTGTATGAGAAAAATGAAAAGTTAGGTAAAAAAGTATATATAACCGGAAAAGGCCGTTGTAATGTTACAAATGCCTGTGATGCACAAGAGTTTTTTGAACATGTTACGGGAAATGTTAAATTCTTTTACAGTTCCTTTTACGGATTTGATAATCATGCAGTAATGGATTTGATTGAAAAGGCCGGATGTCCGTTAAAAATTGAGCGTGGCAATCGCGTGTTTCCGGTATCGGACCATTCATCCGATGTCATTAAAGCATTGCGTCAGAAACTGGAAGTGTTGAAATGTGATATTCGTTATCATACACCTGTAAAAGAACTTATCTGCGAGGCGTATGAAGAAAAGCAGGATGAAGTACATGAGGCAGATATTTGCGAAGACAATTCCGATGTAAATATTACCAAAGCCTCCAAAAAGAAGAAAAGCAAGTACGAAAAGCAGATTGCCGGTATTCTTACCGCTGATGGTAAAAGAGAATATTATGATGCGGTTATTCTTGCTACCGGCGGAGTTTCATATCCCTCTACCGGTTCTACCGGAGACGGTCATACATTTGCAAGGAAGCTGGGTCTTAATGTAACGGAGTTGAAGCCCTCGCTGGTTCCTTTTGAGGTGAAGGAAAACTGGTGTGAGGATTTGCAGGGACTGGCATTAAAGAATGTAGAAGCTACGTTGTTTATAGATGATAAAAAAGTTTTCTCTCAGCAGGGAGAATTGCTGTTTACTCATTTTGGTGTCAGCGGTCCGTTGATTCTTACCGCCAGCAGTGTTTTAGCACAAAAAAAAGCCGATAAAAATATTGTATTAACGATAGATTTAAAACCCGCTTTGTCAGTGGAGCAATTGGATAAAAGATTTTTAAAAGAATTCGATGAAGGACATAACAAGCAGTTGAAAAATATTTTACCTGCGCTATATCCGTCCAGTTTGGCTGCATTGGTGCCGAAACTGGCAGAAGTGGATGAAAGCAAAACTGCCCATTCCGTAACCAGAGAGGAAAGAGAACGCTTGGTTAAAATTACCAAAGCATTAACATTAACGGTTACGGGAACCAGAGGTTTTACGGAAGCAATCATTACCAGTGGCGGAGTTGATTTAAAAGAAGTGAATCCTTCCACGATGGAATGTAAAAAAATAAAAGGATTATACATTGCAGGCGAATTGTTAAACCTGGACGCACATACAGGCGGATACAATTTACAGATTGCCTGGTCTACCGGTTATTTAGCCGGAGACAGCATTGGGTAATTGGATTATTTTATAGGGAATATTGTTTAGGCGAATACTGAATCTGTTATCAGGCAGATTAGAGAGGATGACTATGGCTCAAAGAAAAAGAATTGCCTTATTACTGGGACAGCCCAGAGAAGACAACCAGAAAAATTTCATGACCGGATTTATGAAACAGGCATTTGCAAATGATTTTGATGTCTGTGTGTTTGCCATGTATCATAAAATTCAAGAGTCTAAACCGCGTGAAAACGGCGAATCGAATATTTTTAAATTGATTCAGTTTAGTGCGTTTGATGCAGTGGTTATTATGGGAGATACCATCCAGACACCCGGAGTTTTATACAATATCGAAAAGAAATTGAAAGCAACTTATAAGGGTGTTGTTCTTTGCGTGGATAAAGAGAGCATGAATTTCCCGACCATTCGTATGAATCATTATTTGCCGATAGTACAGTTGGTTTCGCATTTGATTGATAAGCATGGAATTACCGATATTGCTTTTTTGACAGGTACCAAATGGCATTCGCATTCTACGGAACGTCTTCGTGCATATATTGAATGTATGCAGGCACATAATATTCCTATTAAGGAAGATTATATATTGTACGGTGATTATTGGTATGACAGCGGAGTGAAGGCTGTAGAACGATTGCTGGAGAAGCATGGTAAATTGCCCAGAGCAATTGCCTGTGCCAACGATTATATGGCAATTGGTGTGGCAGATGCCGTAACGAAGAAAGGTTATCGTGTTCCTGAGGATGTGGCAATTACAGGTTATGGCTGTATGGAAGAGGGAAGAACCAGTCCGCAGCCAATTACATCCATCTATTATCCGTCGGAAGAGTTTGGATGTTATGCGATGGACTGTGTTTTTGCATTGCTTAAGGAAGAGCCTATGCCTGATTTTAATCCGGAGTATAAGACTTTTATCGGTAGCAGTTGCGGCTGTCATAACGATAGTGTCATTCCGGTGGCACCTGTACGTGCAGAGTGGGCTATTCGAAATACGAAGGGAATTTTACATACCAATGTTGATTATCTTTTGGAGGATATGTTATCCCGCAATAATTTCCGTGGATTGATGGATACGATTCAGACATATACCTATCAGATTCGTGAATTTGACAGCTTTCATATATGTTTAAATGCATATTGGGACAACACCAAGAAGGACGAAGGTAACCTGATTAAATCCGGCTATGCACCTCAAATGATACCGGTTTTAAAATGTGGTCCGTCCGGAAAAGGTGAAGACCAGTTGAATTTTACGGATATGTTTGATGTAAATGAAATGTTACCTCATATGTACGGGGAGAGTGATATTCCCAAGGGATATATTTTCACACCGTTGCATTTTGAAGACATATGCTTTGGATACGCCGTAATCAGTTACGGTAATGAAGCAAAATGTTATGAAGATAACTATTATATGTGGCTTCGTAATGTAATGTTAGGCTTGGAATATTATCGTAGAATTGCGGCCTTGCGTGCACAGGATCAAATGCTTGAGGAGCAAAAGATTACCGATTCATTAACAGGCCTGTTTGATTATAACGGTCTTGTAAAGCATGCGAAGCCTATGATTGAGCGTGTTATATCCACCAATCAGTATGTGGGTGTTCTGGCGATTGATGTTTGCGATATCGGTAAAATCAATGCTGAAAAAGGACGTGAAGCCGGAGATAAAGTTCTCGTGGAACTGGCAAGAATGTTAAAAGAAAATGCCGGTGAAGGTGCAATGTGCTGTCGTTTGGGTAATGATGAGTTTGTAGTGGCACAGATTTCCCCGAAGGATAATGCAGATATGACCAGACGCATCAGTGAAAGACTTTTAGAAGCATTATATACATATAATGCAAGTCCCGATGCAGTGGCTCATATTGAAATTAATGCAGGAACCAAGACCGGTCATGTGGCAAGTTGGCCTGATTTGGAGAATTTAATGAATATAGCCGTAAGCCGTAAGAACGGTAATAAGGCGAAGGCTCTTCAGACGCGTATCGGAAAGAAATTGTCTGAAGCGGAATTGAATGAAGCAAAAGTGGTTGGAAATATTCTGGATAATAATTTATTTACCTATCATTTCCAGCCTATTGTTAATGCGAAAGATGGTAGTATATATGCGTATGAAGCATTAATGCGTACAAATGTAGAGCCAAGAGTATCTCCGTTACAGGTAATTAAATATGCAGAGCACCTTGGACGTTTGTACGATGTGGAGAAAGCAACATTCTTTAATGTTATTCAATGTATTGAAGAAAATAAGCCTCTGTTTGAAGGGAAGAAAGTATTTATCAACAGTATTCCGGGCGAACAGTTAGAGGGTGTGGATGCAGAGCATTTGGCAATTAAATTGCGCAAATTTAATTCTTCCGTTGTTGTTGAATTAACAGAGCAGACAGAAGCGGATGATATTGCACTGGAGCGTATGAAAGAAAGCTTCCATACCATCGGTGTGGAAACTGCGGTAGATGATTACGGTACAGGATACTCCAATATTATTAATCTTTTACGATATGCACCAAACTATGTTAAAATTGACCGAATGCTTTTAAGCGGTATTGATGAAAACTTACAGAAACAGCATTTTGTAAAAAGTATTATCAGTTTTGCCCATGAGAATAATTTTAAGGCATTGGCAGAAGGTATTGAAACCGCAAAAGAAATGGAGACGGTAATCACCTTAGGTGTAGATTTGATTCAGGGTTATTATACTTCGAAGCCCAACGCTGAAATCGTACAGGAAATTCCGGAGAATATTCAGAAGGAAATTAAAGATTTTTATGCGAAGACAAATGCATAAAAGGCAAATGAAAAAATGATAAAATCAGAATGATAAGACATCCAAAGGGGGATATTAAAATGGCTTTTAATGTAGCGATTGACGGACCTGCGGGAGCAGGTAAAAGTACCATCGCCAAGAGCGTGGCGGCAGAATTAAATTTTATATATGTGGATACGGGGGCGATGTACCGTGCGATTGCATTGTATTTAATCCGTAACGGAATCAAAGCAGATGAAAGTGCTAAAATTTCCGAGAAATGCAAGGAAGCGAAGGTTTCCATTCAGTATGCGGACGGTAAGCAGGTAGTACTTTTAAACGGTGAAGACGTGAACCCGTATATCAGAACCGAAGAAGTAGGGAATATGGCGTCTGCAAGTTCCACCAATCCGGATGTAAGAGCACAGCTTCTTGATTTGCAAAGAGATCTGGCAGCAAACAACGATGTGATTATGGACGGTCGTGATATCGGTACGAATATTTTACCGAATGCCCAGGTGAAAATATATTTAACAGCCAGCATCGAAGTACGTGCAAAACGTCGTTATAACGAGCTTGTTGCCAAAGGCATGGATTGCGATTTGAAGGAAATCGAAAAGGATATTGCGGAACGTGATGAACGTGATATGAATCGTGAAATTGCACCCTTAAAACAGGCGGAAGATGCGGTATTTTTGGATACGTCCGATATGGGCATCGAAGAAGTAAAGAATGCAATCATTGATTTGATTCGTTCTAAACAGTAGGTGTAAGTGCGGTCTTTTGACAGGGTATTACATCAATAAAATTGTAGTAAAAGAGGACTGAAAATGGAAGTAAAATTGGCAAAATCTGCAGGTTTTTGCTTTGGTGTAAAACGTGCGGTAGACAAGGTTTACGAACAGATAGAAACCGGCAAGAAAATATATACTTACGGCCCGATTATCCATAATGAGGAAGTGGTAAAAGATTTGGCAAGCAAAGGTGTTTTGGTCATCGAAAACGAAGAGGAGTTACGGAACTTAAAAGAAGGTACCGTAATCATTCGTTCCCACGGTGTTGCCAAGGATGTTTACCGCATCATAGAAGAGAACGGTTTGGAGTATGAAGATGCCACTTGCCCCTTTGTAAAAAGAATTCATTCCATTGTGGAAAAAGAAAGTGCCGAAGGTAAGCAAATTATCATTATCGGTAATGAAGGACATCCCGAAGTGGAAGGCATCAGAGGATGGGCTTCAACCCCTGCAATTGTGGTAGAATCTCATGAACAGGCGGAAAAAATTACAATTGACAGAGATAAAAAAGTCTGTATTGTCTCACAAACGACATTTAATTACAGGAAATTTCAAGAATTAGTTGAAATTTTTACAAAAAAAGGGTATGATGTTAGTGTTGCGAATACTATTTGCAATGCGACGGAAGTGCGTCAGAAAGAAGCCCGTGAAATTGCGGATGAAGCTGATGTTATGATCGTCATTGGTGGGGCTCATAGTTCTAACTCACGTAAGCTTTATGAAATATGTGCGAAGGAATGCGAGAATACTCATTTTATTCAGACACTGGAGGACTTGCATTTAGACATACCTAAATCTGTGGAACTAGTGGGAATTACGGCAGGGGCGTCAACCCCAAATAAAATTATTGAGGAGGTTCAAAATTATGTCAGAATTAACTTTTGAACAAATGCTTGAAGAATCATTAAAAACTATTCATACAGGAGAGGTAGTTGAAGGTACAGTTATCGACGTTAAGCCTGATGAGATTATTCTCAACATCGGCTACAAGTCAGACGGTATTTTACCCAAGTCTGAATATACCAATGATTCTGCAATCGATTTGACAGAAGCAGTCAAGGTGGGGGACAAGCTTGATGTTAAAGTCGTTAAGGTTAACGATGGTGACGGACAGGTTGCTCTTACATACAAGAGACTGGTTGCTGACAGGGGTAGCAAGAGAATTGAAGAAGCATTTAACAATCAGGAAGTACTTACAGCTAAGGTTGCTCAGCTTTTAAACGGTGGTTTATCAGTTGTAGTGGACGAAGTAAGAATTTTTATTCCTGCAAGTCTTGTATCAGACGTATACGAAAAGGATTTAAGCAAATATGCTGATCAGGAAATCCAGTTCGTTGTTACAGAATACAACCCTAAGAAGAGAAGATATATCGGTGATCGCAAGCAGCTCATCGTAGCTGAGAAGGCGAAAGCACAGGAAGAACTTCTTGCTAAGGTAAAAGAAGGCGATGTTGTGGAAGGTACTGTTAAGAACGTAACAGACTTTGGTGCATTCATCGACTTGGGTGGTGTTGACGGATTACTTCACATCTCTGAAATGAGCTGGGGAAGAATTGAACATCCTAAGAAATTATTTAAGACAGGTGATACCGTTAAGGTTATGATTAAAGAAATCAACGGAACCAAGATTGCATTAAGCACAAAGTTTGATGATGCAAATCCTTGGAAGGATGCAGCAGAGAAGTATGCAGTTGGCAATACAGTAACCGGTAAGGTTGCAAGAATGACTGAGTTTGGTGCATTCGTTGAATTAGAAGCAGGTGTAGATGCACTTCTTCATGTATCACAGATTTCCAAAGAACATATTGAGAAGCCTGCAGATGCATTAAAGATTGGTGATGAAGTAACTGCTAAGGTTGTAGATTTCAATGCAGAAAGCCAGAAAATCAGCTTGAGCATTAAAGCACTTCTTCCCGATGAAGAAGAAACTGCAGATGTTGTTGCAGAAGAAGCAGTTGCTGAAGAAACTCCTGCAGAAGAATAAGAGTAAGGAATTGTTCTGATATGGTATATGATTACGAGTATTTCAAGAAGCAGGTGCTTGCACTGACCAAGATTGATTTGAACTGCTACAAAGAGAAGCAGATGAAGAGAAGAATCGACACCTTGATTAGCAGACACAACCTGGAAGGGTATGAGGCTTTTCTTGGAAAGCTTAAGACGGATGCGGCGTTGTTGGAGGAGTTTGTTAATTACCTTACAATCAACGTATCTGAATTTTATCGTAATCCTGATCAGTGGCAGATTTTGGACAAAGATGTATTTCCTGAATTGATAAATAAATTCGGACAGCAGTTAACGATTTGGAGTGCGGCTTGTTCTACAGGCGATGAACCATATTCATTGGTTATGGCATTATCCAGACATGTTCCTTTGTCTAAAATTAAAATATATGCAACTGACATTGATAAACAGGTGCTTGCTGCAGCAAAGAACGGCATTTATGCAGAGAAGAGTCTTGTAGGTGTACCTGCAGATTTAAAAGCAAAATATTTTACAAAGGTTGGCTCCTCCTATCGAATCGCTGATGAGATAAAGGCCAGGGTTGAGTTCAAAGAACATAATTTGTTAAGAGATGCTTATCCCACCAACGTGAATTTAATCGTATGCAGAAATGTGTTGATTTATTTTACAGAGGAAGCCAAGGAAGATATCTTCCGCAAGTATTATAATTCACTTGCACCCGGTGGAATCCTGTTTTTAGGAAGCACCGAGCAGATGATGAATTATAAAGAAGTTGGATATGAAAGAAAAGCGTCCTTCTTCTTCTCAAAACCTATGAATTAAAAATAAAGCACTTTCGGGAAAACGAGAGTGCTTTTTTAATGCAATATAAAACCCTGAGAAGTGTTTCTCAGGGTTAAATTATTTACATATAATCCGACATCAACATGGTCTGTAAAATATGTTCTGCATACTGGTTGAAAGAAGCTCTGCTTGTCTTAAACTCATCGGTCAATTCAAAGAACATATCTCTTTCGCGATAACCTCTTTTATAAAAAGGTGTGAACAGCATTTCCCACTGGGGAAGGTAAGAAGCATATTTTCTGGTGTAGCAGTTTGCTGCAGTTGCCTGCTCGCGGTGCTCCTTGTCTACGAAGCTTGCCACTGATTTATGGATGGCAATGTCTTCTTCGGGAAGGTAGTAGTAATCTCTGTAATTAGAGTAGAAGTACTTCATTTCTTCCTCGTAGAGGGGCACTTTGATGATGCCGTTCAATTCGTTTCCGGTGAAGTAGCAACCCATGGATGCATAGGATACGGGAACGGGAAGGGGAGTCATGAAACGCAAGTTTAATACAAGTTCCTGACGTTTCTTATTCTCGTAATCGTTGTAGTAGTTTGCCTGTACTTTCATAACACGTACGGGAAGGTTGAAGAGGTCTGTAATGGCAAGGATGGATAACAAGTCCAGCATGCCTTCCACATCTTCCTGATTATGTAACAGGATTGCTTCCATCATATCAACATTTCTTGAACATACATAGTCATGATAGTAATTAATCAATTCGCCGCCGGAGAATTTGTCATCACGCTGTAAGCCTAAGAACTGTTCCAAAGTTTTCTGCTTCAAATCGTTTAATTTCAGGAAACTCTTGTAGGGTTTGATTCTCTTATAAAGGTCAATTCCCTGATATACATCAAACATAAAAGGAATATTATACATATTACATTTCTGCTGTAAATAAGGTATATCAAAGCGGTTGCCGTTAAAATGAATTAAGAAAGTATAATTCAGGCAGAATTCAAGGAATGCCTGTAATACAACAGTTTCCTCGTCATAGTTTTCGGCAAGCCATTGGATGGTGTGCCATTCGTTGTCTTTATAGTATGCACATCCGATCAGATACAGATTTGAGTTCTGTGCGGTAAAACCGGTGGTTTCAATATCAAGAAATAAGATTTCTTCCAGTTTTGCGAGATTTTCAATCGGATAATTCGGTTTTTTGCTGCCGAGATTTTTTACTATCGTTTTCATACTCATTCACCCTTACAATACCATTTGTTTTTTATCTTAATTTGGAAAATAAAATACATTTTCCGAGAAAAAATAATACTGATATGATTATAGCACGAAATCCCAAAATAAAGTAGTATTTTTTGCAAAAATATAGTACATTTATAAGTAAGAATATTTTATATGTTTGATACGAAATTTAGGGAAAAACAGGCTGATAAATACATAGAAAACAGGAGGCTCATATATGGTAAAATTCACATTTACCGGAGGGATACATCCCTATGACGGTAAAGAACTTTCCAAGGATAAGCCGATTAAGGAATATCTTTCCAAAGGCGATTTGATATATCCGTTGTCACAGCATATCGGAGCACCGGCAAAACCTATTGTAAAAAAAGGCGATAAGGTTTTGGCGGGACAGAAGATTGCGGAGGCAGACGGTTATGTTTCTGCGCCTATTTATGCAACGGTTTCCGGTACGGTAAAAGCCATTGAGCCAAGACGTGTAGTGACCGGAGACGGTGTAATGTCTATTGTCATAGAGAATGATCAGGAATACAAGGAAGTGATTTTTGAGCAGCCTAAGCCTGTAGAGATTCTTTTAAAAGAAGATATATTGAAATTGATTCAGGAGGCAGGCATTGTAGGTATGGGTGGTGCAGGCTTTCCTACCCATGTAAAACTGGCACCCAAGGATCCGGATAAAATTGATTTCGTGATTGTCAACTGTGCGGAATGCGAGCCCTATCTTACCAGCGATTACCGACGTATGATGGAGGAGCCGGAGAAGCTGGTGGAAGGTCTTAAAATCATATTGCGCCTGTTTGACCGTGCAAGAGGCATTCTTGCCGTGGAGGATAACAAAAGAGACTGTATTAAGCTTTTAAGAAAGCTGACACAGAATGAAGAACGTATTTCGGTAGTAGCTTTAAAAACCAAGTATCCGCAGGGTTCGGAACGTCATTTGATTTATGCGGTGACCGACAGGGCAATCAATTCTTCCATGTTACCGGCGGATGCAGGTTGTATTGTGAATAATGTAGATACTGTTGTTTCCGTTTATCATGCCGTAAAAGAAGGGAAACCGGTTATGTACCGTATCGTAACCGTAACCGGCGACTGCATCAAAGCCCCTTGTAATTATATGGTTCGTATCGGAACCAATTACGGTGAATTGATAGAAGAAGCGGGCGGTTTCACAAAAGAGCCTGAAAAGATTATATCCGGCGGCCCTATGATGGGATTTGCTTTATTTGATGTGAATGTACCGGTGACCAAAACATCTTCTGCATTATTATGTTTAAGCAAGGATGAGGTTTCGGGTGCGAAACAGACTGCATGCATTAATTGCGGCCGTTGTGTGGAGGTATGTCCGGGGCGGGTAGTACCCAGCCGTCTTGCTGTTTTGGCTGACAGGGGCGAGAAGGAAGCGTTTGAGAAACTCAATGGTATGGAGTGCTGTGAATGCGGATGCTGCAGTTACATATGCCCGGCAAGACGACAGCTTACCCAGTCCATTAAATCCATGCGACGCATGATTCTGGCAGAACGTAAAAAGAAGTAGGAGGAAGGGTATGAAAGAGAGAATGGAAGTGTCATCCAATCCCCATATCCGTTCCAAAGACAGCACCGACAATATCATGCTTTGCGTAGTGGTTGCATTGATGCCTGCTACGGTATTCGGTGTTGTAAACTTTGGTTGGTATGCGTTGTTATTAATAGTGGTAACTGTATTTTCGGCGGTTATGTCAGAGCATATTTTTTGTAAAATCTGTAAGAAGCCGTCTACCGTAAAAGATATGAGTGCCGTGGTAACAGGGCTTTTGTTGGCGTTGAATTTACCGCCTCATTTTCCTTTGTGGATGGCTGCAACAGGTGCGGTGTTTGCTATTGTTGTGGTAAAAATGCTTTTTGGCGGTTTGGGACAGAATTTTATGAATCCTGCCCTTGGTGCCAGATGTTTTCTGATGATTTCCTTTGCACGTTATATGACGGACTTTACCTGTGATGCTTATACGGGCGCTACGCCATTGGCAACCATGAAAGCCGGAAACAGTGTAAATATTCTTGATATGGTTGTGGGAACGACGGGAGGAACCATAGGTGAGACCTCTATGATTGCCATTATACTTGGTGCTTGTTTCCTCATTGCCATGGGTATTATTGATTTGAAGATTCCGGGCTTGTATCTTCTTAGTTTTGTTGTGTTTATTTCGCTTTTTGGCGGTCACGGTTTTGATGTGTCTTTTATCTCAGCACATCTTGCAGGCGGTGGTTTGATGCTTGGCGCCTTCTTCATGGCAACGGATTATGCGACCAGGCCGATTACGGCGAAGGGGCAGTATTTGTATGGCGTTTTGTTGGGTGTGTTAACCGGTATTTTCCGCTTGTTCGGACCGGGTGCGGAAGGAGTGTCTTATGCAATCATAATCGGCAACCTGTTGGTGCCTCTGATTGAAAAGATAACTATGCCCAAGGCCTTCGGAAAAGGAGGCGAGCGCGTATGAAAGATATGATAAAAGATACGTTGATTCTTTTTGTGATTACGTTGATTGCAGGTGCGCTACTTGGTTTTGTCAATGAATTAACCAAAGAACCGATTGCGGCGTATGAGGCAGAGAAAAAAGCATCTGCCTGCAGTGAAGTCTTTTACGAAGAGAATGAAGCGGGTGAATTAGTACCTGTCACTG
The DNA here is from genome assembly GCA_045591685.1 of Lachnospiraceae bacterium. Lineage (GTDB taxonomy): Bacteria > Bacillota > Clostridia > Lachnospirales > Lachnospiraceae > UBA3766. Next base: position 14,145 of record JAZNTK010000036.1, read on the forward strand.
AGCTGGTATTTGAATTATTAAGCGATGCACAAATTGCTGAATTAAATGCTGCAGTTATTGCAAGAGGCTATGAAGGGATTGTGATTGATGAGGTATATGGTGCGTATGTTTCGGAGGAGGACAGTTTTTATGGATATGCAATCGGTATCACTACCAAGGAAGGTTATAACGGCGCAATTTCCTTTTATGTAGGTGTTACCAAAGAGAGCATCTTAAAAGGTGTATCCATATTGGCCATTGGAGAAACACCGGGGCTTGGAATGAATGCGGAAAATGTTTTGTTGCCGCAGTTTCGGAATGTAAATGCAACTAATTTTACTGTAGTAAAAACCGGTGCGCAAATATCCGGTGAGGTGGATGCCATTACCGGTGCGACCATAACTTCCGATGCAATTACAGGCGGTGTCAATGCGGCCTGCGAATGCTTTGCAATATTACAGGAAGGGGGAGATGAGTGATGAAACAGTGTATGGAACGTTTGTATAACGGTATCATCAAGGAAAACCCTACCTTCGTATTAATGCTTGGTATGTGTCCCACGCTGGCGGTGACCACATCTGCCATAAACGGTTTGGGCATGGGATTATCTACCATGGTAGTACTTGCATTGAGTAATCTGATGATTTCAATGTTGCGTAAAATAATTCCCGACAAAGTGCGTATTCCTGCGTATATAGTGATTATTGCAACATTTGTAACCCTTGTAGAACTTTTGTTGCATGCTTATGTACAGCCTTTGCATGAATCCTTAGGCATTTATATCAGCCTGATTGTAGTAAACTGTATTATTTTAGGCCGTGCGGAAAGCTATGCTTCCAAGAATAAGCCGTTACCGTCCTTTTTTGACGGTGTGGGTATGGGACTTGGATTTACCCTGGCACTTACCTTGATTGGATTGGTTCGAGAGTTTTTAGGTGCAGGAACCGTGTTTGGTATTGCAGGTGCGGATATCTACGGAACACCCTTACCTGTGCTTATGACAGACCTTATTAACAAATGGCTGAATCCTGAAAGTACATCTGCTTTTGTGAGAGTTTTGAATGAACTTCTGGTAGGAGAAATTTCAAGCTTTGGTCCCATGACCATTATGATTATGGCTCCCGGTGCATTCTTTATTCTTGCGGGCCTGACCGCGATTCAGAATGTGATGAAAGAGAGGGGGAAAGCAAAGGGTAAGGATGTGAGCAAAATCCAGTCCGGTTGCAATTCCGATTGCTTAAATTGCGGTGAAAGCGGTTGTTCTAAGCGTTTGGTTGAGGAGAGTGTTGAAGAAGAGCGAGAAGAGAAAACGGAAGTAGCAGAGAAAGAGGATGAAGATATAGAGATTCTCGAATTAGATGACGAAGAGAAGGAGGGCGATGAAGATGAGTAATTATATTGTTCAGTTAATCGTGATTGCCCTGGGTTCTTCTTTGGTATCCAACGTGGTATTAAGCCAGTTTCTTGGTCTGTGCCCTTTTCTTGGTGTATCTAAAAAAGTAAAAACTGCCGCAGGTATGGGCGGTGCCGTTATTTTTGTTATTACACTGGCATCTTTTGTAGCGGGGCTTTTATATGAATTTGTATTGGAACCTTTGGGCATTACCTTCCTGAAAACGATTGTTTTTATTCTGGTAATTGCGGCATTGGTGCAGTTTGTAGAATTGTTTTTAAAAAAATATATGAAAAGCCTTTATAAAGCACTGGGCGTATATCTTCCGTTGATTACTACAAACTGTGCGGTATTGGGTGTGGCGATTACCAATGTAAATTTGGAATATGATCTGCTTACAAGTGTTGTAAACGGTTTTGCCACAAGTGTGGGATTTGCCATTGCCATTATTATTCTGGCCGGTATTCGTGAGAAGATAGAATACAATGATATTCCCAAGCCTTTTAAAGGGATGCCTATTGTATTGGTTACAGCAGGCCTTATGGCGATTGCCTTCTGTGGTTTTGCAGGCTTAATTTAAGCAAAGGAGGGGGAAGATGAATTACGTTGCTATTTTGATTTCAGTCGCCGTAGTTGCGGCTATAGGGTTATTTATCGGTATCTTCTTAGGTGTTGCCTCCATTGCTTTTAAGGTAAAAGTTGATGAGCGGGAAGAAAAAGTTTTGGCAGCGTTGCCTGGAAATAACTGCGGCGGTTGCGGATACCCCGGATGCAGTGGTCTTGCATCAGCCATTATAAAAGGTGAAGCACCTGTAAATGCCTGCCCCGTTGGCGGCGAAGCCGTGGCAAAAGAAGTTGCGGTTATTATGGGTGTGGAAGCAGAAAGTACCAAAAGAATGGTTGCTTTTGTGAAGTGTCAGGGTGATTGTGAGCATACGCATCTTGATTATAATTATACCGGCCTTGAGGATTGCAGGATGATGGCTTTTGTCCCTAACCAAGGCCCTAAAAGTTGTAATTTTGGTTGTCAGGGATACGGAAGCTGTGAAAAGGTATGCGAGTTTGATGCCATTCATGTCATAAACGGTGTGGCAGTGGTGGATAAAGAGAAGTGCAGAGCCTGTAAAAAATGTTTATCCGTATGCCCAAGAAACTTAATTGAAATGGTGCCTTACGATGCGAAGTATCTGGTGGCATGTTCTTCTAAGGAAAAAGGTCCCGCAACGACCAAATCCTGCACCATTGGTTGCATCGGTTGCGGTTTGTGTAAAAAGAACTGTGAGGCCGATGCGGTAACGGTAGAAGATTTCCATGCAAAGATTGATTACGACAAATGTGTTGGTTGCGGTGTTTGTGCAGAAAAGTGTCCGAAGAAGAGTATTGTCAGTAAGTTAAAAGAAGTCGTATCGCAAGAATAAAAGAAAAGCCTCCCGAGAAAAATCGGGAGGCTTATTTTATGATTCGTAAAAATTACCTTCTTCATCAATGAAAATACATTCCGTATCGTTCACGGAGCGGATTAGAGTAAGTGCTTCCTCAGTTCCAAGGACAAAGCAGGTAGTACTTAGGGCATCCGCCTCGGTAGCAGAGTCACACAGTATGGTGACACTTGCTAAACCATTGTCAGCGGGATAACCGGTAGTGGCATCTATGATATGATGATATATGGTTTCATTATATGTAAAATAACGTTCGTAGGTTCCGGAAGTGACTGCACACGAATCGGACAGAGTAAACGTATCTATCGTAGTTCCTGTCGGAGCGAAGGGATCCTGGATGCCGATGGTATATGCACTGCCGTCAGGCTTGTTGCCTATGGTACAGATGTTACCGCCTAAATTTATAATGGCAGAAGTGACACCTTCTGAGATTAAATATTCTTTTATTTGATCTGCGATATATCCTTTGGCAATGAAACCTAAGTCTATGGAAGCTTTCTTATCTTGCAAGGTAACAGTATTGTTGTCGCCCAATATCACCTTTGTATAGTCCACATGAGCCAGAAGAGCGTTGATTTCTTCATTCGCGGGCGGAACCTGTTCGCCGGTATTATCCGTAAATTGCCATAAATCCATTAAGGGAGCTATCGTGATATCAATTTTACCCTGTGTCAATTCGCAATAGTATAAGGCTTCTTTTATCAGTTCATAGGTTTCCGAAGATACGGTTACCGGTGAACCGTTGCTATGATTGATACGCCAAACATCGCTTCCTTCCACGGTACGGCTTAGGAGGTTTTCATATGCTTCACAACGCTGAAAGCATTCTTCTGCAAGTGTATCGCCGTTATTTTGATAAAAGGTAAGACTTATCACGGTATCAAAATAGTAATCCGTATAGGTGACAGGCTGTGTTTGGGCCGTACAGCCGCAAATAGAGAGTGTGCATAGAACAATCAGCACTAGGGGACATATTCTTTTATATAAAGTTTTGAGATGCTTATGGTTCATTTATAACCGATACCTTTCACAAACTATCATAAAATGCCGGAAAACAATTCAGGGGTCTGTTTCTATTATATAACAGAATGCATTCGTAGGGATAGTTGAATTGTAAAAAACAAAAAGAACCTATATTTTCAAGGTTGAGAAAAAATGCAAATTATATTATGATTAATACATTAACAGTTAATGATAAGAATAAAAGGTAAAGAAATAGTTGCAGAGTGATTCTGCAGTATTTTATAGGAGATAAAAATGCGTTTGGAAGAGAACTACGAAGAAGAGAGCAAGGGCAAAGGAACAAGTTTTATGTTAACCTCTGTGATTTGTGTGGGTACATTTCTTCTTTTGGTTTTAGGCATCGTAATTTTTGTAAACAGAGATGCGTTGTTTGAAAACAATCGACGTGAAGAGAGCGGTGTTGTAACGAATCCTTCTGAGGATGGTTTGGAAGGAATTATCAGCGGAAGTACACTGGTATCCGATGATTTGGATATCTGGGATGCATATCCCAAAGAGGAGGAAATCGAATCGGTTTCTGAGGTAGTTTCGGAAGAACCGAGCGAGGATGACCCCAGTGAAGGCGGCACGAAGACGCTGGTAACGTTTGCAGACGGCAGTGAACAGTGGTATAGCATCAGCAAGTACCTTCCACAGAATGAATATGATGAGACCGGTTTCGTTATGGGTAACGGTCGTATGTCCTATTATGTGGAAGGAAACAAAGAGTCATATGTGGGAATTGATATATCCAAGTATCAGGGATACATTGATTTCAATGAAGTAAAAAAGGATGGCATTGATTTTGTCATTATCAAATTAGGTTCCAGAGGTTACAGCACGGGACAGCTTACGTTGGACGATTATTTTCAGGATAATATCAAAAGAGCCATGGATGCCGGCTTGGAAGTGGGAGTGTCTTTCAGTTCCCAGGCAATTACAGTGGATGAAGCCAAAGAAGAAGCGGCTTTTGTGATTCAGTATCTTCAGGATTATGATATCAGTTATCCGGTTATTTTTGAAATGGAGCATATTGTAAATGATACGGCGCGAATCGACGAACTGACTAAAGAGGATAAAACGCAGATTACCAAGGCTTTTATGGATGAAATTCAGGCAGCAGGTTATAATGTCATGTTTTCGGGCGATAAGGCATGGTTATTTGCGGATATTAATTATGCGGCACTGTCTGCGTATGATGTAAGACTGGAGCAATTCGAGGATTTGCCGGATTATCCGTATCGTTTTTATATGTGGCAGTACACACAAAAAGGAACCGTGGACGGAGTATCCGGCGAGGTTCCCTTGAATATATGTTTTATTGATTATACTATTAAATAGGTTAACATAATTTAAAAAGAGTAATTTATGATGCGGGGGCTTATTTCCAAGGAGGAATAAACTTCCGCATATTCTTTTGGTGAAATATCTTCGATGAAGTTCTGCATGTATTGCTTGGTACTGCCGTTTTTGCGAAGAATATCAATGGCTTTGTTATAAGCAATTGCGGCATGGGTTTCCGAAGGATAGGTACCCACTTTTATCATGCCTTTTACATGAATTCTTGTAATGTAGGTTGGCTTATGGATGCCGGGTTGCATGGAAACGCCGTGATAGCGGTTTACAATGTTGATATTGGCATAGCGGAAGTCATGTTCATCTTTATTGATAAAATGATAATCCCTGCCCGGTACTGCGTAATTCATAATACCGTAGCGGTTTAAGATATTGACCTGCATACCGTAGTCGGATACAAAAAAGTGATTTCCTCTCGCCATGATTTTATGGGAAGAGTAGTAAAACAAATCGTCCTTGTCAAATTTTAGTACCCGGTCTTTTGAAAGATAATACAAAAAGAAGCTGGGGCGCAGATAAATAGGGGTCGGGAAATAAATTCCGTTATCCCGCAGATTATGGATAATAATCCATTTATCAAAGTGCATGGTATCTTCACCCGGATAATCTTCCAAGCGGATGCTTTTATCCGTAAGAATTTTACGTGCATAAGAAGCACAACGGGTGGCGGCTTCTTTGGTGTCATAACTGCCCAGGCTGATGTGTTTTCCTTTGTGGGTCAGGGAAGCACGGTAGTATATGGAATTGTCTTTTTTGCGGGCTTCATAAACCCCTGTATTTTTATCATTCATAAAAATATGATAGTAAAGAATGGTAATTTTTTCAATCCTTTCTGCATAAAATAGTACAGATATGCAAAACCGGTACAAGCCGGAGAAAGAAACGGATGAAAGAATGATAAAAAAATATGCAGCGGTTATGTTGCTTCTGTATTTGTTGTTTACTTCTGCGTTTTTGAATGAAAAGGGAATGGATTTTATCAGGACGCTTGGCAGAATGAATGAAGTCGAAAGGGATGTACGGGAACTCGAGGCGGCAGAAACCTGTCGGATTGTATATGAATCGGAAGTGATTTCGGGGAATCAGCCTCTTCTTACCATGCAGTCGGTTGCCAGAACACAGGAGCTTGTGCTGAGTGAGGAAGACAAGCTTATTTTATATAAAATCGTGGAGGCTGAGGCCGGGTGCGAAGATTATATCGGTAAAATTCTGGTTGCGAATGTGGTTCTTAATCGGTTGCAGGATTCACATTTTCCGGATACCGTTGAGGAAGTGGTATTTCAACAGGAGGATGGGGTCACGCAGTTTTCACCGGTGGCAAACGGCAGATATGAGGCGGCAGTACCGGATGAAGATACCATACAGGCAGTAGAAGCGGCTTTGGGTGGTGAGGACTATTCAGAGGGGGCACTGTATTTTGTGGCAAGACAATATGCTGACAGTGCAAATTTGAAATGGTTTGATGATTCGTTAGAGAAGGTTGTAATTCACGGCGGACATGAATTTTATAAGTAAAAGTAGCAAGATTACGATGTTTTATGATTTGCATATAAAAAGGGAATATGTTATACTGTATACAATATAATGTAATTGGTTGTAGTCTGCCCAAATGAAGGCTACACAGAAAGGTCGAAAGATATGAACGTACAATACAGAAGCTCAAGAGGCGGCGGAGAACAGGTAAGTGCCTCTCAGGCAATCATCAAGGGACTTGCGGTAGACGGAGGTCTTTTTGTGCCGGATCATTTTCCGAAGCTTGAAAAAACACTGGAAGAATGTGCGAATTTAGGATATAAGGAACTGGCGTATGAAGTAATGAAGCTTTTCTTGTCTGATTTTACGGAGGAAGAGTTAAAGGGCTGTATCGAAAGAGCATATGACGAGAAGTTTGATACCGAAGAAATCGCACCTATGGCAGAGGTTGACAAGGCATATTATTTGGAATTGTTCCATGGCGCAACCATTGCTTTTAAGGATATGGCATTGTCTATTTTGCCCCATTTGATGACAACAGCGGCAAAGAAGAATCAGGTAAATCAGGAAATCGTAATTTTGACAGCAACATCAGGTGATACAGGTAAGGCTGCATTGGCAGGTTTTGCAGGTGTGGAAGGCACCAGAATTGTTGTCTTTTATCCTAAAAACGGTGTGTCTGCCATTCAGGAGAAGCAGATGGTTACCCAGAAAGGTGATAATGTAAAAGTAATCGGTATTACCGGCAACTTTGATGATGCGCAGACGGGTGTTAAGAACATCTTCGGAGATAAGGAAATGGAAGAAGAGCTTGCCAAGGCAGGTTTCGTATTCTCATCCGCAAACTCCATTAATATCGGTCGTTTAGTGCCTCAGGTTGTATATTATGTATATGCTTACGCAAAGCTTGTAAAAGAAGGAAGAATTAAGGCCGGGGATGCAATTAACGTAACCGTACCTACCGGTAATTTCGGAAATATTCTTGCAGGCTACTATGCAAAGCAGATTGGTGTGCCTATCGCTAAATTGATTTGTGCATCTAACGAAAATAAGGTATTGTTTGATTTCTTTGAGACAGGATGTTATGACAGAAATCGTGAGTTTATTTTAACTACATCACCTTCCATGGATATTCTGATTTCAAGTAACTTAGAGCGTTTGATTTACTTAATCGCAGGAAGTGATGCAGATAAAAACCGTGCATTGATGCAGGAGTTGTCTGCTACCGGTAAATATGTAATCTCAGAGGATATGAAAGAGCGCCTTGCTGATTTTATGGGTGGTTATGCAAGTGAAGCAGAGGTTGCAGCTACCATTCGCCGTATCTATGAGAAGACAGGTTATGTAATGGACACTCATACTGCAGTTGCGGCAACCGTATATGAGAAGTATCGTGAAGAATCTAAGGATGAACTTCCTACTGTGATTGTTTCCACAGCAAGTCCTTTTAAATTTACAAGAAGCGTTATGGAAGCTATCGAGGGCGAAATCGATGATAAGAGCGATTTTGAATTGATTGATAAACTTTCTGAACTTGCAAATGTGAAGATTCCCAATGCAATTGAGGAAATCCGTACTGCGGATGTGTTACATGATACCGTATGTGATAAAGAAGATATGAAGGCAGAGGTTAAGAAGTTCTTAGGTCTTTAGTATTGGAGAAGGTAATGGAAAAAGCAAAACATATTCTGATTGTAGACGATGTTACCACAAATTTAAAATTGGCAGCCGAGGTTTTGCAGGAGAAGTATAAACTCTCTATGGCAAAGTCCGGTCAGCAGGCAATTCAGTTTTTGCAGAAAGCAAAGCCTGATTTGATTTTGTTGGATATCAGAATGCCTGAAATGGACGGATACCAGACCCTTGAGCTTATCAAAGCGGATCCGGCTACTGCAAATATACCGGTTGTATTCCTTACGGTAGATGATCAGAGGGAGAGTGAAATCAGGGGCCTTAAGATGGGTGCCATGGATTTTATTCTTAAGCCTTTTGAACCGGAGGTTATGTTAAGCCGAATTGATAAAATTCTTCAGATTGAAGATTTGCGAAAGAATTTATCCATTAGTGCCAGAAAAGACGTGTTAACCGGTTTGTGGAACCGCAAGCATTTGGAAGATGAAGTGGAGAGATATCTGGAAGAGACCGGCAAAAGATGTGTTTTCATGATTATGGATATCGATAACTTCAAACAGGTAAATGATACCTATGGTCATATCATGGGTGATGCGGTTTTGGAGTGCATCGGCAAAATTTTGAAGCATAGCGTAGGTCCCAGAGATATTGCGGCAAGAATCGGCGGCGATGAGTTTGCGGTATTCTTAAAAGGGGATTACAGCGATGAGGAATTAAAAGAATATTGTAAAATGATTTTTGCCCAGGTTGAGGATGAACTCTCAGAGGTAATGGAAGAAAAAAATATCATTACCTTATCCATCGGTGTAGCGCAGGCTCCCATTGATGCATATGATTATATGGGTCTGTACTCTACAGCGGATAAAGCGTTGTATTTTGTAAAACAGAATGGTAAAAATGATTTCCATTTCTTCCGTCAGAAAGAGGAAGAAGCGCAGCAGGAAGAATCTGTCGCGGAATCAGAGAACAGTTCTGTGGATATGGAGAAATTAGAGCAGTTTGTTACAGAACGTAATGAGGCGGCAGGAGCTTACAGAGTAGAATATGAAGGATTTAAGCATATCTATCACTTTGTATCCCGCGGGCTTGGCAGAAACGGTCAGACTGTGCAGATGGCGTTATTTACTTTGAATTATATTAAAAGTATGGGCGTCACCCCCGAAATTCTTCATAAAGCCATGAAGGAGTTGGAGCGTGCAATTATTGTTTCTTTAAGACAGGGTGATGTTACTACCCAGTACAGTAGTTTCCAGTATGTAGTGCTTCTTATGAATGCTAATGAAGAAAATGGCGAGAAGGTAGTACAGAGAATTCTGGATACCTGGGAACAGATGAATGAATACAGCGGTATTCAGCTGGATTATGCAATTAAGCAGGTGGAAGCCAGAACCAAGTAAAGTTGATAGATGGTTTTAAATTTAAGTTTTATGAATGTAATAAAATAATAAGAAAGGGTGTTCATCGATAGATGAGCACCCTTGATTTTTATTATTATCTGTTTTCCAAAGAAATGTATTCCATATCTTCGTGGATGGGTTTATATGCAGGACGGATAATCTTACCGTTGTTTGCAAGTTCTTCCAGACGATGTGCGGACCAGCCAACGATTCTTGCCATGGCAAACATGGGAGTGTAGAGTTCGTGAGGAAGTCCTAACATATTGTAAATAAAGCCTGAGTAGAAGTCTACGTTAATACTTACGCCCTTGTACATCTTAC
>JAZNTK010000037.1:0-2765 GCA_045591685.1 Lachnospiraceae bacterium
CTTCCTGATGATTGTGAATGAATTTCTTCTATATTAATATATAATCTCTTTTCTGGCAGAAAATGTTTTTCTATAGTATAATGGAGTTTACAAAAACAGGATAGCAATTTTTAAGGAGTTTATATGGCTGAATCTACCAAAAGAACCATCATGATAACCGGCGCATCCCGCGGAATCGGACGTGCCATCGCTTATGCAGCGGCACCTCATTTTGACCGGATGATTATTACATGCAAAAATTCATCTGACAAGCTTATGGATTTGCAACAGGAATTGGAGAAGGATTATGCGCTTGAATGCCTGACATATGTCGGAGATATGGGCGATTATGCTTTTGTGGAATCTGTTTTTGACGGCTTGGATAGAATTGATGCTCTTATCAACAATGCCGGAGTTTCACATGTCGGTTTACTGTCCGATATGACGGCAGACGAATGGAACTGTGTCATAAACACCAATCTTAACTCCGTTTTTTATACAAGCAAATTCGCCATTCCGATGATGCTTTCCCGTAAAGAAGGACGTATCATTAACATTTCTTCCATCTGGGGTAATGCCGGTGCTTGCATGGAGGTTGCATACTCTGCCTCTAAAGGCGGTGTTAACAGCTTTACCAAAGCCCTTGCAAAAGAGCTGGCTCCAAGTAATATTCAGGTAAACGCCCTTGCCTGCGGTGTTATCGACACCGATATGAACCGTTGTTTTTCAGAAGAAGAACGCAATATGATAATCAATGAAATTCCGGCTGACCGAATGGGCACTGCCAGGGAAGCTGCCGAAGCGGTAATGATGTTGCTTAATGCTCCGTCATACCTGACCGGTCAGATTGTAACTATGGACGGGGGATATTTGTAGAATCGGTTATTTAAAACCTAATTTATGATGCCGATAGAAAGATGTTCCGCATAGAGAGTGTAAATTATTTTGTGTAAACCCCTTGGATTAATGAAAAAATATTGATTTAAGGGTTTGAACTATAAACGAAATTTATGTGCCATCATTCTTGCACAAGTTAACCAGGCTGTCAATCGGCAGCCTGGCTCTTTTTATTATGCTAATAATTATATCAAGTCAGATGGGAATATTCTGTCCTCAAAATAAATGCACAGCTGGTCTAAGGTCTGTCCCCAGTCCCAGCTTTTTCCGGTCCATTTTTTCGTGATATCCATCATCGCCAGATACAGACTTTTGAACAGGGAATCGTCTGTAGGAAAGACGGATTTTGCCTTTGTTACTTTCCTAAGTTGCCGGTTAAAATTCTCTATGGCATTGGTTGTATATATGATTTTTCGAATCTCTGGCGGATATTTAAAGTAGGTCGATAATTGTGGCCAGTTATTTCTCCATGAGGCAATGGATGTCGGATATTTCTTTCCCCAGTTTTCTTCCAGTGAGTCCAGATTTTCAAGTGCCTGTTCTTCGGTCGGAGCCTGATATACCTGTTTTAATTCCTTCATAAACGGCTTTATGTCCTTGTAGGATATGAACTTTGTGGAATAACGTATCTGGTGTACAATACAGCGTTGTATCTCTGCTTTGGGAAACACTGCACTTATGGCATCTCCGAATCCGGTCAAACCGTCTACAGAAACAATCATAATGTCTTCCACTCCACGGTTCTTCATTTCGTTTAATACTCCCAACCAGTACTTTGCGCTTTCGTTCCCGCCTATCCACATACCAAGGACTTCCTTGCTTCCGCTAAGCCGAATGCCGATTGCTATGTACACTGCTTTCTTGACAGTCTGGTTATCCTGTCTTACATGAAAATGAATCGCATCCATGAATACGACTGCATATTTCTTCTCAAGCGGACGGTTCTGCCATTCCTTTGCAATGGGCAGAATGCGGTCAGTCATATGGGAAATCATTTCAGCAGATGCGTCCACGCCATAAACTGATTTTAAATGATTAGAGATGTCCCTTGTTGTCATTCCTTTTGCGTACATGGACAGTACCTGATCTTCGATATTGGAAATATCAGTCTGATTTTTACGGATAACCTGAGGCTCGAATTCGCCCTTTCTGTCACGTGGGATGTCCAAATCAATTTCACCAAATGAAGATGTAACGGTTTTCTTACTGTAACCGTTGCGGCTGTCGTCGGTGTCCTTGTTCTGGTAATCATACTTGGAATAACCGAGTTTCTGATCCATTTCGGCTTCCAGCATACCCTGCAGGGTATCACCGAGCAAATCTTTTACCATGTCCTGTACATCCTGTACATCCTGTGGATTATAATGCCGGATGAGGTTGTCGATGAACGATTTGCGTTCGGGTGAGAGTTTTCTTTGTCTTGCCATAAAAATATCCTCCTGGATTAATATTTATTTTAACATCAATCCAAGAGGATACATACTTACATATTTAGTTTACACAAAATTTTTTACAGTCTCCGAAAGGGCAAATCGTAAGATTTGCCCTTTTATTCAGTTTCTATATATGATTTTGTTTTACAATTTGCAAATCATAACCTAAGGCATATACCATGCTATAGAATAACTGCAATGAAGGGCTATGTTCTTTCTTCTCAATTCGTGATATTGCCTGCTGCTTATTACCGATAAGCTGTGCTAATTCCCGCTGCGATATATTGTGATTCTTTCGTAATGTCACAAATTCATCAATTAATTCTTTTTCCCTTTCTGAGGCAACAAATGTAGGTGCCGGCATATCCCCTTTTTCTACAAGTGAAACTTCTCCCTTTTCAATTGCCACAGCTTCTAATAAGCCCTGCATTGTTTCATCAAAAAAACGACTCATAA
>JAZNTK010000038.1:0-11530 GCA_045591685.1 Lachnospiraceae bacterium
GGAAACAAAAGATGAATAAGATATTAGGCATATTATTATGTGCTTTAATCGCAGGCATCGCCACGATTTTAAGCGAATGTAAAATAGGGAACTTTTCAATGGAGATTATCGGTGCGCCGGTATTCTCCATTTTAATGGGTATGATCATTGCGATGATGGCGCCTAAGCTTCCCACACACGATAAATTAAAGGATGGAATTAAATTCACTTCCAAGAAGATTTTACAGTGGGCAGTTATTATTTTAGGATTTAGTCTGAATCTCGGCACCATTGCCAAGATGGGTGGCCGGAGTCTGCCGATTATCATATCGACAATCAGTACATCGCTTATCATGGCATTTCTTATGATGAAAGTCTTAAAAATGGATAAAAAGGTGTCCTGCCTTATCGGCGTGGGTTCTTCCATATGCGGCGGTTCTGCCATTGCGGCAACGGCACCGGTAATTGATGCGGATGATGAAGAAGTGGCGCAGTCGGTTTCGGTTATTTTCCTTTTTAACGTGATTGCGGCTTTGGTGTTCCCGTATTTCGGGCAGGCAATCGGTTTTGGTTCGGAAGGCTTCGCAATTTTTGCAGGAACTGCGGTAAATGATACTTCATCAGTAACTGCGGTAGCGTCCACGGCGGAAGGCTTATACGGAGTGGAGGGAATCCTTTCATCTGCGGTTACGGTTAAACTGGTGCGAACCCTTGCCATTATTCCAATCACTTTGGTACTGGCATTGTTTCGTACATATAAAGCCAAGAAATCCGGAAATAAGGGTAGTGAATTTTCTTTTAAAAAGATATTTCCTTGGTTTATTTTGTATTTTATTGGGGCTTCGGTGATTACCACGATTGTGGGACTTTTACCGGAAAGTGATTTTACGATTTTTTATACCGGTACATTTGTGAAGGCAATGAAATGGCTGGCGAAGTTTTTTATCGCTATGGCAATGTGCGCTATTGGCCTGAATACCAACCTGATTAATCTGGTGAAAAAAGGCGGAAAGCCTATTCTTATGGGATTTACCTGTTGGGCGGCGATTACGGCGGTGTCTATCGGTGTGCAATTGCTGATGGGGATGTTTTATACGGAGTTGTAAGGTGAAAATTGAATAAAAACAAAAAAGAAGCAATCAACGATAAAAGGCTGGTTGCTTCTTTATTCTTTTACATATTCGATTATATCAAGAATTTCACAATCAAATGTTTTGCACAGATAATCTAAAGTATTCATGGTGATGCTCTTGTTATGCTTTAAATTGTGTATCATATTTTTATTCATTTTATAGTCTTTTTCTAGTTTATAGGTAGTAATACCTTTCTTTTTTAGTGTTTCCCATAATGGTGTATACACAATCATTTCAATCACCTCTTATTTAAAGAGTATTATATATCCTAGAATTTTCAAATCCTTAAAAGGTTAAGGATGTTTTTGTTGAATCCATACTATATGAGAGTTATAATTTTTAATATGTTTTTAAAAAATTAAAACCTTTTGTCTTATAAGCGGTACTACTAATTAGCAGGATAAAAACTGACTAAAGAAAAGGATGGATATGTTATGGCTATTGAAAAAGAATTATTAAACGGACTTAATTTAATTGCAGAGGGGAAAGAAGAAGGTTTCAATATTCTGTATTCTCATACATATAACTATGTATATCGCAGAGCCAAATTCATTATGAAAAATGAAGAAGATGCTTTGGATTTAACACAGGAAACCTTTATTCAGGCATATAAAGGAATTGGTTCGTTAGAAGATGCCAATAACGTCTATGCCTGGTTGGGAGGTATTGTGTATCGACAGGGTATGAAAATTTACAGAAAGAAGAAAAAGGAAGTACTTGTAAGCGAAGATGCAGAAGGTATTTTCGATGAAATCGTAAGTGAGGATGCAGATTTCAAACCGGAAGAGAATGCTCAAGCAAAAGCAACGTCAGAAATTGTAATGAGTATGATTGAAGAACTTCCGGAACAACAGAAAGCGGCAATTCTCGCCTTTTACTATGACAATATGAAGATTGATGATATTGCTGCAATGTGTGAGTGCTCATCCAACACGATAAAAAGCAGACTGAATTACGCAAAGAAATATTTAAAAGAAAAAGTAGAGGAACACGAGAAGAAAAATCAGTACAAACTTTGCTCTTTCTCTCCGGCGGTTTTACTGTTTGCAATCAAATATCTTTTGGCATCCAAAGAATATTCCATGTCGGAAGCAACCGCACAAACGGTTTACAATGCAACGTGTGGAGTTGTTGGTTTAAGCCCTACTGCCATAACTTGTACGGGTGGGGCGGTAGCTCAGACTGCGGTGGCAACACAAACAGCTTCAGTGGCTACACAAGCTGTTGCATCTACTCAGGCGATGACAGCATCTCAGGTTGTTTCTGCAGGGGCATCTGCTGTAGTTAAAACAGGATTAACATTAGGAGCCAAAATAGGTATCGGTATTGCGTCTGTAATAGCAACGGGAGCTTTGGCGGCTGGAATCATAGCACTCGTTGATAAGCCGGAAGAGATACCGGTTATTCAAGAAGAAATTGAGATGCAAATGGAGGAATTTTCTGAGGTTGTTGAGGAAAAGGAGGAAATCATTGAGGAAACTGTTGTAGCCGAATTCGAAGAGATTACCGAGATGGAGAGTGTAGAAGAGCAACCTGTGATTGAAGCTTATGGTTGGGAAAAATATGTGGGAGAATATTTATACAGGGATAGAGCAGCAGGCTCTCAAAATTATGGCTACAAGATAACAATTAGCGATGTGCAGGCAACATCTGAAAGAGAAGAAGATGTAACTTATGATGTATGTTTGGAATACTTAAAAGAAAATGAGCCCGTCAGAGAAATGTTCAGCGGAAATGATGTAGGCGTCAGCAATGATTGGATTTGTTTCCAAACAACTGACCAAGAAGGAAATATATGGGATGTGGCTATGTTTCTGATGGAAGATGGATCCGTATATCTGTCTGCAGATGTTACATATCCCGGATTAGGGTCGTATGCTTTAGGAATGGAAGAACCACCACTTGTTTTTACAAAAGTAGCGTTGGAAGATGATTTTCGTGCGGATCTTGACGTGGAAATGGGAACATATCAATTTACAACAGGAAATGATCCGGTAACAGATGGAGGTTATATTCTAGTTATTTCAGAAGGTGATATATACGAGGGGCAAGAACTTGGTGTGAATTTTAATATCATCAGCGCCGATGGAGCCCGTGTTGATACGTTTACTCCCAGAGATACTTTTACATGTATGCAGGGAAATATGTGTACTTTTAAAGGAAGTACCGGTTGGGGAAATGAAATAGTCGGATATTTTTATACTCTGGAAGATGGTTCGATTGCATTGGTGTATGATGTTTATTATCTCAATCCTGATATGAGTTGGTACGGTGCATATCCTGATTATACGGAAGAGCCGATTATACTCATAAAACAATAAAATAAAAATTTTAAAGATAATAAAACTTTTTTCGAATCAAGTGGAACTATAAAGTAGAAACATACAAAAGGAGATAAAATTATGGGTATATTTGATTTTTTAAAAGATACAACAACAAGCAATACAAAAAATATCAGTGACGCATTTTTTGCGGATAATTCAGGACAATCTCAGTCCAAGCAGCCTGCTCAGGAACAGGCGACTCAACCCAAGTCGTCAGTACCGGCATCGCAGCCTCAACAGGAAGAAGCTCCTATGAAGTTTACATTTGTGGGAAATTTCAGTTACGACGGTTATCAGGCAGGAAGTCCCCAAGAGGCTTTGGACAAAGCCAAAAGTGCGGAGGCTAATTCGGACTACAAAGCAATGTATAGTTATTATATGATTGCGGCGTTGCAGAATAATCCACAGGGAAATTTGGGTGTGGGAAAATGTTATTTGGAAGGTAAGGGTACTGATGCTCCGAAATCTGCTTATTCAGCACTTCCCTGGTTTAAAAAGGCAGTAGATGCAGGATGTGAAGAAGCATACATGTATTATGCAGATGCTAAGTGGCTTACTCAGAAAAGCAACGAAGATATTCTGGAAGTTCTTCATTATTATGGAAAAGCACAAAAGTTAGGCATTTCAAATCGTTCACATGTATGTGTAAAAGTATTAGGAGCGCTTGAATTATGTCATTTACAAGAATTATCTGCAGAAGAAAATGTTTTTTGGGGTAATCTCGCATTAGAAAAATGGGCATATGAGAAAACTGCTTTAAAATGTTTTGAAGTGGCAGAGTCTCAGGGGAGTATATTAGCAAGGCTTAAACTGGGAGATTTATATTATAAAGGAAAAGCAGGAGTGCAGAATAAGGAAAAAGCTTTTTCTTTATATAAGTGTGCCGCAGAAGCCGAGAATGCAGAAGGCTGCTATAAGTATGCCAAAATGCTGGAACGCGGATTCGGAACAGAGCGTAATATAGAGCAGGCAATGAAATGGTTGGACAAGGCGGTTGCTTTAGGTCATCCCTATGCTGCGGCGTATAGGGTATATATCGTTGAAACATACGAACTTGAGATCTCGGCGGATGCTTCGTTTGATCAACTTATGGAACTTGCAGAGGAGTTTGGAAATGAATACCGATATGTACAAGCAAACAAATATTATAAAAATATTGCAGATAGTACAAATAATGTTACCGCAATGATACGAAGAGGAAGGATATTGAAAGATTATCGTTTCCCATATGTTAATCTACAAGAAGCAGCAACCTGTTTCCAAAAAGCAGCTGAAATGGGGAATGACGCTGCATTACGTAATTTGGCACAGTGTTACGAAAATGGGGAAGGGGTAATTCAAAGTTACGAAAAAGCATTAGAATATTACAATAAAATATCTGAAAAATCGGAATTTGATCTTAAGATAATTGCAAATTTGGAGGAACTCATAAGTGGTCAAACATGGAATCAATTGCCATCGGAGTCTTGTGATGGCAAATATCTTTATCAGCAAGCGGAACTATTTAAAAAGGACTATAAAAAACAGTTAGCTTTGCGTTGTTTTGAAATGGCGGCAGAGCAAGGAAATAGTTCAGCAATGATTGATGTTGGTAAGATGTACCTTAATGGAGAGGGTTGTTTATCAAATTATGAAAAAGCATTCTATTGGTTAAATAAGGGAAAAGAGAATAAATACTATAATATTAATTTTGAATTAGGCGTAATGTACGGATATGGCCATTATACAGAAACTAATCTTGAAAAAGCGGAAGAATTTTTACTAGAAAAAGCCACATTTTATACGCGTTTTTTGATGTTAGATGCCATAAAAGAATATCATGAACTTTTTGCTAATTCAGATAATAAATATGCAAAACATGTTTCTGAAGTATTAACAGTCATTCCAGATACTATAGAAGAGGATGATGAAGAATATGAAGATATTGTAATTGCTGAGATTCGTCAGGAAGATCAGTTTGTATTTGAGAATCCTATTAGCAATGATGATGTCTGTGATACACGTGTTTTGACAGAGCGTGCGAAGGAAGGCGATTCCGGAGCAATGCTTATGTTAGCAAACTATTATGTTGATGGAATGCTTTTGGAGCGTAACATAGATGAAGCATTATATTGGTTATACAAAGTAGTAAACAGCAGTACTGCACCGGAGCAGAATGTACTTTTTGCAGCTCGCAAATTAGGGCAGTGGTATACAATCGGCGTAAATGTAAATGTAGATTATGAGAGAGCCCTTTTCTTTTATGAAAAATTAGAAAAATTGAACTTTGCGGACGCGGTAAACACCATTGAAGAATTAAAAGAGGTTATTTCCATCCAGAAGAAGCCGGATAGTTATATGTATATGGATGAGGAGAATCTGCGAGATGTAGCAGCTGATGCTATTGAGGCTGAGAAATATATTTTGACGATGTTCTATTGTCGGGAACTGATTCGTCGAGACAGCGGTATTGGATATTATATGTACGGTAACATGATAGAAGAAAATCCTCCTCTTGGCTATATTGATAATGATCACGAGCTGGCTAGAGCTTGCTATTATAAAGCAACGGAATTGGGATGTGAATATAGTGAAGTTGCCTTGGCATATACCTATGTGGGGCCGGAAGGATTTGTAGGCGAGCCGGCGCAGATCAGACAGTGGTTGGAGCGTGCTATAAAGAACGGTAGAGAAGACGCACAAGAAGCATATGATGAATTATATGCATATTATGAAGCTGAAAATCTGTTAGATGACTGGAATGAAGATGAGCCGTTGAAGGAGGTGACCTTTCCCGATTGGTTTCTTTTGGGGATAGAGTCAAGAGGAGAGAATGAGAAGGCACCTGCCCGTGAATTGCCGGATAATCTGGATCACTATTTTGAAGGCTTTATAGGTATGAATAGGGTAAAAGAGCAGCTCCAGAAGATATATCAGTCAGTGAAACTTCAGATTCGACGTGATGAAGTTCTGCGTCAACGCGGGGAAGAACCGGCACAGAATGAGAAAGGTTATAATTTTATTTTGCTCGGCAATCCCGGTACCGGTAAAACATCGGTTGCCCGTATTATTGCTAAGATACTTTATGACATTAACATTCGCGAAACGGATACCGTAATAGAGGTAGAGAGATCTCGATTGATCGGTGATCATATTGGTAGTACGGAGACCCGTATGCGTTCCGTTCTGGATAAGGTAAAAGGCGGTACATTATTTATTGATGAAGCATATGCCTTATACAAAGAGGATAACGATAATGATTTTGGCCAGGAAGCCATTGATGTTCTGATGAAGGATATGGAAGATAATCGAAATTATTACTCTGTTATTATGGCAGGTTATAAACAGCCTATGTTAAATATGATTAAGAATGCAAACAGTGGATTTTCATCACGTTTTACATATCAGATTGAAATTCCGGATTATACAGAGGATGAACTGATTGAAATGGCTCATTGCCAGATTGAAAAATTGAAATACGAAATTACGGATAAGGTTGATGATGCGATTCGTAAATGCATTCGCCATGATAAGATTGATGATACCTTTGGTAATGCACGTTATATTCGTGAGTTGGTAAACAGAGCTATTGAGAATCAGTCGGCACGTTTAAGTGAAAGCGGTATGCTTGGGGATGATGACATCTTCCTTTTAACTGCAGAAGATTTCTGGCTTGAAGATTCAGAGGAAGAGACTGTTGAGAAGTACTTGAAAGAATTGGATGGCATGATTGGTCTTGATTCTGTAAAAGAAGAAGTTAAGTCACTTATTAATCGCATTACCGTCATGAAAGAAATGGAGAAGCGCGGGCTTGGTCTTTCCGGAGACTACGGCACTTTACATATGACTTTTAAAGGAAATCCGGGAACCGGTAAAACTACAGTAGCAAGACTTCTTGGTAAAATATATGCTGCATTGGGAGTATTAAAACGTGGTGATGTATTTGTGGAATGTAACCGTTCTACTTTGGTAGGTAAATATCAGGGACATACGGCGGCAAATGTAACCAAAACAGTACAATCTGCATTAGGTGGAATTCTGTTTATTGATGAAGCCTACTCATTGATGCAGGGAGAAGGAGACAGTTTCGGGCAGGAGGCTGTTGATACATTGGTAGCTGAAATGGAGAATCATCGCCAGAATTTAGTTGTCATTCTTGCCGGTTACAGTCAGGATATAGAAAAGTTTTTAGAGACAAACCAGGGATTAAAGAGCCGTGTTCCTATTGATATTGTTTTTGAAGATTATAATCAGAATGATATGAATATGATTGCAAGAAAGATGATTTCAGATAAGAAACTGACTCTTTCCGAAGATGCATCGGATGCATTAAAGGATGCGATTCTAATACATTCTGCTCAAGAAGATTTTGGTAATGCAAGAGGAATTCGTAATATGGTGGATGGTTTTATTCGTCGTCAGAATGTGCGAATTGCAGGATTGTTAAGAGAAGATCCTACATTGGTTACCGATGAAATACTGACTACACTGACTAAAGACGATATTCAATAATGGTGTCGCAGGCTATAGTGCTCGTTTTGAGAAATATGTTATATACTATGGCCTGCGAAAAGACAAAGGAGAATTCTAAATATATGAGTAATAATGCTTATAGATCACTGTATAAGGTGGAGAAGAATATATTTGAAAGAGGTATACGGCACATAATATTAAGGCAACGGCATATTAACCGGATTAGAAGTAGCGGTCACGACATGCAGATGGATATGATTTCCTTTATTCCGGATATGTTAGCCTTTATGTTCATAGGCGGGGTACCCTTATATTTGGGAATGGAGACATTAACAGATGAAGCAACTGATATGGTTAAAATATTATTTTTCTTGCTTTTTTATGTATATATCATATGTGCATTTGCCTTATATATCTTTGACATGGATTGTGTAGAATGCTATTTCTTAAAATTTAAAAAGTCATCTTACTATCTTGCTACAGGAGTGCGTCGCAAAGATTTAAGAAATAACAAAGGTTTGGTGGGAGAATTTAAGGCATATGTTTTGAGCCGTATTCTAAAAGTACCTCATAAAGTGCTGTACAACGTTTGTGTGCCAATGCAAAACGGTAATTTTCAAGAAATTGATGCACTTATTATTACCAGGAAAATGATTTATGTTCTGGAATGTAAAAACAATGATGGTAAGTTTATTGGTAAATATACAGATGATGTATGGCAGCAGATTCTTCCCGGACAGCAACATAATAAGAAGAATATTTATCTTCAAAATCAGGGACATACCATGGCATTAGACTATTTTTTATTAAAAAATGGTATTATTCACAATGGTCAGAATGTATGTATTAACATGGCTTTGATAAGCGGAAGCGCTGAGTTCCCATCTCAAGATGTACCTATGGATTTCCGTTTTGGTAATGTAAGACAACTTGCAAAATTCATTAATACCTATGATAAGAAGTTTTGCAAGAATATTGAGGATAACGGAATTATGGATACGGTTTATGATGCCTTGCTCCCATATGCGCTTTATACAAATGAGGAACGTGCCAATATGGTGCAGATGAGAGATATTCGCTCTCAAAACGGTGAGTTTCATCATGGGAATTTTAGGAGTGTTATTTATGAAAAAGGAATTCCCGGTGTTACTCCGGCAGGTCAAAGAACCATTTTGCGTTATAACAGATTATATACACAAATCCAAATATCTGACGGTAAATCTGTTTGTTGGCAGACGAGAACCGATATTCCGAAGCAATATTTACAGTAGGAGGTAGGTAAATATGAACTTTTCAAATACAAATGCTCTCTCACGTGGTGTAAGTGAAGAAAGGGTAAAAGAATTCAAAGATAAATGTAAAAAACAAGGACGTTTGCACATGCAAAAAATATGTTGGATTGGAATTATAGTATCTTTAGTAATTATGTATTTTCTAAAATAAAAAAATTTTTAAAAAATTTAAAAAAATATAAAACCTTTTTGAAACTAAGTGGAACTATATATTAGAAACACACAAATATTTCAAAAATGGAGGAAAATGATATGAAGAAAAATCAGATTAAATTATTAGTTACGGGAGCATTACTTGTTTGTACATTAGGGTTGGTTGGTTGTGGAAACGCCTCAAAACCCGCAGTTGATGAACTGATTTCAGAAGATGAAACATCTTACGAAGCTGTAGTTTTAGAGGACGAAACGGTCTACGAAGATTTGGTGACAGAAGAAGAAAGCAGTCCAATTGAATTAGAAAATGACGTAGCAGTTATTTATGAGGAACTGGATATTGTGGAATATGTTAAAGATACATATCCTGATATTACCATTGGCGAGGATAGGGTTCTTACGGATCAGGGAATTAGTGGAGAAGAGCTTGCTATGGTTAACAATGCAAGTTGTACGTTAAGTGAAGATTGGGTATTCTTCTATGAGGATCCTGCACTTGGATTTAAAAGATATTCTTACCTGGGAGAAACCAAAACGGTAGCCTCGGTAGTTTTAAATGTGTCTTGGTATGTAGCAACTGTTGAAAAGAGCGACGCAGAATTCGCAGAATTCATGAAAGCATTGATAGCTGAGGAAAAGAGTAATACATTGAAGACTATAAATAATTTCTCTCATATAACAGTGAATGGATATGAAGGATATTATCTGGAAGTGGATACAACTTCGACCAGCTACCAGGATTTAACTGCGATATATATCAATGTTGACGGATATGTATATTCTTTTACCATCTTTTATTCAAATGAAGATATTGATCCGGCAATTAAAGAAGCCGGTGTAGCATCTGCAATGAATGTAGTTAGTTCGTTTGTCAGAAATTAAAATTAAAAAAGGAGGAAATTACTATGAAGAACAAAGGATTTGCATTATTATCAATTATGGCATTATCAATGATGTTGGTTGCTTGCGGAGCAGCGGAAGCGGTTGAAACCGAGGGAACAGAGAGTCAGGTGGCAGAGGTTGTTATGGAAGATAGTATAGAGGTTGATGCAGAAATTGTCGAAGAAGTTACAGAGGAAAGCATAGAGGTCGATACAGAAGTAAGTTCCGAGGCTGTGACAGAAAATGTTGAGACCGAGACAGAAGAAATCGTAGCAGAAGACCCGATGGAAAGCATACAAGAGATCTTAGCGCAGGCACAGCAGGAGGCTATTGCCATGAACGAAGCCCAGAATCAAAATGGTACACAGGAAAAAGAATATGATTTCCCTGAGGGATATGACAGCGAAAGATTCACATGGAGACAGACTACTGCCGATAGGAATTTATATTTTTTAGAAAGCGATAAAGAACTGATTGGAAAAGAATTTATTGGTGAAACATTTGAAGAAATCTTGCAGATGGCTGAAGATCCTACCTGTGATTTTGATGAGGCAAATTTCTGGAATGCTACATGTTTCAAGGGACTTACTATAGAAGATACAAAATATCTTGTAAGTAAGGGTTATAACGTAGACCAGTTAATTAATATGATTATTGAAAATGGCGTAGGAAATGTCTATGAACTTGATATTTGGGAGTAGATAAAAAATAAGTATTTTAAGAAAAAGTGAGAAGAGCCGGCGTATGAACGCCGGTTTTTCTTTATATCTGCATTGACAACTGTACTCCTAGAGGAGTACACCGAAACAAAAAAGGATTAAAAATAATTAAAAAACTTTATTACGGATCAAAAAATATCATAGAGAATTCCGTATTTGAAGAAAAGGGAGAAATAGAACGGTATAATGCATTTAGCGTGGTGATAGTTGTCCGACATGCCGAAAATGGAAAAATGTATTTGTATGACATTATGGAAATAAAAAAAGAAACGAGCACCCTTTTCCAGTCCTAAGACCTTACTCAGCAAAAAACCCATTTCTTGATGCTATGATATAATGCAGAAGGCAAAATGTCAATAAAATTATAAAGACATCAGTAAACTCACAGAACAGATTATATCATCTTCAATTCATAAATTCCCCTTTACAATTCCCGCCTGAATATGTTAGATTGATAAGGAACATAATAAAACAAACGCAATGAAAAAGGGAGTAGGCTGTAACAGGCATTCACAGAGAATGTTCCCGGTGCAAACCGGCTGAGAGGAACAGATGTAACGTACGGTTGAAGATGGCTTTGGAGTGGCGCACCGAAC
>JAZNTK010000039.1:0-3618 GCA_045591685.1 Lachnospiraceae bacterium
ATCTTCAATGCAGTTATAGCAACCCAGACAAAAATGATTCAAGTCCCTCGGCAAAAAGAATTCCGTAATTTCATTTGTGCCCTGCATTTTATCCGCAATCATTCTTCCGATATGATAAGAACTACCCTTATGATTCTGACCATGTATCAATACTACTTTCATTTGTACCCCTCCTAAACCTGATAATTTCTGTTAAACTGACGAATATGTTGCTCTATAAGTTTCACTGCCTCCGCCTCTCTCTCAGGGTGACGGTCGCAAAGCGTCAACAACATATATATGGGTGCATAAAACTGCAAGGCCATCACGTTGGCGTCACCCTGTGCCAGACATCCGCCGGACATAAGCATTGCAAACATAGATGTCTGATATGCTAAGGGATCATCCACATATTGTCGCGTATATAACTGCGATAATTCCGAATTGTTAAACTGCTCGATTGTTAACATTTTACGGAACCGTCTTGCATATTCATCGTGTAAAAAATGGGAAAACAGGCCGATGCCCATTTGTACCAATGCATCCTCGGATATTCCGGCAAACATTTTAGCGTCAGCAATCGCATCGTTGCCATTCATATTAAGGGCTCCCGCCTGCGCATCATATCTTTGCTTCATTTCATCCAGAATTGCATTAAAAATATCCTGCTTACTCTTATAATGTTTATAAAGGGAGGGGGCTTTAATTCCCACTGCTTCGGCTATCTGACCGACATATACGTTTCCATAGCCTTTCTCAGCAAATAATGTTAAGGCTTCATCCATAATTCGTTCTTTTGTGTTCATCTTCCTACCTCATTGGCTAATTCTGATTAGCTAAATTATAGGCTAATTGTAATTAGCTGTCAAGACATAAAAATGGTGTAACCGTATATTCAAGGTTACACCATTCAAATTTCTACACCTTTTATATTCTATCTCCAAAATCCGGTCGCTTCGCGTCTGTCGTACTTTCTATTCCCTCTAGCGCGACAAATCTACGCTTCTTACCGCCTCTCTCACTTTTAAAACAAAAGTAGGCGATACGGACAATTCATCAATTCCCATACGAAGGAATCTCTCTGTCAGACTGGTATCTGCTGCCAATTCCCCACAGATTCCAATCCATGCACCGTGCTTGTGGGCACTCTGTGCCGAGAATTCAATTAATCGTAAAATCGCTTCGTGATGGGTATCGCAAAATTCCTCAATTTCAGGATTCTGACGGTCCACCGCCAATGTATACTGGGTCAAATCGTTAGTTCCCACGCTGAAGAAGTCCACCATAGGCGCCAGCAAATCGCTGATTACCGCAGCCGCAGGAGTCTCAATCATAATACCAAGTTCCACGTTATCTGAAATCTCGATGTTTTCTTTTACCAGTTCGGCTCTCACTTCCGCACATATTGCAAGGATTTTCTCAAGCTCGCTAACGCTTGTAATCATGGGGAACATAATGCCGAGATTACCGTAGGCTGACGCACGGTATAAAGCACGAAGCTGTGTTTTGAAAATCTCCGGTCTTGTTAAGCAAATGCGGATTGCTCGATAACCAAGGGCAGGATTCTCTTCCTTCGCAAGGTTAAAATAATCCACCTGCTTGTCGGCACCGATATCCAAGGTACGGATAATAACCTTTTTGCCCGCCATGCTCTCAAGCACCTTTTTATAAGCCGCAAACTGCTGCTCTTCCGTGGGATAGTCGTTGCTTTCCAGATACAAGAACTCACTTCTGAACAAACCGATTCCGCCGGCATCGTTTAAAAGCACTGCACCGATATTGTCTACGCTTCCGATGTTGGCATAGATGTTAATCTTTTTGCCATCCAGGGTAATGTTTTCCTTACCTTTTAACTCCTGAAGAAGCTTCTTCTTTTCTTCGTCTTCCTTCTGCTTCTTCTCAAGTCTTGTGGTAGTTTCTTCATCGGGACTGATGAAAATTTCTCCTGTAAAACCGTCTACGATTGCGCTGTCGCCATCTTTTATTTCAGATAAAAAGGCATCGCCCAAGCCGATAATCGCAGGAATATTCATATTTCTGGCTAAAATCGCAGTATGTGAGTTGGAAGAACCGTGTGCGGTTACAAAGGCAAGCACTTTTTCTTTATCTAAAAGAACTGTCTCGCTGGGAGCCAAATCGTCGGCACAAATAATAACCTTATCATCACCCAATGCATTGTCGCTTCCGCCGGCCTGAAGATTACGAATCAATCGGTTGGAAATATCCCTGATGTCAGCTGCACGTTCTTTCATGTATGCATCGTCCATAGCGCCGAACATTTCCGCAAAGTTGTCAGAAGTAACCGCTACGGCATATTCTGCATTTACGGACTGGGTTTCAATAATATTATAGATAGAGTCATTGTAATCCAAATCCTCAAGCATCATCATATGAATTTCAAAAATCTGCGCGTTAGCTTCGCCCACTTCCACCAAAGCCTTGTCATAGATTTCCTGCAACTGCGCTGTTGCCTGTGCCTTTGCTTCTTCTACACGTTGCTTCTGTGCCTCGGTATCCTCAATTCTCTCTCTTTTTACAGAGATTTCCTGACGCTTAAAAATCGATATTTTACCAATGGCTACCGCCCCGTAAACACCTTTACCGGTATATTTCTTCATAATCCGCCTCCAAACTACAGCATATGGCAGGATAACCCTGCCATATACCATTCACTATACGCTTTTTAATTCTTGTGATTACTCGCCGAAACCGCTTTCGAACATGCCCGCAATTTCATCAAGCACTGCCTGCTCATCTGCACCGTCACATACGATTTCTACCGTGCTGCCGCATTTGATGCATGCAGACATAATCTGCATAACAGCTTTCGCATTTACGCTCTTATCATTCACTTTTAAAGTTACGTTACATTCTTTATGAGCTGCTGCCGCCTTAGCAAGAAGACCTGCGGGACGCATGTGCATTCCCTGCGCATTGATTACGTTCACTGTTTTTGCTACCATAATTTTCCTCCGTTTAAAAGCGATTTCACGCCAATTTCTTTTATAATAATATTATCAATTTTTAAAAATTTATTGCAACTATTTCTGAACTTTCTTCTTTAATAATCCGAGTAAAAGCATACCTACTAAAGAACCAACTGCTAAAGCAAGAAGGTAGAAAGGCCAGTTACCTACTACAGCGAATACGAAGATACCGCCGTGAGGAGCCATAAGTGTACAGTTGAATGCCATTGATAAAGCACCTGCTACTGCTGCACCGATCATACAAGAAGGAATTACTCTTAAAGGATCTGCTGCTGCGTAAGGGATTGCACCTTCTGTGATGAAGGAAAGACCCATAATGTAGTTAACAGGACCGCTCTTTCTCTCTTCTTCTGTGAACTTATTCTTGAAGAAAGTTGTTGCAAGTGCAATTGCGATGGGAGGAACCATACCACCAACCATAACTGCTGCCATTACATCGTAGTTTCCGGAAGCGATTGCTGCTGTACCGAATACGTAAGCTGCCTTGTTGAAGGGGCCACCCATATCGATTGACATCATAGCGCCTAATACGCAACCAAGGAGAATCTTGCTGCTACCGCCCATGTTGGTTAAGAAATCAGCAAGAGCTGTGTTTAACATACCCATAAAAGGATTTACTGCACACATAATTACTGCGATTAATCCAAGTCCT
>JAZNTK010000040.1:0-13119 GCA_045591685.1 Lachnospiraceae bacterium
TGTTCATAACACCTCTCGCAGACTCCATCAAGTCTTTTGTCTTAACGCGACATCACGGGAATCGTCTACTCGCAATATGCTTTGGGGATTCCGGCTCAGAAGGGATAACCACTTGGACACTTGACTGTCATCTCACACCAACCGATGACTCTCTGAAAATCAGCACTTCCGGGTCTTCTTCGTCATTGCCTTTCACAAGTCTTAAAATAGCACTTTGTTTTTCTGTTGTCAATTACTTTTTTATAAAAAATTATAAAACTTTTGCAAGGAAGTTCTGCAATCTCTCAGTCTTGGGATTTTCAAAGAATTCCGCAGGTGCTGCTTCTTCCACAATTTTACCTTCTGCCATAAAAATCACTCGGCTGGCAACTTCCTTGGCAAACGCCATTTCATGGGTAACAACCACCATGGTCATTTTCTCTTTCGCCAAATCACGCATAACCGCAAGAACTTCACCAACCATTTCAGGGTCAAGGGCCGAAGTCGGTTCATCAAACAGCATTACATCAGGCTTCATACAAAGTGCGCGCACGATGGCAATACGCTGCTTCTGACCGCCGGACAACTGGTTGGGATATGCATCCGCTCTATCCGCAAGTCCGACACGTTCTAAGAGTCGCATAGCCTCCGCTTCCGCTTCTTCTTTGCTCTTTCCCTGAAGTTTCATAGGACCCAAGGTCAGATTTTTCATAATATTCATATGCGGGAATAAATTAAACTGCTGGAATACCATACCCATCTTCTGGCGATGCAGGTTAATATCAGTCATTTTATCCGTAATATTGATTCCTTCGAATAAAATCTCTCCGGCTGTAGGTTCTTCCAAACGGTTTAAGCAACGTAAAAAGGTACTTTTACCGGAACCTGAAGGTCCAACTACAAATACTACGTCACCCTTATTAATATCAACAGATACGCCGTTTAACGCATGTAAATCGTCGAAATGCTTCTCCAAATCTTTTACCTGAATCAAAGGTGCTCCGGAGGTTTCCCAAACAGCTTTCATTTCTTCCATTTGTAATCTTTTCTTATCGCTCACTGTTACGTAACCTCCTTTCAAGCAACTTAATCAACCAGCTTAACATCATGACAAAAGCAAGATAAATTGCCGCTACCGCAAGCAAGGGCATCATAGGTGCAAAAGTCTGGCTACGGATAATATCCGCACCCTTCGTCAAATCTTCCAATGCAATATAACCCGCTACAGAAGTTTCTTTTAACAACACGATAAATTCATTACCCAAAGCAGGAAGTACATTCTTCAAAGCCTGGGGTAATACAATATGAATCATAGTCTGTGTATAGTTGAAACCAAGGCTTCGTCCCGCTTCAAACTGGCCTGCATCAATGGACATAATTCCGCCTCGTACAATTTCCGCCACATAAGCACCTGAATTGATACCGAAGGCAATCACGGCCACCAATACCTTGTCAACACGGACGCTACCGAAAATAACAAAATATATAATCAAAAGCTGTACCAAAACCGGCGTACCTCTGATTACGGTAAGGTAAATGTGACATAACCCGTTTAAAAATTTAAGACTACCTGTTTTATCATGTGTGGCACGAATAATTGCCACAATGAAGCCCAAAGCAATACCGATTAAAACGGCAAAGAGAGTTACCTGTAAAGTAACTCCCAATCCGTCAACGATGTATTTCCAACGGTCTTCTTTTATAAAGTTCAAATAAAAATCATTTGCAAAATCCGTAAAAAATTTCGTTATAAAATCCATGAAACTCTCCGTAAAAATTATTCAGCTGCAATGTACTTGTCAATGATTGCCTGAAGTTCACCTGACTCTTCAAGTTTAGCAATTGCTGCGTTGATTTCATCCAACAGTTCTGTATTTTCTTTTGCTACTGCAATAGCATATTCTTCATAAGTAAATGCTTCGTCGATTACGTAGATACCTTCGTTCTGCTCTACGAATACGTTTGCAGGCTGTGAGTCGATCATAACCGCATCAACCTTATCCTGAAGAAGCGCCTGAACAGCTTCGTAACCTTTGTTGTAACGTTCAACGGTTGCATCTTCAATATCACCTGCATAGATATCGCCTGTTGTACCAAGCTGAACACCAACAGTTCTTCCTACAAGGTCATCGGGAGAAGCAATATCGCTACCTTCTTTTACGATGATAACCTGTGCTGCAGTTGTATAAGGTGTTGAGAAGTTAACAGACTCTAAACGGTCTTCTGTAATTGTAAGACCTGCAACACCGATATCAGCCTTACCTGTGGTAACAGCCATAATAATAGAATCAAAGTTCATATCTTCAATTACAAGTTCTCTGCCCATTTCGTTTGCAATCGCTTCTGCGATTTCTACGTCGATACCAATGATTTCTTCACCCTCGTGATATTCGTAAGGGGGGAACTCTGCGTTTGTCGCCATAATCAATTCCTTGCTTGAACCGCATGCGCAAAGTGATAACATCATTGTTGCTGCACATAAAACAACTAAAAACTTTTTCATTTTACTTTTCTCCTTTGTTATAAAAAATTACATCATACCCATTCCGCCGCCTGCAGGCATTGCAGGTGCATCTTCTTTAATGGTAGCCACAACAGATTCTGTGGTAAGAAGTGTTGATGCAACGCTGGTTGCGTTCTGTAATGCACTTCTTGTTACCTTAACAGGATCAAGAATACCTGCTTCTACCATGTTTACGTATTCTTCCTTATATGCATCGAAACCAACTCCGGCTTCTGATTCATAAACCTTATTAATAATTACGCTTCCGTCAAGACCTGCATTTGCAGAGATGTAGTAAAGGGGTGCTTCCAATGCCTTAAGCACAATCTTAGCACCTGTCTTTTCATCACCTTCCAAAGTCTCAGCCAAAGCTTTTACCTTCTTAGAAGCGTGGATATATGCAGAACCGCCGCCTGCGATAATGCCCTCTTCTACTGCTGCTCTGGTTGCTGCCAAAGCATCTTCCATACGAAGTTTTGCTTCTTTCATTTCAGTTTCTGTAGCAGCACCAACACGGATTACTGCAACACCGCCTGCCAATTTAGCAAGACGTTCCTGAAGCTTTTCTTTATCAAATTCTGAAGTAGTTTCATCAATCTGTCTCTTAATCTGACCAACTCTTGCAGCAATAGCGTTAGCATCTCCTGCACCGTCAACGATGATGGTGTTTTCTTTCTGTACCTTAACAGATTTTGCACGACCCATATCAGCAAGTGTAGCTTCTTTTAAGTCAAGGCCAAGTTCTTCGCTGATTACTTTACCGCCTGTAAGAATTGCAATATCTTCAAGCATTGCTTTTCTTCTGTCGCCGTATCCGGGAGCCTTAACAGCTACAACATTGAAAGTACCTCTTAACTTATTTACGATAAGGGTTGTAAGAGCTTCACCTTCAATATCTTCTGCAATAATAAGAAGCTTTGCGCCGGACTGAACAATCTGCTCAAGCACAGGAAGGATTTCCTGGATATTGCTGATTTTTTTGTCTGTGATAAGAATGTAGGGATTCTCAAGAACCGCTTCCATCTTTTCCATATCTGTAGCCATGTAAGCTGATAAGTAACCGCGGTCAAACTGCATACCTTCTACAAGATCGAGTTCTGTCTGCATGGTTTTGCTTTCTTCGATGGTGATTACGCCGTCTCCGGAAACCTTCTCCATAGCATCGGCAACCATATTTCCTACTGCATCATCGCCTGCTGAAATTGCTGCAACTCTTGCAATGTGCTCCTTACCGTTTACCTTAGAACTCATCTGTGCAATTGCTTCCACTGCACAATCAGTAGCCTTCTTCATACCCTTTCTTAAAACGATGGGGTTTGCGCCTGCTGCTAAGTTCTTCATACCTGCATTAATCATAGCCTGTGCAAGAACGGTTGCTGTTGTAGTACCGTCACCTGCCACATCGTTTGTCTTGGTTGCAACTTCTTTTACAAGCTGTGCACCCATATTCTCGAATGAATCTTCCAATTCGATTTCTTTTGCAATGGTAACACCGTCATTTGTGATTAAGGGAGCACCGAAAGACTTATCCAATACTACGTTTCTTCCCTTAGGTCCTAATGTTACTCTTACGGTATCCGCAAGTTTATTTACGCCGGCTTCCAAAGCGGCACGTGCTTCTGCACCATACTTAATTTCTTTTGCCATTTTTAATTACCTCCTACTCCACAATTGCAAGAATATCAGACTGCTTTACAAGTATGTATTCTTCGCCGTCCATCTTTACTTCTGTTCCGGCATACTTGGTATAAATTACCTTATCGCCTGCCTTCACGCTCATTTTAATTTCTTTGCCATCGGGAAGGATTCCGGGGCCAACTGCCACAACTTCCGCTTCCTGGGGTTTTTCCTTAGTCTGTCCGGGTAAAACAATTCCGGATTTAGTAGTTTCTTCTGCCACAAGCTGTTTTAAAACAACTCTGTCTCCTAAAGGTACTAACTTCATTTCTAAATGCCTCCTTTTATTTCAAATCATCCGACTCTTCTTATCTTTTGAATAGACACTATTTCTAAGCGTCGCTTTCTTTTGATGATATTTTACTCATTGCCAAGGGCAACATTAAAATTATATATCTTCCTTATTCTTTTGTAAATCCCAATTTGTCTTATTTTCCACTCTTTTTTCTTTTTATTATTTTTAAAAAAAGGTTTTTTTAACAACATTAATGTGATATAATTAGCACATATATGCAATTTATTTCTTTTATTCTTATAAAAGAAGTGCTATGCTATATATACTTATACTTTTCGCGAATAACGCGTATACATAAAGGAGCTATCAATGTCTGCCTTTTTTAAAAATTTAGTAACTTATGTTAAAAACTTAATAAACGGTGAAGAGTATGTGTCTGACCGAACCAAAGTCAGCTATACGTTGGCTGCTATTTCGTTTATCCACGTATTGATTGCTATCTTTTTTGCATTCTTTGGAAATATGTGGCTAACCCTGTATAATCTTGCCTCATTCTTCTTATATCAGGGAATGATGGAACTGGTAAAAAAGAAACGTTATATCATAGCTACAGTTCTCACCTGTGTGGAAGTTATTATATTTGTGTTGGTTACCGCTTTCACTATCGGTACTATAATGAGATTCAACCTGTACTGCCTTGCCATGGTTCCCGGAATCTTTTATATTACATCTACAATTAAAGATTTCAAAGGAAGAACCTTATTCCCCTTCCTTTTTGCGATTTCTTCCATGGTGACATTTGTTACATCATTACTGTTTGAACTGTTCCATGATCCGCTGTATGTGATTGAACCGTCTGTCACAACACAGTTAATTGAAATTTTCAACGTAATTATCGTATATGTAATGATGATTATCTTCTCCCTACTCTTTACTTGGGAGATGAAAAACAACAGTGCAGCGTTAGAGAAGAGAAATCAGCAGTTACAGCAGTTTGCTAACCGCGATCCGCTAACCAAGTTGCCTAACCGTCGCAGCATGATGCAGGTACTTAACGTATCCATGCATGAGTTACAACGTGATAATGCGCCTTTCAGTGTAATCCTTGGTGATATTGATGATTTCAAGAAAATCAACGATAATTACGGTCATGATGCCGGAGACAAGGTGCTGGTTATGGTAGCAAATACTATCACTTCCCAGTTACGCGACTGCGATTCTGTATGCCGTTGGGGTGGAGAAGAAATCCTGATTATTGTAAAAGGTGATTTGGAAGCTGCCAAAAACATTGCCGAGCGTATCCGTCTGAATATTTCCTCTTCCAAAGTAGAACACGGCGGGCAGTCAATGCGTGTTACCATGACTTTCGGTGTTGCACAGGCTAAAGCAGGTGATCGCATTGAGCACCTGATACAGCAGGCAGATAACAGACTCTACTATGGCAAAGGCCATGGCAAGAATCAGGTTGTAGACCAGAACGTATAAAAGAAAAGATTAAGGAATGTAGCCTATGTTACATTCCTTTTTTATTGTCGGCAGATACCGTTTTTACTCCTCCATAATAAAAATAAGAAACTTCCTTGCTTTTTTTATAAAAGTATGTACAATAAGAAATGGTGCGCAAATTTAGCATTGAAAGAAACGGAGTTATTAAAATGATTAGTGCAAACAATGTATCCTTACGCTTTGGTAAAAAAGCGTTATTCGAAGAAGTAAACATTAAATTTACGGAAGGAAACTGCTATGGTTTAATCGGTGCCAACGGTGCCGGAAAGTCAACTTTCCTTAAGCTTCTCTCCGGAGAATTGGAAACCACCACAGGTGATATTACCATCACTCCCGGACAGAGACTTTCCGTATTAGAGCAGGACCACTTTAAATATGACAGCTATACTGTAATGGACACCGTAATCATGGGTAACCCCCGTCTTTACGAAGTTATGAAGGAAAAGGAAGCTATTTACGCAAAGGAAGACTTTACCGACGAAGACGGTATCCGCGCCAGCGAATTGGAAGGCGAATTTGCCGAAATGGACGGTTGGGAAGCAGAATCTAACGCTGCAAACCTTTTAAACGGTCTTGGTATCGAAACTGACATCCACTACTCTCTTATGAGTGATTTAGGCGGTAATGAAAAGGTTAAAATCCTTCTTGCCAAGGCATTGTTCGGCAACCCCGACATCCTTTTACTCGACGAGCCTACCAACCACTTGGATTTGGATGCTATCGCTTGGTTGGAAGAATTCTTAATCAATTTTGAAAATACCGTAATCGTGGTATCCCACGACCGTTATTTCTTAAATAAGGTATGTACTCATACTGCTGATATAGACTATGGTAAAATCCAGTTATATGCCGGAAACTACGACTTCTGGTACGAATCCAGCCAGTTGTTAATCAAGCAGATGAAGGAAGCCAATAAAAAGAAGGAAGAAAAAATCAAGGAATTACAGGAATTTATCTCCCGTTTCTCCGCAAATGCTTCCAAATCAAAACAGGCTACTTCACGTAAAAAAGCTTTGGAAAAAATTGAATTGGATACCATTAAGCCCTCAAGCCGTAAGTACCCTTACATCGACTTCCGTCCCGAACGTGAAATCGGTAACGAAGTGCTTACTGTAGAAGGCATCAGCAAAACCATCAACGGAGAGAAAGTTTTGGACAACATTTCTTTTATTTTAGGACGTGAAGATAAAGTTGCGTTCGTAGGAAGCAATGAAATTGCCAAGACTACTTTATTCAAGATTCTTACAGGCGAATTGGAACCGGACGAAGGAACCTACAAGTGGGGCGTTACCACTTCACAGGCTTACTTCCCTAAGGATAACACCAAGGAATTCGACAGTGACTTAACCATCGCTGACTGGTTAATGGGCTACTCTCCCGTTAAGGATATCACTTATGTACGTGGTTTCCTTGGAAGAATGCTTTTTGCCGGAGAAGACGGTATTAAGAAAGTCCGCGTTTTATCCGGTGGTGAAAAAGTACGTTGTCTTTTAAGTAAAATGATGATTAGCGGTGCCAACTGCTTAATCCTTGATGAACCCACCAACCACTTGGATATGGAATCCATTACCGCATTAAACAACGGTATGATTAAGTTCAGCGGCGTAGAACTCTTCTCCTGCCATGACCACCAGTTTGTGCAGACAACCGCAAACCGTATTATGGAAATCCTTCCCAATGGTACATTAATTGATAAGATTACCACTTACGATGAATACCTTGAAAGCGATGAAATGGCAAGAAAGCGTACTATTTACTCTGTAAACAAGAGCGAAGATTAATATTTTTAAAATTGATTGCAGATGCTACACATACGGCATCTGCAATTTTATTATGATATTTAATCTACTTTTTACCCTAAACAAACCTCACATAAATATGTTATGATATATATTGCAATAAAGAAATACGGAGACTATTATGCAAGCAATCGACTTACACGTACACTCCAATCATTCCGACGGTACCTGCACCACAAAGGAATTGGTTGATTTGGCAGTTTATAAAAAATTAAAAGCTATTGCCCTTACGGATCATGATACCACAGAGGGACTGGATGAAATTATGGAATATGCCAAGGATAAAAATATCGAAATTATTCCGGGCATTGAATTATCTACTGAATATTTCGGTAAAGACATTCACATCCTGGGATTATATATTAACCCTTATAATCCCAAATTTCAGCAGCACCTTATCACCTTTCAAGAAGCTCGCGTAAACCGCAACCGTAAGCTCTGTGCAAACCTTGCCAAAGAAGGCATAGACATTACCTACGAAGACCTTTGCAAGCGTTTTGAGGGTGCAGTCATGACTCGTGCCCACTATGCACGCTATCTTTATGAAAAAGGCTATGTAAAAAGCATGAAAGAGGCCTTTGAGCGTTATGTAGGCGACCATTGCAAAGCATTTGTCCCCCGCGAAAAAATTTCTCCCGCACAGGCAGTTGCCCTGATTTTGGAAGCAGGTGGTATCCCGGTGCTTGCTCACCCCATCCTCTACCGCCTCTCCGATGCCAACTTGGACAAGCTGGTAGCAGAATTGAAAGAGACAGGCCTTATGGGAATTGAAGCAGTATACAGCACCTACGCCCCCAGCGAAGAAAGATATGTCAAACGCCTTGCAACTAAGTATGATTTACTTTTAACCGGCGGTTCCGACTTCCATGGTACCAACAAAAAAGACATCGATTTGGGTAATGGCCGCGGTCATCTCTTTGTCCCGGAGGAACTCTTGGATAAAATAAAAGATGCATACCTTAACCGCTATGTTCCCTATGAAAAAGGTGCAAAATCCGTGCTCTTCTTTGACTTGGACGGCACTCTTTTAAACGACGAAAAAAACATTTCCCCCCGCACAAGGGCCGCTTTAGAATCCTGTGTACAAAAGGGACATATTTTTGTTATTTCTTCCGGCCGTGCCTACAGCAGTATTATAAAAATCGTGGAACGTTTGGGGCTTGAGAATTGCAATCCGCTGATTTCTTCTTTTAACGGAAGTCAGATTTATGATTTAAAAAACAAGGAAATGCTTCACAGCGTAAAATTGTCTACAGACATCATTGCAGGAATCCGCGACCTTTCCAAAGAAATGGGTGTACATTTGCAATCCTATTCCGATACCAAGGTCTTAACAGAAAGCATTAATAAAAATGTAACTTTTTACTGTGAATACGTTAAGAACGAATATGAACTTCTTCCCGATATTGCCGCGGACGGTTTGGAGACCTATAAACTTCTGGCAGTAGACTTGGATAACCGTAAGCTTTTGGAAACGTTCCGCGCTAAAGTCGAAGAAATGTATTCCGGAAAAGTGCAATGCTTCTTCTCCAACGACTGGTTCTTAGAAATCCTGCCCTATGGCACCACAAAGGGCACTGCCCTGAAGTTTGTTTGTGATTACGCAAGCATTAATTACAAATATTCCTACGCATTTGCCGATGCCGAAAACGATTTGCCTATGTTGGAAGCAGCTGCCTACCCTACGGTACTTTTAAACGGAATCCCGGCAGCAAAAGCCGCAGCACGTTTCATTACTTTTACGGATAACAATCATGAAGGTCTGGCGCCGTTCTTAGAAAAACTGGCAAAAAATTAAATTTTTAAAAAAATTTGTATTTCTTCGCAAAAAAAAATTGTAAATGCACAAACTTTGTGATAAATTGTCTATGTTGAAGATTTTTTTAAATTCTATACAGAAGGGACGAATGAAAGATGAAAAAAATCTATGAAGGTAAAACAAAAGATGTTTACAGCCTTGAAAATGGCAATGTTATGTTGAAATTCAAAGACGACTGTACCGGAAAAGACGGCGTTTTTGATCCCGGCGAGAACTCTGTAGGTCTTACAATCGAAGGTATCGGTAAAGCAAACTTACAGACATCTATCCACTATTTCGAACTTTTAAAAGAAGCAGGCATCAAGACACACTATGTAAGTGCAAATCTTGACGAAGCTACTATGGAAGTTCTTCCTGCAACTGTATTCGGTCACGGACTCGAAGTAATCTGCCGTTTGGTAGCAACAGGAAGCTTCATCCGCAGATATGGCGAATATATTGAAAACGGTACCGTTTTAGAAGGCGGTTATGTAGAATGTACCTTCAAGAACGATGCACTCGGCGATCCCCTCGTAACAAGCGAAGGTCTTGCAGCATTAGGCATTATGACTCCCGCAATGTTTGAAAGCATGAAGGAACAGACTTTAAAGATCACCAAGATTGTTGCTGACGACTTAAAGACTTTAGGTCTTGACCTTTGGGATATCAAGTTTGAATTCGGTTACAACAATGACGAAGTAATCTTAATTGATGAAATTGCTTCCGGTAACATGAGAGTTTACAAGGATGGCAAGATTGTTGATCCCGTTGAATTAACCAAGATTATCAACAACAGATAATTTCTATAGTTAAAAAAGACAAGCTGTGGTACAAGATATGTACCACAGCTTTTTTACTTAATTCTGCTTCCCTTACACCAGTTTTAACATTATCCTTGCAATCCAATGATATATCTTGGGGATTATCTCATACATCTGTAGCAGCAACTGCTCCTTATCCAGTGTTCCTGCACCTTCTAAGTACTGAAATACACTTCCTTCCGCTACCGTCTGCCCAAAGGCAAACATCGCCTGCGCATGATCGCCGATTGCCATATAATGTCCGATTGCCAAAGCACCGGCTGCGAATTCGCCGATTGCTATAGCTCCCATAGCTACAATTCCGCAAGCAATGGACCCCAATGCCAATCCACCCAAGGAGAAACACCCGGCGGCCACAAGTCCCAATGCCAATAATCCGTAAGAAAGCAGTCCGATGGATAGAAAGCCAAAGGATATAACACCAATGGAAAGAAATCCAACCGATATAACTCCCTGTGCTTTTAAACCTATGGCAATAATGCCTTTTGCATTCTTTCCAATATGCCATAGCGGTTGCCCTGCAACAATTCGTTTACTTTTCTTATCAAAATTTATGATAGCTTTTAATAAGATATCTGCCGGTATATTCCCATCCTCATACGCATGTACTTGTTTTACTTCTTCTTTTTTCTCAATTTCATCTCTTAACAGATAATCCATAGAACAATGAAATATCTCACTTAATTTAATAATCTTCTCCGTTTCAGGATAAGCAAGATTGGATTCATATTTACTTACAGACTGTCTGGATACTCCCAATAAATCTGCTAATTGCTCTTGCGTCAAATTACTTTCTTTTCTCATTTGAGCTATTTTATCACCTGTTGTCATACAATCCTCCTCTAACACGTTTTGATTTGCTCAAATCTTACCATATTGTACCCCTGCATTACTACAAAACCGCGGTTTCGAAATGTAAACTTTCGGTTGCATTCTGCATTTTACCGTATAATTTACCTCTTTTTTATAAAAAAGCGTTGCATTTACGGATTATTTTCCTCTTGCAACGCTTTTCTTTATATTTTCTTTTTGCTGTTTACTCGATTTGCCAACTGCTTATTAGCAATATATCTACGCATCGAACCATCATCTTTCAGCAAACGACAGCCATATAAAACATATCGCTCCGTTACCTCAGCTCTTACCACACGACCGGTCAGGGTATATTTTTCATCCACTGAAGCATCATAAAAATCAATCATCACCGCTTCATTCTTATTTATTTTAATTTCCGAAGTAATATCCACTAAGATTGCAAAGCCGCTCTCGCTGACATCTTTTACCATAACATCAAAGGGAACATCCTTGCCGAGAATGGTCGCCTTCCCATCAATTCCGATAAATACACGAAAATTTTCCCTGCGGTTAATACGCACACCGGCCACGTCACTGGTGATTACATGATAATGCTTGCCATCCACAAACTCTCTATCGATATGTACAATCTTCCAAAGATAAGGAGACTTCTCTTCCTGATAAGCAATCATGGAAATCGCAACAGCGCCGGAATTAAAATTCAAAATGACACCATTGTGTTCAAAAGGTTCTACATACAGCTTATTATCCCGCACAAAAGCGATCTCTGAATTTAAAGTAATATCTGAGCGCTGGTTTGATATGGTTATGCTCATCTTAAAAGAGGGGGTAATTTCTCTGATTTCCATCAATAACTCCTTCTTTCGGTATATTATTTCACTCTACCGTTTAATACTTAATCCGCATTAATTTTTACCATATCTTAAGTATATCATACTACAAAAATAAATGCGACTATTTTATGCTTCCAAAATCAGATATCTTCCATCACCTATTTCAAACACTTCTTCCGCTTCCAAAATAGATTTTTCATCATATTCTTCCACATCAAGTCCGGCTTCATCAAAGTACTCCCATACTTCTTTCACGGAATTTACCACAACGGCCATACATTCATTCAAAAAATCTGCCGCCTCTTCTTCTGTCTCCGCTACTTTCTCCGGAAACAACTGTAACTGCTTCTCCAAAAATGTCTGTAACACAATCTTATCATAATCCATAATTTAATCCTCCTTTATCCACTCAATACCATATTTTGTCAGTTCATAACAAATTCTTGATACCGGCAATCCTACCACACTGGCATAATCTCCGTTAATACCTTTAATATATGCACTGCACAGTCCCTGAATCGCATACGCGCCGGCTTTATCATAAGGCTCCGAAGTACTGATATACTCTTCAATCTGCTTTTCAGTCATCTCATAAAAGATGACATCCGTCTTCTCGTAAAAGGTTTCCCTATGCATCCGCTCATCTTTAAAAATCATTAAAGTCACACCGGTATACACCTGATGCGTTTTCCCGGACAACATAGAAATCATTCTTCGCGCATCATCTTTGTCCTTCGGCTTTCCGAGAATCTCTCCTTCAGCCGCCACTACCGTATCCGAACCAATCACCACAAAATCCTGATCTACACCTCTTGCATCATACATAACAGGGATTTTACCCGCTATATCTTCTGCTTTTAAGAAAGACAACTCCATTACATAATCCGCAGGCTCTGTTGCCGCCGTAACTTCCTCAGCTTCGCTTACGCGAACCTCAAATTCCATACCAATCTGTTCAAGCAACTCCTTACGTCTGGGAGATGCCGACGCCAGAATAAATTTCATCTATTCTTCCTCCGCTCCTTCGGGTTTGGTTTCCGGAATAAAAACCCTCTTATCCGTTACCTGTTTCTTTGCTTCTTTTACAAGCTTTGCAGCCTCTTCTGCAAAAAATGCCTGTGAACCGAATAAAACCTTACCTCTTTTATCAAT
>JAZNTK010000041.1:0-2364 GCA_045591685.1 Lachnospiraceae bacterium
TCCTCATCAAGATATTCCACTGTCTCTTCTTCCTCTTTCGGCTCCTCTATGAATTCTTCTTCGTAATCAGCGCCGTTAATCTGGGACATAATCATCTCTGATAAATTCTGCAGACTCCGGCTTACGCCCGCTCCGTTCCAAACCTCCGTGAATGTTACTTCAAGCTGTACCCATAAATTCGAAGTAACCATCATCTTCGGTGCCGGAACAGAATTTTCATATTCCCGGTAAAAAACAGCCGTGCGCTCATCTTTGCAGGCTTCCTTAGTTAATGCCGGAATTTTGCCTGTTTTTTCATACAAAGATTCCGCTGCCTTAGAAGTCAGATAAGAAGCAAATTTATTGGCATCTTCTTTTCCGTCGGAAAAACCGTTTACAACAACCGTATTCGTAACGGAAAGGTTCTTTGTCTGTAATTCTTCATTTAAATCGGGAATTTCCATAAGACCGTAATCAAATGCAAATGTTCCTTCTTCCTTTGCTGCGTCCAATGTCTTTATAATATCACTGGTTGCCGTAGTATATACCATCTTACCGGCCATAAATTCTTCGATAACCGATGCATATTTCATATCATTAGCTTCAAACGAAAAGAACTGGTTCAGACTCTGGTAAATCTGCATTGCCTTAATCGCATCCAGATTATAAATATCCACTTCTTCAGGAGTATCACTGCATGGACCTCCGACATTCATATAATTACCGGCAAAAAAGTAATTATAGAAAATATCCGATACATCCCATTTAAATACGCCGTCTACGGCTGCAGGTGCATCGTATTCATTGGCAAATGCAAGCAGTTCTTCAAATGTCTGGGGAATTAACTCCGCAATTCTTGCTTCAATATCTTCTTCCGTTACTTCCTCCGCAGTTGAAGTCTCCTCTGTGGATGTTTCATCCGATACGGTAACCTCTCCGCCTCCTGCCGCACTCTCGTCCGTTGTTTCGGCAAGTAACTGGTTCTTAGCCATCTCATATATATAACTTCTGTTATACAAAAGTACACTGGTCTCAAAATAATACGGATAACCTACAAGTTTATTCTCATATGTAACCGCATTGATTGCTGTCTGCGGGAAATGCTCCGTATTTACAACACTATCAGGATCACTTATTACATCTGCAAGCCCTGTAAGATATGCCTTTTCCAAAGCTTCATTACTTATAATAAACACATCCGGTGTAGCAGTCTCATCTGTGACAGATGCGTCATAAATCGACTCAACATACTCTAATCCCGACTGAAGTTGCGGAATGACTCTTATGTCATATTCTTCATGAAAGGCAACCGCCATGGCGCTGATATAGTCAGTCATACTCTCATCAGCATACCATACTACCACGGAATCCCCTACAATTTCTTCCGGAAGTTCTTCTGCTTCGGGTGCTTTGCCAAATAACACTGCACATGCCACCAGACAGATACAAAGAACTACCGATACCATTCTTTTTGAAATACTCATTATTCATCCTCTTTAATGGCTTCTTCCAAAATGCCAATCATTACATCCACATCTTCTTTTGAAATAATAAGCGGTGGAAGGAAACGGATTACATCCGTACCGGCACTGATTAACAATAAGCCTTTTTCAATTGCATTCTTAATAATGTTTGCAACCGGTTTATCAAATGCAAGTCCCTGCATAAGACCTTTACCCCTGCGCATAGTAATACATGCATGGTTGCCAGCCACTTTATCAAGAGCTTCTTCCAAGTATTTTCCTACGGAATTTACATGTTCAATTATATGGTTTTCCTCAAATAAATCAAGGGTTTTCTTAACTGCTGCACAAGCAAGAGGATTACCTCCGTATGTGGTTCCGTGGTCTCCTGCCACCAAAGAATTGGCAGCTGCCTTTTCTCCTAAAAGGAATGCTCCGACAGGCACGCCACCGCCAACCGCCTTGGCAGTTAACATGATATCCGGCTTAACATCATACTGCTGCCATGCGAAATAGGACCCGCATCTTCCCATACCGCACTGGATTTCATCAAGGATAAGAAGAATATCTTTTTCCTGACAGAGTGCATATACTGCTTCGATAAATTCTTTATCTGCCGGATAAATACCGCCTTCACCCTGTACCGTTTCCATAATAATCGCACAAGTCTTGTCGTTTACAAGTGCCTTGATACTGTCAAAATCATTCATATTTGCAAAATGCACATTACCGATTAACGGTTCGAATGCTTCCCTATAAGCCTTCTTACCTGTAACCGCAAGTGCACCCATGGTTCTTCCGTGGAAAGAATGATCGAGCGCAATAATCTCTTGGTCCGTACAACCATCTTTTAAATAGGCATACTTTCTTGCTGCTTTAATTGCACCCTCTACTGCTTCCGCACCGCTGTTGGTAAAGAAAA
>JAZNTK010000042.1:0-21158 GCA_045591685.1 Lachnospiraceae bacterium
GCTAAAGTAATTCTTGTACGCATTTTCCCACCTCCACGCGTATTAGCTTTATTTTCTTATCGAATCTTCGCTTGATTTTACTAATTTTAAGCGCATAAAAAAAAGGCCTAAAAACCAATCTTGCCATAGTAGAATACCACACAGGGGATTGTTCGTCAATAAGTATTTTTAAAATTTATTTCCGTAAAAATAGGATGCAATGTATTCCATTCCGTCTGCAACTGCCGCTTCCGGTTTCTCAAGTGAAAACTTCATTTCCATTCCCAGTTCTTTGGCCATCATATCGAAATGGCATAACGCAATACCCATATCAACCTTTTGCATATCAAGTTCACCACCGTTAAAACCTTTGGAACGCTGTAAAAAGAAATGTACACCGTCTTCCCTAACAAGTATGCGCCAAGGCTGCTTGTTTACCGCAGACGGTGCAAGCCGAACCATTTCCAACGGCATAAACAAATCTCCGGCTTTTTCCTTTGTTAAAGGCTGTTCAAAACTATCATAAAAGAACAGTTCCTCAAATTCCATACGTTCGTCCGCTTTTACACCCTTGCGCATCATACCTTCGCGCAAAGACATTTTCTTTGCCGTATATCCCAAGGGACTGACGCAGGGCATTACCTCATCCTCTTCCAGGCGCATTGCTTTTTCAAAGGCTTTACGATCCATAGTGCCGCCAATCCACACCGTCCCAACACCAAGAGATTGCGCAAATAACACCAGCCTCTCAAAGCTGTAGCCAAAGGCTTCATTGTGCTGTGGTGCTTTTTTCATT
This sequence comes from Lachnospiraceae bacterium, assembly GCA_045591685.1. Classification (GTDB taxonomy): domain Bacteria; phylum Bacillota; class Clostridia; order Lachnospirales; family Lachnospiraceae; genus UBA3766. The sequence goes on from JAZNTK010000042.1 coordinate 776, forward strand.
TTACCGCCCACATATAAATCCGCGCCTACCACAACCGGGGCAGACATACCTTCCAACAATTGAAATGTAATCGGCAATGCATACGGATTATCAACCACTTCCATAAAAGCACAGATTTTTTCTCTATCCTCCACCGTCAACGGACGCTCTTCAAAAGTCCTGACGCTTCTTCTTTCGCGAATGCATTTTTCTATATGAGCCATATTATTTCTCCTATACTTGTTTTTAATTACTACAATTATAGAAGTTGAAATGCTCGGTGTCAATTATGCAACATTTATTCGGACAAATATCCTCGTATCTTCCTGCGGAACCCGTGTGAGCAGAAAGTTTTCTCTCTAATCTATCACAAGCATATCTATAGATTTCTCGCCTGTCACCCATTCTCCAAGTCTGTTTGCCCATTTTTCTGTAAAAAAGGCGCCATATGGTATTTGCTCCTCTTTTCGTTTCTTCTCAAACAAAAATCCCCATATTGTGGATGGAATTCCAATCACAATTAAGTACAGCGGTCCAAGTATAAGCGATTGAATTGTATGCCCGTACTCATGCACCAACAGACGCGTATAAATTTCCTCACCTTCCATCTCGTCTTTAAATTTTTCAAACCAAGGCTCTTCGCGGGCGATGAATACAAACAACCCTAAAGATACACTTGCATCCGCATTCCATTCTGTAATAACAGCACCGTGGTAAGCATAATGTTTGTTCTTAAAATACTTCAGAAACATAATGAATCCTACGACTGTTTGTAATATGCCCCAAGTACATTGCCATATTCTGTATAAAACTACTTTCATATATTCCTCCGCAAAAGTCTTGCTTTTCAAACTCTATGTAAGATAGACACCTTTTATTCTGCAACAAATTCTCCCGTAATCTCACCTTTTTGTACAATATGCCCTTCAGCCTTTTTCAAGAAAGTCTTTTTGAATACATTTGCAGACAAATCCATTTCACAATCTAATGCATACAACGTAAACCTATATAAATGTTTCTTCCCTTTAGGTGGTTTAGGTCCTGCATATCGATGCCAACCATAAGCAAGTCCCTGCTTTGCATTTCTATGTACTTCTATACTTTTTCCTGACGGAATTTCTTTCCTTATTACATTTGTTGCAGGAAGATTCCAAACAATCCAATGGGTAAAATTTTTAATCGGATGGCTCAAATCTTCTAATATAATTGCTATGGTTTGCGCACTTGGAGAAAGATTTTCAATAACAAACTCCGGTGAAATATCCCGATCATACCCTGTATACTCAAGTAAAAACTTCCCTTGTGCATCTATTCCTCTACATTCGAATTTCAATAGATTATGATCCAATTTATCAGACTCCTTTCTATTACATAATATAAATACGAATGTAGCAAATAAAATTTGAGTACAGGTAGAAAATGCCATGCCTATACCCTCATGAATTGATATTCCGTAACTTACAATCGCATTGCCTACAGCATGGGCTATAATACACGGTATTATACTTCCTTTGACTTTGTGTAATGCTGCATATGAAAAAGCCGAACCCATCAATGAAACTACAAACCAAAAATAACTCCCTGAATATTGATATGTACCTTTAATAAAACAAAGGGGAATATGCCACACAGTCCATATAGCACAATTCATCAAAGTGGCAACAACAAATCCAAATTTACTTTCCAATTTAGGCTGTAGGTATCCTCTCCATCCAATTTCTTCAAGCCCTCCAAATAGTAACATTACAGGTGCAAAAACAATCACTTGCCACAAACTTCCGATTACACTTACACCGCCAAACAAAAAGGGTACTCCAAATCGAATTGTTATGAAGATAGCTATTAATGTAATTTCTAAAATTGGCTTATTAAATTTAAACGAAGATTTCAGAAAATATCTTATGCCTTTTTTATCAGAGTCGCTTTGCATCAAAATATATACTGCAATTGCAGGCGCACATGCTGCAATCACATAAAAAACGATTCCAATATTGTATGCCGGATGTTCATATAATCCTAATATACTTAAAATGATATCTAAGCCCCAAAATATATAAGTGATGGAAAATGCAATAATAAGATACTGTATAATTTTATTACGTAATTTTATCTTTTTAAACATCGCTTTCTCTCCAACTTCAAATCTTCTATCACTTCGCAAGTCTGAAAGTTATCAGTTCTCCTTCGATTTCTTTCGTAACAGCACACCTATAACAACTCCAAATATAAAAGCAACAAAATGCGTAACAAAACTTTCTAACCCAAGCAAAAGCGATAACACCGAGAAAACTATAATGTATATAAGCTCTCCCTTTCTCAGGTTTTCTTTACATATAACATCCTTTTTCAATTTCATAACGCATACGATACCAATCATTCCAAATATACCTGCAGATGCACCCACAGATGTACTATCCGCAAAAATCAAACACACGATAATTGCATTAGCGATTGCAATCGCATGGTACATTAAAAGGTAAGACAAACTGCCGATCTTTTTCTCAACAATTTTTCCTGCGGACAATAATGCAAAAACATTGAACAACAGATGTAAAATACCGGCGTGTAAATACATATGCAAAAACAGTCTCCAAAACTCTCCGTCGATAAACACTTTGGTTTTAGACATTGAACCTATATATCCAAGTTTCCCTTCACATCCCGCAAGAAAATTTAAAATGTATGCCACCATTTTATTATCAGCAAGTTGATTTAGTGCAGTCTCACTTACAATGATTGAATTGATAATGAAAACAATAACACATATTGTCGCAATCGTTATGTTGGCTACGCCATACTTATCAATAAGGCTCTGTTTTTTTGATTTCTTCATTCTACTCCACAATACTCAAACTTATACTTCCACTCGTCGTTGTCACTTCACATACGCCACCGCTTGTAGTCTTCGGTACATCCACACTTCCGCTGGTTGCCTCAGCCACAAAAATCTTCTCTGTAAGCAAAGTACCTCTAATACTTCCGCTGGTTGTTTTAAGTTCTAAATTCGCCGCATCACAGGCTTCCAGTGCTATTCCTCCGCTACTGTTTTCCAAATTGATATCACCTGATGCAATCACATCGGTACAATAAATTTTACCACTGGAATTACTTCCGGTTAAATTTGCGCACTCAACATCCTCAAGATGCACGCCGCCGCTGGTTCCTTTTACATTAACATCACCTGTCGCAACAATTTCGGAAAGACGAAGGACACCGCTGGTATTTGCCACGGATATATTTGCACACTCCACCTTGGAAACACCGATTCCACCACTACTTCCGTTTACATTCACATCGTTCGCCGCAACCACGGACATTACCTCAATGCTTCCGCTGGTTCCGTTTACCGATAAACTGTCTACGTTATTATCACCCACATAAATTCCGCCGCTGGTATTCTCTACTTTTAACGCACCGGTTACATCTGCCATAAAATTGATTTTACCGCTGGAATTCATCACTTCCGCTTCCGCGAATGTGAAATCTCCCGGCACATCAATTCTTCCGCTGCTGTTATCAATGAAAAGTTCCTCATACTCGCTTTCAGGAAGATATACTGTAATTTCAATCTCACTAATATTCACACCAATGTTATGATACCATTCACTTTCATTTACTCTTTCAATGGTTAAGGTATTATCAACGACCTCAACCTTATCGTAAATCACCTCATTCTCTGTGCATACCACCTTACAGTTTCCATCTGTCGCAGGCACGAGAAATATTGCTGCTTCGTTCCCCTGAATCAATATATTTGTAAAAGACTCTTCCACCGCATAGGTTTTGGTCTCCCATCCCATTGTATTGAACTCTGTCATATCAGACTGCTTCAAGGCCATACTACTTACCATAATAATCAGCCCTACTGCTATCATGGATACCGCTACTATAATTGCAATCTTTTTAGCTTTCTTCATTTTTACACACTCCTTTATATTGTCGCACCCGTTTCCATCGGGAACAGATTAAAATCAAAGCCCCCGCATTCTAAACAACTTTACTTTCCGATAAACCATCCCTTAATACCAATCAGCACCTTCTTACTTACCCACAGGATACCCTTTGTCACCAGGTTAAAACCAAAGAATAGTAAAATGGAAAGACCCATGAACACAAGTCCTGCACCAAATAATATTCCGCAAGGAGCAAACTGTCCGTCAAACAAAAGTGCCACTGCCAATCCAACAAACACAAGTCCGCAAATTGCTACCGCCAAATCCACGGCATACAGAGATATAATCACACTCCAAACAGAAAGATAAATTGCCAGTGCAGTTAAAATTACTGCTGCCAGTAACGGTATCCAAAGCGGTGCTCCTAGAATCAGAAGTACAATCTCCCATGTTTTTAATTCACGCTTGGGTTTTACCTTTTCTTTTACCAACTTAGGCAAAGATACCTCTGATAAAATCTGCGAAATAATATCCTCCACACTTCCCAAATCTGCCACGGCTTCGGCTTCACTCATACCGTCTTCCACCCTGTCATCAATCATCTCCCCATAAAAATCTATGGATTTATTAATATCATCTTCCGGCAAACCGCTTAAGTGCTCACGAAGTGTTGCCAAAAATTCATTCTTATTCATTACCGTTCTCCTCCCTTGTCACAAAACTGTATATAGACATAATCTCTTTCCATTCCTCTTTAAAATCTTCGATACGCTTCAAACCTGCTTCTTCAATATGATAATATTTCCGAAGCCTTCCGTTATGCTCCGCCGAACGCACCGTAAGCATATTGGCAGCCTCCAGTCTTCGAAGTATGGGATACAAGGTCGATTCTGAAATATCTATATATGGCTTAATATCTTTTATAATCTGATAGCCATAAGAATCTTCATTTTTAATAGCTGCAAGGACACAAACATCCAAGAGCCCTCTTTTAATCTGAATATCCATCTCAATACCCTCCTTTGCATAATACTATACGTGGCATAGTATTATATGTCAAGTAGTATTTTTGAAAATTGCTTAAATTTATATTCTATTCCGTAGAAGGGCTTTTGTACTCGCCGGTACTTAGATTGCGTATTTTGCAATCTTATGTACCGCTGCGTAGGACAACAGAGCGAGAGCGTCCCTGATAGGAAAGAATATATATTTAAGCCTTTCATAATACTTTGATATTTTTTTAACATTTTTACAAAAATAGTATTGCATCTTTAAATAAAATGTGATACGTTTAGTATAAGAAAGTATCATAAAATTGCTATGTCCCTGTCAGAGTGCAAGGTCGCACTCAGTTGGAACGGTATCCAACAAGACAGATTTCATGGAAGAAAGGAGGGGACGAAGATGGCACATCAATATGCATTAAACAATATCTATAATCACTATCTCTCTACTTATGCGCCCAAAAGCGTTTCACGCTATGATGCCCATAAGAAGAGCGAACTTCGTAATGTTTATAATTCCATCGTCAAATTAAATAAAGAAGCTCCTCTCTCCATTGTGGACACCAGCGAGGCTGCCCAGCGGTATGTTGTGGGTATTAAAGAAAATGCCCGTGAACTTCGTAATACCATTACCTCATTAAGCGGTTCCGATGAAACAGAATTATTAAATCGTAAAATTGCTTTCGCTTCCGATGCTTCTGTAGTAGATGCTAAATTTATTGGAGACATTGCAAGCCAGAATGAAGATGAGAGCTTTGAAATCGGTATATCACAATTAGCGCAGTCACAGATTAACACCGGAAATTATTTACGTAAGGATACAATGGCAATGCCTGCGGGCACATACTCTTTTGACATTGCCGTGAATAATACCAGTTATGAATTCCAGTTCAATATCAACCCCGGTGATACAAACATTGATTTGCAGAATAAATTATCACGACTGATAAACAATGCAAACATCGGTCTGAAGGCTTCTATCAAAGAATATAGCGCCGACCATGCTGCCCTTGCTCTGGAATCCAGTTCTACCGGTATTGATTTAGGTCACGCTACCATATTTGATGTGACCGATGATAATACCAGTAGACAGCGTGGAATTGTAGATTATTTGGGATTAAACGAAGTAAGCCGTTATCCGCAGAATGCGAGTTTTACCTTAAATGGAGAAAAACGCGTATCTTACTCCAATCATTTTACCATTCAGGGTAAATATGATGTTACCTTAAAAGGACTTCCTGCTTCCGAGGAGGAAACCGTAACCATAGGATTAAAACCTGATATGGAATCTCTTGCAGAGAATATCCATCGGTTCATTGGCGGATACAATGATTTTATCCGTGCAGCAATTGAATACCAGAATTCACAACCCAAGAGCAGTCAGCTCATTCGCGAAATGTCACGCATTTCCGGACTATATAACACTGAATTATCACCGCTTGGTATCGACCTTACGGAGGACGGCACCATTGCAGTAAACGATACGGTGTTAAAAGCTGGTATTGAAGAGAACGGAGCCAAGGAATCTATGGATGGTATGAAACGTTTTGCGAACGCTGTTTTAAGTAAAACCAATGCCATTTCCTTAAATCCTATGGACTATGTAAACAAAACTATTGTTGCATACAAGAATCCGGGTAAAAATTATGCACCGCCATACATTACAAGCCAGTATAGCGGTATGATGTTTAATACCTACGTATAATAATTTGAAGGATAACAAATAAAGAGCAGTCGCCAATCGGCAACTGCTCTTCTTTTTATGATTGAATCATCTTTCGTATTCTTTTATTCTCCCAATCCGGCCTCAATTACTTCTACAAGACGCTTTAAAGCTTCTTCCTCATCCTCGCCTTCACAGCACAAAGTAATTTCATCTCCTGATTTTACACATGCGCCCAAAACACTAAGTACACTCTTTGCATTGGCTGTGGTATCCCTGAAAGAGAAAGTAATCAGTGATTTGAACTGAATCGCCTCTTTACAAAGAATTCCTGCCGGTCGCAGATGTAATCCCGTCGGATTTTTCACTACTACATTCTGACTTACCATTTGCATTCCCCCAATCTATTCTTTTTTCAATACATCTTTTACCCCAAAACAAGTATAACATATAATACTATTTTTCACAAGTCCGACCCCCGTCAGCCTTGTTTTCTGTTATACACTTTCTATATCGTCATAAACTGCAAAAATCTTTACTTTTCTCTTACAGCATCGTGTTCTGAATCAATTCCGCAAGTTTCTTTGCTTCTTCTTCAATCATTGCCTGATCCTTGCCCTCAATCATAACACGAACCTTAGGTTCTGTTCCCGAAGGACGAATCAATACTCTTCCTTCACCTGCAAACTTCTCATTCAGCTTTTCAATTGCAGCGGCAATTTCAGGATATTCCATATAATGATCTTTTTTATGGTTCGGAACTTTTGCATTTACCAATGCCTGAGGAAGTACTTCCATGATAGATGCCAGTTCTGATAAAGGCTTACCTGTCTTAACCAATACTTCCAAAAGAAGCAATGCACTTAACAAACCGTCACCGGTAGTATTACGGTCTAACATAATGATATGTCCTGACTGCTCTCCACCAAGATTTGCTCCAATCTCCTGCATACGCTCCAATACATATCGGTCACCAACCTTGGTCTGCTCCAATACAATACCTTCGCGCTGTGCCATTAAGGTCATACCGAGATTACTCATTACCGTAACAACAATCATATCCTTTTTCAGGGTACCCTGCTGTTTCATAAAGTTACCTATAATCGACATAATCTGGTCACCGTCTACCAGCTTACCGTTTTCATCTACTGCAAGCATTCTGTCAGCATCACCGTCAAAAGCAATACCAAGATTTGCTTTTTCATATACAACTCTTGCACAAAGTTCCTGCATATGTGTAGAACCACAGTTTGCATTGATATTGGTTCCGTCCGGCATATTGTGAATAGCTACTACGTTAGCACCAAGCTCTTTTAAGGCTTCTACTGAAGTATAATAAGATGCACCTTCTGCACAGTCTACTACAATCTTCATACCGCTCAAATCGATATTTACGGACTGAATGGAGTGGTTAATATATTCTTCACACGCGTCGGTACGGTATTTGATTTTACCTACACCGGAACCGATAGGGAAGTTTACACCTTCCATATTGCTCTTAATCAAAGCTTCGATTTCATCTTCCATTGCATCCGGAAGCTTATATCCGTTTCCGTCAAAAAACTTAATTCCGTTAAATTCTACCGGGTTGTGGGATGCTGAAATTACAACGCCTGCATCCACCTTATATTTACGGGTCAGATATGCAACTGCAGGAGTAGGTACCACACCCACATATACAGCATTTGCACCTACGGAACAAACACCTGCCATTAAAGCATTTGCTAACATGTCGCCTGAAATTCTGGTGTCACAGCCTACCATAATCGTAGGTTTATGATTTGTTTCCTTTGTTAAAACATATGCACCTGCCTGACCAAGCTGCATTGCTAAGAGCGGAGTTAACTCCTCATTTGCTACACCTCTTACACCATCTGTTCCAAATAATCTAGCCATTTCTTTTTTTACCGGTCCTTCCCGTTAGAATAATTCATACACTTAAAGTGCTGATGAAACTCGGATCTGAATCTTGAAGTTATCTTTGATATATGCTCCCTCAGGCAATCCGAAATCCGGTACTAATGTATATATGCCCGGAGTAATCTCGGATATTCCGTTTTGAATCATATATTCTGCAATATCTACCTGCGGTTTTACATTCTCTGCATCATAATCTTCCAAAACAGTAGCCAAACCATACACTCTGATGGTCGTTTCCTGATTGGTTAAATAATTACCATCGGATAAAATATCTGCCTGCAGTCCTGCCGGAAGATTTACAACCTCAACATCATCTTTATTAAAGGAAATTGTGACAAATGTTTCCTTCTGGATTTCAACCACAATTTTGGTAAAACCTGTCATTCCTTCGTCTGCAAAAATAACATAGCCGGGAAGATAATCCTGTAACTTTACACGTGTTTCCAAATTGTCGCGCAAACCGTCTACGTTCAATACACTTTCAGGAATCACAATACTGTCTACTTCATCCAGTACCGCTTTTCTACCTGCAATTACAACCGTATTCACGTCTGTAATCACTTCACCGGTCAAAGCATAGCCTTCTGCCGGGGTACCTCCCACATGGAATTCCAAGGGAACTTCCTTCGTCATAAGGATTTCCTGATTTACACTGACTGTTTTGATATTCATGCTGATTCTGGAATCATCAATTACCTTACCAAGACTGTCGTATAATTTAATGGGAACACTGGCACTTACATTTGCCGTTACCCCATCCACATCAATCTCAGCCTGTGCATAGCTGATTTGGTTAATCAACGATTCAGGGCCTTCCAGATAAATCTGGTTTAAGTTTGTGGTAACCGCACCAAGTATATAGCCGTTTCTGGGTTCACCCACGACTGCAATCTGAATTGTCTTCTGCACACGTGCCAAATCTTCGATACTCAAACGCACATTATCCTGGTCGCATTTAATATCATCAATTTCATTTGCATATTTATTGGAAGCAACTTCAATACTTAATGTATCCATTGAAGTCAAATCCTTCATATCCGCAACAGCAGTAATATTCTCTTTTGCAATATCCTCTAAAATAGAACGACGCCCCGTAACCGTTACGGTAACTACATTGGTGCCGTCCAACACTTCATATACCTTACCTTGTTCTTCCAATTCTTCCCCGTTCATAATCTGAACTTCCACACCGGAAAACTGAATCGACTTAACGGGGTCATCAATATTTACGACAATCAGCCACAAAATAATGGAGAAAAGAACTGCCAGAATCTTAAGGTCAAGATTATTCGTTATTTTCTTTTTCATTTTTCTTTTTCTTGCCCCGTCCTTTCTGCCAGAATCTGGCTTTTTTCTCAACCTGCGGCTTATTCTGAATCAACGCAAGCTGTTCGCGTAATCCGTCAGCATTTAAATTTCTGTATAACTGTCCTCTATAAGCCACACTGACTTTACCGGTTTCTTCCGAAACGATAATGGTCATGGAGTCTGTTAATTCCGAAATACCTACCGCCGCACGATGTCTGGTTCCCAAATCCTTACTTAAGGTTCTGGTATCCGTCAAAGGTAAATAACAGGTTGCAGAAACCACTCTGTCCTTACGGATAATCACTGCACCGTCATGTAACGGGGTATTATGTTCAAAAATATTAATCAGCAACTGGCTGCTTACAATAGCATCTACTGCAATACCGGTTCTTTCGTATTCACCAAGCGGTGTATTCTGTTCCACAACAATAAGGGCACCGGTACGAACCTTGCCCATTTCAAAGCTTGCATTTACAATTTCATTTAATGTTTTATCGCTAAAAAGACCTTCTTCTTCTTTGACATCAAACGGATTTAAGGTTGTAAAGAAATTCTTCTGACCGATAGTTTCGATAATGCGACGAATTTCCGGCTGTAACGCAACGATAACCGCCATAGCAACCAAATATAAAAGATTTTTTGCAATCCAAATAATGGTAGTCATGTTGAGCATAACTGCCACTGCAAGAAAAATCAGCACCACTGCAATACCCTTTAAGAAAGTCCATGCTCTGGTGTTTTTAATCATAATCATTGTCTGATAAATCAAAAACGCCAAAATGATAATCTCAAGGATATCCAGAATCCCTACATGGGGAATTCTGAATGCGGATAAATATTCATTTGTGAAATCACCGATTCTCTCCAGCATTTCTTATCCTATCCCGTCTTGCCTATAGCAACACGTTACATCCTTTATTCTTTCTCTTTTGTGGAAGAAGTTCTTCTCACCTGTCCTGCTGCAGCCCCCGAAGCACTGCTACGAGTTCTTACAGGTCTTTCATCATGTTCACGGGTTCTCACTTCCCTAGCTACCCGTTCTCTGCTTCTTTCCGCTACTTTTCTTTCATCAGTCGAACGACCGGATACTTTCTTTACCTTAACCTCCGGCTCGGAAATGGTTACCTTCGGAACTGCTTTTACAAAGTAATAATACTCATCATCTTCAAACTGTACACGTTCTGTTCTGGCATAATCCACGTTGAATACAAAGAACTGTATTACTTTTACAACACCAAATGCCAAAATACTTCCCAAAATCACACCAAGAATGGGAATATTGGTAGTGTACATTAAATCACCAATTAATAAAATCAGGATATCTGCAAGTCCACCTACAATCATGGCTATCGTCCATGCATAATCAATATTCATGCGACGGATGATATATACCAGAATGATTGTTACGGAGAATGCAATCACCATAATAAACATCTCTTTGTTTCCAAGAATACCGTCAATCAGATATTTAAACTTGGAAATAATATTATCTGCATCCAGTGCTGTAAGCGCATTGGCGGATGCTTTTATATATTTTAAAATATGGTATACCACTACACCGCAACTTACGGATACAACCGAAGCAGGAGTTCCTACAAGTCCTAATGCCAAAGGTATCGCATAGGGAATCTGCAACACACAGCAAATCGGCGTCAGTACTACCACAAACGTATCTTTGGGTGAAAAACGGAAATATAACAGGAACATTAACATATAAATGATTCCGACTATCGCCGCACACTCAAGCGATAACGCATATACATGTGCCAATGATAAAACAGCGGCAAAAATAATAATAAAATTCAAAGGCAGGAACGAACATAACAAAGCCAAAATCAATGCGATGGGAAACTTTGCTATTTTTTCCATATAACCAATGTTTCCGTTAATCATCAGGAATGTAATCAAGGCGGTCAAAAACTTACCGACAGGAATCAAATATACCTCATATTTCCCGCATATTTTTTTCAGTTGTTCTCTAATCACCAACAATTGTGTCATGATTGCACTTTATCCTTTCTTTCTCTTTGGTAGAGAATCTGGAGTCTTTTTAAATTATTAAAATATACCTTCAAACGCCGTTTCGCCTTACGATAACGGATTGCATAAACCACATAGGAAATCGCAACATAAATCCCCGTAAATCCTAAATAGTAAAAAACTAATTTTTTGGCATATTCCATAAGGTCGATTTTGTAAATATCCGACATAAAAAGTTCAGAGTCATACAAAACAACCAGAACTGCAATCAATGCAAATGCAATTGTTGCACTGATGACAGACTTTAAAATCTGAAAGCTGATATAGTCGTCCCTAAAATAGGAGCCGATTTCCTCATTCTTCTTGCCTTCTTTTTGCTCATAGGCTGCAAGTCTTGTCATTAACTTTACACGCTGTTCACTAATCATACAAACCTCTATTCACCGGTTTTTCTCTCTCCGGACTCTAGTCGAGATAACGCATTCTCGGATTTTCTTTTGTATCCTTCTTAGGCAGGGGCTGCTCAACTGTCTTGGGCTTGGTAATATTCGTAATACCGCGAGCCAAGTCATTTTTACACTTTTCACAAAAACGCCCTGTCTTAATCATGGAGCCGCAACCTTCACAGTTGATACCGATGGGTGAATCATCCGCAAAAACAAGACGTTCCTGACGGATCCACTGGTTAACCTGATTATGGCTTACTCCGCAATGTTCTACAATCTCATTGATTCCTGCTTCCTTGCAGTCCTGCACAAATTTCTTTACTTCCTGAAATTTTACTTCTTCCAATTCACGGCACGCCTGACAAATGGGCACACCGGAAATATAGTTAAATACCTTACCGCATTTTCTACAATTTCTTACGTCCATTTTAACCCTCCCCGTTGCTGTTTTTACAGCACTATAAGCCCTTTCCGATTGCCAGGGCCACAAAGTATACCTTATCCATGCCGCCTCTTTTCAGTACAGCGGCTGCTTCCTCCAAGGTCTTCCCGGTAGTGAATACATCATCCACCAGTATAACCGTCTTTAATTTTACATCATTTTGGACCATATGAAAAGCCTTTTTCATATTATTTTGTCGTGTTGCATGGTCCATTTTTTTCTGAGCATCTGTTTTTTTAATACGTTTTAATATATCTTCCCGGACAGGAATGCCACAACCTCTTGAAATTTCTTCTGCGAGCAGGCTTGCCTGATTATAACCACGCTTTCGCATCTTGGACTCATGCAGCGGTATGGGAATCAACGCATCCGCCTTCATATTCATAATCGTAGGCTGCAACCAACGCAATATTTCCTGTCCGTAAAACTCCGCATACTCAGCCCTTCCCATATTTTTGAATGCAAATACGGAATCATGCACGGAAGAATATTCATACAGGGCTACGCCTTTATCAAAGCTTCTTTGCAAACCGGAACAATCACGACAATACACGGTCTCTACACGTTCCAAATGCTTACCGCAACATGCACACCTCGGAGCCTTTACAAGTCTCGGAATATCCTCACACTCCGGGCAAATCAATCCTTTTTTTCGTACAACAATGCTGTCGCAAATCGGACAATGCATGGGAAAGAATAAATCCTTCACCTGCTTTGACACTGTACCTTCTATCACCTTATTGCGACTTTTCTCCTCGGTAATGGTTTTACGAAAAAGATATATCCTCACTCACCTCTTTTATTCTTTGTTTTAAGTCTGTATATCTCTTTTGTTCATCACCTTGCGCTATCATCTGTCGTATCTTTTCCCTGCTGCCAAGGATTACCACACACTTGGTCGCTCTCGTCACCGCAGTATACAATAAATTCCTGTTAAAAAGCATTCTCGGGCCTTCCAGAATCGGCATAATCACAGCCGGATATTCGCTTCCCTGAGACTTATGAATTGTGATTGCATAAGACAATTCAAGCTCCTCCAAAGAAGCGTACGGATATTCCACCTGCCTGTCATCTTCAAATAAAACAGTCACAACTTTGGAAAATTCATCGATACGGGATATTAATCCCACATCACCGTTAAACACACCTTCACCCTCATCAACCTTGATACCGTTTTTGCCGCGGATGACCCACTTTGCCTCATAATTATTTTTAATCTGCATAACCTTATCGCCGGTACGGAATGTAACGTCACCACGCTTTGTTTCCTTCTTTTCCGGACTTGGCGGGTTTAACTGCTCCTGCAATATACGGTTAAGATTCTCCACACCGAGATTTCCTTTCCGCATGGGTGTCAGCACCTGTACATCAAAGGGTTTTACATTAATGTATCTGGGCGTTTTATCGCGTACCAAAAGCACCATATCACGATAAATCAACGGAATATCTTTTCGCTCCAAAAAGAAGAAATCTTTACTGTTATTTTCAAAACTGATTTCCTCACCCCTGTTGATTTTATGGGCATTTATAATGATATCGCTCTCCATATTCTGGCGAAAAATCTTTTCCAGTTTTACTACCGGAAATTGCCCGCTTGAAATAATATCTTTTAACACATTTCCCGGTCCTACCGAGGGCAACTGATTTATATCTCCTGCCATGATCAGTCGTGTTCCCGGCGTGATTGCCATAAGCAGGGCATGCAGTAAATAAATATCCACCATGGACATCTCGTCAATTACTATAACGTCTGCCTCCAGGGGATTGTATTCATTTCTGTTAAACCGTGGTCTGTCCTCATCGCCCTCCAAAGCTCCGCTTACTTCCAAAAGCCGATGTATGGTTTTGGCCTCATATCCGGTTGCCTCCTCCATACGCTTGGCAGCTCTTCCCGTAGGTGCCGCCAAAAGCACGTCACATTTTCTGCGCACGAAGTATTCGATAATGGTTCTGATGGTTGTTGTTTTACCGGTTCCCGGTCCGCCCGTTAAAACAAATACGCCGTTGGTAATACAGGATAAAACAGCTTCTCTCTGCAATTCATCCAACTCTGAATGTTGCTCTTTTTCAATCAGGGATATGGTGCCAAGGCAGGCATTTTCTTCCGCCTCCGAAAGTTCCGTACCCTCATAAGCACCTGCCAACTCGTCCAGTTTTACTGCACATACAAGTTCCGCATAATAAAAATATTTTAAAAATACCTTAACTACGCCATCCTGCTCTTTTACGACAACTTTTTTATCCATTGCAAGATTCTGAAACGGTATCTCCAGAAATTCTCGCTCCGTCTCCAACAATTCCGAGGCTCTTTCGAGCAAATCCTCTTTGGGTAAAAACGTGTTTCCTTCCGTTGCCGCCACCTGCAGGCAGTATAATAAGCCACTCTCCATTCTTTCCGGTGCATTCTGCGGCATCCCCATTTTCATTGCAATATCGTCTGCAGTTTTAAATCCTACACCCTTAACGTCTTCTGCCAAACGGTAGGGATTCTCTTTTAAAATGCTATACATTGCAATACCGTATTCTTCATATATGCGAATTGCCAATGAATTCCCAATGCCATATTCCTGTAAAAAAAGCATGGCATCCCTGACATCCTTCTTTTCTGCCATCTGTACTGCAATTTCTCTTGCTTTTCGCTCACTGATTCCTTTGATTTCTGCCAGTCGCTCCGGTTCCTCCTCCATGATACGAAAGGTGTCGTCTCCGAATTTCTTGACAATACGCAGTGCAAGTGCCGGTCCTACACCTTTGATTGCACCGGAAGCCAGATAACGCTCCACGGATATGGAATCAGACGGCGGCACCACCTTAAAGCCTGTAATTTTAAATTGAGGACCATAACTGGGATGCTCTGCAACAGCACCTGTAAGTTCCACATAATCCCCTTTTTCCACGCCTTTTAAGATACCGGTACAGACAATCTCGCCCTCTTCGATATCTTCCGTCACCAAAGAAAAAACAGTGTAGTAGTTCTCACTGTTTTGAAATATGAAATTGTCTATATAACCTTTGATATCCATACAAACTCCAAGTCCTAAAAAAAGAGAAAGAATGTGCAATGCACATTCTTTACAACCCCATGAATTATACTTGATAATTACGTTTCATCTGTTCATACAAAGTCTGTGCAAGACCCATATTACTCTGCTCAGCTGTCTGTGCCGATACTTCCTTAATCATCTCATCTTTGTAATAATCTACCAAAGTAGAATTGGCACCTGAGGTCAATTCCGACTCCGGAATGGTCTTCATCATTTCTTTGTACATCTGTTCCAGGAAATATGCTTCAAATTCTTTACATACCTCCATTAATTCTTCATCAGTAGCCTGGGAATAATCCTTTCCTGACACCTTCTGGGTCAGACTGTTTGCTTTGGCATTCCCCGATACATTTTCGGCATACTGGCTGTATGCTGACGTTAAACCGCTAATGTCCATTTAACCACACACCCTTTCTAATGCACTACTATCTTCTTAAATTATTCGCCTGTTGCATCATTTCATCGGATGCCTGAATTGCTTTGGAATTTAATTCATAAGCTCTCTGGGCAACAATCATGTTTACCATTTCATCAGCAACCTGCACATTGGAGCCTTCCAAATATCCCTGTCTTAATTCACTACGCACAAGGCTGTTATTGGTATATTCATTCATTGACGCTCCACTGGCTGCAGACTCCGAAAAAAGTCCACTGTCTGTTTTTTCCAAACCGGAGGGGTTATTAAACTGCCAAAGTCCAATCTCCATACCGATAGGCTGAGGATTATTCTGATCGTCCGGATAACAAATCTGTCCATCACCGGTTACCGTAATCTGGCTTGCTACAAAGCTCTCATCAAAAACAATAGGCTGACCGTCTGCATCCAAAACCTTCAAGCCATCTGTGGTTGTTAACGCCAAACCCGAGGTGTCGGTTGCCAAAACAAAGTTACCGTTTCTTGTATAATATGTATTGCCATCCTGTCCTCTTACACCAAAGAAGCCGTCACCATTAATGGCAAATGATAAATCATTGCTGGAATCCAAGAAAGCTCCCTGTGTAAAAATAGATGTAATTGCCGAGTTACGAACACCCAAACCTACCTGTGAAGGGATTGGTTTCTGTTCGGAATTTGCCGAAGTGGACTTTGCATTAATATCCTGATATAAAAGCGACTTAAATTCTGCCACTTCTGTTTTATATCCCATTGTATTTACATTTGCCAAATTGTTGGCAATGGTATCTACGTTATTTTGCTGGGCTATCATACCTGATGCCGCTGTCCAAAGTGATCTTACCATGTTTTACCCTCCTTACTGCAATTTACCAAGCTGATTTACGGATATCTGTAAGGTATCATCGTATGCCTGAAGAATTTTCTGATTTGACTCATACTGTCTGGTTACGCTTATGAGTTCTACCATCTCACGTACTACCTGCACGTTCGATGCTTCCAAATAACCTGATTGCACTTTAGCGGAAGATTCAATGATTTCCGCACCTTCCACGGGCTGATAAAAATTCTCGCCGTAATGCTCCAAATAGTTATAATCCTCAAAATCCGTAATCTGCAATGTAGCGATTACCTGATTATTCTGAACAATTCTTCCTGCCGTATCAATAGAAGCTTCATGCGTGGGATCAATTTGAATGTGTCCCACTTCTCCGTTTGCTCCTTTTCCAAGAACAAAGTCACCATCCTTGGTTACCAGATATCCTTCCTTGGTCAGAGTAAAACCTCCGTCTCTGGTATACATGGTAGAAGTTTCGCCCGCACGGTTGGTATATTCAATGGTAAAAAAGCCTTCACCCGATAATGCAATATCGTATGTATTTCCGGTTTCTCTGAAAGAGCCCTGCGAATAATCGGTATAGGTTTCACCGATTTTTACACCGGGGTTATTGTTTCCCAAATAAACACCGCCGGCATATCCGTCCTGCTCGTCCTTAATACGATACGCAAGCATGGCATCAAAGGTCTGGCTGGTTGCGCCTTCTGCTTTATAACCTGTCGTTGCCGAATTGGCAAGGTTATTGGTCAGCACATCCATTCTATTCTGTTCGTTTACCATACCGCTGTATGCAGTGTACAATCCTTTTAACATAAGTCTTCGACCTTTCTTAAGTCTCCCTGCAACAACGGTTCGGATACGATTATCTGTCAAACGTAAAAGACTGCTTACGGTTCTTCACGATTGTCTGCAAGGAACTCAACATATTTTCCTGTTCCGATTGCAACGCAGGTCATAGGCTCTTCTGCGGTCATGGTGTTAATTCCGGTTCTGGATTCAATCAAATCCTCAAGACCTCTTAACATACTTCCGCCACCTGTTAAAACAATACCTCTGTCAGCAATATCCGCTGCCAACTCGGGAGGAGTTTTCTCCAGTACGCTATGAATTGCTTCTACAATCTGGGATGTAGTTTCACGCAACGCTTCTTCGGTTTCTTCAGAAGAAACTTTTACGGTATTGGGAAGACCCGTTACCAGATTACGCCCTCTTACATCCATATAGTCAACCTCGGCACGCTTAAATGCCGAGCCGATTTTGATTTTAATATCTTCTGCAGTTCTTTCACCAATCATGAGATTGTGTTTCTTTCTCATGTATCGAATCAAAGCTTCATCAAAGTCGTCACCTGCAATCTTAATGGATTCGCTGACAACGGTTCCGCCTAATGAAATAACCGCAATGTCCGAAGTACCACCACCGATATCTACAATCATATTTCCGCAGGGCTTACCGATATCAATACCGGCACCGATAGCTGCTGCAATAGGTTCTTCAATGATTGCCACTTCTCTTGCACCTGCCTGGTAAGTAGCATCTTCTACCGCCTTACGCTCAACTTCGGTTACACCACTGGGTACACATACCGCAATACGGGGCTTACGGAAAGTTTTCTTTCCAAGTGCCTTCTGGATGAAATACTTCATCATCTTCTCTGTAACGGTATAGTTTGAAATAACACCCTGACGAAGGGGTCTTACCGCTACAATGTTTCCGGGTGTTCTACCAAGCATCAGTCTTGCGTCTTCACCAATCGCTTTAATCTTATTGGTATCACGGTCAAAAGCAACTACTGAGGGCTCTTTTAAAACAACACCCTTACCTCTTATATAAACCAGAATACTGGCTGTTCCCAAGTCAATTCCTATATCTGTATATTGCATATCTCTTCTCCTTCCTTAAGGATTATATTTACATTTTTACCCAATCTAAGTAATTATAACCCAAACATGCAGAAAATCAAAGAGTTTTTACAATAAAAACATAAAAAGAACGTAGCAAAATAAACCGTCGGTTCCTTCCGACCTTCTACTACGTCCTTGTTTCTGTTACTTATATCGGCAAAAACTCTTTGATTCTTAACCTCTTACTTTGAATTACTGCGTGCCTTTCTTTAATTGCTTATCGCGTTCCAGCATCTTAGCAATGTAATGTCCGGTATAAGAGTTCTTATCCTTGGCTACTTCCTCAGGCGTTCCTTTGGATAAAAGCGTACCGCCCTTATCTCCGCCTTCGGGTCCCATATCAATTATATAATCAGCCGTTTTTATCACATCCAGGTTATGCTCAATTACCACTACCGTATTGCCACCCTCCGCAAGCCGTTGCAGAATCGTTACCAGTTTGTGCACATCCGCAAAATGCAGGCCGGTAGTAGGCTCGTCTAAAATATAAATGGTCTTTCCGGTACTCTTTCGGCTCAATTCCGTAGCCAGTTTGATACGCTGGGCTTCTCCTCCGGATAACGTGGTAGACGGCTGTCCTAATCTCACATAAGAAAGTCCCACATCATAAAGTGTCTGAATTTTTCGCTGAATGGAAGGAACGTTTTCGAAGAACGTAAGTGCCTCCTCAACCGTCATATCCAACACATCATAAATATTTTTACCCTTATATTGGACATCTAAGGTTTCGCGATTATACCTCTTGCCGCCGCATACCTCACAAGGCACATATACATCCGGCAAGAAGTGCATTTCTATCTTAATGATACCGTCGCCGCTGCAAGCCTCACAACGCCCGCCTTTTACATTAAAACTGAAGCGTCCCTTGGAATATCCCTTCGCCTTGGCATCCACGGTAGATGCAAATAAATCACGGATTTGATCGAATACCCCTGTGTAGGTTGCAGGATTCGAACGGGGCGTTCTTCCGATAGGTGACTGGTCAATGTCTATTACCTTATCCAGTTGCTCGACACCCTTAATGCTCTTGTGTTTGCCCGGAATAGTCCTTGCACGATTTAATTTCTTTGCCAGTGATTTGTATAAAATTTCATTAATCAGCGAACTTTTGCCCGAGCCGGAAACGCCGGTAACACATGTCATTACCCCAAGAGGAATGTCCACATCCACCTTTTTTAAATTATTTTCCTCTGCACCGACAATTTTAAGCCAACCTGTTGGTTTCTTACGTTGTGCAGGTACAGGAATAAACTTGGTGCCGCTTAAATACTGTCCGGTCACGGATTCTTTTACCTTGATAATATCTTCTACTTTACCGGTTGCAATGACTTCGCCGCCATGTTCTCCGGCACCGGGACCGATATCCACGATATAGTCTGCCGCATACATGGTATCTTCATCGTGTTCCACCACAATCAAGGTATTACCCAAATCTTTCAGATTCTTCAGTGCGCCGATTAATTTATCATTATCTCTTTGGTGCAAACCAATACTGGGTTCATCCAAAATATAGCACACGCCTACCAAACCGGAACCAATCTGGGTTGCAAGACGTATACGCTGGGCTT
>JAZNTK010000043.1:0-29513 GCA_045591685.1 Lachnospiraceae bacterium
TAACCGAAGTGTCGCAGGTTCGAGTCCTGCTTGGGGAGTTAAGACGGGAAACCGTTTTAAGCTGGCTCCGTGGTCAAGCGGTTAAGACATCGCCCTTTCACGGCGGTAACACGGGTTCGATTCCCGTCGGAGTCATTAAAACTGTTATAAAAGCATATAATAGTTTTATGAATATAGTACGGCGCCATAGCCAAGCGGTAAGGCGTGGGTCTGCAACACCCTGATCACCAGTTCAAATCTGGTTGGCGCCTCTTAAAAACGATTAGATGATTTTTCATTTAATCGTTTTTTACTTTATGAAAAATTAAGGAGTGTTATATGAATCCACGTGAAATGCGGGGAAAATATGTTTCTTCACGAAAAAAACGTATTTATTCGATAGTATTAATTGTACTGGTGCTTCTTATTTCGCTGATTGGAATATATTTGCAGGCGGAGAAGGAAGAAAAGGGTTTTTATGAGACAGTTGTATTGCGTGTTATAGATGGAGATACTATAGTTGTTTTATTAAACGGCCAAGAAGAACGAATTCGTATGATTGGTGTTGATGCACCGGAGAGTGTAAGCTTAAACGAAGAAGAAAATACTATATGGGGGCAGATGGCTTCCGAATATACCAAGTCTATATTGCCACCCGGAACTAAGGTGTGGTTAACGTTTGATTTGGAGGAGCGTGATCAATACGGAAGAATGCTGGCTTATATATGGTTAGATTCAGACGTTGAAGATTTGAATCATTTATTTCAAAAAAGGCTTATAGAGGATGGATATGCATTGGCAATACGTTATGAACCGAACACTAAATACGCAATAGAGTTGTATGATGCCATGGGTTTGGCAATATCACACAGATGCGGTTTGTGGGAGGAAGAAGATTTTTATGAGGAGTATTATCAATAAAATCGGAATGAAACGTAATCCCACCTTGTATTAAAAATAATGTAAGTCCTTTTCATAATTTATAATATTGATTTATCCTGTCGGGAACACTATAATGGAAAATGATTTAGAATGATATTTTTGCATCAATATGGGTTATAATACAAGTCGGATTCGAGAAAAATCTATATCATCATATCAGAATAGAGGAAAAAATGGAAAACAATAATTACGAAAATAACAATCAGAGAAATCAAATGCCGGAAGAACCGGAGAATAGAAATCATAATCGAAATAATCACAACAACCAGGGAAATAATGGAAACAACAGTCCCAGACCCGGTGGATTTTGGACCTTCCTTTTTATCGGAAGTATTTTTCTGTTCTTCATTTTTATGATGTTTCGGACCATGATGCCGTCAGATGTAAATGTGATTGAATACAGTGAGTTTGTCCGCATGATTGAAAATGGTGAGGTTGAGGAGGTTATGATCGGAAATGATCGCATCACCATCGTTCCGAAAAAGGAAGATGCAGAGTCAACCAATAATCCTTTTTTGCCTCAGGGGACAGATTATTTATATACGGGTAAGGTGGAAGAAGATGAAACGTTAACGGCCCGATTACTCGAAAATGATATAAAAGTCAGTGGAGAAATACCTGATAATTCCGGAGAAGTTTGGTATTTCATTTTAACAACCGTGTTGCCCATCGGATTGATGGTTGTTCTTACTGTCATTCTATTCCGTAAGATGTCTAAAAGCGGTGGCATGGGCGGATTTATGAATGTCGGTAAAAACAATGCAAAGGTATATGTGCAGAAGGAAACTGGCATTACATTTAAAGATGTTGCCGGAGAAGATGAAGCAATTGAATCTCTGCAGGAAGTGGTAGATTTTCTTCATAATCCCGACCGTTATGTTAAAATTGGTGCGCGCTTACCCAAAGGCGCTTTATTAGTAGGACCGCCCGGTACCGGTAAAACATTACTTGCAAAAGCAGTTGCAGGTGAGGCAAAGGTTCCGTTCTTTTCACTTACAGGTTCTGATTTTGTTGAATTGTATGTCGGCGTAGGTGCTTCCCGAGTAAGAGATTTATTCCAGGAAGCAGAGAAAAATGCCCCCTGTATTATTTTTATCGATGAGATTGACGCTATCGGACGTAGCCGTGATTCTAAGTATGGTGGCGGAAATGAAGAACGTGAGCAGACCTTGAACCAGTTGCTTGCAGAAATGGATGGCTTTGACGGTAAAAAGGGTATTATTATTCTGGCGGCAACCAACCGCCCTGAAATTTTGGATAAAGCATTGTTACGTCCGGGACGTTTTGACCGAAGAATCATTGTGGAGAAACCGGACTTAAAAGGACGTGTGGAAATTCTTAAGGTACATGCCAAGGATGTATTGATGGACGAAACCGTAGATTTGGATGAAATCGCATTGGCAACCAGTGGTGCAGTAGGTTCTGATCTTGCCAATATGATTAACGAGGCTGCAATCAACGCCGTAAAGCAAGGTAGAGAATTCGTAAGTCAAAAAGATCTTTTTAATGCTGTGGAAATTGTATTGGTTGGTAAAGAGAAGAAGGATCGTATTTTAAGCGAGCAGGAAAGAAAGATTGTATCTTACCACGAAGTTGGCCACGCATTGGTTAGTGCATTGCAGAAGAATTCCGAACCGGTACAGAAAATTACTATCGTTCCAAGAACTATGGGAGCTTTGGGGTATGTTATGCATGTGCCTGAGGAAGAAAAGTATTTGAATTCCGAGGCTGAACTGAAAGATATGTTGGTTGGCCTTTTGGCAGGCCGTGCGGCAGAGGAACTGGTTTTTGAATCTGTAACAACAGGAGCATCCAATGATATTGAAAAAGCCACTTCCATTGCACGTTCTATGGTAACACAGTATGGTATGAGTAAGAAGTTTGGTCTGATCGGTCTGGAAACAGTGGAGAGCAGATATTTGGACGGACGTGTAGTAATGAACTGTGCGGATGAAACGGCGGCAGCGGTAGATGAAGAAGTTATGAAGATTCTGAAGGACAGTTACGAGGAAGCGAAGAGTCTTTTGAAAGATAACCGTGAAATCATGGATAAGCTGGCAGATTATCTGATTCAGAAAGAGACTATTACCGGCAAAGAATTCATGGAAATATATTGTAAGGAAAAGGGTATTCCCGTGCCTGAGCCGAAAACCGAAACGATGAAAAAGGATCGTGAAGCAAAATTGCAAGATGAAGAAAAACAGGAAGATGTGACCGGTGAAGAAACTGTTGCTGTTGAATGTGCGGACGATACAGAGAATGCGGAAACTGTAGAAGGAGCTGAGCGTAGCGAAGATACGGAAGAGTCTGCAGAGATTGCTGAGGAAAACAAAGATTCAGAGAATGCAGATGAATCAATAACGGTGTCAGAGGAAAAAGAGCCTGAAAATTCCAAGGATGCTGATTTTGCAAACGAACTGAAAAACAGATTGTATAAATAAAAATGAGGTTTGCATGGAACAATTTCATTTTGAAGAAGAATTGAAAAAACTCCCGGGGAAACCGGGAGTGTATATCATGCATGATGCGAAGGATGCAATCATCTATGTGGGTAAGGCCGTAAGTCTGAAAAACAGAGTGCGGTCTTATTTTCGTGCAAGCACAAAAAAAACGCCTAAGATTCAAAAAATGGTTTCGCTGATTTCCAGATTTGAATATATCGTAACGGATTCTGAACTGGAAGCGCTGGTATTGGAAAATAATTTGATTAAAGAACATTCGCCTAAATACAATACCATGTTGAAGGATGATAAGACATATCCCTATATTAAGGTTACGGTTTCGGAAACCTATCCGCGTATCCTTTTTTCTCGACAGATGAAAAAGGATAAAAGCCGTTATTTCGGCCCGTACACAAGTGCTGCGGCGGTAAAAGATACGATAGAATTAATGAATAAATTATATAAGTTACGTACCTGCAATCGCAGTCTTCCACAGGATTTGGGCAAAAGCCGTCCCTGTTTGAATTATCATATTAAACAATGCTTTGCGCCCTGTCAGGGATACATTTCCGAGGCGGAGTATCGAGAACAGGTGAATAAAGCATTGGAATTCCTGAACGGTAATTATGCACCGATTATAAAAGAATTGGAAGAAAAGATGTATGCGGCATCGGAAGCGTTAGAGTTTGAAGAAGCCGGAAGGCTGAAAGAACTTTTATACAGTGTAAAAAGCGTGGCTCAGAAGCAAAAAATTACGGATAGTGACGGTGAGAATAAGGATTACATTGCACTGGCCAGAAATGAAAGAGATGTAATCATTCAGGTCTTTTTTGTACGTGAAGGAAAATTAATCGGCCGGGAACATTTTTATATGAAACAGGCGGTTCATGATACTGATGCTGAAATTTTGCAGACTTTTATCAAACAGTTTTATGCGGGGACTCCTTTTATTCCCAGAGAAGTTTTTCTGGCAGAGGAAATTGAAGAGAAGGAATTGATAGAAGAGTGGCTTACCAAAAAACGTGAGAATCGTGTATATATTCGCATTCCGCAAAAAGGTCATAAAGAAAAAATGCTGGAACTGGCAAAACAAAATGCCGAGCTGGTATTAAGCCGTGACAGTGAGAAGATTAAAAGAGAAGAATTGCGTACAATTGGTGCGGTAAAAGAGATTGAGGCACTTCTGCAGTTGCAGGATATTAAACGTATGGAGGCGTTTGATATTTCCAATATCAGTGGTTTTGCCAACGTAGGTTCCATGGTTGTGTATGAAAAAGGAAAGCCAAAGAGAAGTGATTATCGAAAATTCCGAATCAAATCCGTGTCCGGTCCTGATGATTATGCTTGCATGAAAGAGGTGCTTACCAGACGTTTTATGCATGGTTTGGAAGAGCGGGAGAATGTTGATAAAGAGTACGGCAGTTTTACAAGATTCCCGGATTTGCTTTTGATGGATGGAGGCAAGGGACAGGTGAATATTGCAAAACAGGTGCTGGATGAGTTGAATTTAAACATTCCTGTTTGTGGTATGGTAAAAGATGATAATCACAGAACAAGAGGTTTATACTATAATAACGTGGAAATCCCCATCGACACCCGTTCGGAAGGATTTCATCTGATTACTCGTATTCAGGATGAAGCACACAGATTTGCTATTGAATATCATCGTTCTTTGCGCTCTCAGGCGCAGGTTCATTCGGTGTTGGATGAAATTCCGGGAGTAGGACCTGCAAGAAGAAAAGCCTTGATGAAAGGGTTTGCTTCTATTGATGAGTTAAAAAAGGCAGATGCAACCACGATTTCGGAACGAGCAGATATTCCGATGCACATTGCAGAAGGCATTGTGGCATTCTTTGCAGGTTGAATAAAAAATGTAACTATGTTAAACTATAAATAATTATGTGCTTTTTTGTAAAAATAATGTTTGGGAGGACTTGAAATTATGCCCAGTGTAAGTTTGGCAAAAATCGTTGAAAAAATGAAATTGGAGTCCCTGACTCCGGAAATTGATATCAAAGGCATCAAAATTAAACAGCCTGATATCAATCGTCCCGCACTTCAGATTGCAGGATTTTTTGAACATTATGAAGCAACCAGATTGCAGATTATCGGGTTTGTGGAATACAAGTATATGATGTCTTTATCCGAAGAGAAGAAGGAAGAAATCTATACCAAGCTTTTAAGTTACCCTATCCCTTGTATTGTATTCTGCAGAGAACTGGAGCCGGACGAACTTTTCTTGAAAAAGGCTATCGAAAATAAGGTTCCTCTCTTTAGAACAAAAAAGACAACTTCTGCTTTTATGGCAGAAATTATCCGTTGGTTGAATGTCAAATTGGCACCCTGTATTTCCGTACACGGCGTTTTGGTCGATGTTTACGGTGAAGGCGTATTAATTGTGGGTGAAAGCGGTATCGGTAAAAGTGAGGCGGCTTTGGAGCTTGTAAAACGTGGTCACCGTCTTGTAACAGACGATGTGGTAGAAATTCGCAAGGTAAGTGATGATACCATTATTGGTACGGCGCCGGATATTACGAAACATTTTATTGAAATCCGTGGTGTAGGTATTGTTGATGTTAAGACCTTATACGGTGTATCAAGCGTTAAGGATACCCAGAGCATTGACCTTGTCATTAAGCTGGCAGACTGGAATAAGGACGTGGAATACGACCGCCTTGGTTTGGAAGAAGAGTATACCGAATACCTTGGTAAAAAGGTTGTTTGTCACAACATTCCCATCCGTCCCGGCCGTAACCTTGCGGTAATTTGTGAGTCTGCAGCGGTTAACCACCGTCAGAAGAAGATGGGTTACAATGCTGCACAGGAACTTTATCAGCGTGTGCAGAACTCTCTTGCAAAAAAACGTGATGATGAAGATGATGACGAATAAAAATAGAAATAGGAGATAGAAAAGATGAGTAAATTTATTTTTGGTGTTGATTTAGGTGGTACTACCGTAAAAATGGGTCTCTTTGACGCAGAAGGCACAGTACTTGATAAATGGGAGATTGTAACCGTAACAGAAAACGGCGGTTCACAGATTTTACCCGACATTGCAAAGAGTATCCTTGCGAAAATGGACGAGAAGAGCATTGATAAGACTGATGTAATCGGTGTGGGAATCGGTGTGCCCGGTCCTGTAGATTCTCAGGGTATTATACATAAGGCTGCAAACCTTGGCTGGGGTGTATTCAATGTAAGTGAAACCTTAAGCGAATTGGTTGGTGTACCTGTAAAATCCGGTAACGACGCAAATGTAGCTGCCTTAGGCGAAATGTGGAAAGGCGGCGGACAGGGTTATTCCAACATGGTAGCAGTAACCTTAGGTACCGGTGTTGGCGGCGGTATTATTATTGAAGGTAAGGTACTTGCAGGTGCAACCGGTTCCGGTGGAGAAATCGGTCATATTTGCGTAAATGAAGCTGAAGAAGCTGTTTGTGGTTGTGGTAAGAAAGGTTGTCTTGAACAGTATGTATCTGCAACCGGTATTACAAGACTTGCAAATTTAAGACTTGCAAAAGATGATATGGCAAGCGTGCTTCGTGGTGGCGAAATTTCAGCTAAGACTGTATTTGATGCTGTAAAGGCCGGTGATGCTTTAGCAATTGAAGTAGCAGAAGAATTCGGCGCATATTTAGGAAAAGCATGTGCATCCATTGCATGTGTTGTAAACCCTGATATATTTGTAATCGGCGGTGGTGTAAGTAAGGCCGGTCCTGTGCTTTTGGATTATATTGTTAAAAATTACACCCCCAATGTATTCCACGGCAGCCGTGATACCAAGTTTGCATTGGCAACACTTGGAAACGATGCAGGTATTTACGGAGCGGCTAAATTAGTATTAGAATAAGTATGTAGAAAAGAAAGGTGAAAATTATTTTTCACCTTCCTTTTTCAGTAGGATAAGCTGTCATATCAGCAGTATTATTCTCATAGAATGAACAAGACGTCATGAACAATGCATGCAGGAAGAGGTAGTTGTGAACACTGTATTTTACGATGAAATAGCAAAGCTGCTTCCGACGGCGGAACTGTTATATCAGGAACCTATGAGTAAACATACGACTTTTCGTGTGGGTGGGGTTGCGGATCTTTTTATCAAAATTTCGGACGAATCCCAGCTTAAGGTTTTAATCCCTGAATTGCTGCAAAGAGAAATTCCTTATTATGTTATTGGCAGGGGAAGTAATCTTTTGGTGGCCGATAGCGGTTTTCGCGGAGTAGTTATTCAATTAGGTGAAGTGTTTGAAAATGTACAAGTAAATAAAACCACAGTGACTGCAGGTGCCGGTGCAAGTATGGCGAAGATTGCCAAGGCTGCATTACAGAATAATCTTGCCGGTTTTGAATTTGCAGCAGGTATACCGGGTAGCATTGGCGGCGGTGTTATTATGAATGCCGGAGCATATGGCGGCGAATTAAAAGATGTGGTATCCAAGGTGCGTTTTTTATGCAGTGATGGAAGCGTCAGAGAATACACCGACGAAGAAATGTGTTTCGGTTATCGTGTCAGTGCATTGAAGAATAAGCCGGAATACATTGTATTAGATGTGGAGATGGAGCTTTGTCCCGGGAAAAACGAAGAAATACTTTCGAAAATGCAGGAACTTGCAACCAGACGTAAGGATAAGCAACCGTTGGAATATGCAAGTGCCGGCAGTACATTTAAACGACCGGAAGGATATTTTGCAGGAAAATTAATCGGAGATGCCGGCTTGAGCGGATTTGCTGTCGGTGGTGCAGAAGTTTCTACAAAACACAACGGATTTGTTATTAATAAAGGCGATGCTACGGCAGCGGATGTAAAAGCTGTTATTGATACCGTTCGCGAAAAAGTATATAAAGAATTTCAGGTAATGTTGGAGCCGGAGGTAATATTTCTGGGAGATTTTACAAAGTAAAAGAGGCTTCTGACAATTAAAAGATAAAACTGCTTAAGGCAGGAAAGGAGGGTTCGGATGAGATTCGTAATTGTAACCGGAATGAGCGGAGCTGGAAAGCTTACCGCACAAAAAATGATGGAAGACATGGGCTATTATTGTGTAGATAATCTGCCGGTGCCTTTGATTGGTAAATTTGTGGAATTAATTCTGGAGCCTAGTCAGGAAATTACCAAAGCTGTATTGGGGATTGATGTGCGTGCGGATCAGTCGTTTGATGATGTAATGGATGCTTTGGCGGAGTTGAAGAAAAAAGGATTTCCTTATGAAATTTTGTTTATGGAAGCAAGCGATGCAACTTTGATGAAGCGCTATAAGGAAACCAGAAGAATGCATCCGTTGGCAATGGGTGGTCGCGTAGCAGACGGTATTGCCAAAGAACGTAAAATTCTTGAGAAAATGAAGGCGGATGCAGACTATGTCATTGATACTTCCCACCTTCTTACCAGAGAATTGAAAGAAGAATTGGACCGCATTTTTGTGGGGAATAAAGATTACAACAGTTTAATGGTAAATATTGTATCCTTTGGTTTTAAGCACGGAATTCCGGCGGATGTGGATTTGTTATTTGATGTTCGTTTTTTGCCGAATCCTTTTTATATTGACGAATTAAAACCTAAGACCGGAAATGACAAAGAAGTAAGAGATTACGTAATGAGTTTTCCGGAGGCAGAAGAATTTTTACAGAAATTAACAGACATGATTTCATTTCTGATACCGAATTATATTAAAGAAGGTAAAAACCAATTGATTATAGGTATCGGTTGCACCGGCGGAAAGCATCGAAGCGTAACGTTGGCAAATAAACTGTACGAGCAGTTGAAAGATAAAGGAAGTTATGGTTTAACAGTGTCACACCGTGATGCATAACAGGAGTGGATTTTATGTCGTTTTCACAGGAAGTCAAAGACGAACTTGAAAAGCAGATCGGCCAAGCCAGACATTGTCGTATCGCGGAAATTGCGGTGATGCTTTTGACCTATGGAAAGGTTTCTACGACAAAAATAGGAAAAAAGAGGCTGATTCTGTCAACAGAACACGAAACAATTGTAAGAAAGTACTTTACATTGCTGAAAAAAACCTTTAATATAGAAAATGGCGTGTTGAAAACAGTTTTTTCGACAGAATGTGCAGGACGCATGTTTGAGGGCATTCTGGAGGATGAAGAGCTGACGGAAACGATTTTAAAGGCAGTAAAAATGTGGGATGAGGAACATCAGACCATACAGAAACAAACGGATGTCTCCGATGTGCTTTTAAAATCAGCATGCTGTAAAAGAGCCTATCTTCGAGGTTGTTTTTTATGCGCAGGTTCCATGAGTGACCCGCAAAAGGGGTATCATCTGGAGTATCTGTGCAGTAATGAGGATATGGCAAATCAGCTTTTAAGCGTGATTGCGGATTTTGATGTAGAAGCTAAGATGGTAAGGCGTAAAAAGTATTATGTGGTTTACGTCAAAGAAGGTGCATCCATTGTGGAGCTTCTGAATGTAATGGAGGCTCACATCAGTTTAATGAATCTTGAAAACACAAGAATCTTGAAGGAAATCGGTAATCACACCAATCGAAAAGTGAATTGTGAAACTGCTAATTTGATTAAGGCAGTAAATGCGGCGAATAAGCAGATTGAAGAAATTCAGCGTATTAAAGATATAAAAGGACTTGAAAGCCTGCCGTTACCTTTGCGGGAGATTGCAGAAGTACGACTTCAGTATCCGGATGCAACATTGGGAGAACTGGGGAAATATCTTAATCCGCCAATTGGAAAGTCAGGAGTAAATCACAGGCTGAGAAAATTAGGGGAGATAGCAGAAAAACTTTAGTGATGAAGCAAAAACTTTGTTGGGGGACGAAGTGATGTTCATGTGTAAAGATAAGGAGGAAAGGACATGATTCAAAAGGATATTAAAATCAAATTGTCCGGCGGTCTGGAAGCGAGACCGATTGCAGTGCTGGTTCAGGTAGCAAGTCAGTATGAAAGCACGGTTTATCTTCAGATTGAGAATAAGAAGGTAAATGCAAAAAGTATCATGGGTATGATGAGTCTTGGTTTGAACACCGGTGAGGATGTAACTGTTTTGGTAGATGGTGCTGATGAGAAGGAAGCACTTGAAAATATCGAAAAGTACTTAAGTGGTGAAGAATAAAGAGCAGGAAAGAGAACACAAAATGTGTTCTTTTTCACTTTTTGGGCATAATTTGTT
Source organism: Lachnospiraceae bacterium (assembly GCA_045591685.1). GTDB lineage: Bacteria > Bacillota > Clostridia > Lachnospirales > Lachnospiraceae > UBA3766. The sequence goes on from JAZNTK010000043.1 coordinate 10,507, forward strand.
TGTAATATAAAAAGCAAGCAGGAGGCTGTTGCCATGGAAATGAAAAGACTTTTATTTATATATAATCCTAAATCGGGAACCGGAAAAATCAAAGGGAAGCTTTCGGATGTTATTGATATGTGTGTAAAAGAAGGATATGAAATAACCATACGCCCTACACAGGCACATTTGGACGCGATGGAGTATGTGACGGAGAACGCTGCTAAATATGATAAAATTATTTGCAGTGGCGGAGACGGCACCCTGGATGAGGTTGTAAAAGGTTTACTGGCCGGCGGAAATAATATTCCCATAGGTTACATACCGGCAGGAAGTACCAATGATTTTGCAGGGAGCCTGGGAATTTCTTCTTCCACCATGAAGGCGGCAAAAACCGCAGTATACGGAACTCCTTTTGCCTGCGATATCGGTAAGTTTAATAATAATTATTTTGTTTATGTTGCTGCATTTGGATTCTTGACAGAAGTATCGTATGAAACAGATCAGAAAATAAAAAATGTCTTAGGACACATGGCTTATGTGGGTGAAGCGATGCGAAGCTTTTCGCCTGCAAGTCTGAAACCTTTTCATATGAGCATCATTGCAGGCGACAGAATGATAAAAGATGATTTTATATATGGTATGATATCAAATTCTGCGTCCATTGGAGGGATGAAGCTTTTGCCGGTAAATGAAATTGCATTGGATGACGGGGAATTCGAAGTGCTTTTGGTAAAGTACCCCAGAAATATCGAGGAAATAAATCTTATGATATCTTCGCTTCTGGCGCAGGACCCCGATCCGGAATATATTTATTATTTTAAGGCATCCCATATGGAGATACATTCAGAGGAAGAGGTCGCGTGGACGTTGGATGGCGAAAACGGCGGTGCACATAAGGATGTGGAGATTCTAAATATGAATAAGGCATTTCAGATTTGTATTCCGCAGAAGTAATGTATGAAAGAATCATGTTTGAAGAAAAAAGACTTTTTATAAGTCTTTTTTTGATGGAAATCTGTCATTGTTACATTTATACAATGCGGTTATGGAAACAATAACCAAAAAAGTCATAAAAAAATAACAAATATGCATAAAAAACTTGTAATATCATATAGATTTTACTGTGAAAATGTATTAAAATGTAGAGTAGAATTTGGGGAAAACAGCGAAAAACATTTCGTGTATTACATTGGAGGTTACTTTTATGATATCAAATCAGATTTTGCAGAGTACAATTGACGGCATTAAGGGGATTACAAGGGTAGATTTGACTGTAGCTGATATTGACGGCAAAATAATGGCGACAACACAATTATCCCAGCCTAATCTTACAGGGGCAATTCTTGACTTTGCCAATTCGCCGGCAGACAGCCAGGAAATTCAGAACAGCCAATTTTTTAAGATATATGATGAGCAACAGCCGGAGTATATCTTGATTTCAGCCGGAGCAGGAGAGAATTCTTATACCATAGGTAAAATGGCAGCATTTCAGATTCAGACTTTGCTTGTAGCTTACAAAGAGCGTTTTGATAAAGACAATTTTATCAAGAACCTTCTTTTGGATAACCTTTTGTTGGTAGATATTTACGGACGAGCAAAGAGATTGCATATTCAGACGGATGCCAAGCGTGTGGTTATGATTGTGGAAACGGAAAGCGGACGCGATAATAATGCACTTGAATTGGTGAAGACGGTTTTGGGTAACAGCAGTAAAGAATTTGTTACTGCGGTAGATGAAAATAATGTTGTTATTGTAAAAGATTTGGCAGAAGAACAAAACAATAAGGATATTGATAAAACCGCGAAAGGTATCGTGGCGTTCCTTCAGAAGGAAGGTTTAAAAGATGTACATATTGCATACGGAACCTGTGTAAATGAAATCAAGGATGTCAGCCGTTCCTATAAAGAAGCGAAAATGGCTTTGGATGTAGGTAAGATTTTCTTTAGTGAAAGAGGCGTAATTGCTTACAGTGAACTGGGTATCGGACGTTTGATTTATCAGTTGCCGATTCCTTTGTGTAAAATGTTTATCAAGGAAATTTTTGACGGCAAGAGCCCGGATGATTTTGATGAGGAAACATTGGTGACCATTCATAAGTTCTTTGAGAACAGTCTGAATGTATCCGAGACTTCAAGACAGTTGTTTATCCACAGAAATACATTAGTGTATCGTTTGGATAAACTGCAGAAGAGCACAGGGCTTGATTTGCGCGTGTTCGAAGATGCAATTACCTTTAAGATTGCATTGATGGTTGTGAAATATATGAAGTACATGGAAAGTTTTGAATATTAAAAGAGGAGAGCAACATGGCGAAAGATACAAAGAAGAAACGTAAGGGGAAAGCAGATTCCGATGGGGTGAAGTATGCCATCTATTTGGAAGATGTAAATAAGTCCTATGAGGATGGAGTGCCCGCGCTGACAGATATTAATTTAAAGATTACACCCGGTGAGTTTGTTTTTATCGCAGGAGAAACCGGTTCGGGTAAATCCACATTAATTAAATTGCTTTTGCGTGAGTTAAAGGCAGATGAGGGTAAAATTAATGTATGCGGTTATGACTTGATGCGTATTAAAAGAAGAGATGTACCGAAGTTCCGCAGAAATTTAGGAGTAGTATTCCAGAACTTCCGTCTTTTAAAAGAACGTAACGTATACGATAATGTGGCGTTTGCCCAGAGAATTATCCAGAAGTCAGAGAGAGAAATCCGTAAAAATGTGCCCAGTATTTTATCGGCAGTAGGTCTTGCCGGCAAGTATAAAGCAAAACCCAAGCAGTTGTCCGGTGGTGAGCAGCAGCGTGTAGCGCTTGCCCGTGCGTTGGTAAACAAACCCACGATTCTGTTGGCGGACGAGCCTACCGGAAACCTTGACCCCAAGAACACCAATGAAATCATGCATTTGCTGGAGAAGATTAATGAAAACGGCACCACCGTTGTAGTGGTTACGCATAATCGTGAAATTGTAAATGCCATGCAGAGACGAGTAGTTACCCTTAGAAAAGGTGCTATTGTAAGTGATGAGGAAAAGGGTGGATATATTGATGAAGATTAGTACATTTTTTTATACATTAAGACAGGGTATTATCAGCGTATTCCGAAATAAGTGGTTTACACTGGCATCGGTGGCAACCATTAGTGCCTGTTTGTTTATTTTCGGTATTGCATATTCATTGTTGGTAAACTTTCAGTATATGATTCGGACGGCGGAGGAGAGTGTATCCATTACCGTATTCTTTGACGAGGGAATTACTGAGGAGCAAATTGCAGAAATTGGTAATATTATTGATCACAGAACGGAAGTTTCCAAGTATGTGTTTGTATCGGCAGATGAAGCATGGGCCGAGTTTTCGGCAGAACTCGGAGAAGCGGCAGAAGGTATTACTGAAAATCCTCTTGCCAACTCAGCGAACTATGAAATTTATTTACATGATGTATCACAGCAGTCACAATTGGTAAAATATTTAGAGCAGGTAGAGGGTGTCCGTAAGGTAAACCAGTCTGAATTTACTGCAAATATGTTTACCGGAATCAATGCATTGGTTACCTATGTTTCCATCGGTATGATTGTTATTCTTTTGGCTGTATCGGTATTCTTAATCAGTAATACGGTAACCATCGGTATTTCCGTGCGTAAGGAAGAAATTACGGTTATGAAATACATTGGTGCGACTGACTTTTTTGTTCGTGCTCCCTTTGTATTTGAAGGTATGATTATCGGTTTAATCGGTTCGGCTTTGCCTTTGGTACTTCTTTATTACATTTATGAAGTGGCACTGAAGTTCCTTGGCGAGAAGTTTGCATTTCTTTCAAGCCTTCTGGTTACCTTACCTGCATGGGATGTATTCAGCGTATTAGTACCGGTATCATTGATTATCGGTGTGGGTATCGGTTTCTTCGGAAGCTTCTTTACGGTTAGAAAGCATTTAAGAGTATGATGTTAGGAAATTGGGAATAGAATGAGTAAAAGTGTAAAAAGATATTTGATAAAAGGAATTCTTTTTGGTTTCGTGCTTTTTACCATGATTTTTACATTGGACAATAAAGTTTGGGCAAACCGTATTTCTGAGTTGGAGGCCAGCATTCAGGAGAAGGAAGCAGAGATTGATGCGGCTGAGGCAGAGAAGAAGGAATTGACCAGCAGTCTTACCAACGTAGAAAACATTAAAAGGGAATTGGAGCAAAGTAAAGCAAATCTGACGGCTTATGTGCAGGAATTGGATCAAAAGGTTGCGGAAATTCAGGCCAATATTGAGAATTTGACAGCCCAGATTGCAGTAAAAGAGCAGGAAATTGAAGAAACGAAAGAAGAGCTTGCTCAGGCGGAGCAGGACGAAGCAGAACATTATGCAGCCATGCAACATCGTATGCAAAGCATCTATGAGCAGGGAGATAATTATTATCTTGAGATGTTGGCAGGTGCAGGCAGTTTTGCGGATTTCTTGAATAAGTTAGATTATATTGAGCAGTTATCACAGTATGATAAAAATATGCTGATAGAATATCAGGGAATTGTGGAGTATGTCAGTCTCTGCAAACAGCAGTTGGAAGTGGAACAGGAATTGTTGAACGAAGCCAAGGCAGCAGCAGAGGCAGAGCAGCAGGCCATGGAGGAATTGATTGCGGATAAGGAAGCGGAAATTCTTGCCTATGCCAATGATATTTCTCAGAAAGAAGCTGTTATTGCGGAATATGAGGCGGAAATCGCGGAACAGACAGCAGTCATTGAGGCGTTGGAAGCTGCAGTGGCAGCAGACAGAGCGAGCCTTTGGGGCGAGCGAGTGTATAATGGTGGTATGTTCTGCTGGCCGGCACCTTCTTACACCCGTATTTCGGATGATTACGGATATCGTCAGCATCCCATATTGAATGTGCAGCAGTTCCATACCGGCGTGGATATGGCAGCTCCCGGTGGTACGCCTATCCTTGCGGCATATGATGGTGTGGTAGTACAGGCGGCATATAATGCTTCTATGGGCAATTATGTTATGATTGATCATGGTAGTGAATTATATACCATTTATATGCATGCGCAGAAACTGATGGTTAGTGCCGGAGAAGAGGTTGCCCGAGGCGAGCAGATTGCAACTGTGGGAACCACCGGACGAAGCACCGGTAACCATTTGCATTTCAGTGTGCGTTTGAACGGCAGCTATGTAAGTCCGTGGGGTTATATCAGCAAACCCTAATTCTTTTATATAAGCGTACAGCATATTATGAATTTATTTGCAATAAGTATAAAAGAGAATGGTAAGAATCACGGGGAAAGTAGAAAAGAAATATGAATAATAAAAATAAAGTAAAATATTTTTCGCTGGGACTGTTGGTGGCGACACTTTGGTTTTTGATACTTGGCGGAATTCTTCTTCTGATAAACGGAGGATTTCCGAGATTTGGAAGAGGCAGCGAAAGCGGAGCGGTTACAGAAGCTAATATTGAGAAACTGGAACATTTTCAGCGTCTGTTGGAAACCTATTATTATGAGGATGTTCCCCAAGATGAATTAGCAGATGGCGTTTTATACGGTTTGATGGAAACTGTGGGAGATCCGTATACTTGTTATTATTCTGCTGAGGAAATGGTGGAACTGACAGCTGATATTGAAGGTGTATTTCATGGTATTGGTGCATATCTTGAGATGGATTATGATAAAGGATATGCTAAAATAAGCGGCATTATCGATGGAACACCTGCAAGCCGGTCGGACATTAAGGTTGGCGATTATATTATTAAGGTGGATGGTGTTGACACTTATGAAATGACTTTGACGGATGTGGTAGCTATGATTCGTGGAGAAGAGGGGACCAAGGTCACACTTACTTTGAATCGTAGTGGTGCTGAATTAGAGGTTACGGTTACCCGCCAGAATATCGAAACACCGACCGTTCAATATGAGTTATTGGAAGGAAATATCGGATACATTACCATTATTGAGTTCGATGATGTTACAACCGGACAGTTTGTGGAAGCTTTGGCGCAGATGCGTAATGACGGTGCAAAAGGACTTATTTTGGATGTGAGAGGAAATCCCGGCGGAAATCTATCCACGGTGGTTGAAATATGTGAATTAATGCTTCCTAAGGGTATGATTGTTTATACGGAAGATAAGTATGGGCAGAGAAATGAATATCTTTGCGACGGTGAGCATGAATTTGAACTTCCGTTGGTCGTTTTGATTGATGGTGGTTCGGCCAGCGCATCTGAGATCCTTGCAGGAGCAATTAAGGATTATGAACTGGGCACCTTAGTCGGAACTACAACTTATGGCAAGGGTATCGTGCAGAAAATCTTTTCTTATGAAGACGGTTCAGCTGCGAAGATTACCGTAAGCAAGTATTATACCCCCAATGGTTATAATATTCACGGTGTGGGTATTGAACCGGATGTGGTTGTGGAATTCGATGCAGATTTGTATCTGGAAGAAGAGATTGACAATCAGTTGCAGGAAGCGATAAAGATTATTTCGGAAGAGATAGAATAAGTAGTAGAAGACAGCATTGCGACGGCAGTTGTAATGCTGTTTTTTATATGGTAAAATTTATACGGAAATCAATAATAAAAAATGAAAGAACATGGGAAATAACATGAAAAATCCACTGCTATATAAAATACTAAGACCTTTTTTTACGGTATTATTTAAAGTATATTATCATCCTACATTGATTCACAAAGAATATATCCCGAAAGAGGGGGCCGTGGTGATTGCCGGAAATCATAAACATGCACTGGATCCGATATTGGTGGATGTTTGTACGAAGAGAGTGATCCATACATTAGCAAAGAAGGATTTGCACGATGGATTTTTCGGATGGTTTTTTAGAGCAATCGGAACCATACCGGTGGATTTGAGAGCCGAGAAGAATCCCGGGGCGCTTGCCACCGCTATTGAATATTTGAAAGTGGGAAAAGCCATTAATGTGTCGCCGGAAGCAAAACGTAATTATACCAAAGAGATATTATTACCGTTTAAGTTTGGAGCAGTTGTAATGGCGCAGCGGACAAATTGTAAAATTGTACCCTATTCCATTACCGGTGACTATAAGTTCAGAAGCAGGAATTTAACCATAACGTTTGGAGAACCCTTGGATGTTAGTGAAATGACGGCAGAAGAGGCGAATGAACTACTTTACCAAACTGTAAAAGAATTATTGCTAAGCGCAGGAGCAGATAAGACATGAATCAAAAGATAAAAACGCCCTGGTATAAATATTATAATGGCGTTTCAGCACACTTGGAGTATCCTGATATATCCATGTATCAAATGTTGCATACTTCCGGGTTAAAACATCCGAATTTTATCAGTTATAATTATTATGGGAAAAAGAAGACTTACGAAGAGTTTATAAGGCAGGTTGATGACTGTGCGAAGGCTTTTAAGGCGTTAGGAGTAAACATCAAAGACAGAGTCAGTATCTGCATGCCCAACATTCCTGAGGCAATCATCTGTTTTTATGCATTAAATAAGATTGGGGCTGTAGCTAATATGATACATCCTCTGTCATCTGAAAAAGAAATAAAATATTATCTTGTTGTTTCAGAAAGCAAGTTTGCAGTCACAACAGAAGTATCCTATGAAAAAATCATTCGGGTTGCAGAAAAGACAAACTTAAAAACCTGTATTTTTGCATCTATCGGTAACTCCATGCCTTTACATTTAAAGGTTGGATATTGGTTTGCAAAAGGCAGGAAAAATAAAATAGATAAAAGAAGTTTATTTCTGGAATGGAATGATTTTATTCGACAAGGCAGCAGGGAGAATGATTGTTCAGAAGTGAACGGAAAAGGCGAGGATGTGGCGGCCATATTATATAGCGGAGGGACTACAGGATATCCCAAAGGGATTGAATTAACGAACTTGAACTTTAATGCTTTGGCGATGCAAAGTTTTGAGGCATGTCAATGCCTGCAAGAAAAGGATAAAGTGCTTTCCATCATGCCGGTTTTTCACGGGTTTGGATTAGGGATATGCATACATACAGTTCAATATTTTGGCGGAACCTGCATTTTGTTGCCGCAATTTAGTGCCAAGACTTTTGATAAACTTTTAAAAAAATACAGACCCAATGTTATTGCCGGTGTGCCTACTTTATACGAAGCACTATTGAAAAATGACAGGTTAAATAACGTTGATTTATCTTTTTTGAAATGTGTAATTTCCGGTGGAGATTCTCTTTCGGTAAGTCTTAAGAAAAAGGTGGATTCATTTTTGAATGAACACGGTGCCAACATTCAGATTCGGGAAGGATACGGGCTGACAGAATGCGTAACCGGCAGCTGCCTGACACCTATGAATTATTATCGGGAAGGAAGCATCGGAATTCCTTATCCGGATACCTATTATAAAATTGTAAAACCGGATACTAATGAAGAAGTACCTTACGGCGAAGAGGGTGAAATTCTTTTAAGCGGACCTACGGTAATGAAGGGATATCTGGGTGATGAGGAGGAGAATCGCAAAACGCTGCAAAAAGATTCTGCCGGAGTTGTATGGCTCAGAACCGGTGATTTGGGTTATATGGATGCTGACGGTTTCGTCTATTTTAAGCAACGTATGAAACGAATGATAATCAGTTCCGGATATAATATTTATCCGCAGTATATTGAGAATATAATTGATTCTCATCCTAAAGTATTAATGTCTTGTGCGGTTGGAATTCCACATGAATACAAGGGTGAAGTGGTTAAGGCTTTTATTGTACCAATGAAGGAATATGAACCTTGTGATGTCCTTATGGAGGAAATAAAGGAATATTGCCGGCAGAATTTGGCGAAATATTCATGGCCGTATGAATACGAATTCCGAAAGGAATTACCCAAGACTTTGGTAGGTAAAATTGATTATTGTAAGCTGAAAGAAGGAATAAAACAGAATGAGGACAGAGAGGCTTAATGTTTTACTGATTCATCCGGAAATTTCACGAACAAAATATAATTTTGTTGGTGTAATTGAAAATGAATGTCTGGAATTGGAATACATATCAGCACTTTTAAAAGAGCAGGGACATGCTGTTTCTTTGTATGACGGTCAGGTGGAAGATATAACCGTGGCGGAAAAAATAAAAAGTTGTAATCCCAACCTTGTATATGTATGTGGCAGGACAAGGCAGGAAAATTTTATGTTGGAGTACTGCAGGATTGCCAAAGAGTATAGGAAAGATTGCGTAACCGTTATAGGCGGCTTGCATGCGCAATTGTGTTACGAAAGAATGTATCGGGAATACGTGGACTATATTCTGACCACCTTTGACATTTTTAAACTATTGGATTTGGTGGACTATCATTTTTCAGAGGAAAAAGTGGACTTAAGTAAGGTGGAAGGAATCTGCTATCAGACGACGGAAGGCTGGGTTGATAATCCTGCAATACCCTTTGATATTAAGAGATTACCTCTGCCGGACAGAAGCTACTTTTATGAGCATCCTGACCGATATCGATACTTGGAACTGGAGCATGCTGCATGGGTGAGAACCGCATACAGTTGTCCCTACCGTTGTGAATTCTGCCACAGAAATAAAATGAACTCCGGAGAATATGTCTGCAGAGATATTGAGGACGTGGTGGAAGAGATTGCAGATATTGCTTCGGATAATATCTATATTGTGGATGATGATTTTCTTTTTGATACTGTGCGATTGCAAGCTTTTATCAAAGGCATCAGAGAACGTAATATTGAGAAAAGATACATCTGTTACGGCAGAACGGATTTTATTGCGGCCAATGAGGAATTGATGGCGGAATTAAAGAGTATAGGATTCTATTACATATTGGTTGGTTTAGAATCTGTGGAGGATACGTATCTGGACCGATATCATAAAAAATCCAGCGTCGACAATAATCTGAAAAGTATCGAAATATGTAACAGACTGGGTCTTCATCTGATGGGAATGTTTATTATTGATTTGGATTATAAGGCGAAAGATTTTAAACAGCTGTATCAATGGATACGTCGGCAAAAACTGCGTCATGTGGCGATTTCCATATATACACCGGAGATGGGACTTTCTATCTATGATGATTATAAAGAGCGTTTGGTTACGGATAATCCTTCTCATTGGGATTATCTGCATGTGGTTGCCAAACCGGAGCACATGAGCGTGAAACGATACTATTTCCACTATTATAAACTGCTGATTAAACTGTTTTTAAAGGCGCAAAGGGAAGGCGTATACGATTTTCTGGATTATAAAAGCTATATTTTATCTTTTCTAAAAAATATGGTTACATCGAAAAGGAGTCATGACGATGAGTAAAAAAGAAGAAAAGGCAGATGAGGTAAAAAAAATCATACCAAGTAAGCTGGAAACGGGATTTCAACAATTGTTGTATAAAACGGTAGGAAAGCATATACCGCCGAAGATGACACCCAATCAGATTACGTTAATCGGGGCTTTGGGCGGATTGGCAGGCATTGTGTTTGCTTTTTTGGCGAAGATAAACGCTTTGTTTTTGATCGGCACTATATTGGGGATGCTTTGCCATTTGATTTGTGATGATTTGGACGGATATGTTGCCAGAACAAGAAACATGACATCTAAAGCCGGCGGATACTTTGATTTATTGACGGATATTCTGCATATTACCTATTTGATTATAGCACTGGCTTTTTCCGGATTTATCAGCTTTGAAATTGCAATTTTTCTGGTGCCGGTATATGCACTGATTATTTTTACCGCCATGAATTATATCCTATATCTGAAAGAATTTTTGTTTCCGCGGTTGGGACCTATTGAGACGCACATGTTTTTTGTTGCTCTGTGTATAGGAAGTATGATTTGGAAGCAGTCAGCAATTCTGACATTGGGACCTCTGTCTTTTACATTTGCGGATTTGGTGTGTATTGTGGGTGGAATTCCCATGTATTTTGAAATGATTCGATTAGAGATTCAATTGTTTAGGAGATTAAAAAAGCAGGATGAGCAAAAAGAAGAATAATGAGTATATATATGTGGTTTTCATTAAAGCATTAACAGGGCTGGGAGGATTTGCCCGCAAATTCAGCCGGTATGAGTATACTCATATTGCAGTAGCCTGTGACAGAACAAAAAATGACTTTGTCACGTTCTCCAGAAGGGCACATCACACCCCGTTTGATGCAGGTTTTATGCATGAAAAGGCAGAGCATTATGCCTTTGGAAAGCACAAGCGAGTAAAAATAAAAGTGTATGCGTTGCCGGTTTGTCCGGAGGCTAAGCAGAATATAAAAAAATACATTGAAAGTATCGAGCAGGACGAGGAGTATATTTTTAATTTATATTCCATGATAACCATGCCTCTTTTACACGGATTTAGGATATATAAAGCACATAATTGTATGTCTTTTACCGCTAAAATTCTTGAGTTGTCCGGAGCAGTAAAATTGGACAAGCCTTATTATAAATACAGCATACGGGAAATGGATGAGTTGCTGCAGGATTTCTTTTGGAAGGAAGGATATCTGTATAAAAGAAAAGAGAGCAGTGTGTATATGAAGAACCCGGGGCTTTGCTACAATGTAGTAAAGTTTTGGGAGTTAAATGGTAAGTTGATTTACAGAATGATATTTAGAAGAACAGGTGATATAAATGAATAATTTGCCGGAAGTACGAAGAAGCAGATTGAAAAGAATATTGGATGAGAAAAATTTTGCAAGAGCCATGGAGGCATCCAACGGATTGATGGGGCTCATAGTGGAAAAGGCCAAGGCTGACGGAAAGGAATATGATGCCATGTGGCTTAGCTCTTTGTGTTCATCTGCACTGAAAGGAAAGCCGGATAACGAAGTGGTAGATTTTTCGGAACGGTTTCAAGTGTTAAATGAGATTATGGAGGTAACAACCAAACCCATTATCGTAGACGGAGATACCGGAGGGCGGCCGGAACATTTTATCAGTCATGTAAAAACTTTGGAGCGAATGGGTGTTTCGGCTGTGGTGATTGAAGATAAAAAAGGATTGAAGCAGAATTCGCTACTGGGAAACGGCGTACAGCATGTGTTGGAAGATAAGGAAGTTTTTGCGGAAAAAATAAAGTTGGGAAAAGAAGCTGTATCCACTACGGATTTTATGATATTTGCAAGAGTGGAAAGTTTTATTGCCGGTAATGATTTGGAAGATGCTCTTGAACGGGCAGTGGCCTACGTTAAGGCGGGGGCCGATGGTATTATGATTCACAGTTATAAGGCGGACGGGGAAGAGGTGATTGCCTTTTTAAAGAACTTTAAGGCGATGTATCCCAATATTTATACCATGGTAGTTCCTACGACATATTCCGTGCTGACGGAAGGACAACTGAAGGAACACGGAGCCAATATTGTTATATATGCCAATCATTTATTAAGAAGTGCATATCCGGTCATGGTCAAGACGGCAGAGAAGATATTGCAGGATGAAAGCTGTCATGCGGCAAGTGAAGAATATTGTATGTCAATGAAAGAGATATTTGAGGTGATTGATGAGCGGAAAAATTAAGCCTTGGGATTTTTATAATTGCCTGATAGGGAATGAATTTGATTTTTTTACCGGAGTGCCGGATTCTCTTTTAAAAGAATTGTGTTTATGCATCAAGGACAGAACGGAAAGTACCGGGAATATTATTGCGGCCAATGAAGGAAATGCAGTGGCATTAGCCTGCGGTTATCATATTGCTTCGGGAAAATACGGTGTGGTATATATGCAGAATTCGGGTATCGGAAATGCGGTCAATCCACTGCTTTCACTGGCGGATGATAAGGTGTATGAGATACCAATGTTGCTTATTGTAGGCTATCGGGGTGAGCCGGGAGTGAAAGATGAACCACAGCATATAAAGCAGGGAGAACTGACTTTGCCGTTGTTGGATACTATGGGCATAAAGTATTTGCTGTTGGATGAAGAATATGAAAAACAAATTGCGTTTTGCCATAATTATATAAAAGAGAACGGAAAGCCCATAGCTCTGGTAGTACGTAAAAATACATTTGATAAATATGAGAAAGCGATTGCAAATGTTAACGATTACGAAATGTCCAGAGAAGAAGCAATGGAAATTCTGATAGAAAACCTGGCGGAAGAGGAGTATATTGTTTCTACCACGGGTAAGACGTCCCGGGAAATTTATGAAATACGGGAAAAGATGAACATGGGGCATGGTAGTGATTTCCTGACAGTTGGCTCTATGGGGCATGCATCTTCCCTGGCTCTGGGAATCAGTCTTTTTACTGATAAAAATATATATTGTGTTGACGGCGACGGGGCATTGCTTATGCATATGGGAGGTCTGGCAGTTGCCCTGCAGAAAGCAAAGGATAATTTTAAGTATATTCTGATTAACAACGGATGCCACGAATCGGTAGGCGGACAACCTACGGTTGCTTATGCCCTTGATTTGGAGAACATATTCAGGGGATTTGGCTTTTCAAATGTTATCAGTGTGTTCGAAAAAGAAAAATTGCCGGCAGGCATTTTAGATTTAAAGAATCACGGAAAAACAGCATTGATTATTTATACCAATGCATTTTCGAGGGAAGATCTGGGACGTCCCATAACAACACCGAAAGAAAATAAGGAAGCATTTCAGCGGCAATTAAGGAGTTAAGCATGAAAGCAGTCATTTTTAATTCCGGACTTGGAAGTCGTATGGGAGAATTGACAAGCGACAAGCCCAAGTGTCTGGTAGAACTTTATAACGGAGAGACCATATTGGAACGGCAGTTAAGGATTCTTAGCCAATGTGGCATTTGGGAATTTGTAATCACTACCGGCCCTTATAAAGAGAAAATTATGGAAAAGGCAGGGCAATATCCTGAATTAAAAATTACCTTTGTGGAGAATGCTGATTATCTACATACAAATTATATTGTTTCCATGCATAATGCGGCAGAATATATGGATGATGATATCCTTCTCCTACATGGGGATTTGGTTTTTAACAGAAGGCTGATAGAAAAGATGCTTTCAGATAGCAGAAAGTCATTATGCCTGTATCACGAGGAAAAAGAGCTGCCGCTAAAAGATTTTAAGGGGCAATTCCGTGAGGGAAAATTAAAAAAAGTGTCCGTAAACCTTTTCGGGGAAGATTGTTTCTGTTTTCAGCCTATGTATAAATTGAGTAGGAAAGATATCAGAAACTGGTTGGATGAAGTGGCAAAATTTATTGCCGCCGGAGAAAATAAGGTTTATGCAGAAGAGGCACTTAACAATATTACTGAGCGTATCGGCATAGAGGGAATCTCATATAAAGATGATTACGTAGAAGAGATTGACAACGCAGAGGATTATGTAAGGGTATCGGAAGAAATAAGATTTTATGATTACCGGGAACAAAGAACAGAGATGACGATAAGCTATCGAAAAGCTTTGGAAAAGTATGTGACAACCGATGAAAAAATATTTGTTGTCTGTACCAAAAGTCAGGTTGAGTCACTTTCCATGGCTATGAAAGGTTGTCGGGTTGAATTATTTTCTGATTTTTCACCTAATCCCCGTTATGAAGAAGTGCAAAAAGGCCTGAAACTTTTTTTACAGGGAAACTATAAAACTATTCTGTCCGTTGGCGGAGGGAGTGCCATTGATGTGGCAAAATGTATTAAGTTACATGCTACCATAGGTAAGGAGAACTTTTTTAGGAAAGAATATAAATACAATTCTATTTTTCATATTGCCGTACCCACAACGGCAGGCACGGGAAGTGAAGCAACCGAGATTGCGGTTGTATCTTATGAAGATAGAAAAATATCCATAGAGCATCCTTCTCTTCTTCCGGATGTGGCGGTACTGGATACATCTCTTTTGAGCACATTACCGGATTATCAAAAAAAAGTTACCATGCTGGATGCGTTGTGTCAGGGAATAGAATCCTATTGGGCAAAGGGTGCAACAAAAGAAAGCAGGGAATGCGCCGTAAAATGTATAAGTTTGATTTTTGAATATTACAGGGCATATTTGGACGGTGCTTCAGGTGCGGATTCTCAGATTATGCTGGCGGCAAATTACAGTGGAAAGGCCATTAACATTTCACGGACAACAGCTGCCCACGCCATGAGTTATAAATTAACATCGCTATATGGAATCAGTCACGGACATGCTGTTGCATTGTGTATCGTTCCGATTTGGCGAATGCTGCTTGATAAATCCGAAAGCAATGAGGATTTGCGCAGATGCTTGCAGGAACTGGCCCAAATAATGAATTTGGGAACTATAGAAGAGAGCATTCAAAAAATGGAAAGTCTGATAAGTGAATTGGATTTGCCTGTAAAAAGGGTGCGACGTGAGGATGCAGAGCTGCTGGCACAGTCCGTTGATTTAGGACGAATGGGAAACAATCCGGTGGTATTTACTTTGGCGGAGATAAAGCAGTTGTATGAAAAATTGATATAGATGCGTTATATAAAAAGTGTAGTTGCAGTATAATTAATCAAACAAAATGGCGAACAAATGTTCTAAAAAGTGTGGACAAATCAGACCCTGTATGATATGATGTTAACGTTGTATTATGAATATAATAGGGTGGTTTGTCCATATTATTTTTACGATAACTTTGGAGAGAAGTGTATAAATGGAGTTTAAATTACATTCCGAATATCAGCCTACCGGTGACCAACCGCAGGCAATTGAACAGTTGGTAAAAGGATTTCAAGACGGCAATCAGTTTCAAACCCTTTTGGGAGTGACCGGTTCCGGTAAAACTTTTACCATGGCAAACGTCATTGCGGCATTGAATAAGCCGACACTGGTCATTGCCCATAATAAAACATTGGCGGCACAGCTCTATGGGGAATTTAAGGAATTTTTTCCCGAGAATGCAGTAGAGTATTTTGTGTCCTATTACGATTATTATCAGCCGGAAGCTTATGTGCCTTCCAGCGATACTTATATTGCCAAGGATTCTTCTATCAATGAGGAAATTGATAAATTGCGTTTATCGGCAACGGCATCTTTGGTAGAACGTAAGGATGTTATTGTAATCGCTTCCGTATCGTGTATTTATGGTTTGGGAAGTCCCGACGATTATATGGGTATGATGGTTTCTTTGCGTCCCGGGCAACAGAAGGACAGGGATGAAGTAATTCATCAACTCATACAGATTCAGTATGAGCGTAACGATATGGATTTAAATCGCGGTTGTTTCCGTGTACGCGGCGATGTCTTGGAAGTAGCACCTGCGCAGGGCGGACAGTATATTATCCGTATTGAATTTTTCGGGGATGAAATTGACAGAATATCAGAAGTGGACCAGTTAACAGGAAAGCCCCATGCTACGCTTGAGCATGTTGTAATTTTTCCGGCATCTCACTATGTTGTGGCACCTGAAAAAATGCAAAAAGCATGTGAAGATATCGAAGCCGAACTGAAAGAAAGAGTTGCCTTTTTTAAGGGGGAAGACAAGTTATTGGAGGCGCAAAGAATTTCGGAGCGCACCAATTTTGATATTGAGATGCTTCGGGAAACCGGTTTTTGTTCCGGTATTGAGAATTATTCCAGACATTTAAGCGGTAATCTTCCGGGAGAAGCACCGCATTGTCTTTTGGATTATTTTAAGGATGATTTCCTGATGATTGTAGATGAGTCTCATATTACCATTCCTCAGGTGGGAGGAATGTATGCAGGAGACCGCTCCAGAAAGAATACATTGGTAGATTATGGTTTCCGCCTGCCTTCGGCACTGGATAACAGACCGTTGTGTTTTGAAGAATTTGAGAGCAGAATTGATCAGATATTGTGTGTTTCCGCTACACCGTCGGAGTATGAAAGAACGCATGAAATATTAAGGGCAGAGCAGATTATCCGCCCTACAGGTCTTCTTGATCCGGAGATTGATGTTCGTCCGGTGGAAGGTCAGATTGATGACTTGGTGAGTGAAATAAATAAAACCATAGCTGCTAAAAATAAAGTACTGGTGACTACTCTCACCAAACGTATGGCAGAGGACTTAACGGATTATTTGAAAGAAGTAGGTATCCGCGTGAAATATCTGCATTCAGATATTGATACATTGGAACGTGCCCAAATTATCCGTGATATGAGATTGGATGTATTTGATGTCCTGGTGGGAATTAATCTGTTGCGAGAAGGTCTGGATATTCCGGAAATTGCGCTGGTGGCAATTTTGGATGCAGACAAAGAAGGATTTTTACGTTCTACCACCTCTTTGATACAGACCGTGGGACGTGCTGCGCGTAATGCGGAAGGCCGTGTTATTATGTATGCAGATAATATGACGGATTCCATGAAAGCGGCTATTGATGAAACCAATCGTCGTCGCGGTATTCAGCAGGCGTACAATGAAGAACACGGCATTACGCCCCAAACTATCAAAAAGGCAGTGCGTGATTTGATTAGTGTGAGCAAGGCAATTGCTAAGGAAGAACTGCGCCTTGAGAAGGATCCTGAATCCATGAGCGATAAAGAATTGGATTCATTAATTGCTAAAATTGAAAAGAATATGAAGAAGGCTGCCATGGAGTTGGATTTTGAAACTGCGGCTGGACTTCGTGATAAGATGACAGAGTTAAAAAAGATAAGACATGACAGGGAGTAAAAGGATGGCATTAAAAATGTTGCCTCGCAGTGAAAGCATCCGCATCAAGGGTGCTTGCGAGCATAACTTAAAAAACATAGATTTGGAGATTCCCAGAAATCAATTTGTGGTATTAACAGGGTTGTCAGGATCGGGGAAATCATCACTTGCTTTTGATACCATTTATGCAGAGGGACAGAGGAGATATATGGAGTCTCTTTCGTCTTATGCAAGACAGTTTTTGGGGCAGATGGAGAAGCCTAATGTGGAGAGCATAGAAGGTTTGTCACCGGCAATCAGTATTGACCAGAAATCAACCAACCGCAATCCTCGTTCTACCGTAGGAACCGTTACTGAGATTTATGATTATTTTAGACTTTTATATGCAAGAATCGGTACACCGCATTGTCCGGAATGCGGCAGAGAAATTCGCAGACAAACGGTGGATGAAATGGCGAACCAGATTATGGAACTGGAAGAAGGGACCAAAATCCAGTTGCTTGCACCTATGGTGCGCGGGCGAAAAGGTGAGCATGCCAAAGTTCTGGACCGCGCAAGAAAGAGCGGTTATGTTCGAGTGCGTATTGATGGCAATATGTATGAATTGAATGAAGATATCAAACTGGATAAAAATATTAAACACAATATTGATATTGTAGTGGATCGTCTTGTGGTAAAACCGGAAATTTTAAGTCGTCTTACAAGTTCGGTAGAAACGGTTTTAAGTCTTGCGGAAGGACTGCTTACCGTAGATGTGATAGGCAAAGAAGAATTGCATTTCAGTCAAAGCTTTTCATGTCCTGATTGCGGTGTCAGCATTGAAGAAATAGAACCCAGAAGCTTTTCTTTTAACAATCCGTTTGGTGCATGTCCTGAGTGTTTTGGTATCGGATACACCATGGAATTTGTGGAGGATTTAATCATTCCGGATAAGAGCCTGAGTATCAATCAGGGTGCCATTGCGGTGATGGGATGGCAATCCAGCAAGGATAAGGGAAGTTTTAGCAATGCGTTATTAAGAGCTTTGGCGGAACATTTCAAGTTTAGTCTGGATACACCTTATGAGGAATTATCGGATGAGGTTCGTCATATTTTGGTACATGGAACAGATGTGGAAGTAGATGTATATTATGAGGGACAACGCGGACGCGGCGTGTATCCGATTGCTTTTGAGGGAATTATCCGAAATTCCCAGCGAAGATACAGAGAAACGTCTTCTGATACCATGAAACAGGAGTATGAAACATTTATGAGCATTATGCCCTGTGAATGTTGTAAGGGTATGCGATTAAAGAAGTCATCGCTGGCGGTTACGGTATGTGATAAGAATATTTATGAAGTGACTAATATGTCTGTTGTGGATTTGCAGGAATTTCTGAATGAAATGCAGCTGACCAAGCAGCAGGAAATCATCGGGAAACAGGTCTTAAAAGAAATTCGTGCAAGAGTCGGCTTCCTAGCCGAAGTAGGACTTGAGTACCTGTCTCTCGGCAGAGCAACCTCGTCACTTTCCGGAGGAGAAGCCCAGCGTATACGTCTTGCAACCCAAGTCGG
>JAZNTK010000044.1:0-8874 GCA_045591685.1 Lachnospiraceae bacterium
AAAGGCTTTCTGAAAGTTGCTGCCGCTTCTCTTGCAATACCAAGTACGCTGTAGCAGTCTACACGGTTTGAAGTAATTTCATATTCAAAAACAGTGTCACGAAGACCTAATTCTTCGATGGCATCTGCTCCCACCTTAGTATCGGCAGGGAAAATATAGATACCGTATTCCGGTGCTTCGGGGTACATATTTCTGTCACTGCCAAGTTCTTCGATGGAACACATCATACCGTAAGAATCGATTCCGCGAAGTTTACCGTTCTTAATCACAATTCCTTCTTCAGGCAAAGGACCGCCGTCATGGCCACCTGCTACTTTACCGCCGTCGATAACAACAGGCACCTTATCTCCTACTTTTACATTAGGAGCACCGGTTACAATCTGTAACTTCTCAGTTCCGATATCCACCTGACAAATAATCAACTTGTCTGCGTCAGGATGTCTTTCAATAGAAAGAATTTCACCGACATAAATTTTATCAAGGTTCTTGTCCAAACGTTCAAAACCTTCTACTTTGGTTCCGCTTAAAGTCATTGCATCGCAGTACTCCTGGTCGGTGCACTCTAACTCGGGAACATATGCTTTAATCCACGAAAGGGCTGTATTCATCTTTTTTTCCTCCTTTTATCCATTAAAACTGCTTCAAGAAACGGATATCGTTTTCATATAAAAGACGCATATCGTCGATTTCATATTTTAACAGGGCGATACGTTCCAAACCTACACCGAATGCAAAACCGGTATATTCCTTAGGGTCGATGCCGCACATGGTAAGAACTCTGGGATGTACCATACCGCAACCAAGAATCTCAATCCAACCGGAACCTTTACAGAAACGGCAACCGGTTCCACCGCACTTAAAGCAGGTAACGTCCATTTCCGCTGAAGGCTCTGTGAAGGGGAAATGATGAGGTCTGAACTTAACCTTGGTTTCCTCTCCGAATAATTCTTTGGCAAACTCTGCAAGTGTACCCTTTAAGTCTGCAAATGTTACATTCTTGTCAATGACAAGACCTTCAATCTGGTGGAAAGAAGGTGAATGGGTTGCATCCACTTCATCGGCGCGGAATACTCTACCGGGTGCAATCATACGAATGGGCGGCTTCTGATTCTCCATTACGTGCACCTGAACAGATGAAGTCTGTGTACGAAGAAGGATATCAGAATTGATATAAAAGGTATCCTGTTCGTCCTTTGCCGGATGATCTGCAGGAATATTCAATGCTTCAAAGTTGTAATAATCCTTCTCAATTTCGGGACCTTCCACAACTTCATAACCCATACCAACGAAGATACGCTCTACTTCTTCCAATGCAATCGTATTAGGATGTCTGTGACCAATTTCAGGCTTCTTCGCAGGAAGTGTTACGTCGATTACTTCTTCTTTTAACTTAGCTTCCATAATCTCAGCTTCCAATGCCTTAATCGCTTTATCCAAAGCTTCTTCAATCACGGCTCTGGTATCGTTAACCATCTGACCAACCTTAGGTCTGTCTTCCGGTGATACGTCCTTCATACCTTTTAAAACAGCTGTTAATTCACCTTTTTTACCAAGATAAGCAACTTTTACTTCGTTTAACTTGTCCAAGGTGTCGCCCTGCTTAATCTGCTCCAGAGCTTTGGCTTCAATTGCCTGTAATGTCTCTTTCATTTCTCTTCCTCCATTGAAATTCATTACTAATGTACATACAATTATGCAATAAGAGTTCGCTTGCGAACTCTTTGCGCCCGAGTGGTGTTGCGAAGCAACTATCTTCCTTGCCACGAGGTGCGCATAAAAAATCCCTTGTCATAAAATGACAAGGGACGAAACTTCAATTCCGCGGTACCACCCAATTTTCCAATTAAGGACACTCATTACAACTTAACGCGTCTTACACGGGCCTCCTTACTCACCTAAGCTTGGGGAAACCGGCTCCGGTGGGAACTTCAATCACTTCCTGAACGTAAGGGGGCTTCCAGCCGACGGCCTCCTCTCTCTGTACGAAACAAGCAATCTACTTAACACCTTCATTGCCTTTGTTTTTTCACTTCTAAAAACATATTTTAATGAATGTTTTTCATTCTGTCAACTTTAAAATCCCGAAACTTTAAGGTTTTTCGGCGTTTTCCTCATCATCCTTATAAAAAACATTAATCAATGCACCTAAAAACAGCAAATTCATCGCCACAAAAATCCAAAACATTGTAATAATCACCGTCGTCAAGCTTCCGTATATGGAGAACGCAGGGAAGAAATTCAAATACAATGAAAATGCGTAGGAAAACAACGTCCATGTCACACCGGTGAAAGCTGCTCCTCTCCACTGCTTATGTGGTTTGGTTCTGTGGTTCGGTACCCATGCATATAAAAACATAATCGGTATTGCATAAAAAATCCACTCCACCAGAAAACGCCAATCCACCAGTCGCTGATATACCTCATCAATATGCATCCAAAGCACCAAATGGTCCATGATAAAACTTCCGAATACAAACAAACCTAACGAAAGAATCATTAACACCAGTAAAATCACTGTATACAAACAGGCCTCTAATCGGAGCAATACGAAGTTTCTTGTCTCTTTTACACCATTGATAGAATTCAGCCCTAAAGTAATTGCCTGCATACCCTTGGATGCAGACCATAAAAGTACAATGGCAGAAACAGAAAGAATTGCAATATTTTTATCATAAACTTCTGCAACAATACCTGTTGTAAAAGTATCCAATGAATCCGGCAGTATTTCCAACAGAACATTCAACACACCTTCTTCCGTAAGCGGTGTATAGGGCACAATGGTAAATAAAAGCACAATAATCGGAATAATTGACAAAAATATGTAAAATGCCGCACTGGAGGCATAGGTAGTCACCTGTGCAGTTTTAAAAGCCTTGGTAAAACTTCGAAACTTACCAAATGCAGCCTTACAACTCTCTTTCATTGCGCTCTCCTTTTCGTACCTTTTTCTTTTATCGCCCGAATTACTTCACTTCCGCAAGCTCCATTCCACTATAAAAAAGTGCAAGGATTTCTTCACAGGTCATTCCCTGCAACGCAGCCTGTTTGGCTCCGTTTTGTGACATACCCACACCATGACCGTAACCACCGCCGGTAAGATAAATGGTTTCCACTTCACCGGAAACTGTTGATTCGGGCTCTATGATAAAGTATGCACTGGGAAGCAAATTTGATACAACTACGGCAGAACCGTCATTTCGTATCACCTCTGAAACGCCATCCGACAACACATAGCGGATGTTATATTCCCCAATCACCAGATAGCTGTCTTTATTTGTTTCAATAAGCAGTTCGTCTGCCACTCCGCCATCCAGTCTTTTTATCACTTCAATATTTGTAATCTTTCCGACTGTACCAATCGGTCGGTTTACATAAGTTTTGTCGTCAGCATCATAAGTCAAAATCAAATCCGGTCTTACCGCATATCTTGCAACCAACCGTTCTCCGATTATTTCCGGCGTAATACTGCCGCTATAAGTCCAACGATACCACTGCTCCTCTGCCTCCAGAAAATCTTTGGAATCAGACTGTAAATATGCCCTGAAATTATTTTCCTCCGACAAGGCATCTGCCGTATATAAAATCCCCAGACCGGAATCCGTGCTAAAAGTTTCCACTGCGGAATCTTTCGCCACTGCTACCGGATAAAACATAACCTCCTGCGGTTCTTCCGCTTGACCGGTTTGATAGACCATCTTAAGTTCTTCGTTTGCTTCCGAATCCACTCCCGCAAAATATTCTTTCCAGATTGTTTCATCCGTCGTAAAACCACAAGACGTAGAGAAAAAGTATGTGGATACAGGTATGCCGTCTCTTGTTAATATCATACCTTCTGTTTCTTTTATAGCCTGAGTGGTGCTTTCCGTTTCCTGAATGTTATTATACACCTGATAATCCGTACTGTCATTCATATTTGCCTCTCTTGGCAAACCGGATGTATTTATCACATGATGATAAGCGTAGCTCCTTGCACAAATTGCCTGTGCTTTTAATGCTTCCAACGGATAAGTGGAGGGCATTTCACTAGGTACCACTGTTAAAAGATAATCCTCCATCGAAACCACGTTAATAATACTGTATCCCGTACTCTCTTTATATATCTGCAAGCTACCGTAATAAGACGGCGTCCCCTGGGCTCTTTGCAGGGAAAGTATCTGCATCTGCCCTTCGCTTTCAAAGATGAGATTCTCATCCGTCTTTAAATCATAATCATCCAAATCAATGATTTCCCAGGCATTATACTCAGCAAATACAGTGCCATCCTCTCCCATAAGCTTAAATGCTTCATTGGAAGTTACCTTCACTGTTTCATGAACATTTCCCACAAAATCTGCTGTGGTAATCAGAATACGAAGCTTCGGATTATTCACAAGTTCAATCGTCTCTGTCACATCCGTTATTCCAGACAGTTCCTCTGCCGTTTCACTTTCATCCCCCGTAATACCCTGTCCGTCTTCATCCTCCGCCAACTGCGGTGTATCCTGCACATCAGGAAGCTTCGGACTCTTCACTGCCAATAACAAAATGGCAACAAAACATACGACTATAATCAGTATTTTAAAAATATTCTTTTTCAATCTTCCACCCTGTTCGTCCAATTTATATATTATACTCCCTAATTGTGAATTTTATTCAAACACCATAATTCAAAAGCGGCCCACAAGGAGCCGCCGTTTTCTCTAAATGTATACCCAAAATGCCGTTTCCCGTATTTTGACTCCTAGCTACAGCTAGGTGGGCGACCGCAACTTTACTTCTGCCTTCCACTGATATCTGATGAGGCCTGACATCCGCAAAGCAATATAGGAATCCCGTTTAAAGTATTGTAGGTTCAAAATAACGAGAGTTCTCGAACATTTCAGGATAGTTATATTATATTCTTTTTTACCTTAAAAATCAATCTGTAGCGCCAAGTTTTTATGGTTATTAAAGGAATTTTTGATATTTTTTACCATTATAAAAGTGTAGTTTCTTCCCTCAACCATTCCGCTTCTTCTTGCGATAAAAGCGGTGCGATTTTCTCATACACTGCTTCTTGATATTCACAAAGTTGTTTCCATTCCTTCGGCTCCATTTGCGTTTTATCAATCAGCCTCATATCCACGGGCACATACGTCAACGGATAAAAGCATAAAAAGGTTCCGTCACCATTCTCGCATACTTCCTCGCACAAAAGAATATTTTCCATTCGGATACCGTATTTCCCTTCCAGATAAACCCCCGGCTCATCAGAAACAAGCATTCCCGGTTCAAACTCCGTGGTTCCCGCAATACCAGTGCCACGCATACGGATTGCCTGGGGACCTTCGTGAACATTTAACATATAACCGATACCGTGCCCTGTACCGCATTTATAATCCATATAAGCTTCCCACATGGGTTTTCGCGCAAGAATATCCAGATTCATTCCGGTACAGCCCTTCATGAAAACTGCATTCTGCAACGCAAGCATTCCTCTTACCACCCTTGTAAAATCCTGCTTCATCTCTTCTGTGGGCTCACCGATCACAACCGTTCTTGTTACGTCCGTAGTCCCGCCGTCATACTGTCCGCCGGAATCCAGAAGATATAAATCGCCCTCTTCTATAGTGGCACAATTTTCCTTTGATGTTTCATAATGCATCATTGCCGCATTCGGTCCAAAGGCTGAAATTGTATTAAAAGACAAGCCCCTGTTTTCCGCAATCTCACCACGTAATGCGTCCATTTTGCAGGCAACATCATATTCCGTAATCGTGCCGGGTTTCTGCTTAGACAACCAATAAAGGAACTTGCAAACCGCAGCACTGTCTTTTAAATAAGTATCTTTAATTAAGTCAATTTCCTTTTTGCTCTTTACCGCCTGTAAAAGTGAAACACCGCAATCGCCTTCCAACACTTTGGCATTATTTGCTGTCAATACTTCATAGGATTTGGCACTTAAGGACGCAGACTCTGTCATCACTTTTTCACCTGCCGTATAGAAAGCCAATTTCTCCGCAAAGCAATCGTAGCTTTCAAGCAGGATATTATAACGATTGGCGTGCACTTTTAATTCGTCCGTAACGGCCTCATCTTTTACAAATAGAACAACAGCCTCAGCCGTAACTAGCAGATATGAAAATGCTACAGGATTGTAGGTGATATCTTCGCCTCTGATATTTAAAAGATACATATTGCTGTCAAGCTTTGCGGACAAAAATACATCCGCACGGGCTTTGTTCAGTGCCTCTCTGATTGCTTGAATATTATTATCAACACGTTTCCCTTGTAAAGAATCGGGCAATACGCGGATTTTACTGCTGTGTGATATAAAATATTTCTCCTCCGCGTCGGTTTCTTTCAGAATCTCTCTTATTATTTTATCATCGAAATAAAAGTCTGCCTGCTTACCGGCTTTCGCAAAGGCATCCTTAATTTCATCCATGGCTCCTTTCATCATGCAACTACCGTCACAGCCAATAGTGACAGACTTGCCCTCATCCGCTTCACTATGTTGTGCCAGAAAATCACGCACTGTAGGAACGTCTTTTTCACCCATACGCATCAGCACGACATCACTACCCGCAAGTTCCTTCTCCGCCTGGATAAAATATCTTCCGTCCGTCCAAAGGCAGACATCTTCCCTTCCTACGAGAAGTGTTCCGTTGGAACCCTTAAATCCGCTGAAAGCACTACGCATTTTATAATAGTCGCATACGTACTCCGAGTGATGCGGGTCTGCGTCACTGATGATGAAATAATCAATATTGAGTTCTTTTAATTTAGTTTGTAACAAGTTTATTCTTGTTTTGTAGATGGTAGCCATAATGCACTCCTAATTAATATGAATTTAATGTATTTCTTTGTGGAGCTGAACTTTTTATGTGCTTTACAAATTAGGATTAATAGCACTAATCAAAAAATGTCTTCCCCTTCTCGTAAGCTTTTTGAAGATTAGTATCCCAATTTTTTGTACGAAGCTCATTTTCCCTTGAAGTATTGTCAAAAACAACAAACTCAAGTTGTTTAGCACGACCATAAAGCCTGTCCCCCAGCATAACCTTTTTCATACTGTCAAGAAGTCCAAACTGTTCAAGTTTCTCTATAGGATTGCCAGCCGAGCAAAGTATTATTGCCTTATCGAGAAGCTTCATCGTTTTATCCCCATACGCAAATCCATAAGACCATACTCTATCGAACCATCCTACAAGCCTTGCCGGTGCTTCGGTCCAGAAAACCGGATAAATAAAAGCTATGGCATCTGCAGAATTAATTTTTTCTTGTTCTTCGAGTACGTCACTTGCAACTTCCGGAGAATTTCTATAATTCGCATCTCTAAGATATTCTTGCTCAGTCATAACAGGATTAAAATCCATCTTATAAAGGTCAGATATAATATATTCGTTACCCGAATCAGTTATCCCTTTTATGAATGCGTCACACATATTTTTAGTAAAAGAATCCTGTGACGGATGACAGTAAACAATAAAAATTTTCATATTGAAAGTCCTTTCTCATAGTTTTGCACGAAATAAAAACAATGGACTAAATCATACAAAGTCAAATTATCCTCACCCACATTCCAAGTTGTTCTCCACACGCAATCTCCCTCCCGTTTTCTTTATTGGTATTCCAATACCCTGAATGAAGTGTGAATATTTTAATATTCCATAAATAACCGTTTGTATGCGTCAGCACTTAATGAGCAAGGAATAATTTCCTTGCGAATTTAGTACTGCTACGCAGACAACCGAGCGAGAGCGCGTTCTGTTGGAATATAAAATAATTCACACTGCCCTCACACCATTCAACTACCAATAAAGAAAGCGGAGCATTACCCCTAAATCAACTTGAACTCCTTTATTCTACCATAGAATGTGTACATTTTGTGTTGAAAATATTAACTTTTTGCATATTATGGAATTTTTACTTGTCATTGATGTTTATCCCGTGATAATATATATTCGGTTACATTTTATGTAAACACTAGACAGACAAAGAAAGGTGGAAAGAAATGGAATACAACAAGTACTGCGAAATTACACCCGATATTATCCGTTTAGCAAATATGTGTGCTGAGAACGGTGTCATTGATTCTGAACTCTTCACAAAATATGAAGTAAAACGTGGATTAAGAGATTTAAACGGTAAAGGCGTTCTTGCCGGACTTACCCATATATCAGACGTACGCGCAAATAAGTTGGTAAACGGTGAGCAGGTTCCTACTCACGGTGAACTCTTTTATCGTGGATATAATGTAAAAGATTTAGTAAAAGGCTTTGCTGACCAGAACCGCTTCGGTTTTGAAGAAGTAACCTATCTTCTTCTCTTTGATAAGTTACCGAACGAAGCAGAGCTTGCAAACTTCAAACAAATGCTGGCAGGATATCGTACACTGCCCACAAGCTTTGTGCGTGATATTATTATGAAAGCGCCCAGCAAGGATATGATGAATACTTTGGCACGAAGCGTTTTGACCCTTTACTCTTACGACGACAGGGCAGACGACACTTCCCTTCCCAACGTATTAAGACAGTCTTTACAGTTAATCAGTATGTTCCCGATGCTTAGCATTTACGGATATCATGCATACAATCATTATCATGATGGCAAGAGTATGTACATACATAATCCTCAGCCCGAATTATCGACTGCGGAAAATATTTTACATATGTTAAGACCGGACAGCAAATACACTCCTTTGGAAGCACAGTTACTTGACATTGCTTTGGTACTTCATATGGAACACGGCGGCGGTAATAACTCTACTTTTACAACACACGTTGTTACATCTACCTTAACCGATACCTACTCTGCTATCGCAGCAGCCATCGGCTCTTTAAAAGGTCCCCGTCACGGCGGTGCCAACATCAAGGTAGTTCAGATGTTTGAAGATATGAAGAAGGAAGTCAA
>JAZNTK010000045.1:0-38074 GCA_045591685.1 Lachnospiraceae bacterium
CGCATTTTTTCACCTCCGTTTCTTTCACAACATTATTATCGTATTTAAACTTCTACGATATCTGGCACATTAAATACGTGTCCACCTTTAACACCTGCTCTTCTTTCATAAAACCTATCCTCTTCTGTTCAATCTTAGTTATCTCTTCCCATCCACAAGGACCGGAAGTTTTGCACTTCCTACAATACCCTTAAATTCAAAACATACGTATTCACATTCCTCAATGGTTGTTTTCATTATCCTATCTACTGGTACATAATTCAATTTACATTCTATACTGTATACATTATCCATTGTGTCATTAACAATAAGATTCAACGTACTCTCTAAATTAGGCACAACTATAGCGTGATTATCTGTAGTACGTATATTACACACTTCACCCTTTTCAAGAATAACTGGATCTGTAAAGTCATATCTCTTATCATCAAATAACATCCCCCGTAAAATAATATTACTCTCGGAAATGTTTTTCATTAAACAATCTTGAATCGTAATAAGATATAGTGAGTTCTCATCTACTTTCTCTAATTCCTTTGCATTACTTAAATCTAAACCTTTATATATATGTGCGCAAACTTCACTTGATTCCTTTATTCCATACACCACTTTCATATATGGAATGTTTTTCTTTCTTTCATCTTCCTTGCGATCTATATCTCCCTTCTTAAAAGTCCATGCAACACCAATCAACGTAAATAATCCACCGAATACAGCTGCTACAACAGCCACAATAATGTTCTGTAATGTTTCATCTGGAATTATATAAATTAAGTATATTGATATTCCCATTCCAAATAAAAATTCGAATACCAACCACATCCTTAGCGACTCTGAAATATTCAATAGAGCATGTGCTAAATTATAAAAAACAATGGTAACAGCCAGTACACCACAAATAATTATTACGCTAATCCAACCATTAAAAATTCCCATATACGTCAAATCAAAAAGCCAATACAATATAATACATTTAACTGCATTAATACTAATTTTTTGTTTCTTGTCTTCCGTTAATTCTCTATGCTTAAATTCATATGAAAATAAGGACAAGAAAAAGAAAAACGTATAAATTGCTACTACTCCAAAGATTACCCATAACCAAATATACGTAATACGATAATATCGAATAACAAAGATGCTTACGAAAACAAACAAAATTGGAAATTCGCTCCATTTTTCAATATGGGTAACCACATTTTTTTCATCGCCTAAATCTTCCTTTCTAAAATGATCTTGTATTGCCAATATTATCATTACCACAACGGCTGGATACCATATACATTGAGCAATAAGATTATCAAGCCATGAATTTAAAAAAGGAATAACAAAAAAGGCAAACATCGCTAATAACAAAATCGCTTTTTTTACAACCTTCCAAATCACCATACTTCCTTTAACCAATATTGGCTTTATTCTATTATACAAATTCCTTATTACAGTCCTTATTTTCGCAAATATTTTTCTCATATTACTCCTTTGATACAAATTGTATTGCTGCTTTTACCTTACTCCTCATACCCCACCAAGTAGACTCTCTCCTTAAATCCACCGCGCGTCTCGCACTTCTCTTCCCTAACTCTCATCAACTCATTCACCGAATACCCTCTCGCCTCACAGATAGCAAACAAAACCTCCTACACATCCGCCATCTCTTCAATAGACTTATCTGCCTGATATTCTGCCACTTCTTCCTCTAACTTTTTATCCAATTCTTCCAGATACCTTTCCTGGTCCAAAATCTCCGTAATCGGCTTTTTACCGGCATCTGTAATAATCTGCGGGATTTTATCTCGCACAAGTTTTCCCATCGCTATACTCCAATCTTTTTCTTGGGTGCCAGATGGTATTGTATCCGTTCATCTTCGCCCAATAATATACAGCGCGCAGATTTTGCGCATTATACGTGTTCATATCTTTGGCATTTGCATTCGCCAGAATAATGTTTTTATTTCATTCCACCGTCTTGTCCAGATAAATGTTTTTTGCCAGTTTATCGTCCTCCTGTAAGATTACACCCCTGCATAAATTTGCTACTTGTTTTTTAGCCGATAGCGAAGCGGCTGATAATGTAATTTCATTATACGCTTATTGGTTGGATATTTCAATGAATGAGAAGTATTCGATTACCATGTAAGAATATATGTATATAAATAGTTTTTACTATGAATTTTGCAAGAACGGCATAGCTGATTCTTCTACATCCTATTCCTCTACTATGCCTGATAGCCGCTCCCGGCGACAGAGATTTACTACCTAGAGGAAGATTATTTCATTCAATCTCTGCCTTAACAAATAAACAATTAGCCTCTTTGAATCAACAAAATGATTATGGTGAGTTCCCAAACATGTAAGTACGTTTGAGATAATATTATAATATAATGGTTGGTGTACAATATGATGTACTTTACATCATCAAAGACTTTCTTTAACTCTCATTAAATTCAAAAACACCTCACTAGTTGAATAGCACTTATTCAAAACATATTTTTTACTTATCGGAAAAATAACTTCTTGTTCATGCTGTAATCTAAAAATAAGATCTTCGTTCATCCCACTCTGCTTACAAAATTTTATAACATCAAATCCAATGGAATCTTTTGTATTCCCTTCAATGAACAGATACTCTACACCATTATAAATCTTATTAAATGTCGTAAAATCATATATCTTACTCCAAGAAGCAACCATATTATGATACTGTAGCCCGCATCTTCTTGAATATGGTTCTACATTGTTTTTTCTAAAAACCCACTTTTTGCCTTGAACCCTATATATTTTACCTTGATATATCCACATATTAATAAATTGAATATATGGTGAGTCTTCTTTTTGTCTTTCTCCCTCTGCCCACTTAAGCATCTTCCCCCAAAAAGTATGGTATGAAAATAATATATCTTTATCATATCCATGGTCACACAAAGAACGATTTGTCCATTTAAGCAAAACTGCGCCCGTAATTACTATTAATTCTTCTATTGATGGTTCTTGCTGAATTATACAATCCCAATCATATCTTTTGTCCAAACAACTCATCAGCATCCCTTTCTATATTTTTTACAGCTTTTTTATTGAAATATACTTAATTGAACCTCAATGTACCTCATCATTTCCAATGTTAACTGTAAGAAATCCGTATTTAAATCAAATCTTGGCAAATTTATCGGATAAATCACTACCGGATTATTTTTTCCATGCCCTTTAGGTGTAGTATCTGAAAACAAAAAATCCATTACCGGAGCATTTGAACCACCATCGATAATATTCTTTTTAATAATATTTTTTATGTGATCACTTTTACTCAAATTAATTAATGATGTTTCAAATTTTGCAATACCATCTGAAAAATTAATTGTACGTATTTTTGAGGAAATTGACATATATCGTGCTGCTCTATTTTTATGTTGAGTATAATATCCTGGAGTACTGTGTGCCGCTCTATTTCTTAAAAGATTAAGTTTCCAATATAATCCGTCAATATCATTTCTTCTATAACAATTATTGCGCAATGTTTTTTGTTTTTCACCTGATAATTGTCGACATATTTCCTCTATTAATGGTTCTTCGTTTAATCTTGAAAATGCCACCAAAAGATTTTCAAATTCATAACTCAAATAATTACATTGTTGCGTTGTTACTATTGATAGAACTGTTGAATCTTTTACACTATCAACACTTTTTTTTACATATTGTCTTATTTCATCTAAATATCTCATACAATTATCTAAACGATACAATACCCCCTGTAGAACAAATTCATAGTCCTCCCATACCGAATAGATATCATACCTTACTAACTGCTCTTCCCCAGCTTGTGCAATAAGCATTTGAAATCTTTGGGAATTTATATTATTAATTGTCTCACTCAATTCGTTTCGCTTATTGATACATTCTTTATATAATTCATTCATATATGTCTCCTCCACGCATTTTTGAATTAGTTTCAATTGTTCTAATATACCACACAACTTTCTGTAACATTATTAATACTTTAGTTCTCCCTATTCACTCTACTCAAGCTCACCTCCGATATATCTCTTCAATATTGTTTAATTCTATATATTATACCTACATTAACGAAACTTCCATCTCGTTTTGTGACAAAATTCTTTATTTTTTCAAATTAACAAATAAAAAAGTGCCACGATCATTCGTAGCACTTCCATCTCAACTCAATATGTATTTTCTTTTATCATATATGCCCACATTACAGCCATGCGGATTACCTCCGGCCAACCGACTTAACGCCTCAACCTTTTTCATGGATTTCAACACATTTCTATGTCTACACGAAAGTTGTTACTTCACAGATAACCATTCAAGAATATAATCATTGACGATTCACCTCTAACGGTTGAAACAAGACACAAAACAGTTAAATTGGAGATATTTTATTTATCCTTAAACCAACCTTTTATATATAAGTTAAGCCACCCAATTTAATCAGAATTGGTAATCTTTCTTGTAACGTAACCCTGTTACGGGAAGCCGGATTTGAGGTTTTCGTAATGCAGGCATATTTTATTTTTACTTTTATTGAAATAGCATTACGCCACTTCAATAAAAGTAGTTGCATTGGATACCTTAATCTGCGTATCCAGCTCGGTCAGAAGAATGTTGCGCTTCTCTTCCAAGGCATCCAGTTTCTTCTTAACATCCAGAGGGTCTACAAGCTCTGTTGTATTCTCTTTGACATAGGCTTCCACAACGCCCAAGGGCTTATCATCCTTGGTCTTGCTGTCTTTACCGAGAATACTTAACCGCATCTCCTCTGCCGTTGATTGTAACTGGCTGTTTTTACGGTCGCAAAACTGCACACGTTCGGTATACTCATTGGCAAGCTTTCTTTCCAGCTTACTCTCAAAATCAGCCTCGCCGCCGTATGCACCCATACCACGCAGTCTGCTTCTTAGAGAAATCGCTCCGGCAACAGTATACGTTCCGTAAGAAGTTGTAATTTCGGTTTTAGCATTGGAATCCACGATTGCGGCATCAATTTTCTGATAGCGCTCAATCAGGTCCATAATCTGCTGGTAGGCGGACTCTGCTTCCTTGGCATATTCCTCTTTGTCAATCCTTTTTGCATAAACCTTGTCTTCATTCGGCTTAATTGTATCAACAAAACTTGCCTTGGCAATTTTATCTGCTATCTTCTTTACCAACAGGTCTCTTTCGTCCAACGCCTGTGTTACTAACATCTTTTCACTCATATATAAATCCTCCCTTGAAGTATTGTTTCTAACAACCATTCTAAGGGAGGATATATCATTTGTCATTGAACCTGTAGTTCAAAAATTATGCTGCACGCTTCTCAACATACGCACACAACTTTCTGTCGCATGCCGGCTGCAATTGAACAGATTGATTCGATGCCCCAGGTGCCCTGTTTCCGCACACCATAGCATCAATCGGAACCTGGAACAATTCACTGAGCGCATACAAATTATCGATTGTCGGCATATTAATGCCATCCAGCCAGCGATATACACTCTGCACACAACCAAGTCCAAGATACTCTTGCACTTCTTTCGGAGATATCCCCCGCATATCCATGATTCTGCGAAGATTCACTCCGGTTTCTCTTTTACTGATTACAGGAAACATTTGGCACCGTCCTTTCTTTTATAACATCTTAACAAACCAATCTCTACCCCTTAATCTCCCACACAACCGTCACGGTATCCGACACCTTAATATCGTCTGCTTCGATATCCATGTCATAGCTGCCATTGGAAGCCCCGCCGGCACTTTTGGCCAGAGTGACACAACGGTCCATGGGCACGGTTTTAAAAGCAATTTCATCCCAGGAATAGTCAATGGTAACAATATCCCCCAATGCAACTCCTGCGGCTTCGCTAAGCACCTTGGCCTTCTCCTTGGAATCGGCAACTGCCTTGGCAAGCAGCTCCTTCTTGGCCGCCTCCACATCACGGATGGTATATTCCATATGTAATTCCGGATGAATATCCAAATGACTCAAGGCATAGAGAAGCTGTCCCAATTTCTGGTTATCCACATCAAATTCCAGCTTCATGGAATGCATAAATTCGTACCCTACAAACTTATTCTTCCAGTTGTGGTTTTCATCCTGATAGCCCTCATACTTGGTATCGACATTGAATCGTATGGTTTTCAAATCCGACTTATCGAATCCAAGCTTTACGATGCAGTCCTTAAGGATACCCACCTGCGCTGCGGATTGCTCCAGAGTCTCTTCATAATTCTCCCGCACATCTTTTAAATCAATCATCAGACGGACCAAATCAGGCTTAACGGATAACTTTCCCTTGCCGGTTACTTTTATAATCTTATTCATAACGCATCTTCCCCCCCTATACTATTAGTTCACAACGGATTATATCCAATCCACATCTCCGCCCGTTATTGCCAGACTAATCAATGCATCCATCTTCTCCACGTCTTCGCCTTCCACAACCTGCAGAAGCTTCGCCGTCTCGGTATTTGTCGGCATTTCATCATCCGGTCCCAGCTCCATATCTGCTTCCTCGCCACAGTAAGGACATACCATAGTAGGTGCAATTTTGAGTGACAAATATCGCATGCCGCACTCTTCACATTCATAGAAACCGCACACTTCGGTTCCGTCCGGTACAAAATACATCTTTTTATCCTCCTCCATCCTTTTATATCGTTGAAAAAGGATGATACCCCTTGCAAAGTATCATCCCTTTTATGTAATTTACTATTTCATCTTATAACTGATATACGTCAGCTTCACCTTTCTTCATAACACCCTTAGCTACCAAACCGTTTAAGATATCGGTTACTTCAGCAGGTGTAATGGTTCTGGGCATCATTCTTGCGATTTCGGATACGGATGTTTCCTTGCCGCCTTCTGCAACAGCCTTAATGATTGTCTTCTCAATATCAGTCAATGAATTAACAGATGCATCGATTCCGTGTGCTTCGAATAATTCTTCGTATTCTCTGTTAACGTCAGCGAGAATATCCTCCAAATCAGCCTGAGCAGCCTTCAAAGCTTCATGCTCTTCAGCTCTCTTCTGCTTCATTGCTGCCTGCTCTTCATAATCAGAGAAGATAGGTCTCTTGAACTTAGTTGCCATCATCTGAGGAAGAGGCTTGGTCAATAACTGCTGATCGCCATACTTATATCCTTCGATACGCTCTGTAATGTATGTATAAACTTCCTGCATAAGTTCATTTGATAAAACATCTGTCTCTTCAAAAGTAAATGTATTCTCTGAATACTGGCTACCGCCGCTGTGCTGTCTCAAACCGGGTGTTTCTAACTCAAGATAACCAATCTTGATTCCGGCTTTCTTAAATAATACACCGATACAATCTGTATAGTAGATTGTCTTGATACTGTCAGATGCATTACTTGTAATGTTGCTTGTTAAAACAGTACCTACAGTTGATGTTGCCTTAATTTCGCATTTGTTGTCGTAAATTAAAATGCTACGACCTCTTACCCCGTGTAAAATTCCTAAATAGTTTGACATTGTTACCTCTCCCTTTAACATTAATAATAGCATGGCACCTTTTAAAGATACCATGCCGTTATTATATCATACTTTTTTCATTCTGTCCTGTTAATTTTGTATTTTTTGGTAAGAATATTGTAAAATTTTACGCTTTTATCCGTTTTTCTCCCGGAACCAGACGTTCTAACAGTTCATGTAACTGTTCCCTGTCAAATGGTTTGGACAAAAAGTCATCAAAACCATTGGCAAGATACATTTCCTTGGCACCCTGCAATGCATTAGCCGTCAATGCCACAATGACGGGGGCCGTGCCGTTTTCGCCACATTCCGAACGAATAATCTTAGTCGCTTCCACACCGTCCATTTCCGGCATCATATGATCCATGAGAATCATATCATATTTCACCAGTTTTACACGCTCAATCGCCGCTTTACCGGAACTTGCTTCTGCAATCTTAAAATTGTAGAATTTAAGCATTGCGCTTGCCACCTTACGGTTCATGGCATTATCATCTACCAGCAGCACATGATATTCCGGAGCCGTAAACGACTGCAATTTCGCTTTCCGCTCATCTTCCTTCTCCGCCCGGGATGCCACTGAAACATCCCCTACGGTTTCCTCTTCTATAATGCGTTGCTCAATCTGTACGGTAAATGTCGTACCCTTGCCATATTGGCTTTCCACCTGAATGTCACCATCCATCAATGAAATCAATTCCTTCGTAATGGCAAGTCCCAAACCGGTTCCTTCGGTTTTACGATTGCGGTTCATATCCAACTGGCGGAAGGATTCAAAGATTACTTTTAAATCCTCCTCTTTAATACCCATGCCGCTATCTTCTACCCGGAACTTAAGTTTTACGTTTTTATCATTGATATGTTCACCGGTAACTTTAAATTTGACATATCCCTCTTTGGTAAACTTAATAGCATTACTCAGCAAATTCACTAATACCTGTCGAATTCTTCCTTCATCGCCGTATAGTTTTCTCGGAATGTCTTTATCTACCTCCACAATAAAGGAAAGGCCTTTTTGCTTAGCAACCATCTGCACCAGATTGGTAGTATCACTAATCAATTCTTTTACAAGATAATCATCTTCAACCAGCTCCATTTTGCCGGCTTCTACCTTGGACAAATCCAGGATATCGTTGATGATGGATAAAAGGTTCAGAGCCGCATCCTTAATGTCGCAGGCATAATCATGCAACTTACGTCCATGACTCTCCTCAATCAGCAAATCACTC
This sequence comes from Lachnospiraceae bacterium, assembly GCA_045591685.1. Classification (GTDB taxonomy): domain Bacteria; phylum Bacillota; class Clostridia; order Lachnospirales; family Lachnospiraceae; genus UBA3766. The sequence goes on from JAZNTK010000045.1 coordinate 8,714, forward strand.
ATACCGATTATGGCATTCATGGGAGTACGGATTTCATGGGACATGTTGGCAAGGAAATTACTCTTGGCACGATTGGCCGCTTCCGCCTGTTCACGCATTTCATGCAATTCGCTAATGTATTTATAGGTATCCGTAATATCAATAATCAGTACACTGTAACCTCTGATAATCTGTTCATTATCCTTTATGGTACGAAGTTCGCCTTTATAATATTTTCCTTCTCTCTCAAATCGGATTTCTTTGCCCTCAAGCACCTCAACCGGAAAGTTTGCAATCTCACGGATATTCTTGCCTAACTCTATATCCGTGAAAAATTCCTTGGCAAAATCATTGTACATCAATACTTCGTAGAATTCATTCAATGTAATTGTACAATTACCCAGGGAATTCAACACCGTCTCCGTTGCGGTTCTGCTCAAGTCAAAGTCCTTACGGTTCCACACCAGGAATACCAGTGTTGTAAACATAAACGCCATTGCCGCCGGAGTAGGATCATATCCTTCCGGAAACAGTTTCAAAAGATACAATACCAGCACACTAAACGCAAAGCATGCGCCACCTATAATAATCCAAAGTTTTCTTGCACGCTTTGCACTTTTTTCGCTACGGATACTCTGAATCAATGTCCATACGGATACTGCCCAGGGAGTGGCTGTACAAGTCGCTACATAGAAATAGAATCCCGGTCCGTAGGTCAATTTCACATGAGGATATGCCCCTGTATTTATAAAATCTACATTGCTGTAATACAAGTTATGCCAATCTCCGGTCCATACCATAATGACAACCGCTACCGCACACAGCAACAGAATTCGTTCAAAGACTTTATGTTCTTTTTTACCGCAGTAATTGAAAATAAACATCATAAAAAAGATAGCTACCGCAGAGCCACCCAGATATTCCGTTTTAATTGCCACCATGGCAGCTTCTTCGGTCTTAGCCAAAAGCTCCAGTAAAAAGCCTGCATTATGTACCAGCTCCGCAATACAAAAAGACAGCATCAAACGCTGTGTATACGTGGAACCCCCACGAAAAATATAAACAAGAGCGCATACCAGCGCTAAGATCCCCAAAATTTGTATTGTAAGAAGTACATTGAACATAGTATTAATTCCTTTATCCTATATAAAACCCAAATTACTCTAAAACCTACTCAGCTTCATCTTGCAGCACATATCCCGCAAACCGTTCTCCGCGCTCCTCAAAGTTTTTAAAGTATCCGTATGAGGCTGCTGCCGGCGATAATACACAGGCTCTGCCCGCTTCCGTAATCTTTTTCGCCTCTGCTACCGCAAGCTCCAAATCCGGCACGTAAACGCATTGTGTGCATTCACCTACCGCGTCATAAATTCTTTTACCGGAGTCATACATGCATATAAATTTATATTGCGCATTCTTTTGTATAAAATCAATCAATACATCATAATTGATGCCTCTGTCCATACCGCCGATTAATACGGTCTGCACATTGGGAACACTCTTGATTGCACTGATGGTAGCTTCCGGTATGGTAGAAATGGAGTCATCATAATATTCCACACCATCAACATCTCCCACATGCTCCAAACGATGAGGAAGACCCTTAAAATTCTTCATACTCTCCAATACTGCAGCCTCATCGCAACCGAATAATTTCACTGCTATGTAATGCACAAACTGCGCGTTGTAGATGTTATGCTCACCTAATACGCTCAACTCAAATAACTGCTCTTCCTGACGTCTCATGCGGATTGTCTGTGCTTTTGTTTCTATCTCCGGCACATTATCGCCCACAAAGAAATAGTCTCCGCTCTTTTGATAAAGTGCAATATTACTCTTTGCATTAAAATATCGTTCCACCGTCTCGTAATAATCCAGATGTTCCTCATAAAAGTTCATAAAAAGCGCAATATGCGGTGAAACCTCACAATGTGCAAGTTGATGACAGGACATCTCAAATACTACGATGGTATCCTCATCAATCTCTTCAAAATAATCCAGACAAGGCTGTCCGATATTGCCGAGAATAATCACTTTTTTATTGCTGCATTCTTTTAAAACCGTATACAGCATGGAAGACGTGGTACTTTTACCCTTGGTTCCGGTAATACCGATTACCTGATCACGAAACTCCTCCAGGAAAATCTCTGTCTGGGAAAGATACTTCAAATTTGCTTCATGATATACGATACCGGGACTTTTGATAATCCAGTCATACTCGTCTTCATTGAAACCGTCTCTTTTGCCTTCAAACACTTTTACGCTTGCAGGCTTGCAACACTTCTTAAGAAAACGCTCCGTTGACTGTCCTTCACGTCCGTAGCCCCAAATCAGTATTCTTTTATCATTTAATTTATCAATTATGCTCACTGTCTTATGCACCTTTCAAGAATACTTTTATACGCATTGGGAAGGTTATTCTCCTCTTCCCATCCGTTTAAAAGGGTAGCCAGTTCATCCGGCTCTTCTTTTATAAAATCCCCGTAACGGTCGGTCAAAAGGCTCTTGCCCCCCTTATTGATATAATCTTTCAGGGATACAAGCACTTCTTTTCTGGTACCTACGCATTCAAAGGGTTTGTTTTCTTCAATACCGGTTAATTCTCTGAAATATAAATCCAATGATTCTTTTTCCAAAAGATTCTCACCGAAGATTTCCACTAATTCTTCCTGGCTTAAGAATGGAAGTAAAATAATATAAACAAATAAACACTTCGGACATTCGCAACACCAGATGCCCTGCTTACTTCCTGCATTACAGCTTCTGAATACCTTATGATACTGCTTGCTTCTTGCAAACAGCATTGCAATCTGAATCTCCATCAAAGGTCTTAGCAAACTGAAATATAGAATCGGCGTATCCACCATGGTTTTTACATACCACATAAAATCCTGCTCGAACTCATAGCTCTTGGAATACTGGTGATTCACAAAAGAATCCTTCACCGTAGTTTCATTGGCACTGGTTTCGTTGGATAATACAATGTACTGATTGCCACTCAAATATGCTGAAATAATCGACGAAAACGCCACTACCGCAGAGAACGGAATATGACCGTTTAAGTAACCCAATTTGTTTAACTCAAGCAATTCTTTGTCAAGCACACGTCTTGCTTCGTATGTGCCTTTTTTATAATCACAAACATCAATCACATTATGTGTGGTAGCATTGCCGTTTACCGCATAAGTGGTGATACCCTCATCTTTTAAAAGTTCCAAGGATACTACGGAATCTTTGCCGCCGCCTACGGATACCAGACAACCGCTGTATTCCTTTGTATCTTTTAACGGACTGATAGGTGCTTCCTTGCACTGAATATGCACCAAATCTTCCTGCGACACTTCAATGCCGTTTCGGTACATAAATTCACCAAGACCGTTGTAATAAAGCTTTTCCCACCATGCACACTGCTCCTTGGACAACTCACCGCACTCAATCACAAGATTAGGGGGACAGGCACATTTCCAATAACTGATGGTCTCCACCATACCAAGATTGAAAAACAGGCGATTGAGAATCTTCTCATCCGCTTCCACCAACGCCGGGAACTCCCAACTTGACTTAAAATCACGCAAACCCGGAATGCTGAAGTGATATACTACACGGTAGGAATTTTCTTTGCGCTCCACCTCATATTTTTTATAAATAAAAGAATTGTATTCTTTTCTTAAATTTTCAAAAGTAAACACTTTCTTTGCCTCCTACTTTTTAAAATATTCCTTCACAAGCTTAAACACCGTACCCGATAAAAGTGCCACCGCAATTAAGTTCGGAATTACCATCAATCCGTTAAAAGTCTCCGCAATGCTCCACACAAGCCCTAAATCTACTGTAGCTCCCACAACGGCTACCATTGAATATATCACCATAAAAGGTTTTACAATCTTGGATGAGAAAATAAACTCTGCACATCTCGCGCCATACAAGCCCCAGCCAATAATGGTTGAAAATGCAAAACAACACATTGCCACTGCCGTAAAAATGGATACCCAGTTACCGTATGTAGAAGTAAATCCGCTGATGGTAAGCTCCGCACCTGCCGCATCACCAAATCCTACAGGCACATCACTGCAAAGAATAACCAATGCCGTCAATGTACAAATAATAATCGTATCCGCAAACACCTCAAAAATTCCGAAGAAGCCCTGCTCTACAGGCTTACCTGTATCTGCACAGGCATGGGCAATGGAACCGGTACCAAGACCTGCTTCATTAGAGAAAATACCTCTGGAAACACCCTTAGTCAAGCTTGTAAAAAAGCTTCCTACCACACCACCGGTTACTGCTGCCGGATTGAATGCACCGTAGATGATATCGGCAAATACTCCGGGAACATTTTTAATATTTAAAATTACAACTCCTAATGCTAACAAAATATAGAAAACCGCCATAAACGGAACCAATTTCTCCGTTACTTTACCGATTCTTTTTACACCGCCAAGCAATACACAGGCCACCAAAATCATAATGACAATACCGATAATCCAATTACTGAGTATAATGCCTTTCTCAGATATCAGATTATAATTTAAAAGTGCGGAATTCACTGCTGTCGCAATCGTATTCACCTGTGTGGCATTTCCGGTGCCGAACACGGTAAAAATACCAAAAATCGAAAACAGTACCGCTAACCACTGCCATTTTTTGCCGAGACCGTTCTTGATATAATACATCGGCCCGCCTACATACTCACCCTGCTTGTTTTTCTCGCGAAAATGAACAGCCAAAACCACTTCTGAAAACTTCGTGCACATACCAAGGAATGCGGATACCCACATCCAAAACACCGCACCCGGACCACCGATTGCAATCGCTCCCGCCACGCCGGCAATATTACCGGTACCAACCGTTGCGGAGAGTGCAGTGCATACAGCCTGAAACGGCGTCATTGCCCCGTGTTTTGCCTCCTTTTTCTCAAAAACCTTTCCAATCGTCTGTTTCATTGCCAAAGGAAACTTGCGTATCTGTATAAAACCGGTGCGGATGCTTAAATACAAACCCACACCGATAATGCAAATAATCGCAGGGATTCCCCACACAAAATTATTCACTGCTGCATTTACATTTTCGATAATTACTAACATAAAATACCTGTTACTCTTTCTACTCTTTTTATTTTATTCTTTGCACACCTGTACAAATTTACGTTTATGTTCTTTTACAAAAAATATCTGTTTGTCTTTATCCCTGCTCAAACTCTGTTGCTACCTGCTTAAGTAATTCTCTGATGCTTAAATGCTGCGGGCAAGCCTCCTCGCACAAACCGCATTCAATACATTCCGATGCCTTACCTTTACCTGCCGTATGCATATTATAATGCCACTCACCGTTCCATCCAACATATCTTCTAAGACAATTCATATCCGAGAACAAGTCCGGAATGGATATATTCATGGGACAACCGTCAATACAGTATTTGCAGAACGTACAGGGAATTAAATCCTGCGCCTTAAAAATATCGCAAACCTTCCACACTGCCGCAAATTCTTCTTCGCTTAGTGGCTGAAACTCTTTCATAAAACTTAGGTTGTCTTCCATCTGCTCCATGTTACTCATTCCGGAAAGCACCATCATAACCTGCTCATAACTTGCCGCAAATCGAAGGGCATAACTTGCATTGCTGCCGCCTTTTAATGCATCAAACACATCCTGTGCCGCTTCGGGAAGATTTACAAGATTTCCGCCTTTTACGGGCTCCATTACAATCACGGGTTTGTTGTGCTTTACACACACCTCATAACACTTCCTGCTTTCCACACCCGGATCATCATAATCCGCGTAATTAAACTGAATCTGCACTACATCAATTTGCGGATATTCTGTTAATATGCAATCTAACACCTCTGCTTTATCATGGAAGGACAAACCGACATTTTTAACACGTCCCTGCTCTTTTAATTCAAAGGCAGTTTCGTACGCCCGGCATTTTTTATAATGTTCAAACAAATCCGCATTCTGCGCATGCATCAGATAAAAGTCAAAATAATCCACGCCACAGGCTTCCAACTGTGCTTCAAAACAAGGGAGAATATCTTCCTGCGTTTTAAAATAATTAGAAGTTAACTTATTGGCCAGTATGTACGACTCTCTCGGATATCGCTTCACTAAACACTCCCGCAACGCGATTTCACTTTTCCCTCCGATATAGCCATGTGCCGTATCAAAATAGTTAAAACCATTCTCCATAAAAGCATCTACCATCTTAATGGTTTCTTCATAATCCACTTCCTCACCATTCATCGGCAGACGCATAAATCCAAAACCAAAGTTCTTCTTAATATTACTATAAAAACGATTCATCATATACCCCCATATACCATTCCGGCCAAATCAATAAATTAACACCTACACGGTAAAAAAACACACGGCAATTTTTTACCGCATATATTATACCAAATTTTTTTACAACTGTATACCCAAATCATAGCATCACCTTCTTCATTCTTTTATTTGTTAAAAAACGCATTCTACGTTCCTCAGTACCATAATATACTTTTCTTTTGCAACAAAATATGTTATATTCACTTTGATTGGATTTTTATAAAATACTATATGCGAGAGGCTTATTATGTTTGGTGACAATTCAAGCAAAAAAGAAAAAATGAATATTATTATTGTCGGTTGCGGACGCGTAGGTTCTACCATTGTGGAACAGCTTAGCAAGGAAGGCAATAACATTACCATCATCGATAAAGATTCCGAAGTGATTGAGGCACTCACAAATTTGTATGATGTTATGGGTGTTGTGGGCAATGGGGCCACCTATAGTGTACAGATGGAAGCCGGCATTGAAACAACCGACCTTTTTATTGCCGTAACAGAATCTGATGAATTAAACTTACTCTGCTGCACCGTTGCAAAACGTGTCAGTAACTGTTCTGCCATTGCAAGAGTCCGTACCCCGGAATACAGCAAAGAGGCCGCTTATCTGAAAGAGAAATTGGGACTTGCCATGATTATCAATCCCGACTTGGAAGCCTCCAGAGAAATAGCAAGAATTCTGGCATTACCTTCCGCATTGGAAGTAAACTCCTTCGCTCACGGACAGGCAGAATTGATAAAATATAAAGTTCCTGCCGAAAGTATGTTGAACGACTTGGCAATTATGAATATTGGAAAAGTCGTATCCCAACAAGTCCTGATTTGTGCTATTGAACGTGAAGGTGAAGTATATATTCCCTCCGGTAATTTTATTATTAAAGAGGGTGATATTATTACTTTTGTTGCCACCAGAAAACAAGCACGTAAGTTTTTCCTCGCACTTGGTTCCAAGGTAAAACACGTACGCGACTGTATGATTATCGGCGGCGGTAAAACAACTCACTATCTCGCCGACCAGCTTTTACATGCCGGCATCAATGTCAAAATTATTGAAAAGAAGAAAAAACGTTGCCAGGAATTGAGTACCTTACTCCCCAAAGCGATTATTATTAACGGCGACGGAACGGATGAAGAATTATTACGAGAAGAAGGTATTGAAACCATAGAATCCTTCGTTCCCTTAACCGGCATTGACGAAGAGAATATTATGTTAACCTTATATGCAAGACAGGTATCCCCTGCCAAAGTCATTACCAAGATTAACCATATTAATTTCAAAAACGTAGTTAACAATTTGGATTTAGGCAGTGTGATTTATCCCAGATACTTAACCTCGGAAGCAATAGTTGCTTATGCCCGTGCGAAAAAGGACTCCCTGGGAAGCAATATTGAAACTCTGTACCACTTATTCGATTCACGCGTGGAAGCAATCGAATTCGTAGTTCGCCCCGATTCCAGAGTAATTAATGTTCCTTTAATGGAATTGGCCCTGAAAAAGAATCTTTTAATTGCCTTTATCAATCGTAACGGCTCCATCATTATCCCCAGTGGTCAGGACTGCATCCACCCCGGTGATACGGTAATGATTGTAACCACCCACACAGGTTTTAATAACATCGAAGATATCTTGGAGTAGGAGGACCTTTATTACCATGAATTTTTCAATTATCCGTTATATCTTGGGTTGGATTCTTAAAATTGAAGGTGCTTTTATGCTCCTTCCCTGCTTAACGGCTTTAATTTACAAAGAAAATCAGGGCTTCATATATTTGGCGGTTGCTGCGGCTTGCGTATTGCTTGGACAACTGATGTCGTTCCGCAAACCCAAAAGTAACGTATTTTATCTGAAAGAGGGTTGTGTAGCAACCTCCTTAAGTTGGATTTTTATGAGTATCTTCGGATGTCTCCCTTTTGTTTTTACCGGAGAGATCCCTTCGTTTACAGACGCTTTGTTTGAAACCATTTCAGGTTTCACCACAACCGGTGCAAGTATATTAAGCGAAGTGGAATACCTTTCACGCTGTTCCACTTTGTGGCGTTGTTTTACCCACTGGATTGGCGGTATGGGTGTTCTGGTCTTTTTATTGGCGATTATACCCATGAGCGGTGGTTCGCATATTAATTTGATGCGTGCAGAATCACCCGGTCCTTCCGTTGGTAAAATCGTTCCCAAAATCAAACATACTGCAAGAATTCTTTATTTGATTTATATCGCCTTAACTTTTATACAGTTTGTGCTTTTACTGTTTGGCAAAATGCCTGTTTTCGAAGCCTTGAATACTGCATTTGCTACAGCAGGCACCGGAGGTTTCGGTATCAAAAACGACAGTTTCACAAGCTTTTCACCTTATTTACAGTGGGTAACCGCAATCTTTATGCTGTTGTTCGGTGTAAACTTTAATGTATATTATTTAATCCTTTTAGGTAAATTTAAAAAAGCATTTTTTAACGAAGAAGTAAGATGGTTTTTTATTATGGTGGTAGCTGCAATCGGGCTGATTACCCTTAATATTTATGAACTGTCCGGCAACTTTTTTAAAGCATTAACCGATGCCACATTTCAGGTATCTTCTTTGGTATCATCTACCGGTTTCGCTTCGGCAAACTTTGATGCATGGCCCGCAATCTGCCGTACCGTCTTGGTATTGATTATGTTTGTGGGTGCCTGTGCCGGCAGTACCGGCGGCGGCTTAAAGGTTTCACGTTTTATCATCATGGTAAAATCGGTATTAAAAGAATGTTATTCATACATTCATCCGAAAAGTATCCGAAAGATTCATTTGGATGAAAAAGAAGTGGAAGATGAAACCGTACGTTCCGTTGCTGTATATGTATTAACCTTTTTACTGATTTATGGAATTTCCATGATTGCGATTTCATTTGACGGTCAGAGCTTCACCACAAATTTCACTGCAATCATTGCCTGCATAAATAACATCGGTCCCGGGTTGGATGCAGTAGGTCCTACCTGCAACTTTGGTTTCTTTTCAAACTTCTCCAAATATGTACTGATGTTTGATATGATCGCCGGACGTTTGGAACTGTTCCCTCTTTTGATTTTATTCCACCCCGGAACATGGGAAGGTATTTTCCGTAAGAAAGGAAATAATTAAAACTATGGAATCGAAAAAGCGTCTTATAAATATTGATTCGTTGCGTATTCTGGCATGCCTTTTTGTTGTGATTGCGCATGCAAGTTCCGGTGCTTCTCATGCAGATTTGACTTCTGTACAGGGAATCACTTTGCATACTTTTAATGCAGTCGGCCACACCGGTACAGTGTTATTTTTCTTCATGAGTGGCATGTTTTTACTTTCTGAAGATTATAAATTTACATTTAAAAAATTTTATAAAAATAATTTTTTACGACTATTAATTGCCTACATTGCATGGGTCATTATCTATCATGCTGTCGGCCTTTTAATTCGCGGAATTTATACTCCTGCACATATCAAAGATGCAATCACAAATATTATTTACGGTAATGTATATTATCACTTCTGGTATCTCCCTATGCTGTTGGGCATATACCTTCTGTTGCCTTTTTTAAGAGCAATTTGTCAAGCGGGTAAGAAGTTGGTATTTTACTTTGTAATACTCTTTTTATTGATGCAGGTTATCTTCCCCACGATTTTCTTCTATGATTTTCCTTACAAATACTATTTATTATCCATTGTAACAAGAATTCCGTTTACTCTGATTAATCATCATGTAGGATACTTTGTATTAGGCTACGCCCTATCATTACTTTTAAAAGACAATAAAGTAAAAAACCCTCGCCTTCTTGCATGCATTTTTATTATAATCGGACCGATTATCAGTTTGTTGGGTGATTATCTTCTTACCCTGCAGCAAGGCTATCACGAGGTTACCTTTAATACATTTTTCTCAGTAACACTGTGTATGAGTGCAATAGGTTGGTTTATTCTCTTTCATGAGTGGAAACCTTCTCTGACAGAAAAAGCAGCGAAACGAATTTCCGGAATATCCCGCCTTACATTTGGTATCTATATACTACATCCGTTAGTAATTAATTATGCTACCGAATGGATTCCTTATTTTCAGGAAAATGAGACGATTCTTTCCGCAATACTAATGACCTTACTTGCATTCTCCGTATCGTTTGTTTTAACGTGGTTACTTTCTCTAATACCTTTTATACGAAAATGGATTTTATTTGCATAAAAAACCCCCGAGCTTGGTTCTTATGTCAGAACCAAACCCGGGGAATTCTTTTTTACACGCATTAATTTATTTTAATTTCCACTCTGCAATCTCTTCATAAGGACTTGCTTTGGCGAGACCAATCCGAATTATCTTTCCCTGCATAATATGAAACTCCCCTTGCACAGCAGCAAATCCTTTGTTCAATTCTTCCGGTGTCAGCTTTTTACCTATAGTTGTGTGCGGAAGCCATTGAAACGGTCTGTAAAACTTACTCACTTCAACATTAGGGCAATCTGCAACAGCATCATATATGCGTTCCATAACATCCTGTAAATACGCGTTCAGCACCGGCATTAAGTACAATACGGAGTTCATAAAAGCACCACTGCCTACCCATTGCACATCTCCCACGGCAATATCCTGCAACGCCATGGAAATCATGTCTTCCAACTGTTTTATAAAATCATTTCCCACATTTGCATGAACTTCAAAAGACGATACCGTAATATGGGGCGGCACATGATTTGCTAACATATAATCGTTACCTGTCACCTCGGCCACCTTTTCCATATATCCATAAATCTGCTTATTCGTATTATCATCAAAGTACAAAGAAATCAAATACTTCATTAATTTATAACAGCTCCTATATACTACTCTCAAAACTATGTTTCTATAATTAATTATATCAAATCCAAATACGGCCAAACTTCCTTTATCAGTGTTTTATACTCCGAAGGCTTCTTAGTTTTATGAATCTTTTTAATCATTTTATCCGGCTCCTTAAAATTGTCACCCAAATAAAACCATAACTCTTTCATCTTAAAAAGCACATCCTGCTCTGCACCCAAATCTGCCAGATATCCGGCATACAATCTGTCATGGTATTCGCGAAGTTCTTCCTTCGTTATCTTCTCTCCGGTTTTAATCTCTCTCACAAGACCCGGATTGGAAATAACACCGCGTCCCAGCATTACTTTATCAATTTTAGAAAATCGCCTTACTAGGTTTACATAATTTTCCTTTGTAAAGATATCACCATTATAACATACCGGATGCTTGCACTCCTCCAATGCCTTGGCAAAAGCATCCCAATCAGGTGTTCCTTTATAAAAATCCCTTCGTACCCTAGGGTGAATAATCACTTCTTTTAATGGATAGTTGTTGTAAATCGGCAGTATCTCTTCAAACTCTTCCGCATCCTCAAGTCCAAGCCTTGTTTTCACTGAGATTTCAAAACGTTCTGCTTCCGTCAACCCGTTATTCCAACGATACACCTCATCAAAAAAACGCTCCAGTTTCACTGTTTCTCCAAGAAAACCGCTTCCACGTCCTTTGGACACCACCGTTGGTGCCGGGCAACCAAGATTTAAGTTAATCTCTTTGTAGCCTTGTTTCGCCAGAAACTCACAGGTCTCAATAAACTGCTCTGCATTGTTTGTAAGAATCTGAGGCACCATGTACATCCCTGTATTATTCTCGGGAGCTACATCTTTGCGTTCTCGCGTCTTTAATATTTTCTTTTGGGTAGGCGTGATGAAAGGTGCAAAATACTTATCCATGTCCCCGAACATGGAATGATATACATTTCGATATACAAAACCCGTTACCGCCTCCATGGGCGCAAGATAAAACTGCATTTTATTTCCTCTCAATAACCTAATATTAACTGCATATACAACATAAAAATCCGGTGCCGTAAAAGCACCGGATTCTTCCAACTTCTCTCTTTTACACAATTATTTTAACACATTCATAAGCACTGTTCAACAATACTTATTTACTACTCTTCAATAGAGTTTCTCTTGTGAACCACGACGGTTTCATCAAGGCAGGAGAAAATTTCATCTACTTTCTCTTTCTTCATCTTCGGTGTAATAAGGCTTACAACCGGAACGATGATAAGACCTGCAATCATTGCAATTGCACCGGCATTGATGGGTGATGCAATAAATTTAAAGAACATATTGGCAACGGTAAGAAGTACACCACAAGCAAAACTTGCCCATACGGAAGCCTTGGTAACACCTTTCCAACGCAAACCGTAGATAAACGGTGCAAGGAAAGCACCTGCCAATGCGCCCCATGAAATACCCATTAACTGTGCAATAAAATCAGGGGGATCCAAAGCAATTACAACACTGATTGCAAGGAATACCACAAGGAAAATTCTCATACAAAGAAGCTGCTTCTTCTCTGTCATATCTTTGATAATGTTACCTTTGATAAAATCAAGGGTTAATGTTGAACTTGATGTCAATACCAATGATGATAAAGTCGACATAGACGCAGACAATACCAATACAATTACGATACCGATTAAAATATCAGGCAAGGTAGACAACATACTGGGAATGATTGCATCGTAAACAATTTTACCGCTTTCATTATAAATTGCTTCCGTATCAAACAATCTTGCAAAACCACCGAGGAAATAGCATCCGCCTGCTACAACAATTGCAAAAAAGGTAGAAATAATGGTACCTGTTTTAATCGACTTCTCATCCTTAATCGCATAGAATTTATGTACCATCTGAGGAAGTCCCCAGGTTCCCAAAGAAGTTAAAATAACAACGCCTAAAAGATTAGGAAGGTCCGGTCCGAAGAAGGATGCGAATACTCCCTGCTGCCCCATGGTAACGGGCACATCACTTTCCAAAGTTGACAACTGTTTTACCGCTTCATAGAAGCCACCCTGGCCGTTTAATACGGCTACAATAACTGCTACGATACCAAATAACATAACAATACCCTGGATAAAATCGTTGATGGCAGTTGCCATATAACCACCAAGAACTACATATACACAGGTTAAGGCTGCCATAACAATAACACAAACCGCATAAGGAATGTCAAAAGCCATTTCAAACAATCTGGACAAACCATTGTATACGGAAGCTGTATAGGGAATTAAGAATACAAATGCAATCATGGATGCTGCAATGCGCAATGCATTGGAATCATATCTTTTACCAAAGAAATCCGGCATGGTTGCCGCAGACAAATGCTTAGTCATAACACGGGTTCTTCTGCCAAGTAATACCCACGCAAGCAAGGAACCGATTACCGCATTACCGATACCGATCCAGGTTGCCGCAAGACCATACTTATAACCAAACTGTCCGGCATAACCTACGAATACTACCGCCGAAAAATATGAAGTACCGTATGCAAAAGCGGTAAGCCAGGGACCTACACTTCTGCCTCCGAGTACGAAATCATTTACGTTTGTTGCATGCTTTCTGGAGTAAATTCCGACGCCAATCATTACTGCGAAGAATACCACCAGAAAAATAATTTTTACTAACATGTTCTCCTCCTTAAGAATATATGTTTTTATACTATGCAAATTTCACTTTTACATTACATACATTCTCTACTTGTACTATCGCTTTAAACTTTAGAAGTTAGACGCTTTAAAGCGTTAAAGCATTTATGATTATACAAAACCCTCACAGAAATTGCAAGGGTTTTTCTAAAAAATATTATATTTCAAGAAGTTTTTTTGCATTTTTATAAAAAATCGCATCTTTGACTTCATTAGTCAAGTTCAATTTCTTTAAGCTTTCCACATCATTTTGCTGATACCCCCATGGACAGTCCGTGGCAAAAAGCACCTTATCAGCGCCGTGTTTTTCAAGAATTTTATAAAATATATCTTCTTTGATATAAGAGAACGTAAAAGCGGTATCCAAATACAGATTCTCTCCTGCCAGATACTCGTACACTTCTTCCCACTGTTTCCAACCGCCATAGTGCGCAACAACCATTTTCTTTGGATGAAGCTTATCCATAACCTTGCGCATTCTATCGGGCGGACAATGCACAGGGTCGGGAAGGCCGATATCGATGCCCGCATGGGTCAATACAATCAAATCCAAAGCATCAGCGTATTCAATGATATTCATATAGCGCACATCATCAATCATAACGCCCTGATAATCAGGGTGGATTTTGATACCCTTTAAGCCAAGTTCTTTTATATGGTCCAGTTCACCCTTATAATCTTCCGTATCAGGGTGAATTCCCCCAAAAGATAAAAGTTTTCCTCTGTACTGCTCATTCACACTTGCCGCAAACGCATTTATGGTCTCAAATTGGCTCGGTTTTGTCACCACCGGTAAAACAACCGACATATCCACTCCGGCAGTCTCCATAGACGTAAGAAGGCCGTTTAACGTACCATCCGTAGACGCAGTAAGACCGGCTTTGCTCTCAAGATTTTTAATAGTGCCCGCCGCAATTTTATCCGGAAAAGCATGTGTATGAAAGTCAATAATCATTTCTCTACCTCTTTATAAGTAATCTTATTAACAACTTAATTCTTCTACGATTAAGTTGCGCCTAAATAAATCATCGCCTGCATTTATTATCTGCAGGCGATGTGAAAAATATTTAACTTTCATATCCTAAAAGGAATGCTTTTTTATTGATTTCTACTGTCTTAGGCGGAACAGTCTTCTCGATCACTTCAAGCCATGCTTCCTTAGAGAAATCCATATGCTTTGCAGCCACACCGAGAACAATGATGTTAAACACTTTGGAATTGCCGAGTTTCAATGCTTCTTCCATCGCGTTTACTTTATAAACGCTGTGTTCTTTCTCTAAATTTTCAATGATGTTTTCAGGATACTGTGCAACGCCGGTTACAACCGTAATCGGGTCGATTCTATGGTCATTTACTACAATCGCACCATCCTTCTTTAAGAAGTGTGCGTAACGCAACGCTTCCAACTTTTCGAATGCAATTAAAACATCTGCCTGGCCTTCTTCTACGATAGGTTCAGCAACCTTCTCGCCGTAACGTACGAAAGTTACAACGCTACCGCCACGTTGTGCCATACCATGTACTTCGGATAATTTTACATCATATCCTGCTGCCACGGTAATACCTCCTAAAATACGGCTGGTAAGAAGTGTACCCTGACCGCCTACACCGACGATCATAATATTCTTAGTTGTATTTGCCATGACTACACCTCCACTTTCTCGATTGCGCCGAACTTGCAAAGATTCATACAAAGTCCGCAACCGTTACACATTGTTGTATCAATAGCGATTGTGCCGTCTGCATTCTTGGTAAGTGCAGGACAGCCGGGCTTTAAGCACATACCGCACTTTTTACACTTATCCGCTACAGGCACACACTTGTAAGGGAATTTGTTACCCTTAAGAAGTACACAAGGTGACTTGGTGATAATAACGGATACTTCTTCTCTTGCAGTTTCTTCTTTTACAATTCTTTCAAGCTCTGCGGTATCGAATGCATTTACTTCCACCACATTCTTAATTCCCATAGCCTTGCAAAGCTCATAAATATTAATTGCAGGAACCACCTCACCCATAAGGGTTTTACCGGTTGCCGCATGGTCCTGATGACCGGTCATACCTGTAGTAGAGTTATCAAGAATCATTACGGTTCCTGTACCCTGATTGTATACCATATTCATAAGGGAATTTACGCCTGTATGAATAAAAGTGGAATCACCGATTACCGCAACCCAGTTCTTGATGTAATCCTTACCCTTAGCCTTCTCCATACCGTGAAGTGTAGAGATACTTGCACCCATACAAACAGTAGTATCTACAACGCTAAGGGGTGCAACCGCACCTAAGGTATAGCATCCGATATCGCCGGCTGCATGAATTTTTAACTTATTCAACACAGAGAATACACTTCTGTGAGGACAGCCCGGACAAAGGATGGGAGGACGTGCAGGCACCTGCGCAGCTGCCTTTCCTTCTACGTCTTCTTTTAAAATTGCCTTACGGATCATATTAGCACTGTATTCACCCTGTACGGTGAAAATTTCCTTACCGATACACTTAATTCCCCAAGACTTAATCTGTTCTTCAAAAACAGGCTCCAACTCTTCAAAAATATAAAGTGTGTCAACTTTAGATGCAAACTCTTCAATCATTTTACGGGGAAGAGGATGTACCATACCAAGCTTTAATACGGAAGCGTTAGGGCATGCTTCTTTTACATACTGGTATGCAATGCCGCTGGTGATAAAACCAATCTTGGTATCATTCATTTCCACACGGTTAATGGGCATATCACAGCCGTCTTCCGCCATAGCTTTCAAACGCTGTTCTACGTACACGTGTCTGCCCTTTGCATTACCGGGCATCATAACAAACTTGCTTACATTTCTTTCATAAGTAATGTCTACAGGCTCGCAACGTTCTTCCAAAGTAACGGGGCCCTGGGAATGTGACAACCGTGTTGTGGTACGCACCATAACAGGGGTGTCATACTTCTCTGACAAATCAAAAGCATATTTGATAAAATCTTTGGCTTCCTGAGAGTCAGAAGGCTCTAAAACAGGCACCATAGCAGCTCTTGCCACGCATCTGGAGTCCTGCTCATTCTGTGAAGAATAAAGACCGGGGTCATCTGCTGCCACAAGAACAAGACCGCCGTTTACACCGCCGTAAGAGATTGTGTAAAGGGGGTCAGAAGCCACGTTAACACCAACGTGCTTCATGGAAGCCATAGCACGTACACCGCTGATGGATGCACCGATAGCCACTTCCATGGCAACCTTTTCATTAGGAGACCACTCTGCGTAAATCTCCGGGTATTTTACAATATTTTCACTGATTTCGGTACTGGGTGTGCCGGGGTATGCCGCAGACACTTTCACGCCTGCTTCAAAAGCACCTCTGGCAATGGCCTCATTACCTAACATAATTTTTACTTCGCTCATTGTATTTTCCTTTCTGCCTGCACGCCTGACCGCAAGCATTTGTTCTTCTAATCCTTAACCGTTATTTTGATCCGCAATCAACTTGCCTGCGCCATACTTCTCACGCAACTTCGGCTTCTCGATTTTACCCGTCGGATTTCTAGGGATATCTGCAAAAATAATGGTTTTGGGTCTCTTGTATCTGGGCAGACCTAAGCAGAACTCATCCATTTCTTCCGTGGTCATTTCCATACCCTCTTTTAATTCAATGATGGCTGCCGCAATTTCACCGAGACGCTTATCGGGCAAACCGATTACCGCCACATCATGCACCTTATCATTGGTACGGATAAAATCTTCAATCTGTACAGGATAAAGATTCTCACCACCGCTTATGATAACGTCTTTTTTACGGTCTACAAGGAAGATAAAACCGTCTTCGTCTTCCTGCGCCATATCGCCGGTAAATAACCAGCCGTCTGCAAGCACTTCATTGGTAGCCTTTTCATCTCTGTAGTAGCAGGTCATAACGCCGGGACCCTTTACCGCAAGTTCACCAACTTCGCCCTTCGCTACGGTATTGCGGTTTTCATCCACAATTTTTACTTCCCAGCCGTAGCCTGCTTTACCGATGGCACCTACCTTATGTATATTCTCAACACCGAGATGTACGCAACCCGGTCCGATGGACTCTGATAAACCGTAGTTGGTATCGTAATCGTGGTTCGGGAAGATACTCTTCCACTTCTTAATCAAACTCTGGGGTACAGGCTGGGCACCGATATGCATCAGTCTCCACTGGTCTAACTCGTAGTCATCCAAATTCACTTTACCACTCTCGATGGCTTCCAGGATTTCCTGTGCCCAAGGCACTAACAACCATACGATAGTACATTTTTCTTTGCATACCGCATCCAAAATAAATTCCGGCTTGGTTCCTTTTAAAAGGATTGCTTTGCTTCCTGATAAAAGACTTCCGAACCAATGCATCTTCGCACCTGTATGGTACAAAGGCGGAATACATAAAAATACATCGTCCTTCTGCTGTCCGTGGTGATTCTGCTCTACCTTGCAGGAATGTACCAGGCTTTCATGTTTATGTAAAATCGCTTTGGGGAAGCCTGTGGTTCCCGAAGAGAAATAAATTGCTGCATAATCCTGGTCGTTGATTGCAATATCAGGGCTCTGGCTGGAACAGTTTGCTGCAAGTGAATTATAATCATCCGCAAAGCTGGGGCAACCTTCACCAACATACATGAGCAACCTTCCCTTGCTGATGCGGTCTGCAATTTCTTCCACACGACCGATAAAAGAAGGTCCGAATACCAGAATATCAACCTCTGCCAAATTCACGCAATACTCAATTTCATCGGAAGAATATCGGAAGTTCAAAGGCACTGCCAAGGCACCGGTTTTTAAAATACCGAAGTAAATCGGCAACCACTCAAGGCAGTTCATCATAAGAATTGCAACCTTATCACCCTTCTGGATCCCTCTCTGAATCAAAAGGTTTGCAAAACGGTTTGCCTTCTCATTGAATACGCTCCAGGTAATTTCACGTCTGTAACTGGTTTTGGCACTGGGTTCAATCAGTTCGTATTCTTTCCAGGTTACGCGACGGTCTTCTTTTATCTCGGGATTCATTTCCACAAGACATACGTCATTGGGAAACTCTCTCGCATTTCTCTCTAAAAATTCTGTAATAGGCATGTTAATCCCCTTCCAAATCTTGCTTTTGTCAATTTAACGCTTTAAAGCGTCCAACTATTAATATAACATTAAAAGCAGCTTCGGTCAATGTTTTCAAGACCGAAACTGCTTTATTTCTACCTTTTTTCCTATGAAAATGCACAAAGGTCCTTTTTAATACTCTTCCAGCGGTTCAACTTTTTCCGCCATCTTTACGGCATCTTCCAAATTCATTCCCGCAAAGTCCTGAGCCGAGAATAATCTGCCGGACTTTTTATCATCTACAAAAGCACCTACCAATACGCCCGGCAATGCACTTTCGGGTGAATTCGGTGCCTTGTCTCCGCCAAGGTCGGTACGGCACCAACCGGGATCTGCCAAACTTAAAATAACATCCGTTCCATCCACGGTATATCCTAAATCCACTGTAATTTTATTTAGAGCCGCCTTACTTGCAGAATATCCTGCCTGATAAGGATCCAAACGGATACCGCTTGTAGTATTTACAATACGGCCAAAACCTTTCTCCTTCATTTTCGGCATAAAATGATAGCAAATCAATGCCGGTGCAATGGTATTAATCAAAAAGCTGTCGGTATAATCCGATACCGGAGTTTCAAAATATTCGGTACGGTATGCAATCTGCATTCCTGCATTGTTTAATACAATGTCCACATCCACGCCAAGCTTGTCAATCTCTGCAAGCATAGCTTTCACGCTGTCGGGATTTACTAATTCTGCAGAAACTGCAACAGCCTTTACGCCCAAAGCCTCACATTCTGCTACAACTTTTTTGGTATGCTCTAAATCCCTGCTGTGAAGAATCAAGTTACAGCCTCTCTCTGCCATAAAAAGTGCTGACAAGTATCCGATTCCTCTTGCAGCGCCTGTAATTAACGCCCATTTTCCTTTTACATCAACCATTTTGAAAACCCTCCTAAAATTTGTTTTATGCATTACCTGAAAATTATATTATAATGTACATATTTCACTATTTACATTATACATAACTACGCAAATAATACTTTCAATTTTGTACATATTCTGATAAAATTATCGCGATAAAACAATTTTATCATATGTAAAAGGAGAAAGAAATGAAAAAACGAATTATTTACGTAATTTGTTGCCTTATTGTGCCGGCAATCTTAATGACAGGTTGTTTTCCCTTCAATATTGCACAAAATATTATGCAAAACAATCAGCTCAGTACAATAGGCGGTGCAGACGGTCCCACATCCGTGGTTGTAACAACACCTTCCTCCGAGATTGAGAGTGAAAGTAACGCAGTCCAAGATCCTTCCGAAGCATTTGGAGATAATTTAAATAGCTTTACATCGTTTAATGATACACACAATGCAATACAGGACGCAATACAGGATATGTATAACAGCGACTCTCCTATTCTGACTTTTTATGAACATTATTATGCGAATTCAGAATATGATGATTTTTTTGATATAGAGTTTTGGAATACGGATTCCAATTACGATGTAGAGTGGATGCTTTTTGAAGGCTTAGCACTTTTATACTCAGATGATGATAACGGCGATTACTTATTTGCAGAATACGAAGTATTTTATGATCAGGATGCCATCAACTATATTGCCAATGATTTGGCAGAATACGGTTTAACCGAGGAAGAACAATTAGCAGGTATCGACTACATGCCGGAACACGACCACTACTACTGTATCGTTTTCTCAAATATTAAAGTTTATGAAAATGATACTTACGTAGGCGAGTACGAAAAAGAGTTTCTCCCCTATGTAGGTTACGAGCAAACAGACGACTTCATCATCCGCCATGAAGTTTTAAACATGAATACTCGAGAACAGGAATCCTACTACACTGTTATAGAAGAATCTCCCAATGCAAATCCTCCTTCTGAAGATATACAACGCATTGGCAATGAAAATGTAGGCTACGTGGATGTCCCTTCCGATTACATCACCTTTGTAGACCCATCCTTAAGCACTACTGACATGGAAACCGTACAATATGGTGACCTTACCGCTACAAATATTGTAACCCTTACATACTTTGAGAATATCCCTGCCGACGACAAAGAGCTGGCAAACGCTACGGCAGAACAATTTAAAATTTCCGGTATGGACCCGGATACTGTCACCTGCGAATCTTCCGTAATCGACTACAGTGTCGGTTATAAGGTATACGGTTACTATCCCGACGAAGATACCCATGTTACAGTATGGATTCTGGATAGCCACTACGATTCACATATACTTCACTATATCGGAGTAGAATATGATTCCGACCATACTGATTTGTGTACAATGGTAGAAAATACCTATCACGTAATGGACTAATTTTTAAGAAAACATAAAAACCTCCACTCTCTTAAAAGTGGAGGTTTTTATTTTATTTCTGGAAATGCTGATAATCCTTAATATTCGTCCAGGCACCGCCCCAGGTAAAACCATATTTTATAAAAATCTGATAACAAATATCTTCTTCCGTAATTACATGCGGAAGGCCTGTGGTACGGTCAATATAATCGTTTGCATTCTCATGACTCCACACCGGGCTACCCGATGTATAACTCACATACGGATTCTGCTGCGGATTGATATCTATGGCATGTCCGTATGCATGCTTGGAAAGATTACCGGAACCGGTTGCCGGGCGATACATAAAGCAGGAAGTATTATTCACATCAATGGATGCCGAATCCGTTGTTGTCGGGTCTCCCGTCCAATATCTGTCAGGCAGATACATGGATTGAATTTCATACTCTGCCTGAAACAACTCCGTAAAAATACCGATAAAATCCGACTGCAAATCAGCCGCCACAATCAACTCACCCACCTGTAATTCATGATTAAAATTATAATGTAAAAGCTTCAGATATCTTAAATCATCCAGTCCTACATGAGGATTCTCCTGATAAGACTTCCCATTGATATAATGAAAGACTTCATCGGATATTTCATATGCCACAAAGTACTGATTCAGATTATTAAAATCAATACTTGTCGCACTGATTACAGTCCCCGCAGGAATGTTTTCCCAGTTGGCTACGATTGCTGCCGGGTCAGATAAATCAATCT
This sequence comes from Lachnospiraceae bacterium, assembly GCA_045591685.1. Taxonomy (GTDB): domain Bacteria; phylum Bacillota; class Clostridia; order Lachnospirales; family Lachnospiraceae; genus UBA3766. The sequence continues at coordinate 30,633 of JAZNTK010000045.1, forward strand.
GTAGTTCAGTATCTGATTCTTCGGAAGATTCCGGTTCTTCAATACTACTGTCCGGTTCTTCAATACTACTGTCTGAATCTTCCATACTGTTGTCCGGTTCTTCCGTTGTATTTTCTTCTACCGGTTCGCTGTCAGAAACCGATTCTTCTTCAAATATTTCAATGGATTCCTCAGAAACATCTGTACTTTCCGATATATCGTGACTTTCCAATACATCATGACTTTCCGGATTAATCGCATTCTCCGGCTCTTGGTTAGCTTCTTTTACAAGAATTGTTATAATGGTTATCGCCAAAACAATTACAATCACTGCGCCGATTCCAAAGGTTGCAATGCGGAAGGTATTCGGCTTTCTCTTTGAAGTTTTATTCTTTTTATTTTTTTCTGACATGGTTATATTCCTTACTTCTTATTCTTCTTTATCATTACCACTCCGGCAACTCCGACAGCAAGCACAACAACTCCGCCGATTATCCACCATAACATTGAATTGTTGCCGTCTTCTGCCGCATCATCGCCCATAGTCTCAACCGCTTCCAACTCTCCGGCTCCATCCAAAGTCTCATTTCCTTCCGAAACAGCCGCATCACTTTGATCCTCTACCAAAGTATCCTCGTTCTCATCCGAACTCATTTCTTCCTCTTCAACACTTTCCTCTTCCTTCGGATTTAACTCCTGTCCGGTGTAAGGCTCATCCGTTACTGCAATGACATAATCGGATGCATGTGTAAAAGAAAATGAAGCAATGCCACTTTCGTCAACAGTCACACCGTCCATAAATTCAAAAGTCCCATCGCTGTTGGCATAAAATAAGTTTGCATATTTACCTGCATGTTCCGCTCCGAGCACATAATCCAAAATTGCTTTAAATCCAAATTCCCCGCTATAGTCAATGGCAAATTTGGCCGCCAATGTTTCACCGAAAAATTCTTCCGCTCTCTCACTATCCAAGTTCTCAGGGTTCGCCGAAATAAGCAAAGAAATATTCTCCTCCGGAACCACTTCAATATCAGTTCCTGCAATCGTCCATGTATATCCGTCTTCCTCAACTACTATGGACTGGTCCTTACCTTGTATCTCACCTAAATCATAGGCTTCTACTGTAGTATTCGGCAACCCCGGTCCCCAGTTTGTACTTTCGTCTGCTTTTATATATGTAAAAGTAATGGAAACTGCCGGACTGGTTCCGATTTTTGCAAATCCATTGTTGGCATCTCTTGCCACAACCCACGCAGTAAACACATACTCACCACTACACGGAAGTAAAAACTCTGCATCAGCCCAATTGAAAATATACGCCTTTTTTTCCGGTATATGATAAGGCATCACTTCCGGAGCATAGGTAAAACTCTCTACCGTTTCATCTCCATATTTAAGATTTCCATGTATTTCATATCTGGTAGCACCGGTAGAATCATACGCAGGAACGCCCGCCACAATAACAGACTGGTCCGTTTCTTCAAATTCTAATGTAAGATTCGGGTAGCTTACTGCCTGCGCATCCATACTAAACCAAAAGAAATTAAATACAAGCACAGCCATTACGAATAAATACTTTGATACTTTTCTCATTATCTTCTCTCCTTGTCCCTACTGCATATAAAGTAAAAAGCCCTTGATAATCAAGGGCTTCTTTAGAGCGATAGACGGGGCTCGAACCCGCGGTCTCGACCTTGGCAAGGTCGCGCGTTACCAACTACGCCACTATCGCATATTTTGTTTTTGTTCTTAGCTGTCCGCCGCGAACAATAGTTATATTACTATAAGTAAAATGAATTGTCAACAACTTTTTTTAAAAATTTTTTATAGTTTTTTACTTTTAAAATTAAATATTTCAACCGATTTACATATATAATTTATTATTATATAATAAAAATATAAAATTTTATTAATTGGAGGGTTTACATATGGGAGGTTTAGTTAATTTATTAATCTCTCTGGCAATCGGTGGATTATGCGGCTGGTTGGCAGGTATCATTATGAAGACAAATCATGGTGTAATTTTAAACATCATCCTTGGTCTTGTTGGCGGTGTAGTCGGCGGTTTTATCTTCGGTCTTCTGCCCATAAATATTAACGGCATCCTCGGAAGTATTATTTCCGGTGTTGTTGGTTCTTGCTTAATTATCTTCATTGTAAAATTAATCAAAAAGAAATAACAACATATCAAACAAAAAGACTGTGAAGCCAAAACTTCGCAGTCTTTTCACTTAACCTTCCCTATACTATACTTTAAAAGTAACTTTTCAAATAACCGTTTTCGTGGTTTAATAGATATTAGATTTTCTTTTATATAATTTTTAAGGGGTAAAAATGGAACATAAATATATTTTAGAATATATCAGACAAGAAGTGCCCATGCAGCATTTCCTGTTGCAACTGGCTTGTCTGGTAGTTGTTTTGTATGTAGCAATTTCTTATAACGGAGAGAAAAAGCGACAGAAAATTCGCATTGAAAGTAAATGGTTTGAATTACTTTTGACTGTATCCGTATTCAGTATTATTTTTGACGGTCTGTCTGCATATACCGTAAATAATTTGGACAAGGTCCCGGAATTATTAAATATATTTGCACATATCGGTTATCTGATTGGTCTGGATGCGTTGATTTTTACAATGTTCCTCTATATGTTGCATATTACGGATTCATTTCCGAAACATTGGTGGTCCAAGCTTCTTTTATACGGACCTTTCGTGGCAGATATCATTGCGGTTGTGGCTTTTATCGGCGAATTGGACTATCGCACCGGAACACTGAGCAATTACTCCATGGGTATTTCGGCATATACCTGTTTTATTACCGCCGGACTCTACCTGCTATTCTCTTTGTTTAAATTTGTTCAGGCATGGAAATATATCGAAAAAAAGAAACGTTACAGCATTGGTCTTTTTATTGGTGCGGTTCTTGTAGTAACCGGATTAAAAGTAATATACACTGAACTATTAATTACAGCAATTGCCCCGACACTATTTGTGCTTGGCATTTACATCAATCAGGAAAACCCTGTTTTAAAAGAATTGGCACATTATCAGTCAGAAATGATTATGGGTTTTGCGACCTTAGTAGAAAGCCGTGACGACAGTACCGGCGGGCACGTAAGAAGAACCAGCTGCTACGTGGAATTGCTAACCAAGGGGTTACGAAGCAGCGGACATTATCGTGAAATTTTAACCAGAGATTATATGCATAATCTGATTATGGCTGCACCTATGCATGATATCGGTAAAATATCCATTCCTGACGGCGTTTTACAAAAGCCCGGAAAACTTACCGACGAAGAATTTGAAATCATGAAAAGCCATGCAGCAAACGGAAGTAAAATCATTCAGGATACATTTGGACATTTAAGCGATGAACAGTATAAAAATATTGCCTATCAGGTAACGCGCTATCACCACGAAAAATGGAACGGCAAAGGCTATCCCGACGGCATAAAAGGTGAGGAAATTCCTTTATGCGCCAGAATTATGGCTATCGCAGATGTATTTGATGCAGTTTCCGAAAAAAGATGCTATCGTGAAGCATTACCCTTAGATGAATGTTTCCGTATTATAGAAGAAGGCAAAGGTACTTCTTTTGAACCTGTTTTAGTAGATGTTTTCTTAAGCCTGCGCCCGCAGGTAGAAGAAATCTATAAAGGCATTAAACATGCCGAGTAATTTTTCCAAATTGTAATACAAAATGATGACCACCCTTACGGGGTGGTTATTATTTTAAGTCGGCAAATGTAAGAAGCCCTGCGTCGCTATTTCGATCACAGGGCTCCCTACTCAACTATTTGATCCATTGGACCATACCTCCAATTCTCTTCTGCATTCCTTCCACTCTTTCCTTCGTATTGATTATACTGTGGCGGGCATTTCCTTCGATGCTCTCTCACCACTCATCAGATGTGCTTTGGAATACTCCGTTCTACTTTGTCTTGTACCCAGAACTTAGGGTTTGTTAACTTACGTTTCGGGTGGTCCGTACCTCCTTTTCTTTAGGATATCTATCTGAAGTTTTATTATGTATTGAGTATAACCTGCTTAGCTTAATTTGTCAATACAATTTTACAAATTATTTAATATTTTTCAGATAATTTGCGTATTTTCATACATTTTATCAGATTATTATTCTTCAAATGGCATAAATCTGATATTTTTCTCCTTTCACATATAATAACAAAGAAAAAACTTCAACTAAAACATACATGATGTTATAATATGAATGATAAAAACAGCAAAAAACTTTTTTACGGAGGATATAATATGACAAAACAACAGGAAGGATTTGCATTAACTGCAAAATCCATTATCAAAGAACTGGAAAAAAGAAATATGGAAGGTTATTTTTGCGAAAGCAGTGAAGAAGCTGTTAAAACGGTTCTCTCCCTCCTTCCCGACAATGCAACCATCAGTTGGGGCGGAAGTGAAACCATTAAAGAATGCGGCCTGATGGATGCCATTAAAGCCGGTAATTACAATCTTTTAGATCGTGCTACCGTAAGTCCGGAAGAATATCGTGAATTTTACTCCAAAGTAGTCATGGCCGACGCATTCCTTATGAGCAGTAATGCGATTACCGAAAACGGCGAACTCGTAAATATCGATGGTGCCGCAAACCGCCTTGCATGCCTTTTACACGGTCCTCAGAACGTATTTGTCATCGTGGGCATGAATAAGCTTGTTTGTGACGTTCCTGCGGCTGTAGGACGCATCAGAAACGTTGCCTGTCCGGCCAACACCTTACGCTTAAACCGCAAGACGCCCTGCTCTGTTACCGGAAAATGCGGCGACTGCTACTCCCAGGACAGCATCTGCAGCCAGATTGTCGTAACCAGACGCAGCACCCAGCCCAAGCGAATCAAAGTCATTCTTGTGGCAGAGAATCTTGGATACTAAAAAGCAGCGAGGATGTGAAAGCATCCTCGCGTCCTTTATTTAAGCAGTCTCATATATTCTGCCACAAATCCTGCATTGTCCTCTTCTGTGCTGCTTTGACAGGCGTCTGTAGCTTCCTGACGATACTCTTCTGCTATACTCTGCAGTTCTGCAGCACGACCCGCATCTCCGCCTTCTGCAATAATCTGTGACGCCGCATCACTGTAAAAAGAATATCTCTGGTAACTGTCACGTATCATAATGCGTTCCCAAACCGCATCATATTGCTCGCCATAACAGTTATTTTCATATAACTCATCTGCTACTAAACTGTAAGAGTTATGACTTTCCCAATCTCTGAACTCATTAATACGATATTGAGGGCTGTCTTCGGCTTCTTCAATACTAATGGCGGACAATGCCACAACCAAATAAATACCACTGCCAATCATTACAAACAATAATATATTAACCATCAAAAGGCGGAAGGATAATCTTCCGATGAAAGAATCTTTTGCTTTGTCAAGGAGTATAAAAACAAGCCATATTACAATTCCCAATACAACTGTAATTCCCAATACAAGCCAGCTGTCTGCACTATTCATTGTAAGCCACCTCCCTGTTATCTACTATTTCTCTTACCAAAGCAACAATCATATCTGCTTGCTCTGTAAAAACCGCTCCATACGTCGGTTCTTCACCATAATCAAACAGTTCCATTTCTTCTTCCGTAAACCCAAGAACATCCACAAACAATATTTCTACTTCCGCAACAGCCGTTTCCAGTGCAGGCGTAGAATAAGCTTCCGAATCGGCGTTCAAAATATTCATGGCATTTAAAACCATCGGACGTATCTCGTAATCTTTAATGGTAGCGCCACTCTCATACTCATCCATAAATGCACATGCATTATCATTCCAGTCTACCAACACGCCATACGTACTATCCGCTCCCAATTCTTTTGTATAACGTTCTCCCAAAATTGCCGCATAACTGTCTTCCTGAAATGCACTCTCTTTTTCAAATACAAGTGCATCACAAATATCATCGTGTGCAATCAAAAGATATGTAGCAATCCCAACAATAATGGCAATCAATACAATCTGAGCCAGAATCGTTTTACTAAGAAGCGTCTCAATTAAATCCGGTGTCTGAAGGTCATAAATTGCCTTTTTCAAAGCGTTGTTCTTTTTGATTCTTTTATTTAAAATAGCCTGAAACTCTTCGCCCGCCGGATTCACACTACCGCAATAGGGACATTCTACGGTTTGAGAGTCTATCGTACCACCACAATGTTTACAATTCATCTTATCTTCCTCCTATCCCCATTATCAAAAAATATTATCCATAAAAAATGAAACATTCTGAGATAAAAATACAAGCAATGCAACTACTGCCGACAACAATACACTCACTCCAAGCATAATCCCCAATGCAATAAAAAACATGCGAACCACTAAATTGTTATTCTCTTTTTTTCGTTTCTCATATAACGCATCATCAAACTTAAATTGGTTAAAATCTTGTGCTTTTAAAATCTCATCACGTTTCTTCTCCACCATGTTGGGATTCTCGGTTTTACAATACGGACACTGATACTCTTTCTCCCCCGGATAAAAAGCTCCACAATTCGGACAATACATAACTTACCTCTTTTCTAATTTCAAAAACATCCTTATTTTTACATTCGCTAAGCGGCTATTTTGCACCCCTTAACATAACATGTTCTCATATATCTTATCACTCTGAAATTATCTTTTCCATAACCAAATCAGCAAAATAGCTCCGCTATTTTAACTATCCCGGCAAAATACCCTTTATACAAAAACAGCGAGTCCGTCATAACCCTTGTATACAAAAACAGCAAGTAAATAATCATTTCCTCCTATCAATACATAAACAGCGAGGAATTATACATATATTTTCGAATGGCTTTTGTACTCGTCGGCATTTGGGTTGCGTCCTTTGCAACCCTATGTGCCGCTACGTAGGACAATAGAGTGAAAGCGTCCATAAGAAAATATTGATATAATCTCCTCGCGTCTAATTTTTGCAAAATGATTATTAACCTGCGTCCTCTTATTCAATCCCGGTTATGACGGACTCGCGTCCTCTTTATTCAGCTAATCCGAAAATGTCATGAATTGCATTTGCTGCACGTTCTGCTTCGTTTACATCGATAAGAACAGTTACGCGGATTTCTGAAGTAGAAATCATCTTAATGTTGATGTGCTCGTTGTAGAGACATTCAAACATCTTAGCAGCTACGCCGGGGTTAGACATCATACCTGCACCTACTACGGAAACCTTACATACGTTCTTTTCGATTTCTACGTGCTGATAGTTGAGTCTTGCCTTTGCTTCTTCAATTACCTTCAATGCTTCTTCACCACAGTTACCGTCAACGGTAAAAGTAATATCCTTGCTGTTGTCACGACCAACAGACTGTAAAATCATATCTACGTTAATATTTGCTTTTGCAAGTGCATCAAAAAGACGGAATGCGGTACCGGGCTTATCTGCCAAACCTACCACTGAAATTCTTTCTGCACTCTTATCTACGGCTACACCGCTAACT
>JAZNTK010000046.1:0-29643 GCA_045591685.1 Lachnospiraceae bacterium
TTCCTTTTTCTCTACGCCTTCCGCAAGACAACACAGACTCAAATCCTTCGCCATAGATATAATTGCCTTAATCAATTTACATTCCTTCTTCTCTTCGTGATCTGCATCGATGCAATCCACGAAACACTTATCGATTTTAAGTGTATCCAAAGGCATATTCAATAAAAGACTTAAGGAAGAATAGCCGGTTCCGAAATCATCCATGGATATCTTGAATCCAAGATTACGCAGTTCCCTTAATAAGTGGAACATTTCTTCCTCGCCCTCATATACCGCACTTTCCGTTAATTCAAATTCAATCAAATCGTGAGAAATGCCATACTTGTCTACACATCCTACCAACTGTTCCAAAAGATGCTTATTTTCCATTCTTCTTCTGGAAAGGTTGACGGATACAGGATATAGGGGCAAGCCTTCTTCTTTCATTTCTTTTAACAATTTACAGGTTTTCTCAAGAACAACCTGGTCTACCTTGCCGATTACACTGTTTTCCTCAAATACAGGGATAAATTCTCCGGGGAAAATCAGTTTTTCATGCTTATAATTCCAACGAACCAAAGCCTCCGCACCCACGATAGCTTCCGTATGAATATCATATTTCGGTTGCAGATAAACCAAAAATTCATCATTTTTTATCGCCTGATCCAGATAAGTAAGATAATACTTACCCTGCTTCATCTTTTCATACATTTCACCGGTATAAAAGTGAATTTCCGTACAATCCCTCTTTTTACCCAATCTTTGGGCAAACTTGGCCCAGTCCGCCACGCGGTCGTTTTTGGAAAGGGAATCTTCTGCCGTTACAACTCCGCAACGGTAATATACGCGAAAGCTTTCGTCACAAGGCAGAATTGAAATCCGGTCAAAGAACATCTGAAGTTTCTCAAGCAACGCTTCCTTGGGCATAGCCTTGGTCATCATAGCAAAATTATCATTGTCGCAACGAACGGAATGATAAACCCAATCCGTTTCTTTTAACATCTGCTCACAAACCAGTTTTAAAAGGTCGTTTCCGTTATCGTGCCCGTACACCTCGTTAATCATTCCGAAATCCTTGATATCGAAATGAACGAAGCAATACTCAAACTCAGCCGGGAGATGTCTGCGATCAAGCTTACTCCACATGTAATTCCAGTTATAATGCCCCGTAATCGTATCGTGATAAACTCTGTGATAGAGTTCTTCTTTCGACATAGCGTCTATTTCTCTTCCGTTTTCCGGATGTGCAATTTCATAAGCACCTTTATGCTCTCTGCTGAATTGTTTCATAACGAATCTCCCTCGCAAACAAATCCACAAACTTCCGCTTCTATTTTAACACACATCTTTATTTTACACTTATAGCTTTATTTCTTTTACCACAACAACTTCATGTTTTCTTTTATACAAACACATCAATCATTGAAAAAATAAATAAAATAAGAATCATCACCGGCAACACATAGGTCATATACGGACGCATCCACTTCTTCACCTTAAGACCCCTACCTGCATTGGCTTCTGCTTCAAACTTATCCCAGCCCCAGCCGAAACGTGTGGTACAGTATAAAACATAAATCAACGTACCTACAGGCAATAAAATATTACTTACGATCAAGTCTTCCAAATCAAGCACGGTTGAAGTACCGCCCAAGGGATGGAATCCTGACCAGATACTGTAACCGAAGATACAGGGAAGAACCAACACCATCATGGCAATTGCATTAATGATACATGTTTTTTTACGGCTCCAACCGGTCACGTCCATCGTACAGGAAATGATATTTTCAAATACGGCAAGTACGGTAGACAATGCCGCAAAACTCATAAATACGAAGAACAAACTTCCCCATACGCGGCCCATAGGCAAATGATTAAAAATGTTGGGCAACGTTTCAAAAATCAAAGGCGGCCCCGCATTCACGTCCACGCCATATGCCATACAAGCAGGGAACATGATAAGACCTGATACGAAAGCCACAAAGGTATCCAAAACCGCTACATTTACGGCCTCGCCCATAAGACTGCGTTCCTTGTCCAGGTAACTACCGAAAATCGCCATGGAACCAATACCGAGGCTTAACGTAAAGAACGCCTGGGTCATAGCCGCAACAATTACTTTACCGATACCAACTTCCTGCATTCTCGCAAAATCGGGCACCAGATAGAACTTGAGCCCTTCTGCTCCGCCCTCTAAGAAAATACTGTTGATTGCCAGGGCCACCATAATTACCAGCAGGGCAATCATCATATATTTGGTTACGCGCTCGAGACCTTTTTGCACACCGATTGAATTAATTCCGAAGCAAACAATAATTACGGCAAAGGTAAAAAGAATCATAGGTACGGGTTTGCCAAGCATTCCGTTAAAAATCGCCGAAACACCGGCCGCATCCGCGCCTTCAAACTCGCCTGCGGCAGTTTTCACAAAATACTGCAACATCCAGCCTGTTACGCAGGTGTAAAACATCATAAGAATATAGTTTCCGGCCATCGCCATATAGCCGTGAACATTCCACACCTTTTTACCGGGAGTAAGTTCCTTGTAAATTTTAACGGGACTCTTCTGGCTCGCGCGCCCCAAAGAAAATTCCACGGTCAATGCGGGGACACCCATTACAATCAAGAAAAACAAATAAATCAAAACAAAGGCACCGCCACCATTTTGTCCTACCATATAAGGAAATTTCCATACATTACCAATGCCGATTGCACAACCAGCACTTAATAAAATAAAGCCGAGACGGCTTCCCAAACGCTCTCTTTTCATAAAACACCTCATTCGCAAAAATTCAAGGCGCATTCTTTTATCCACCATAAAATGCGCATACCCTATTATTATACACAAAATAAAATCCCGTAGCAACTGTTGGAATTATTAGACCCTTTTACCCTTTGGACTGACAGGTTCCAACTCCGTCAGTTTCACCAAGCATTGATGTGAACCGAGAAATATGATAAAGTAAACTGAACGATAAATAAGAATTTGTGAGATACCGCCGTAATTGCATTTTCTGCAACTTCAAGTTGCGAAAATGCAAACCTAAGTTGGTGGTTTTCTTTTCATTTACAATCTAAAATTAATTGCGAATAGGAGGTAAATGATATGAGTTTTGCAGAAAATCTTAAATTAATCAGAAAAGAAAGAAATTTATCACAAGAAGAATTAGCCGAAATGATTGATGTAAGTCGTCAGGCTGTTTCAAAATGGGAGCAGGGAGACGGATACCCTGAAGTGGAGAAATTGTTGTTACTGTCAAGCAAATTAAATATTTCATTAGACAATTTAATGTCAACAGAATTTGCACAGAAATCTTCTAATAATCAAAGGATGGAAGCTGGCTTAATTACGATAACATCACCATATGAAAATGCAATTGTAACTTGTCATAAAGTTGTGTCTTCTGGAAAAATGGGTGGTGGAAAATCATCACCAAAGTATGCTCTTTTTGGTGCAAGCAACGGGATAGACATTTTTGGTGGAGAATCAAGAACTTTTTTAGGTTGGTATGCGAATGAAGAAGAAATTTCGAAAGAAATTAAGGAAATTCATAATGCTATAATTAGTGGTATTGCAACATATACATTGAAATACAGTGTAAAAACGAAAAAGCGATTGGCTGGAATAAAAATAGATATGGAATAAGAAATAAACAAATTCCAATTTAGAGAGGTAATTTTTATGAAAAAGATTATTCAAATAATTTGCTGTGTGGTAGGCAGTGTAATGATTGGTTTCTTTGCAAATCAGTTAAATACGAGTGTTGGCAGTTTGTGTTTCACGATTGGTGTTGTCCTGCTTGTTGATTCTATCATTCTTATATCAAAGCAAGATAAAGAGAATAAGTAAATTCCAATTTATCGAACAGTTGTGGTCTGGGAACATATCTCCCTCCGTCATTTCGACGGAAGGAGGTTCTTTATATCCTAAATCAGTCCAAACGGTAAAAGGGATAATTATTATGAAAAAAGACTCCGGCAATACGCCGAAGTCTTTATCCTTTATTTCATATTCATTTATACGAATCTTACTGCTGTAACTTTGCTGCTTCTTCACGTAAGCTTTCCATAATTTCCGCAAGTTTCTGAATGCTTTCCTGGTTCTGGTCGCAACTTTCCAAAGTAGCAATTGCACTTGCACTCACTTCTTCGGTTACCGCAGACACGTTCTGGATACTTTCCACAACGGCTGAATTAGCTGCAGATGCTGATTCTATCGCTTCTTTTAACTGGACTGCCTGCTCGGAAATCTTACGGGCACTGTTCTCAATTTCTCGGAAGTGTTCTGCCGTCTGACCAACGAATTCATTCTGGTTCTGATTGTTTGCAAGCAACTCGTCTACAGCTACAACCACTTCATCCAAAGATTTGCCTACATTAGCAATTAAGTTATTAATATCATCGGTTGCATGATTGGTCTGTGCTGCCAAATCAGAAATCTCACCTGCTACTACCGCAAAGCCCTTACCTGCTTCACCGGCTCTTGCCGCCTCAATACTTGCATTCAAAGCCAACATGGAAGTCTGTCTTGCTACCTTACTGATTAAGTTAACGATGGTAACCATTTTATCCGCATATTCTTTTAATTCGTTCATTTCTTTTGCAACCAAAGCACCCTTTTCTTCGGACACTTTTACCTGCTCAAGCAACTCATTCATGACGCCGTCAGCAACGGTAATACTCTCTTCAGTGTTCCCGATTTCTGTAACGATTTCTTCCGTAAAAGCACCAACGCCTTTGATATAGCCGTCGATTTCTTCGGTGCTGCACTGCTGTTCCGCAATGGCTGCTGCAGTATCTGCCGCACCGCCGGACAAATCTTCCATAGCATACTTGGTTGCTTCAATTGCCTTGCCAAGCGTTTCGCTTTCACCTGCTGCCACCCGAATATGCTCTGTAATCGAATTCGCAACTTCCAAAGTTGTGTGAAGAAGCTTCTCAGACTGATCTCTCTGCATATCTGCTTTCGCTGCGGTCTCTTTTCCGATTTGCGCAACTTTACTGATAGACACAATACCAAATACACTTAAGAAAATAACAAACGCAATTACAATCTCAGCATTAGCAAGCTCATCCGCAGTCAATCCGCCGTCCAATGCATTCTTTACAACAATAGCTACATTTAAGATAAAAGAATATACACCCAAAATGATGCTAAGCTTCAAATCCACATAAACCGTCAATATTACAAAAACAACGCCAATGTAGCAAAATGTCAATGCTGAAGTTGATGTTAACAGTAAATAGGTATAAAATACCAAAAATCCCACACCTAAAACATAGCGAATAATTGCATTATCTTTTTTAAGAATATACATCACCCATGCAATAATAGGGGGAACAATACAGGTTGCTAATAATATAAAATAATCTCCTAACTCTCTTGCGTCTTTTAACACCTCAAGAAAATACGCTGCAGCCAACAATAACGTTGTAATTGTCATACAGATTAACGCAGTTTTATTTCTGCTGATATCTGCATTCTTTTTAATTGATAAATCTCTTTTTACTTTTGCCATATGTAACCTCCGTTTTTATAATTTTTCCCTTTATTTATATAATTTTACTGCAAAATCTTAAGCACATTGGAAATGGATTTCTCCAGCGCCTCATTACCGCTTTTATCCACTTCCAACTTGTTACGTTCGCTGTGGGTAAGACAGCCCGCACCATTGACGCAACCACCCACACAAGCCATACCTTCGATAAAATTCCCAACATCTATACCTTTATTGGCCTTAAGCAATGTCATCTTACATTCCGCAATACCGTTACATACAACAGGGCGCAACTCAAAATCCGTCACTCCCTGCTCCTTGATAGCCTCTTCTACAGCCTCGGTCAAACCGCCGCTTCTTGCAAAAATTCTTCCGAAGTAAGATGCGAAATACATATGTCCTTCTTCCAAAGTCGTAATATCAATATCCTTACTGTCAAATAAAGCCTGTAATTCCTCAAAAGTTATTACACAATCTACAAAAGGACGAATATCTTCTCTCTGGAACTCTGTCTTTTTGGCAGTACAGGGTCCGATAAACACAATTTTACAATCCGGATGCTTCTCCTTTAAAACTTTACTTAAGGCAACCATCGGCGAATCATTGTGCGAAACATGCTTTACCATATCCGGGAACTGAGTCTTAATATACTGTACAAATGCGGGACAACAGGAGCTTGTGAGGAAACCCTTTTCCACCAATTCTCTGGCTTCGGAATCCGCTACCATATCAGCACCCAAGGCTACTTCCACCACATTGTGGAATCCCATTTCACGTAATCCCGTCACTACCTGACCTAACTTTGCGTACTTAAACTGACTGGCAATAGACGGAGCTACCAACGCATAGACTTTATAATTTCGATTGTTATCGCTACCCTTAATCAAATCAATCGCATCCACTATAAAAGACGCGTCCGTAATGGCTCCGAAGGGGCACTGATATACACATGCTCCACAGGAAATACACTTCTTTTCGTCAATGTATGCCGCCTGATTTTCATCCATGCTGATGGCTTTCACCTTACACGCATTCTGACAGGGACGTACGTTATGCTTAATGGCACTGTAGGGGCAAACCTGTGCACACTTACCGCACTCAATGCACTTGCTTTTATCAATGTGAGCATTCTGGTGTTCATCATAGGTAATGGCATCTCTGGGGCACACATCTCCGCAACGATGAGCAATACATCCACGGCAGGCATTGGTTACCTCATAACCGCCTACGGGGCATTCGTCACAGGCAATATCAATGACATTAACAATTCTTTTATAGCCCTTACCATCCATCGTAGTATTCATGGCAATCTTAACACTCTCACCGAGCACTGCTCTTTCTTTATACACGCAACAACGCATGGTCGGCTCGCGCCCCGGCACAATAGCCTTTGGAATCTCAAAAGCTGCATTCTCCAAATTGCCTTCCCAGGCTCTTTTGGCCACTTCGCGAAGCACCTTGTATTTTAAAACTTGTACTTTAGTATCGAATTTTCTGCTCATTTATATTTTATCCTTTCGGAAAAATTAAGACGAGGGTGTACTGCTCTAAAACAGTCATCATCGCCTTAATTATATACTTCTTAAGAAAGCATTGCCAAACGGTCTGTCAGCTTCTCTTTAATACACTTATCTGCATTCCTTAAAAATTCCACATATTCTGCCGGCGGAACCGGTTTTGAGAAATAATATCCTTGTAAGAAATCACATCCGATGCTTCGAAGCATCAATGCCTGTTCAAAGGTTTCCACACCTTCTGCTACAATCTTAAGTCCGAGACTCTTAATCATTGCTGCCGTATGTTCTAACACCTTCATAGCTTTTTCATTGTCTGTCGCCGCCCATACTACGCTCTTATCCAGCTTTACTAATTCAAACGGGAACTCAATAAGATAATCCGTATTAGAAAAACCGGTGCCGTAATCGTCCACAGCAAAGGTACAACCAGAATCAATGAGGCTTGACATATTGTTCATTAAAATACGGGTATCTGAGGTTGAGAAAGTCTCTGTTACCTCAAAATCAATCATATGATAAGGAATCTCATAGCGATCCATAATTGACTTCAAATGTTTATGTAAGTCTTCCTGCATACACTGTACCATGGAAAGATTTACTTCCACATATCGGATACCCAAATCAGTTACCTCAGAAGATCTTAAAAATTCGCATACTTTGTGGAATACGATATCTCCTACTTCCAAAATCAAACCGCTCTGCTCTGCAATGGGAATGAATTCATCAGGCGGTATAAAGCCCAACTCTTCATCTTTGAGACGAACCAATGCCTCTGCTGCACTGAATGCCCTGTCTTCAATAGAGTAAATCGGTTGGAAATACACCTCAAAACTTTTATTACGAACCGCACTCTTCAAGATATGATTGATAATAGCACTTCTTTGATGTTTCTCAATACCTTCCGGTGTAGCCTCAATTACATCATAAGAATTTTCTTCTTTCGCCTGCTCCAGAGTTGAATCTATCGCATTTAATATTTCTTCACGGGTACTTGCAACTTCCGGAAAATCCACGGTACACATACGCACCGTCAAATTAACCGCTACACGATTCACATGAAAAGCAGTTACAAAGCGCCATTTTAACCAATCTGCATGTTCTGCGATATCTTTACTGTTCCGGTCAAAAATATATGCAAATCTTGTACCTCCCAAATGATACAGTTCGCCTTTTAAACCGTTGGTACAATCTTTTACAACGGTAGCCAGCAAGTCATTCCCTCGCTCTACACCCATGAACTGTTCCACAAAATGAAAGCCTTCAATTTCAAACGCCAAAACAGTAAATTTTTTCTTTTTATCATGTAAATTTACAATCTGCTGAAGAAATGCCTTCATGTTAAAAACATCAAGTTCTTTATCCAGATATTCATCCGGGTTTTGTAACGAATGGAACAGCATAAAAAACAACAGCGATGCTACGAAATTTACCAAAAGAAGCTCGTTCCAAACGAACTGTACAATAACTGCAACAATAGACACAATGGCAATAATACAAGTCGTGATCAAATGCATATTGTTTATCTTACGGTTGGAAGTAATAATGGTAAAAATACAACCGCCTAACATAACAAACGCAACAATATATAAACTTATATGCAAAGGACCATGATAATACTGACCACCTTCAAAATAAAAGATAAGTTTCAACCAAGGTGTGGTTACAATAGTAAATGTAATGTAAGCAAGAATCACCACATTAATACCTTTAACAATCTTTCCATACTTTCCTTTATGTCGTTCGGTAATCAAAAGAAGATAAATCATATAAACCACATACGTACAATTAAATGCGAAGAAAAACATCTCATTGATAAAATAATTCAACCAGATGGGAACCGTATCTATATGTGCCAGGGTATATACAGAAAGAACATCAAAAACAGAGGCAGTAAGAATTAATGCCCCTATAGACAAAAACAATTTGTTCGATTTGCTGGGAAAATGTTTCTTTGAAAAGAACAGACCCCCTACGATAATACAAATGAGAATTGCCGCTAAATCATAATGATAAATATAATTCATATGGCCTCCCTGCCAAGTATGTAAGTGTTTTCCCCTTTTTTAACACCTATACACGTATATTATAACTCAATCCGCCCGAAATTGCACTATATTTAAACAAAAATCGTTTATTTTCTGAATATTTATGAAATTTAATGTCCCAGTTTTTAGTTTGTATTCATTTAGCACAGCATCTAAAGGATTATTTTTGTCTGATATACATAACAATTGCTACCACAATAATAATGGCGTAGCCTACAATACTCCATACATCCGGCACCTGTTCTAAAAAGAAAAATCCTAAAATTGCAGCAAAAATAACCTGAGAGTAATCATACACTGAAATTTCCTTAGCCGGTGCATACGTATAAGCCGCCGTCACGCAGAATTGCCCACCGGATGCCGCAAGTCCGGTAAGTAATAAAAACATCCACTGCCACCATTCCATAGGTTTATAATTCAAAAGCACAATAGGTGCCAGAATCACACTGGTAAACGCAGAGAAAAAGAACACGATAAAAGTACTTTTCGTTCCCTTTTGACCCAGCTTACGCACACAGGTATAGGCAATACCGGCTCCCAGTCCGCCTATCAAGCCTGCCACTGCAGGAATCACTTCCATGCCAAAGGTAGGTTTTACGATAAAAAGGCTTCCCACAAAGGCCAAAACAACCGAAAGCCACTGGAACCAGTTTGCTTTTTCTTTTAAGAAAATTGCCGAAAAAATAATCACAAAAAACGGTGCCAGTTTATTCAGCATGGACGCATCCGAAATGTTCATATGATCCACAGCATAAAAATTACATACAAAGCCGATTCCTCCCGCCAAAGAACGCAAAAAGAGTAACCAAAAATTATCTTTGGTTACTTTTCTCTCTTCCTTTGTAGTGCTTTTAAACAGTACGGCGCCGGAGAATATTAGGGCTACCGCATTACGAAAAAACGCCTTTTGAATTACCGGTACGTCGCCCGCCAGATTAACAAATAAATTCATTAATGCGAAGCAGAAGGCACAACCGATAATGCAGAAAATTCCTTTTTGTCTGTTTTTCATTTCTTACACCATCTTTGCCATAAATTCTTCTATTTCAACACGATTTACCGCAACACTACCCTGAATCATTTTAACAGAACCGCCTCCTCTGCCATTTAGAGATTCATTCATCTTCTTAGCCAACTCCCGTAAATCCGGTCCTTCTGCAGTCTCATTTTTACCGACAATATAACGGTATCCCATTCCGTCTTTCCCCATAAAACCGGCTACCAATCCAGGGGCGATCGTAACTCCTTCGTTCACCAAAGTACGCATTTGCATCTCTTCCAGTGCCTCGTCAAAAATCATAATAACCGGTGCGTCCGGCATGTTTTTAACCGTTTCGCGCAACCGGGTCATATGTAGCTCGGTAATCTGTCTCTTTAGCGCAACGACAGTTTCCTGCTGTGCTTTTAACTGCTCGCTTACCCGTTCTGCCGCAAGATGGCATTCCTCTCTTTTGGAAGAAAACAGGCGCATAATCTGCTTTATTTCTTCATGTAAAAGAACATAATCCTCCACTGCAGCCCCACCGCACTTTAACATAAAACGGGTACCGCCTCTGTGACTCATAAAATCCATAACCTTAATAAGTCCGATTTCTGCCGTACTCTTTACATGAGGAGCACAACATGCACAGGCATCATAGCCTTCAATTATGATAACTCTGATGTCCTCCGTTAATTCCAACTTACTTCGATAATCAATTTCCTCTGCAGCTTCCGGATATAGAGCATAAATTGGCGCATTTGAATAAATTGCTTCGTTGGCAAGCATCTCAAGTTTTTCGAAATCATCTGCCGTAAGGGCACCGTTTACATCCACTGTCACTAAATCTCCGGACATATGAAATCCAACATTTTCGTATCCGTATAATTTATGGAGCAAACCACAAAATACATGTTCACCGGAATGATTCTGCATTCTTCTGTACCGCAGGTTAAAATCAAGTTGCAAATTTACTTCATCACCGGATACAAAAGCAGTCCTCACATAATGATATATTTTGCCATCTTCCTTCTGTACATCAATAACAGGAACTTCGTTGATTACACCTTCATCGGCAGGCTGACCGCCGCCTTCCGGAAAAAATACGGTTTTATCTAAAACAATACCATAGACAGTTTCTTCCCTGTCACCGTCTTTACGCAATACTTCCTTGCATTCCAGCACTTTGGCCCTGCATTCTTTTGCATATGCATCATCCTCGTATATCACTTGGGTAAGTCCTGTATTTACTCTTTTATTATTCATTACTCGTTGCCCCCTCGGACATTTATAACATCGCAGGCTTTTGTTTAACCTACGAACTTCTTTCTCCGGTTATTCACCCACAATACGGTTTCTTCCGCCGGTTTTACCTTTGTATAATCTCTCATCCGCAATACGCAACAGATT
This sequence comes from Lachnospiraceae bacterium, assembly GCA_045591685.1. Taxonomy (GTDB): domain Bacteria; phylum Bacillota; class Clostridia; order Lachnospirales; family Lachnospiraceae; genus UBA3766. The sequence continues at coordinate 11,429 of JAZNTK010000046.1, forward strand.
GTCCATATCATCTTCAGCTCCGCCCGCTGTAATACCGAAGGTCATGGTTACCTGAATCGGCATTTCAAAACGTTCATCCGCAATCTGCAATTTACGCACATTATCCAAACATACCTGTAATTTCTTTAATCCTGCATCGTATTCGGTTTCGTCAAATACAATTAAAAATTCCTCGCCGCCCCATCGCGCTACAAATCCGCTTCCGGTCATGGAATTCTTTAATGCTTTTGCCACTGCTACCAACACTTTATCCCCTACTTCGTGACCGTAGGTATCATTCACCTTTTTAAAAAAGTCAATATCGCCGATTACCACACAAAATCTGGTTCCGGTATTTTCTGCCTTCTTCATAATCTTTTTCAAGCGTTGGTTTGCACATCGACGGTTATAAAGCTCCGTAAGAGCATCTCTTTCTATCAGAACATGCAATGATTTCTGCATGGAAATGATGGATTTTCCCATGTCAGATATTTCATCGTTTCGACCCATAACACTAAAATGCGGCTCCTTGGATAAATCACCCTTCGCCACATTCGCCAATGCCTTCTGCAAATTTCCGATGGCTGTTGCCAAACTTTTGGCATAACGGAACGAAACAAATCCCGCAGCAAGCATTGCCAGTAAAATCACGAAAGCAATAGGAATTACCGCCTTAAAAACCAAATCTTTTACAGCCGCCGCAGGTTTTGCAACAGCAATCATACCGATACAGCTGCCGGTTTCTGTCAATAACGGTAAATAATATACACAATATGTAGAATCTCCGATTTCCACATCATTATAAAACTGGGGCGTTTTTTGCTCTAAAACATCCCTGCTGACAATGGTACTTACTCCGCTGCCGATAAGACGTTGTCCTTCTGCGTCCATAATGGTTGTCAGCATTCTCACATCCTTATAAAAGATGGTAATTTCCGCACCGGTAGCTTCTTTCATACTGTCAATAATGGTAAAATCACCGGTAATTTCTTCATCACCTTTATAGTAAAAAGCAACATTGTCTTCTTCATCGTATCTATATTCTCCGGGATAAACCGTATCATATGTCGCCGCCACGGAAGACGCAATATTATGCAGTTCATCCTCTACCTTTTCCCACATAACATTATTAAATCGCCAGGAACAGATTGCCAGCACCAAAAGTCCAAACAGCATTAACGGCAAAATTGCCATTGCCGGTATTGTTTTATATATACTGCTTCTCGCCTTTTTCTCCATCATTACCACCCCCATGGTTTATCACTAGATTTTAATTTTATCGCATTCTTATTGGTAATACAAGTTAAAACCCCTAAGAATCACATAAAAAAGCCACCGGACATAAGTCCGATGGCCTGTAATTCTTATGTACGCTTCGCAGCTGCTTTCTTTTTGCTTGCATTGCTTTATATTATCTGCTTGCAGGTAAATAAGGAGCAAGTGCGCCTGCAAGGCTGGGAATAGACATAGTCTGTAACCAAACACGTCCGGGACCAACCAAAGTGGTATTAAACCATCCTTCACCGCCGGCAACAACATTCTTAAATCCCTGTACTCTTTCTACATTCATCTGTACAGTGCCTTCCATAGCTGCAAGACAACCTGTATCAATGGTCAAAGGCTGACCGGGCTGTAAATCATATTCTACAATGCTTCCGTCCACTTCAATGAATACCATACCCTGTCCGGTAAACTTCTGCATAATGAAACCACCGCCGCCAAACATACCTGCCTTGTTGAAATTCTTCTGAATTTCAATGTTTACACCCATTTCAGATGCAAGGAAAGACTTCTTCTGAGCAATAATGGTTTTTCCGCCTGTTAAATCAAGTGCAAGAATATTTCCGGGAACGCCTGCGCCAACTGCAATCATACCGGGACCACCCTGTGCTGTATATTTGTTTTCGTAAAGAGCCTCTCCTGTAAGAGCCTTACCAAACATTTTACCGATACCGCCACCGGATGTTTCCATCTGCATATTGGGAGACATCCAACACATAGCTCCCTGCTGGCACTTAATAGATTCGCCTGCCGCAACATTTAATACTGCAACCGGAAAGGGTGCACCTTTAATTTCAAACTGCATAATAAAATTCCTCCTCTTTAGAATATTTACACTTACGGAATTTATTTTATCACACTTTTCTCACATTTTCATCACAAAGTTATCAAACTCTTTTCACAATTCAAAAATCACACAAAAAAGACAGTCCGTTTTTGTGTGATTTCACATAAAATATATTCTTTTTATTTCATCTTATTTATGATACAGCTTCTTAGTCTGATATGCAGGCTCACAGGTTAAATTAACGCCCAATTTACGGAATATATTTTTATCTACCTGCGATAAAATAACACTGGAATGCACTTCTGAACCGCGAAGATTCGGCAATTGCTCCATTGCACGTTTTGCTTTCTCGTCCGTAGCCGCACAAATGGACAGGGCAATCAGAATCTCATCCGTATGAAGTCTGGGATTTGCATTACCAAGATGCTTGATTTTCAGCTCCTGAATCGGTCCGATAATGGTAGGAGCAATCAAATGCACTTCGTCATCCAAGCCTGCCAGCTTCTTTAATGCATTTAATATCAATGCGGAAGATGCGCCCAAAAGTTCACTGGTTTTACCGGTAATAATCTCCCCATTGGATAATTCCATCGCAGCAGCCGGTTCTCCCGTAACTTCTGCTCTTAAATTTGCCGCGCCGATTACCGGTCTGTCCTCCACGGTAATACCGGCCTGCTTCATCAGAAGCTCTATTTTCATTACCTGCACATCATCAGAATTACCCTGACGCTTCGCACACAATGCATTGTAATATCTGCGGATAATCTCTTCTTTAGCCGCTTTGCAAACAGCCTCATCATCAATAATACCGTATCCTACCATGTTGACACCCATGTCAGTAGGGGACTTGTACGGAGACTCACCCATAATCTCCTCAAACATGGCATTTAAAACCGGGAAAATTTCCACATCACGGTTATAGTTAATGGTTGTCTCACCATAAGCCTCCAAATGGAAGGGATCAATCATATTTACGTCATTTAAATCTGCGGTAGCCGCCTCATACGCAAGATTCACGGGATGCTTCAATGCAAGGTTCCATACCGGGAAAGTCTCGTATTTGGCATAACCGGCTTTAATCCCTCTTTTATACTCATGATAAATCTGAGAGAGGCAGGTAGCCATTTTACCGCTACCGGGTCCCGGTGCTGTAATTACTACTAGGGAGCGGCTTGTTTCGATATATTCGTTCTTTCCATAACCCTCTTCACTTACAATATGAGGAATATTGGAAGGATATCCTTCAATATGATAATGACGATATACTTTTAAACCAAGAGCTTCTAACTTTTTCTGATAAGCAACCACACTGGATTGTCCCGCAAACTGAGTCAATACAACACTACCCACATATAAACCGTATCCACGGAACGCATCAATCAGTCGCAACACATCCATATCATAAGAAATACCGATATCGGAACGTACCTTGTTTTTCTCAATGTCACCGGCACTGATGACAATTACAATTTCAGCCTGGTCTTTTAACTGTACCAGCATATCGATTTTACTGTCCGGCTTAAATCCGGGCAAAACTCTGGACGCATGGTAGTCATCAAACAGTTTCCCGCCAAATTCCAAATACAATTTACCTCCAAACGCCGCAATACGCTCTTTGATACGCTCAGATTGCATTTTTAAATATTTTTCATTGTCAAAACCGATTTTCTGCATGATACTTCTCCGATTCTTTTCAACTCATGATTATAAAATAACAAATTTTATCATACCTAATTTTAAGCCGAAAAGCAATATTACATTTCTATTTTTTCATATAAAAATTATGCCATTTTGCTTTATTTTTTTTATGCGCTCTGCTATGATTAATGTAATCATTTTTAATAGGAGACACCTATGACAAAGCAAAAAGATAAAAACATTAATCATAAATTATATCTGGCCCGTGACTCCGTTGTAGAATACCGTTCTTTCGAAAACGAAATGTCTTTTTATGATGCGGTTAAAAACGGCGATCTTGAAACCGTAGAAATTGAGATGGAAAAATTTTTACGGGAATCCCTGCAAGGTAAGGGCGTACTTTCCGACAATATTGTCAGAAACCTTTTGTATCATTTTATTATTTCTACTGCCATGGTTGCCCGATTTTGTATCGAAGGCGGCATGGACCACGAAATGGCATATTCCTTAAGCGATTACTATATTCAGAAGGCCGATCACTGTACCACTACCGACAGTTTGAAAAAGCTCCAGTATACAATGGCTGTAGATTATTGCAAACGAATGAAGCAAATGAAGAAAGTCAATATTTATTCTAAAAATATTGTTCGCGTAATTGATTATATTTATGATAATTTACATAAACCGTTGACTGTAAAATCAATTGCAGAGAATGTAGGCATCAGCGAAACCTATCTTTCTAAATTATTTAAAAAAGAAACCGGCACCTCCGTCAGTGCTTATATTCGTTCCCGACGCATTGAAGCTGCACAGAATATGCTTAAGTTTTCGGAATACTCCTACGAAGAAATTTCAAACCATTTGTGTTTTTCTTCCCAGAGCCATTTTACCAGTATTTTTAAAAAAGAAACCGGCTGTACTCCTAAGGTGTATCGTGATCAGAATTTCCGAAAGAATTTTACACAGGATACAAACAAAAAACATTTTAGCTAATTATCTCAGAAAAAATTATTTAAAACGCAAAAAACTCCACCGGACATTGCCGATGGAGTTTTCTTTTCATAAAAAATTATTCAGCTTCTTTTTTAGAAATGTATTCGATGATATCGCCTACGGTAGATACACCTTCCAAATCCTCGGGGGGAATTTCCACACCGTATTCAGATTCAAAAGCCATAACAAGCTCTAATAAATCAAGTGAATCTGCTCCTAAATCATCCTTTAAAGAGGTGTCCTCTGTAATTTCTACGCCTGTGATATTAAGCTGTTCTACAATAATTTCTGTAATCTTTTCTAACATATTTGTAACTCCTTTACTGAGAAACTTGGGATTTTTGCTATGTATTTTCCCTCATTACGCTATGAGTATATTATTTGCCTTGTACTTTGTCAACTATTTTCTAATAGATATTGATAAACATCTCTTTTGGAAAGCCCACGGTCCTTGGCAACCTTTTTCATCGCCTCTTTATGGTCTACCCCGCGGCTTTCATAAAACGCCATATGCTCCCCGATAGACAACTGCTGCCATTCCCTTTTTTCTTCATCCTTGCGGCTTTGAATACTTTTCCCTTCCAAAACCAAAACATATTCACCCTTCGGCTCATTCTCCTCATAATAGGCGATAGCTTCCGACAAAGTTGTCGGCATAATGGTTTCAAACTTTTTCGTGAGTTCGCGGCATAAGGAAATCTTACGTTCTCCTAAGTTTTCGTATAACTCAGCCAGCGTTCCTTTTAAATGATGAGGTGCCTCATATAAAATAATCGTTCTGCTCTCTTCTTTTAGGTCTTCTAAAATATCCCGTCTTTCATTTTTATCTGCAGGCAAAAAGGCTTCAAAACAGAATCTTCTGGTGGGCAACCCCGACAATGTCAGCGCCATAATACAGGCACAGGCACCGGGCAGAGATGTTACCGGCACTCCGCTTTCATGGCACATGCGAACCAAAACTTCTCCCGGATCTGAAATTGCGGGCGTTCCTGCATCTGTAATCAATGCTACATTTTTGCCTTCCTGCATCATGGCAATTAATTTTTCTGCCTTTTCCACTTTATTGTATTCGTGGTAGCTGGTCATGGGTGTTTTAATTTCAAAGCGGTTTAAAAGCTTAATACTGTTTCTGGTATCCTCTGCCGCGATAACATCCACGTTGCGCAAAGTATCCAGCACACGAAAGGTCATATCATCCAAATTTCCAATGGGAGTTGCGCACAAATATAATGTTCCTGCCATACAATTTCCTTTCTGCAAGCCATACTGATAATTAACCGATTATCATCTGTACCTCGTTTTATTCTGATTCCTCACCGTAAATATCCAGAATCTCTCCTGTGTATTTTCCCGGACTTTCATATACAATCAGAGGTTTCTCCACAGTTATGCGGGATTTACCTCCTCTTGCACCTTCTATCAATACCATATTGGGTTCTTTATCCACATAAGGATATACAAGTCGCATACGTTTCGGTTCTATTTTGTATTTTGACATGCACGTCATAATCTCTGCCAGACGAAACGGTCTGTGAACCATATAAAACTTACCGCCGGGTACCAGAAGCCTTGCACTTTTTTCAATAATATCCTCCAGAGTACATTTTACCTCATGGCGGGCAATCGCCTTGGGTTCCTCCGGATTTGCCAATCCATGCTGTCCGATCATATACGGCGGATTACAGGTTATAACATCAAAGGAAGCAGCCTCAAAATAGGTTTCTGCTTCCCTTATATCTCCCGTTACAATTGATATTTTGTCCTCCAGCTGATTTAATGCCACGCTTCTTAAAGCCATATCGGCACTTTCTTCCTGGACTTCCAGTCCGGTATATCTGCTTCCGCCATATCTTGCTTCCATCAAAATCGGTATAATACCGGTACCTGTACCGATATCCAGCACCCTGTCATCTTCATTTGCTTTTGCAAAGTCCGATAAAAGTACTGCATCCATTCCGAAACAAAATTTCCCCGGATCCTGAATGATTCGGTATCCTTTCCGTTGCAGACAGTCTACCCTCTCATTCTCTTTTATCTTAATTGCCATTTTCGTTATTTCTTTCTCCGTTTCGTTCGCGACGGTGGTGTCGGTTTCTACGGTTACGATGATGTCTTCCGTTTCCTTCCTTCTCACCGGCTGCCTTTTCGGTCTGTGCTTCCTGTCCGATTAAATTTTCTTCTCTCAGCTCAGCACTTTTTTCTTCATTTCTCCGATGATTCTCGTTCCTGTGTCCCTGGTCATTATGGTGTCTGTCACCATGATTTCCTCGGTTATGCTTATCAAAATGAGGCTTATGGTCTTTTTTGTCACCATCTGCCATAGAATGGTCCTCGCCATGTCTGCGCTTCTCATAATGAGGTTTTTTCGGCTTGTCCTCAGTACCATCCTTTTCCGCATCTTCTTTATCCTGACGCTCCAAACGCTCTAATTCAGCCATTTCTTCGGCTGTCAGAGCCGAGTTTTCTTTATTGTGATATTTCTTCTTAAAAGTAAGCTGGTCTACGTGATATTCCTTTAATTCCTTCTCATCACCGTTTTCTACCAATACTTTTATACGCTGGCGAAGCACATTCACGCTGTGAACCTCACCATGCAAATCATCATCTGTGGTAACGCTGTCGCCCACATTCGGAAGCTTTTTATTTAATTCTTCATAAATTTCTTCTTCATTCTTTAAACAACACATCAGGCGTCCGCACACACCGGAAATCTTAGTAGGGTTTAAAGATAAGTTCTGTTCCTTCGCCATTTTGATGGACACGGGAACAAATTCCGACAAATAGGAATGGCAACAAAGTACGCGTCCGCATACACCGATACCACCCATAATTTTGATTTCATCACGGACACCGATCTGACGTAATTCAATACGTGTCTTAAAAACTGCTGCCAGATCTTTTACCAGCTCACGGAAGTCAATTCTTCCATCCGCCGTAAAATAAAACAATACCTTATTATTGTCAAACGTATATTCCGCATCCACAAGCTTCATATCCAATTCATGCTTACGGATTTTTTCAAGGCAGATATCATATGCCTCTTTTTTCTTTTCCAAATTTTCTGCATTCTGCTTATCATCCGCAGGAGTTGCTACGCGGATAACCGGTTTAAGAGGCTGTACCACTCTGGAATCTTCTACCTCGCGAATATCGCTTACTACAAGACCATATTCCATACCGCGGGCAGTTTCCACAATAACATGCTGGCCTTTCTTTATTTCAAAATCCAAGGGATCAAAGAAATAAATCTTTCCCCCGGTCCGGAAACGGACACTGATTACTTTTATCATTTATATAATACCTTTCTATACTAGTTTTCCTTGATTGCCATGAGTAAAAGTTCCATGGTCAAATCAAAGTTTACATTTGCCCGAAGTCTGGCTTTCGCTTTCTCCAGGGCATCAATAATATTTTCAATTCCTTCATAGGATGACTTTTTTGCCACCTTCTTAATATACTGTATTTCATTCTTAAAAATCAAGCCGTTTACATCATTGGTCGCCTTGAACATAAGAACATCACGATACCAGATGGAAATGATATCCAGATAATCGTTAATATCAAACTTGTATTCGCCGATTTTACGGATAGCAGCCACTACTTCACCGATTTCCATTTCATCAATGTATTTTAAAAGGGTTACAGCCTCTTCCCTTACTTTATCGAAATCTTCGTTGGATACCATGACCTTGGCACGTCCAAGATTACCTCTTGCAAAAGCAACACTCAAATCTGCCTTATAATCAGGCACGCGCATTTCTTTCATCAGAAACTCTTTTAATACTCTGTCAGGTACCGGCTTCATGGAAAGATTTACGCAACGGCTGACGATGGTGGGAAGCATTTCTTCCACGGAAGTTGTCAAAAGCAGGATTACTGCGTACGCAGGCGGTTCTTCCAATGTCTTTAAAAGGGCATTCTGTGCCTGTACCGTCATTTTCTCCGCTTCATTCATAATATAAATCTTGTAAGGTCCCTGATAGGGCTTAATCATGATATCATTATTAATCTGTCCGCGAATATCCTCTACACCGATGGTATTGGGCTTCTCATGTGAAACAAAAATGATATCCGGATGATTTCCGCTGAAAGCCTTTATGCAAGACTGACACTTCTGACAGGGTACATCCGAATCGCTTTCGCACTGCAGTGCTGCCGCAAAAATCTTCGCAATAAATTCCTTGCCCGAACGCAATTCACCGTTTAAAAGGTACGCATGCGACACATTGCCTTCCTTAATTGTCTTCTGTAATTGTTCTTTTAAATGTTCCTGCCCTACAATATCTCTAAAATCTGCCATTTGTGTCACCTCCGCCTACGTAAATACATCTAATAACAACCCGCGTATTTCATCGATTCGATTAAGAATCGCAAGATTGTCCTGCTCATCTTTCACTAATTCCTGTGCCAGCTCGTCCAACAACTCATCCACACGGCGGATAATGCCGTATACACGGTGTCTTCCGCGCCTGTCCAGATAGTTCTCTCTGCTGAATTCATGCGAATGGGTTACGATTTCATTCATAAAATCCTTAATCAGCATGCGATACTTCTTCATTTCCCGGATATCCATGCGCTTGCCGACTTTTTTACCCTGCATGGTAATCTCTTCCAGCATCAGAGTCAATCTGGCCTGCAATTCATGCTCCGCAATATTACTTGCCAACGTAAATTTAAACGTCTGGTCGCCTGTCTGTACCTGATTGGTCTGTGTCGGCTGTGAAATCTGCTGTATATTATTTACTTTAATGTCCATACCGACACCTCCCCTCCATTACTCTATCGGCTCTAAATTCTCTTTTATATAGTCCTCAATCTCTGCAATACAGACATCCAAGGTTTCATTTACGAAAATTCTCGGAATGTTTGCCTCATCAATCAACTCCTGACGGAAATCTTCTTCATCTGCGAGAAACCGGCGACACATTTCCTGATACTTAGGCTCAGCCTGATTTCTTTCGCGATTTAGCGCTCTTTGCAAACGTACACCATTATCTACTTCCACCAGAATCGGTACAATTGCATCCTGTCCGTAATATTCTACGGTTTTCTTATAAGATTCCAAGGTTCCGATAATCAGGTAATTGTGCTTTTTTAAATTGATACGACCATCATTCACCGTCATATATTTCCAGTTTCCGTGATAGGTCTTGTATGCACGAAGCTCTATAATACGGCCTTCATCTGCCAATTTACGCACTTCTGCATCATCGATAAAAAAGTACTCTCTTCCGTTTTCTTCGCCCTCACGAATCGGACGCGTGGTATACGGCACAATTTTACGTAGTTTAAATTTGTTCTCCGTCAGAATATGCTTATAAATCGTATCCTTTCCGCTTGAACTTTTACCCATTAAATAAAATATTTTTCCCATTTCATCCCCCAATGATTGTATACTTTATTTACACTTTTTCCTATAATCGTTATCACTAATTTACTACTTTAACCGTTCTTCCGGACATATCTGCCATGCCCTGCAACTCATATCCCGCTTTCTTTAACGCTTTCAGGTTCTTCACTGCTTCTGCAGTAAAAATCTCTCCCGGTACGATGAAAGGAATTCCGGGCGGATAAAGATATATATATTCTCCGCTCATCCTTCCAACTGCCTTTGAAAGATTTACTGCCTCGAATTCACGGGTTTCCGTCTCATACGGAAGGAATAATTGCTTCGGTCTATCTTTTAAAAGTGACACAAGTGTCTTTCTTTTTTCCTCTTCTTCCTGATAATCCGGTATTCCGTCAAATTCAGTATCCAAGCAAAACAATGCATCTGTCAGTCGCGTATAGCCTTCTTCGGAATCACAAATTGTCATAATTCCCAGCACATAATTTCCCGCACACATTTCCGGTTGCAAATGAAATCGGTTACGTAACGTATCATACAATTCCCTTCCGCTACATGCACCTGCCTTTAACATAATCTTCCCCGGATCGGAAGTTCTGCGTACTTTAATGTGCTTTAACTTATTACACTGCTCATAAAAGTTCTCCAGTCTGTCAGCAAACTGCTGAAACAGCTTGGGACCTTGCTTTTCCAACATACGCACACACTCATCCATATGTGCCATAAAAACATATGACGGGCTGCTTGTTTGAAAAACACTTAAATACTTTTGTACTTTTGCAAGATCTATCCGTTCACTGCATCGGTGTAAAATTGCTGTTTGTGTCATAGACGGCAAGGTTTTATGAAGGCTTTGAATCACAAGGTCTGCACCTAAGGTTACCGCGCTTTCCGGAAAAGCTTCATGGAATCCAAAATGCGCTCCGTGCGCCTCGTCAACAATCAGAAACCTCTTGCTTTCATGCAAAAAATCTGCAATTTCTTTAATTTCTGATGTAACACCTTCGTATGTGGGCGAAGTAATAATTACACCTTTTATCCTATCGTAAAGATTAAGCGGGGACACTTTAAGACCTTCGTTCAATCTATACTCATCATGTTTCTTTATTGCTTCAGCAACCTGTTTTACGGTTATTCCGACATTTATGTCATATTCTTCATCAATTTCAGGATAGATATATATAGGCTTCAATCCCCGAATCTCAATGGCATGATACACCGCCTTATGGCAATTTCTTGCCACCAATATTTTATCGCCTTTATTAAATGATGCAAAAATCGCTGCCAGCAAACCACAGGTACTGCCATTTACAAGGAAGAAGCTTTCCTTCGCTCCATAAAGTTTCGCCGCTCTCTCCTGCGCCTTTTTTAACATGCCTGTCGCATGGTGAAGATTGTCAAATCCGTCAATTTCCGTAATGTCCAGTGCAAAATCCTCATCGCCAAACCTTTTATGACCGGGCATATGATAAGGATAAAAGTCTGATTCACTTAAAGTCTGTAATTTTTTACGGATGCTTGCCATCTTTTTCCCTTTTTAAACTGAACACAATACGACTAGGTTACACCATATAATGATACCATATTTTACGCTTGTGGTCTAGGGGTTTTAAAAGTTGAAAAAAAGAAACACCGCCCCATTGAGCAGTGTTTCTTTTTTAACTTTTACGAATTAATTTTCCTGCGTATCGTAGAAGAGTACACCCAATGTTCCTCTTCCGCAGTGGCTGGAAATAACGCCGCCGGCTACGGTTTCAAGGACCTCATCAAAGTAATTCAAGCTCTTTAAGTAATCCTTTATCTCTTCCACAATCGTCTGATCCATATCTGTGTGTGTCACAAAAACACGGGTTTTATCGGCACGAAGGAGCTGTTCTTCCATTTCTTTGGCATATTTCAAAATAACCTTATTGTATTTGCCTCTGTACTTCTGTCCAACGCCCATCTTACCCATTTTAACATCAATACGGGGTTTTAACTGCAACGTATTTGCGAGCAATGCGGTTACTGCAGTACAACGTCCGCCTCTGGCAAGATATGTAAGGTTATCTACCACGAAGCTTGCACGCACAAGGGTACGTGCCTCAGAAATAGCTTCCACGATTTCTTCCGCACTCTTGCCTTCTGCTGCCATATCTGCCGCTCTTAACACCTGTAAACCGATACCTGTTGATAAATTCATGGAATTAATAATGAACACTCTGTCATATTCCAACTCACTCGCCGCAAGACGAAGCACGTTACAGGTAGTACTCATATCCTCAGAAATACCAATGTAAATTACATCCTCGCCTGCTTCCTGAAAAGTTTTCAAGAAATTGATTGCATCCTCAATACCTGCCGCCGCTGTCTTCGGTGTGGTTTTATTCGCATCCGCCCAGTCAAAAATTTCAAGCGGTGTTACATCCACCATATCAAAATAACTCTTGTCATCCATTACGATACATAAAGGAATGACTTTAATGTCATATTTCTCTTTTAACTCCGGAGATAAATCACAGGTACTGTCTGAAACGATTCTTACTTTAGCCATTGTTTACACCTTCCATTTCCCGCACTATTTTAGTCTATTGATTCTTATAAAAATCTTACTTCTCAACTCTTCATATATGTATCTGTGCCAAAAGCCGGAAGTATTCTCTTCTCCGGCTTTTACACATATTTAATACAGTATACACTTTAAATATAAAATTTTTGTAAACTTATTATACAAGATAAAAGGTTTGCAAGGCAAGTTCCTTTTATAATCATTTCTTACAGAAACTGCAACAAATCCTGAGACATTTTCTGCTCCATTTCGACAAGCTCTTTTGCCAGATTCATGCTATCCGCATCTGCCTTGCTGTATTTATGCATATTTTCCGTAGTGGACTTTACTCCCATATTGCAACCGTCGATTAAAATTTCCGCAATTTTATGGGAATCTTTTTCCATCATGAGTTTCATATCCGTACTGATTTTGGCAAAAGTACTGGCCATTTTGGGCGGATCCTGAGTCGTTTCCTGTATCTGATTCAACTTTCTGTGACATTTATCGCCAAAATCATCATGCCTCTCCAGATATTTGTCAATTACAGCAATTAACCTGCCCTCTTCCGCATAAGAACGTACCTGTTTCATGCTTTCCACGCCCATTTTACAACCGGCATCACATTCTTTTAACAACGCAACCGTATCTGAATTCATCTTGCATACCTCCAAATATTCTTTTTGTTAGTATGCACTGCTCTACGGTAAAATATGTCTTTTACGGATTCAATAATTTTACAACACTGCTGTATGCAAAATCCCTGGCTTCCTCACGAGGCATGCCGCCTCCGTAATATTGATTTAAAATACAGTAAATATAACCTGTCACCTGTGTCGCAAAAACACTTCTTCGTATAATAACATTTGTCTGTGGATAAATACCTTCTTTGAATCCCTGCTCCATAAAGGTATCAATCAATTTTTCAACATACGTAAGCGGACAGTTCGCCCGTACATGGAATTTCTCCAATTCACCCTGAAACTTTTCTTTAACCTCATATGTGCCGGTAAACATTTTAAGCAGACTTCCAACACCCTTCGTATAAGGCATATTTTCTTCCAGATAATCCAGCAGTGAATAATATTTTTCTTTAAAAGAAGTCGCCCGCTGCATTATCTCTTCTACATTTTTAATATGCTTATAGGTATCATAAAGCAAAGCTTTAACAATAATCTCTTCTTTGCTGGAAAAGTATTCATATGCAGTTCCTTTTCCAATACCTGCACGACTTGTAATATCACTTACTTTAATGCTGTTAATATCATAATCCTCTTGAATCATTTCTATTACAGCTTTATACATAAGCATTTCTTTATCAGCAATTCCATCAAAATATAGTGAAAAATCGCCGTTCTGATTTGTATTCATCATTCACCTCATCTATAACAGAAACTACAGTTCCTCTTCCACCATGCTCTTGTTTTTATTGAAAATATCATAAATACAAGGCACAACGACTAATGTTAAAAGTGTACCGTAAATCAAACCGCCTGCCATGGTAATTGCCATAGGCTGCATCATTTCTGCACCGTCACCCATGCCCAAAGCCATGGGAATCATAGAGAGAATAGTTGTCAACGCAGTCATCAAAATAGGACGCAGACGTGCCTTTCCGGCCTCTACAATCGCTTCCTTCTTAGGCATTCCTTCACGACGGAGCTGATTGATGAAATCAACCATAACGATACCATTATTTACAATGATACCCGCGAGCATTACAAAACCAATCATTGCAATAACGCTGACTTCATATCCGGCTAAGAATATGGCACCAAAACCACCGGTAAATGCCAACGGAATCGTAAACATAATGATAAAAGGTGATAAAAGCGACTGGAACTGCGCTACCATTACCATGTAGATAAAAATAATCGCAAGGATAAGCATCAGCGCCAACTGTTCCATAGCATCCATAATCATTTCATCTTCACCGGCCATCTCCAGACTATAGCCTTCGGGAATCTCATAATCGCTTAATTTCTCTTGGATTTCATTACTTACCAAAGTTACATTATGCTCTGCATCAATTCCGGCAGTTACATTAATATAACGTGTCTGCGCATCACGATTAATGGAATTCATGGAAATACCTTCTTCAAAAGTAGCAATTTCCGTAATTTTAATTTCCTCTTCTTCTCCATCTTTATTGGTATGAGTAAAGGTAATCTTTTTAATATCGTCAACGGTTACTTCTGACTGTTCCTCACTCATGACATAAACGTCATAATCTTTTATATCTGTTGAAACCTGCGTTGAAACCGTTGTAGATGCAAGTTCCGCATATACTAACTGGAATACCTGGGCTACCGTCATCTGATATTCAGCAGCCTTTTCTTTGTCGACGTGAATAGTCAGGGATGCTGTAGTATCTTCCAAACCATTGTGTACATCAACCGTTCCCTCGGTCTCCTCAACAATCTTAGCAATATCCATGGCAATTTCTTCTAATGTATCCAAGTCACGACCTTTTACCTGAATGCTGAGACCGCTACCTAACATCGCTGTCATATCGGAAGACTCAGAACTGATACTAACAAGTCCATCCACACCCTGCGTCTTTTCCTCAATCTCATCAATAATATCATACATGGAACGATCGCTTTCAGAATCCAGAAGAATATAGTAAGTAACACTTTCAGCTCCTGAAGACATCATACTCATGGTTCCGCCGCCACCTGCCATGGCACCAATTGTCTCAATACCTTCAATATCCATAATGGCTGACGTAGTCTCATCTGCTAATTCTTTTAACTCATCAAAAGTTAAAACCTGGTCTTCTCTGGGACCTACAGTCATGGCAATCTGATCGGTCTCCATTTCCATATCCATAAAAGTAAAACCTCTGGAGAAAGCTACCCAAATGCTGACAACTAAAAGAACTACCGATAAAATCAATACAACCGGCTTCATTTTTAAGATATAGTGCATCATATCACCATACCAGTCTCTGACTTTATCATAAAGTTTGGTCTGAGGCTCTTTTGCATTTTTTAACATACCGGATGCCATCATCGGCACAAAGCTTAACGCTACAATCAAGCTGGCAACCAATGTATATAAAATTGTTAAGGCAATATCAACAAATAACTGTTTTGTGATACCATCGGTAAAAATAATGGGGGCAAATACACAAATTGTCGTTAATGTAGAAGCTATAATTGCTCCGGCCACCTGGGACGCACCTTCAACAGCAGCCTTCTTTGCAGACATACCTTCCTTCTTTAGTCGATAGATATTTTCAATAACTACAATGGAGTTATCCACCAACATACCGATACCCAGTGCCAAACCAGAGAGTGAAATTAAGTTTAATGTAATATCTGTAAAATACATTAAAACCAGCGCAAAAACCACACTCATCGGAATGGAGCATGCAATAACAAAAGTAGAGCGTAAATCTTTTAAGAAAATAATTAATATAATAACCGCTAAGGCCGCACCCATTAACATATTCTGCACAACGGACTTAACAATCATATCAATGTAAACACCCTGATCCATTAATACCGCAATATTCAAATCAGGATTTTCTTCTTCCAGTTTTTCGAAACGGTCAATCAAATTATCGGTTACTTCACCGGTAGAATAGCCGGTCTGCTTCTCAAAAGAAAGCATAATTGCCGGATTACCATTTACTCTGGAATAAGAATCTGCCGCATCGTTCACCAATTCGATATCTGCAATATCTTTCAAGTAAATGATGCCTACGCTATCCATTCCCATATCCATAAGAACCAAATTGGATAAGTCATCATACGAAGTAATCTGATCGCCTACACTAACCATATACTGGGTATCACCGTCTTGTACATAACCTGCCGGCATATAAAAGTTTTGAGCCATAAAAAGGTTATTAATCATATCTACGGTAAGAATCTGTGTTAAATCTGCAGAATCCAATGCAGACTCCTCTGCCGCTTCTAATTCGGCTTCGCCGGCTTCAATCTGAGCCAATGCCATATTCAATGTAGATGACAAACTACTTAATTCAAAAATGGTCTTAATCTGTGTTTCTGTTAATGTGATATAAGCTTCGTTCAGGGCTTCTTTTCCTTCTGCAATCTGTCCCTGAGCGGCTTCCATCGTCGCAATACCTGTATTTAAATCTGCAAGTGCTTTGGATAATTTCTGCACTACAGCAGGAATATCCTGATATGTCTTAATCGTTATTCCCATTTCAGACAATGCCCCTGACATAGCCGAAATTCCTAAATTCAATGCATCTAAACTTACAACGGCTAAATCACGTGCCTGTGTCACCTGAAATCTTGTTAAACCACCGGATGCAGCCTCTAACATTGCATCATCTTCAATTTCCAATAATTTATTATAAGCATCAATAGACTGCTGGATTTTTACACCGGTATTATAAGTATCATTTAATGTTTTTAAGGTTGTTTCCAGTGTGGATTTTGTTTCTCTTAACTCCGGCAAAGTCTGGGTCATCGTTACTTCGCCGACATAAATTTCAATTTTACCATTTATGATTTGGTTGGAGGCACTGGCAATTTCTGATGCCAAGGTATTCTGACCCTCTTCCAACTCTTTTATACCATTTTCAACCTCAGCCTTTGCATCTTCCAATTCTTCTCTGGCTTCTGCTAACTGCTCTTTGATTTCCTCCTGCATCTTAACATTTAATTCTTCAACTTTATCTTCCCGAATTGTAACCTCATATCGTTCTTCTACAGAACCTGTGGTACTGACGGAAGCAACACCTTCAATACTTTCAAGTACAGGAGTCAATTCATTCTCAACATACTCAGAAATTTCAATTTGCGACATGCCCTCAACATCCGCAGAAGCAACCATAATCGGAAGCATATTAGGATCCAACTGCATAATCATAGGTGCACTTACAGTATCAGCCCAGCCGCCTTTTAACTGATCCAGTTTTTGTTGCATTTCAATTACAACAGAATCCATATTGGTATCCTGCTCATACTCTAAAATAACCATAGAATAACTGTTTGATGAAACAGAACTAATGGTTTTAATATTAGATGTTGTTGCCATTGCCGCTTCGATCGGCGCCGTTACGCTCTTCTCAATTTCTTCAGGACTGGCTCCCGGATCCGTCGTAATTACCAATGCATACGGCAAACTCATGTTAGGTAATAAATCGGTTGTCATTCGCATAACCGATACAATTCCCAGAACCAATACCAGAACTACACATACCCATACTGTATAAGGTTTTTTGACACTAAACTTAGGTAACATATAACGCCTCCGCTAATAATATTATTTCTCTTATATTTCTATCTAAAACACCTTGTCCGCCTATGTAAATCTTATAAATTGAAAACTATTTGGTATAACCAATAAAATGTAGTCTTTGCAAAGTATAAGCCATATTTGTGTGCAAAGTGTGACCGACCGTTCGGTCAGTCATGGGCAGAAAAAATGGAGTTCTTATGAACTCCAATTAAAAATGCCCAGAGCCGGAATCGAACCAGCGACACGAGGATTTTCAGTCCTCTGCTCTACCAACTGAGCTATCTGGGCAATTACTTCCTAAGAAGTTAGTAGCGGGGGAAGGATTTGAACCTACGACCTCCGGGTTATGAGCCCGACGAGCTTCCAGACTGCTCTACCCCGCGTTAATACGGTTTGGATAAACCTGAACTTTGTGTAGTGATACTTCCCTGCACAAGCAT